>DATMNL010000026.1:0-57053 GCA_035568995.1 Rhizomicrobium sp. | reverse complement strand
GCGTGTGGTGAGCGACCCAGCTGCGATCCCCCATCTGGATCGGTGAGATCACATAGCCCCTGTATTCCACCGCGATCGGCGCAGGAGCGGTCTCGGACGGCTGGGACGCGGGCGATGGCACTGGCTGAGCCGGAAGGTCGCGCGTGGGCCTGCGTAAGGCCAAAGACGGCCGCGACGGGCGCGTGGGAAGGCTGCTGCAGACCTGGCCGAAGCGCGTGGGAATCGGCGGCATCGCGGTCCTGGCGCCCGGCGGCCGCTTTTCGCAGCGCGGGTTGCCAAGATATTTCAGCTTCAAGGCCGCCAGGCGGGATGGCGCCTTCACCGGCGCGAATTCAGCGGTCGGCTCAATTTGGAACGAAAATCTGTTCACGATCGGGACCCCGGACAATTGCACTAGGCAAAGTGCAATTCACGGGCCATCACCATGCACGCCGATTGGGGGAAAATCGCCCTTCTGTCCCGGATCGGGACTCTCAAATCCAGCGGCGAACGGACCTTGTGTAGTCATCGAAGGCGGCGCCGAACTGGTGGCGCATCTTGGCTTCCTCGAACGGGATGTGCACCCAATTGGCGACCGCGAACACCAGCACGGGCACCACGAACATCGGCACCGCGCCGGCCCAGAAGGCGATCCCCAGGCTGAGCAGCACCAGGCCCAGATACATGGGGTTGCGGGTGAAACGGAACGGTCCGCGCACCACCAGCGTCTTGTTGGCCTCGGAGGCGGGGTTCAATTCGGTGCCCTCTGTCCGGAAAAGACGGAAGGCCCAGAAACCCAGCGAGGCACCCGCAACAACCAGCACGGCGCCGAGGACGGGCCGGGGCGGAACAGTCCCAACGGGATAATAGAAGCTCACCGCGGCGGCTACCGCCAGGAACAGCAACATCCAGATGGGCGGCGGAATGCGAACCATGGCAGCTCCCCGCGCATCCTAGGCGGTCCGGGTTTGTGGCACAAACCTGCCGGGCGCGCTGAAAGCCATGCCGGCTCCCTTCGAGGGCGACCGGTGCATGGAAGCCGAAGAGAAGCCCGCAGCGAAAAACGGCGTGTCGACGCTTTTGTGACAGCGCTTACGCGGTACGGCTGCTTTTTCCGCGCCGCATGGCGAAGCCGATCGCGCCAAAGCCGACCAGGAACATCGCCCAGGTGGCGGGTTCGGGGACCGATGTCAGTGCGCCAAACAGGCCATGATTCTCTTCATCCAGACCGGCGGTGAAAAAGAGGGTGTTGGTGGGGCCGCCACTCGCGCCATTGCCAAAGCCAAGGCCCCACAACCCGTCGATCGAGATCGGATTGCCGTGCGAATCTAGGAGCTGGCCCAAATAGGCAAAGCTGGTCGGATCGTAGGCGTTGATCCTGCCGTCGCCGAAATTGCCGACCAGCAGGTCATTGCCGTAGTCCATGAAAGACGAGGGTGCAATTGCCAGGCCCCATGGCGCGTCGAGCGTTCCGCCGGATGCAACACGGGAGAGGAAATTTCCGTTGGTGTCGAAAACGTCGACATAGCCCAGGCCAAGGCCGTGCGCTTCGTTCCCGCCACTGCCCTGTTCGGCGTAGGTCACATAGAGCTTGCCGCCGAGATTTTGGATGCCAAAAGGTGCATAGCCCGACGGCAGGCCCGGATCGGTAAAGTTTCCGCCCAGGGTGGCGGTGCCAAAGGTGGTGTTGAAGACATGGACGGCGCCGTTGGCGAAGTCGGTGGCGTAGAGATAATTCGCCGAACCCACGCTGCCGATCGCCAGCCCCTTGAACACGCTATCTTGCGACGATAGGTCCGCCATCCCGATGGCCGTTGTCCCCGCGGCGCTATTCCAGCCGGCAATCGTGCCGTTTTCGGTCGAGAAGAGGAACGAGGCCTTGGTGCCGTTCGACAATATGAATCCCGTGGTGCTGTTGAACACCACGCCCGTCGGGGCGGATGGCGGCGTTCCGCCCAATTCCGGCGGTATCGTCGGCGCGAGCGCGCTCTTGGCTCCGGTATTGCCGTTGTAAAGTGTCGAGACCCCGGCGCCGTTGTCGGAGATCCACCAAGGGCTTGTCGTGGAAGACGTCATGCCCCACGGATTGACCAGCGCGGGGTCGGTCACCACGGCGAGACCGGGTATGTCCGAGACCAGGTTGGTCTGCACAATTCCCGCGAATGCCGGCGCGCCGGACAAAAGCAGCGCGGCGGCGCCAGAAACCAATGCCCAATTGCGATGTGAAGAAATTGTGCGCATGACGGTCCTCCCGTTGTACGGTTTTGCACTGACCCTGTGGCTTAAAAGACTATGTCGCGCGAAAGTTGCACGCGGTTCATGATTTATTTTTGTCACAGCCCGGGATGCCTATCCGGGACGTTTTGCCGGGAAAACCGCCCGATTTTCCGCCCGATGCCCGGGCTACCCCCGAATTAAAGCCCGCCAACCGCGGCGCAGCGCCAGGATCAAATCCCGGTGCTTGGCGTTCACGCTGCGGCACCTGCGAGGTCAGGATATGAATGTGGACGACGCCGAGGCCTATTTACACGCTGGCGGAAACCTTGTCCTCCCCGTGGCGAGCCTCAAAGACTGCTTACGGCTTGCGGAAGCCGCCCATTTTGGCGGCGTGCATCTCACATTGGTCGGGCGGTTAAGCCGTCAAGACATGATCAGCGTGGCACATGCGGGCGGCAAGCACGTGACATTTGACCTGGCACAGGACACGATCAACGAACACGGCATAGGGGCCAGCGGCGAACGAACCGCGGCTTCGACCCCTCACTGAAAGCGGCTGTAGCGCCGGCGGACGGTCAAACAGGCGCGCTGGGGCAGAAGTCTTTTTTCCTACGCCGCATGGCGAAGCCAACCGCGCCGAAGCCGATGAGCATCATGGCCCAGGTGGCGGGTTCGGGAACGCAAAGACCCGGCGTTGGCAGGCCGTTGTCAGGTTCGGGGTCCCGGTCCCTTCAGGCGCGCCGCGACACGCTGGCGGGCCAGAACGCGGTCGCGGTCGGTGACGGCGATCAGCCCGGCGACGCGCCGGATCAGGAGATCTTCTTCCGGGTCCAGCACGCCGTCGGCATAAGCCACTTCCCACAGCATCTCGACCAGGCCGATGCGGTCATCCGGCGTCATTTGTTCGAAAACCGCGCTGGTGTGGCCGTGCAGTTGCACCATTTCGGCGGCGCGGGATTCGGCCGCCGCCAGCAACGAGGCGCATTCCCCCGGCGCCAGATCGAACTTGCGCGTCAGCAAGCGTTCGATCACCGCCCGTTCCCTGGCATCGAAACGGTCGTCCTGGCGCGCCGCTTCCACCAACAGCACGGCCACCGACAGGCGCAGATCAGGCCGGGCCGGAAGCTCGGGGGCCTTGAGAATCCGCATCAGCTGATTGAACATTTCGCGCTCCATACCCGCTTACCGGACGAGGATGGCATGCTAGCCTGGTCGGGGACTCAAGGACCAGCCGCTGACGCCCCCTCGCCGCAGGTAATCGATGGCCCGCAGAAACCCGCATAACCGTTTGGCCGCTGGCCTGATCCTGGTGGGGCTTGCCCTGGTGGGATGGCCGGCGGCGCCGGCAGGGGCGCAAGCGGCGGCGCCAGCCAGCTATATCCTGAACAAGAACCAAAGCAGGTTTCTGTTCTCCATCGGGCATTTTTTTGTCTCCTCCACGGAGGGAAAATTCACGGTGTTCGACGGCAGGCTGATGTTCCCGCCGCAGGCGCCGGAGAACGGAACGGTGACGATCCATGTCTCGCCAGGCTCCATCTCCACCGGGATCGCGGCGCGTGACGATCATCTGCGCAGCGCCGATTTCTTCGACGCCGATAAATTTCCCCTCGCCACTTTTGCAAGCACCGGCCTGGTCAGGAATTCCGGCAGCATCGGCAAACTGGCGGGAATGCTGACCCTGCATGGCGTCACCAAGCCCATCACCCTGGATGTGACGCTCAAAACGCCGGATTTGAATGCCGACAGGCTGGAATTTTCCGCAAGCGCAAAAATGAAGCGCTCGGACTTCGGCATGACCGGCTATATGGGCGTCATAGGGGACGAGGTAAGCCTCACCATCGACGCCGAATTTGACCGGGACCATTAATAAAGGCCGGCTGGGCGATGACAGCCGGCCCTTCTCAGCGCGCGGGCCCGGGCGTAAAGTCGACGGCGCCGGATGTTCCGCCGGCGCATGGGGGAGAAACAGATGACAAAAACCGGGTATTTGCTGCGCGGCATCGCCTGCGTGGCTGGTCTTGCCTGGAGCTCCGCCGCCCTGCCCCAAACCCCGGCGGGAAGCGCGGGCGAAGCCGCCGCCGCCATCGGCGCGAACGCCGAGCCCGAATCCTTCTCGATGGCGCCGATCACCGCGCCGGTCTCCAACACCGACGCGCAGCGGGCAAATGCCAATGCCGATCCGGACAATTGGCGGCTTTATGGCCGTACCTATGACAATCAGCGTTTCTCGCCGCTCACCGGGATCAATGCCGGCAATGTCGGCAAGCTCCGCCCGGCCGCGATTATACAGACGGGCGTGGCCAATTCCTTCGAGAACACCGCCATCGAGATCGATGGCGTACTTTATATCGAGACCGCTTATGACCAGGTCCAGGCCTATGACGCGGTGACGGGAAAAGAATTCTGGTCCTATATCCCCAAGCTGGAATATAGCGACCAGTGCTGCGGACCGCAGGCGCGCGGCGTCGCGGTCGGTTATGGCAAGGTTTTCGCGGCCCAGCTTGACGGGCATGTCGTGGCCCTGGACGCCAGGACCGGCAAGCTGCTCTGGAAAACCGACCATGCCGATGCCCTGCCGCAGCCGGCCCACTTCTATTCCTTCACCATGGCGCCGCAGCTGTATGACGGCATGGTGCTGGTGGGCAATGCGGGCGCGGAATGGCCGACACGCGGCTTCATGGAGGCGCTGGACGCCAATACCGGTAAGCGCATGTGGCGATTCAACACCACCGCCGCGCCGGGCGAGCCTGGCGGCGACGGCTGGGCCGGCGACAGCTGGAAATATGGCGGCGGCTCGATCTGGGACACGGCGGCGATCGACATCAAGAACGGGCTGATCCTGTTCGCCACCGGCAATACCAATCCCGATCTCGACGGCTCGACGCGGGCGGGCGACAACGCCTATACCGACTCCATCGTCGCCATCAGCGCCAAGACCGGCAAGCTGGTCTGGTATTACCAGCAGGTGAAGCACGATGTGTGGGACTATGACGCCTGCGCTCCGGTGGTTCTGTTCGACACGCTGGACGAAACCGGCAAAATGGTGCCCGCCGCCGCCGAGGCCGGCAAGGTCGGCAACGTCTTCATCGTCAACCGGCTGACCGGCAAGCTGATCCACAAATCCGATCCGATCGTGACCATCGGCGCCAATTTCATGAAACCGCCCACCCAGACGCCGGCGGATTACATGCCCGGCAACAAGGGTGGCGCGATGTGGTCGCCGCCCGCCTTCTCGCCGCTCACCCATTATTTCTACACCATGGGCGTGAACGAGGCGCACACCTTCGTCGTCAACCCGGTCAAACAGGTTTATGTCCCCAATACCCCGATCACCGGCCAGTATGCCGGCGGGACGATGGCGACGGATCTGGAAAAATATTCGCCAAACGGCACCTTTTCGGCGGTGGACACACAGACCGGCAAGATCGCCTGGCAATATAAATCGCCGCGCCCGATGTATGGCGGGGCGCTGGCCACCGCCAGCAATCTTGTCTTCGCCGGCGAAATGACCGGCGATTTCGACGCCTTCGACGCCAGGACCGGCCGCAAATTATGGCACTACACGATGGGCGCGGGCGTCTGCACCCCGCCGATCACCTATCGCATCAATGGTGTGCAGTATATTGCCGTCGGCGCGGGCGGCTGCCATGGCGGCGAGCCCCTGATGAAGAATGACGGGCGACCGGGCTTTGGCGACGTGATGGCAATCTTCTCGCTGGCGGGGTGAGGAGCGGTTCGCCTGAGGCGAACGAATTGGTCCGTCGCTAGGCGCCTTAGCGCCAGCGTAAGGCGCGCGTCGCGACGACCAATTCGAGCGACGCCTCCCTCGCTTCGCTCGTGCCGCTACGCTGTTGCTAGGCACGGGCAAGCTTTTCTAAGCTCGCTACCGCTCGCCAATAAAAGCTAGGCCAACGCCACGAGCTTAAGCGAGCGGCCTGGCCGTTCGCGAATCGAAATTGAAGTCTTCCGTGTTAGAGAACGGACTGGGGCGTCAATGTCCCCCAAAGATAGGATGCCGTTGCTGCAACACCCAGCGCCGTGCGCATAAGATGAAGCCTATCCCATCTCCTCAGCAGCCGGCGGCTTTCTGGACCGGCGCTTGACGGGCCCAGCGCGAGCAACGCCTTGTTCGTCGGCATGATGACAAGCAGCGTCCACGGCCATGGCAACAGGGCAAGAACGGCGCCCACTAGATACGGATTGGCGTGCATCTGCCACCAGGCTGCCAAGCCGATAGCGGACGCAGCGGCAGCCAGGCTGGCCTGCATTGCGGTGCCGCATTTGTAGGCCGGTTGCCATTCGGCCAAAGCGGCCCGGTCATCCAGCGTCAGGCGGGCTGGGCCTTCAACAAGGCTCACATAGATCGCGGCGCCGGAGAACACCGCGGCGACAACAAGCGCAAGATGTCCAAGAAGCATGTTCTTCTCCTCAACGGTCAAGAAACCGGACACACCTTCAACAGAGTCTGTTTTTCCGCCGCGAGATTCTCGAAGGTGAAGGCGGACCCGCTTGTGCTGTTGTCATAGCCGATGAATTTGACCGCCACGTGGGCAGCGGTGGAGAGCGCGTTCTCGATTCTGTCCGCCTGGTACACCGTCACCACGTCGGTGGTATCGTCGCCAAAGGCGTTGGCGATGAGCGTCACGGGGGGCTGGCCATCAATCGTCATGACGACTTTTCCCGTACCCTCGGTCATGGCCAGGCGGTGGGGCGAGAACATCACCCGAAAGCCGTCCCGCGTATCGCAGTACAGATTCATCTGCCCCGGCCCGCTGTCGGCATCCGCGAAGGCCGACATGCTCCAGTCTTCGCCATAGGCGCCACTCCGATGCTTGACCTGCCAGGCCTGACGCGCCGCGAAGGATGCCGGGCACCCCAAGAGGACTGTGGCAAGAATAAGGAGAGCCGGTTTTTTCATGCCTTGATATAGGCCGCTTCGGCGGCAGTTGAAACCGATTGCCAGATGACGTGATGCGCCAGTGAACTTGTCAACATTGCCGATTCTGGAGTAAATTAAAGCTGCCTCATCAACAAGGACCTTGAATTATGAAAATTGCGATCGGTGCCACTCTCTTGGCCTGCGCCCTTACCATGGTTGCCCTTCCCGTCATTGCCGATACCTGCTCGACCGGCTGCAACATCCAGACCAAGAAGCCGTCTGCCACCAAGAAGGGGCAGTTCGACTACCAGCTCAGTTGCATCAAGGACTCCAGCGGCGACGAACTGATTGCCAAGGTCACGGCCGCCACCGACGCGGCTGCCAAGGCTCTTGGCCTCAAGCAATGCTGAAATCCTAGCGGCAGTTTTGCACGGATGACGGGCCCGGCCTTCTAGGCCGGGCCCGTTGTCTTTTCAGGACCGCTGTTGGCTGCCTGCCCTTCCGGCGGGGCCACCGTCAGACTCTCCAGCCATTTCAGAAGCGCGCTCATGTCCTGGCTATAGCCCAGCTGCGTTTCCGCCTTATCCAGCGCGTCCCTGGTGGCGGCCAGCAGCGGCGACGGCAGGCCGGAGTTGTTCGCGAGCTGCTCTGCCAGGGCGACATTGGCGTGGAGAATCCCAAGCTGTTGGCCGGTCTTGAAGCGGCGGCTGGCCACTTCCCGCTCCAGCAATGCCGGCAGCAGGGCGCCGCCAAGCGCGTCGCATAGCTGGAGCAGATTGGCGGGCGCAATGCCGAAAGATCCGCCCAGCCGGATCGCTTCGCTGGCGGCCAGCAGCCGCGCGGCGCGCAGATAATCGGCGATCGCCGCCGCGGCCTGGGCCGAGCCCGTGGCGCCGGCGCGGATGGTGCGGGCGGCGAGCTTGTCCAGCACGGGCCGGCAGCGTTCGATAGCGCTATCGGCGCCGCCGATCACCATGGTCAGCCGGCCTTCCCGCGCGTCTTCCGGCGTGCCAAAGGCCGGAGCATCTACCAGCTGGACGCCATGCGATTCCAGTTCCTTGGCCATGGCCACGGTTTGAAGGGGATCGGTGACGCCGATGTCCATCACCAATCCGTCTTTCTTGAATCCGGTGGCCAGCCCTTCCCAGCCAAAAAAGACGTCGCGCATCTCCAACGAAGACGGCAGGGCGGTAATCACGATATCGCAAAGCTGCGCCAGCATTTTGGGCGATCCCATGCTGAGGCCGCCGAAATTGCCGGTGAAGACGCGGGGCGTCTGTTCGTGGGTGTCGTAGACCATCAGGTCAGGGAACCCCGACCAGAGCAGACGCATGCCGACGCGCGAGCCGAAGGCGCCGATGCCGATAATGCCAATTTTCAGATTGGACATTGCGTCAGGGTCATAAAATTCACCACGCCTGCCGTCAGCTTCCGGTGATCTTGAGGCTCTCATCGAGCAGGAAGATATCGGTCAGGAGGGCGCGCAGGTGGATCGAAGCGTTGAGATTGTCGATGGCCTGAGAGCTGATGGCGGGCTGGGCCAGCACCAGGCGCAGGGCGGCGCCCGCCTTCATGGCGTCCTGCTTCATCACATCGAGGAATTGCTGTGCTGCCTCGCCGGGCAGTTTGGCAGAGGCGATCACGCCCAGCGCCTGTTCCGAGCGCCTGAGGAAAGCGCGGATGCCGGCGCTGGAATCGTCCAGGTCATTGACCCGGCCCTGGGCGGCATAGGCCAGCATGAACTCGTAAGTCTCTTCAATGATATCAATGGCCCCGGCCAAATCCATGGGCGCAGTATCGGCAGACGACATCAAAGCTCCTCTTGAAGGGGACCAGGCTTCGTATAGCGCCTGGACAGGAAGCAGGCAAAGAGGCCCCGGAAGGGCCAGATTTAAGCCTCGTCCGAGGTGTTCCAGCGCTTGGGATCGAAATGATCCTGATATTCCTTGGCCGTCATCCAGCCGCGGAACATGGACCGCGTCAGATGCCACTCGTCGGGACGAAGCGCGAAATAGATATGGATCATCACCAGGGTGATCAGCGCCATGGCGGCGAAGTCATGGGCGAAATAGATGATGCCCCAGCCGTGATCGGTGAACCAATAAGGGTCGCGCTTCCAGAAAGGCGTGTCGATCTTGCGCAGCATGACAAGGCCTGACGCGATGGCGCAGAGAATCAGCACCGCGACCGCCAGGTGATAGAGTTTCTGCGCTAGATTGTACTTGCCGGTCTTGGTCTCCATCCCCAGGCTGCTGATATTCTTGCCATCCGGCACCATGTTCATCAGCTTCTGGAAGAACAGCGCGCGGATGATGTGGAACAGCACCGCGGCCGTCAGGATCAGCCCGGTGACCCAGTGGATCATCAGCCACTCGAACTTCCAGCCGACGATAGGCAGGAAGGCCGTCGCCATCAGGGTCAGGACACTGATCGCCATCACCCAGTGATAAATGCGGTCGACCAGCTTGTGCCGCTGGACGCGGCCGGCCTGATCCGAGCCTGCAACAGCCGCCCTGCTCGCCTGCGAACTCATTCAGAATGCCCTTTTGGTCACACGCCTTTAATGCGCGGTGTCTTTATTGGATGGCACGACCCATTTGAAAATCGCATGAGCCAGGATGGCGACCGCGCCGGCCGCCACAAAGTATTGCAGCAGATCAAAGGACGCGCCAATGATTTGCCTATCCCCGTATACCGAGGTCGCATACCGGAAAAGTTCCACGCTGCGCCTCTCAGGCCTTGGCTTCGCGGATGGCGCGGGTCACAAGGTTCGCCATCAGCGGAATCTTGAATCCGTTATAGTTCACCGGCCGCGCGTCGCGCGTGGCCGATTGGCCGGCCACGGTAGCGATACTCGCATCCAGGGCTTTGCCCTTGATGATCTCCTCCACGCCAGTCAGGCGATGGGGAATGGCACTGACGCCGCCAACCACAATACGGCTGTCGGCGATGGTGCCATTCGTGACTCGGATCGCGGCCGCCACATTGACCAGCGGGAAGTCCCAGGCGTTACGGTCCGTCACCTTCTCGAAATAGAAATTCGCGTTGGCCCAGGTCTTGGGCAGGCGGATGGCGGTGATGATTTCCTCGGGCTTGGTCGCGGTCAGGCGCGTGATGTCGACATTGGGACCGACGAAGAAATCTTCCGGCCCGATCACGCGTTCGCCGCTGGAGCTCTGGATCACGAATTTGGCGTCCAGGGCGGTCAGCGCGGGCGAGCCGTCCGACTGCGAAACCGCTATGCAGCGGTCCGCGCCGAACAGCGCATGCTCGCGATTGATGCCTTCCGGCGTGTCGGCGTAGCAGGTGGTGCCGCCCGCGCGGTAGCACGGCAACCCGTAGCGGAAATAGAGGCAGCGCGCATTCTGCGAGGCATTGCCGCCGATGGTGCCGTTGTTGCGGATCTGCGGGCTGGCGACATGGCCGACCGCGTCCGACAAAAGCCTGTAGTTCGCCTTGATGACGGGGTTGTTCTCGATTTCGGTGAGGGTGGTCAGCGCGCCGATTTCGACGCCATCCGCAGTCTCCTTGATCCCCTTCATTTCCGGAATGCCGGTCAGGTCCACCACGGCCTTTGGCCGCACGATCCGGTCCTTGAACCAGTCCATGCTGTCATAGCCGCCGGCCATCTTCCAGGCATCTTTGCCGTATGAATCCAGAACGGAAAAGGCGTCCTTGAGCTGCGTGGGCTGAAACAGCTCAAACGGGGCCATACTGTCTTTGACGATCATGGCGCTTCTCCCTCAGACCGTGTTGACTTGCAGGGGCTTGTGCGCCGGCGGGCGCCCCGACAGGTGATTGAGGATCATATCCGCGGTAACCGGCGTGCGATTGAACAGGTGGCCGCCCATCGCGTCAGCGATGGCCGAGGTAATGCAGGACGCGCCCGAACCGAGCGACGGCTCGCCCACGCCCTTGATGCCCAGGGGGTGATGCGGATCGGGCTTGCCGACCGCCTGCCACAGCATGTTGGGCGCAATGTCGAGATAGGTTGGCACCTTGCCCTGATGGAAGCCCACCGCCGCGGGAATGCCCAGCTTGGGGTCATAGAGATGACGCTCAAGATGCGCCATGCCGGTGCCCAGGATCTGGCCGCTGGCGATCTGGTGGCCCAGGCCGAGCGGGAAGAGCACAGTGCCGACATCCACCACGCTGTAGCATTGCTTGACTTCCAGAACGCCGGTTTCGGTGTCTATCTCAACCTCGGCGACGTTGCAGGTCAGGCCCGGCGTGGTGCCCACGCGCGGCAGCTTGTCCTTGACCGCGGCGATCAGGCCGGAACCCGCGATCATGGCGACCGCGGCCTTGGTGACGGGATTAAGCTCGTCGGGCACTTCCTTGCCGGAATATTTGCCACCCAGCTCCACAGCCTTCTGCGCCGCCTGCTGGTAGGTGATCGATTTTCCGCCGCCCTTATGGACGACTTTCTCGTCACCCAACTCATACTCAGCCGCTTTGCCGCCCAGCATCTGGGCCGCGATGTCGGTGAGCTTGCCCTGCATGTCCATCGCCGCGGCATACATGGTGCGCGACTCCGTGGAGGCCGTGAGGCTGCCCGCCTGGGGTGAGTTGAACGGCAAGCCGCGCCGCGTGTCACCGCGTTCGATCACCACATTGTCCCAGCTCACATTGAGCAGATCGGGCGCAACACGGGCGGTCGAAGCCCAGGAGTGGGTACCCAGATTGCCCACGCCGGTATGAACGTGAAGCTTGCCGTCGGGGGTGATGCGCAACATGCCGTCAAAGCCGTTGGAGCCGGCGGAGTGATAGCCCTGGCCGATGCCGATGCCGGTCACCTTGGTGCCGTTCTTCTGGCCGGACTTCTTCTTGAGATCCTCCCACTTGACGAAGGTGCGCAGCTGGGCCAGCGCGTCCTTGAGGAAGGCGCTGGTCACCGGGCCCTGGTCGGGGCCGAACTTGGACTCGGAATTCGGCGCGTTGACGATGCGGATGTCGAAACGGTCGATGTTGAGCTGGCGCGCCGCCTGGTCGATCATCGGTTCGATCATGGTGGTGAGCTGGTTTTCGCCCGGGCCGCGCTGGGCGCCCACCGGAACCGTGTTGGTCAAGACCGGAACGGTGCGGAAGCGCATGGATTCGGGCTGATAGACCAGCGACATGGCGTTGCCGGCGGCGCGGAAATCGCCCGCCGTCGGCATCGGACCGCTTTCCTGGATGATATAAAGATCGGCGGCCAGCATCTTGCCGTTGGGCGCGAAGCCCATCTTGATATAGCCCTGGAAGCCGGGCCGGGCGCTGCCGATGCCATATTCCTCATAGCGGGAGATGGTGTGCATCACCGGCCGGTTGATCTTCTTGGACATCAAGGCGGCGATGGCCATGTTGGGATAGCCGGGAATCTTGCTGCCGAAGCCACCGCCGCAATATTCGGCGATGAACACCAGCTGATCCGGCTTGATGCCGACATAGCGTGAGATATTGGCAATGGCCGCGGTGTGGCTCTGGTTGGAGCCATAGAGGAAGCACTTGCCGCCTTGCCAATAGGCGAAGGTGCTGCGCGGCTCCATGCAGTTGTGCGAGAAGGTGCCGGAAACGAAGTTTTGCTCGACGATCACCTTGGCTTTCTTGAAGCCGGCATCAATGTCGCCATAGTGCCATTCCTCGGCGGGACGCCCCAGCGGCATCTTGGTATCGCCGGCGGTGGCGAAATCGGCGCCTTCCCACTTGACCGTTTGGAACTTGATGCCGCCGCCGGCCGCGACATTGCCGCCGGAACGCGCATTGGGACCGCCCGGGAAAAGGCTTTCCAGCGGGTCGACCACATGGGGCAGTTCCTGAAAATCGATCTTGACAGCTTCGATGGCGTCGATGGCATGTTCCTCAGTGTCTGCCGCGATCGCCAGAATTGGCTCGCCGACAAAGAAGGTTTCATCCTTGGCGAAGATGCCCTGGGCCGGCGGCGGAAACTGGGGCACATCGGCGGCGGTCAGAACGCCAAGCACACCCGGCATCTTCAGCGCGTCCGTCGTGTCGATGCTGCGAATCTTGGCGTGCGGAATCGGACTGGTCAGGGACTTGCAGAAGACCATGTTGTCGGCCCGGAAGTCTTCGACATATTTCGCCCGGCCGGTGACCTTGGCCTCGACATCGGGAACCGTGAAGTCTTTGCCGATCAGTTTGTGTTCGGTATAAGTGAATTTGGGAGCTGCGTTGGTATCTTCTTTTGCCATTGTTTAAGCCTCCGCCGCGCGCATGACGGCCTTCAGATAATGATCGTAGGCGCCACACTTGCAAAGATTGCCGGACATGCCGCGCCGCGCCTCGTCCAGCGTCGGTTTGGGATTGTGATTGAGCAGCGCCACCGCCGCGACCACCTGGCCCGATGTGCAGAAACCGCACTGGGGACCCAGTTCGTCGATCATGGCCTGCTGCACTTTATGCAGGCCGCCAGTGGGACCGGCAATGCCTTCGATGGTGGTGATTTTCCGGTTGCGGACGCTTTGGGTCAGCGTCGAGCAGGAATACGTCGTCACCCCATCCAGCATCACCGTGCAGGCGCCGCATTCGGAGCGGTTGCAGCTCACTTTCGTGCCAGTAAGGCCCAGCTTGTAGCGAATGGTGTGCGCCAGGGTTTCGTGCGACGCCACATCGACGCGGCGGTCACGGCCGTTGACGTTCAACGTCACCAGCCGTCCGAGATTGCCCCCCGCAGGGCCGCGGTGTGCGCGTTCGTAAACAACATAGCCCACCGCCGAGATGGCGACACCTGAGGCTATGGCGCCTTTTATGACAGTGCGCCGCGTTGCGCGGAGACTACCCGAAGAACCAGCTTCGGTCTTATTGGAGTCGGCGTCCGACATGGGGGCTCCTTGAAAAGAAGAACCAGGAGATAGGCTTGATTCGCCAGTGGTAGCCAACCCAAAAAGGTTGGTGACTAGCCCACTGCGCCAACATCGCCCGTGGTTCAAGTTTAATCACAAGGCAAATTTTCTGGCAATAGAAACGCGTGACAATTAACGTCAGCAATTCAATTGACTAGCGCAAATTTGCGTAGTGGAAAAAAGCCGGTCAACCGTGTCGTGAAACGAAAATGGGCAAATTATCGAGATTGCAAGGGGTTGCCGACACGCAACAGACTTCTTGCGCGCCGCTCGTCTCAGCGAAGCGCAGATTGGCGTTATATTCGCGTGAAGTGAACGCAGCGGCGCCAGCGCAAAAAAAGCGAACCGGAAATCTGCCATATCGATCTGGCAAGACTTGAATTGGAATGGCATGACCAAGATGAAACAGACCAAATCCGTCTGCTTGCACCGCCGGCGCTTTTTGCAACGCAGCATAATCGGCGCTGCCGCCACAGGGCTGGCGCTGGAAGCAGGCGCAGCTCCCACCAAATCCTTCAAGGCGAGCAAAAAAGTGGCTGGCTATGTCGACCGCGATCATCCCGCCGCCCAGATGTGCATGAAGTGCGGTTTTTACATCGATCCCATTGACTGCGTGGTGGTCGAAGGTCCTGTGAGTCCCTGGGGCTGGTGCAACTATTACGAAGACTGAGAAGCCTTGCGTGCCCCTGGTGCTGGGCCACCAGATCAGTGTTTCAGGGCGAAACGGTGGTGCAGGTCCGTGCTAAGCCGAAACGCTTTCTGCATGTCGTCATTGGAAGGCAGGGACTGAAGCGAGGCGTCACGGCACATAGACGCGTCCGCACTGCCGGCATCCTGCGCCAGATCGCACCAAGCATAGGCCTGGACATAACTCTGCGTCACGCCTTTGCCGTAGTAGTATAAGGTGCCCAGCATGAACTGGCCTTCCGGCTGCCCATGCTCGGCGGCCTTGCGCAGCCAAAAAGCCGCCTTATCGTTGTCGATCGCAACGCCCTCACCCTTATAATACATAAATCCCAGGCCGGCCTGCGCGGGCGCATTCTCGCTCTGGGCAAGCGGCAGCCAGAACTGGATAGCCGCTTTATAGTCCCCGCCCTGGTAAGCGGACAGTCCCTTGCGAAATCCCTCATCCGCCGGCGCGGCGCAAAGGGGCGCGGCGGCAACTAAGGTGAGCAGCGTTCCGCCCAGGAGCCGATATCTGACAGTCAACCCGCCAATCCGCATGGTTTTTAATCGAATCTTCCAGGCATAAACGCGCCGATTGCAGGCTTTGCCCAAGTCCATTGCTTGGGGTTTTCCGGCGCGTCAGGGAACGGCAGTATCGCCCCAGCCGCCGCAAACGGACAATCCCCAAAGCCGTCCCTGTTTACAGAATCAGGCCAATTTCCGCTATATTGCCTCGCTGCCGGCGCGCCGATTGTCCCGAAAAGCCGTGACGAGGGCAAAGCGCCGCCGGCTGCCCTATTGTGGGACGCATTAAAAAACGATGTTTTCATGACTCGGCAGCACTATTAGACTCCGGCTTTTCCGGTGATTTGCGGCACCCGCGCGAGAGGTGGAGCATAATGCGAAAACGGACCTGGGTTTGTGGGGCAGTCCTGGCTCTGGCTGCGCTGTCTGGGACCGCGCGCTCGGCGCCGGTGCTTCCTTTTCCCGAGATCTCGTCCGCCCTGGCCGCGGGCAAGGGGGCTGAGGCCCTCAAGCTGGCCGATACGGCCCTCAGCCAGGCGGGCCTGGACAGCACGGACCGCGCCCGCCTGCTGCTGGACCGCGGCTTTGCCCATCAGCTGCAGGGAGATTCCGATGTTGCACTGGTCGATCTCACCCAGGCGATCGAAGCCCACAGCTTGACTACAGTTCAACAGTCGCGCGCCTATCTGGAGCGCGGCCTGATCCTGGACGGTATGAACCGGCTTAATGACGCGATCGGGGATTATGGCGCGGTGTTGCGCCTTGACCCCGGCTCCGCCACCGCGCTCAACAATCGCGCCAACGCCTATCGGCGCCAGAACCGTCTGGACGAGGCGCGCAGCGATTATCTGGCGGCCCTGGCCGCGGACAATGTGGCGCTGGAATATCCCTATTACGGTCTGGGTCAAATCGCCGAAAGCCTCAGCAAGCCGGATGAAGCCAAGGACTATTATGCCAAGGCGATTGCCGCCAATCCGGGATACAGCCTGGCAGCGGATCGTCTGAAGGCGCTGGGCGGCACAACCCCTCCGGCGAAAGTCGTCACCGCATCACCGCTGCCCAAAACCGTGACTCCGCAAGCCGCCCCTGCCGTGCCGCTGCCGCCCGCCGCCAAGCTCGCCACCGCATCGCCGCCGCCGCCGATCCGGCGGGCCGGCTTTTCAGAGGGCAAGGACCAAGCCCCTCGCCCGGCGTCCGACAGTCCAGGCGGACAGCAGGTGCAGCTAGGCGCCTGGCGTTCCGAAGCCGAAGCGACGGCGGGCTGGGAACAGGCAGTCAAAAAAGCCGGCGGGGCGCTGTCGGGCTTTTCCCCGCATATCGTGGCCGTCGATCTTCCGGGCAAGGGCCACTTTTACCGCCTGAGGGTGGAGACGGCGGAGGGCAAGCAACTTTGCACCAGCCTGACGCAGAAGGGCGTGGACTGCGCCGTGCCAAAGATCAGCAGCCCCGGCCCGGACACCGCAAAACCGTCACGTCCGCGCATGGCCGATAGCGGGCGTCCTGGTCCCGATGCAAAACAGGTGAGTAAGTCCGGCGAAACGCAGAAAACGGCGAACGCCCCCTGAGCGATGGCGAAGCACGCGTCCGGCGGCGCGCCTGCGAAACACTTTTGAAAAATGCCTAGCGCGCCGCCACTGCCGACTTGACGGTCGAGCGGACATCCCGCACCAGTTTTCGCAAGGGAATAAAAGGTCCGAGCGCGCTCGCCTTGAAGGCATCAAGGCGCGGGTGCATACCGGGAGCCGCCGGCTTCATTCCCAGGCTTCGCAGGTAATGGTTGAAGCCCCGCGTTCTGCCGAGCCTTCGCGTTTCCACCGTATCAAAGCTGATCGTGTAGGAGACCGATAATTCTTCGCGTGTTTCCACCCAATGCGGCGCGTTTTGCGGCTGGTGGAAGCCCTTGCCGGCGGCAAGATCATAGACATGCTCCTGCCCGGGATCGCGCCTGGCAAGATCCACCTGGGCGATATCGATCGCCTGGCGGCAATAGAACTGCTCGACTTCGGGTTCATTGAGCGCCGCCGGAGGGAAGACGTGATATCTCTTGTCGCCCGAAATCTGAAAGAAGAAAGTCATGGAAGGATCAAAATGAAACGGGGTCAGGGTTTTCGCGGAACTGATGAAGACGCTGGAAAACAGGCGGACGATCTTGTCGTTCTTGAGGCCTCCCAGCTGACCAACCACGGTCTCAATGATGCTGTCGCGCAATTCGCGAAATCGGGGATCATAATTTTCCAGGCGCTTCAGCAAAATTCGAACGGGTCTTTCCTTTAGCTGCGCGAAAGCGTCGGTTATGCCAAAGGCGACAGGCTGCACCGAACGAAAACGCTGCCCCGGTGCGGTTGCACCCGATGCGAGGGAATAGTCGCCCGCATGGCCGCTATATTTTCCCGCCAAAGATTCAAGCGCTCCCGGTTGGAAAATATCGAGGCCGCTGAGATTGTGCCGAAAACCGAAAGGCTCGTGATTGAAAGAACGGCCCAGGATTTCCGGGTCCAGTTCCAGGGGCCTAACACTCGCCCGGTCGAAATATGTCATGCGCAGAAAATACTGCAGGACCGGCGAGCCGTCCAGATGGCATCCCTGGCGCCAAGGGGCCAGCGGGCCGTGCCGGCGCGACGCACGCGATGTGAAGGAGTTAACGAACACGGGATATGGCGGTCATGGCGCCATCGCGCGATGACCGCAAGGGTGCGACCGGTAACCATTGTGTCAAATTTCCTGCGCCGGCGCGGCGCTGGCTCGCTGATCCCGCTGGAGATCACCAATGGAATGGCCGCACTTCGGGATAGCGAGGATCGTGCGGACCGATCAGGCCTCGGCGATCGCCTTTGACATAGGCGTCAAGAAATCCCAGCAGGTAGGTTTGAACGATCTCGTGCGCGCGATAGGGATCCAGCAGAAGCCATGTCAGCAATGTCGTCCGTTCGGAAAAAGGGGAAGGGTCGGCGAAGGTATCGTGAAAGCTTCCCCGGATAATAAAGGCGTAGCTGTCCGGGCGTTTCAACTGTTCATCCGTGCGGCGATAATCACGCTGGTCAATCATGAATTCGTAGCGGCGCGGCGTATTGAGATTGGACACGATTTTCGGATCGAAATCGCTGAAGAACACGAAATAGGGAACAGGTACCGGATTTTCCCCCGCCCGCCCGAACTGGGAGCCGTCTAGATTGACGACCGCGGCAATTCGCGAATCCAGGAACGACGCCTCAGCCGCCGCCGCGGCGCCGAATGAATAGCCGACAAAGCCAATGCGCGTGAAATCGATCCGGTCCCGCAATGCCGGGCTCGCCTGGACGCAGGCGGCAAGACGATCGGCAGCCTCCAGCGCCCAGGCCGCCTCCTGTTCAGCCCGCAGCGTGCCCCGCTGCAGTGTCGCCTGGTATTGTTCTTGCGATGTAAAATCGAATGGCCGCAAGCGGGCTTCCTCATCCGCCGCGGAGGCATTGGCCGCGGGGGCGTCCACCGCCGGATCGTCAATGCCGGCAACGACATAACCGTGACGGGCGAAACTGCTTGTCAGGAGCGAAGCCATGTCTGCCTTTCCACCCAGCCACGGTGCGAACAGGAGGAAGGGATAGGGTGTCGGTGCTTTGGGCAAACGCATGACGGAGTCAAGTTCGCGGCAGGCAATGGAATTTGTCCTGGCCGGAACGGGCGATAGATCGGCGGGATACCAAAGCCGTAAATTGATCGGCCTGCGATCTGTTTGCTGCCCATCGGCATCAGCGGCAAGCGTGATAGTGGCGCTATCGGCACGGTAGGGACCGGAAATCGTTGGCGGCATTAAAACCGCCGCGCGCAAAACCTGGACCAGGCCCATCGTGCCGCGCAGTGCTGCCGGCGCGATGGCCAATGCGGCCCCGATCAGACAAACAAGAAACCCCGGAGTGACCACACTTGGAAGGTTGAAACGCAACGAAAACCTGGATCCGTGACGAAGCAAGAGCAACGAGGCAATCAGCAGCAGAAGGAACAGCGGGACCGCTCCAAACCGCATCAAGATCCTGATGAAATATTCGGTGTGGGGAATCACGCTCGCCCGTCCCTTCGCCGGCCAGGCTGTCAGTCTCTTGCCGGAAGAAACGCGCGAATATGCTCCGCAATGACAGCCGCGCCACCCCCATAACCCATCGTCATGTGGGAACCGCCGACCCAGCGGACGGCAATTCGCCCCTTCACGAATTTCCGCCAGCCAAAATCAGGATCTATCAGCGGGCCCCGCGCGCAATCGGCGCTGGCGATCAACAGGACATCGCCGTCATAGGACTGTGGCCGATATGACAGCCGCGCCTGAGCGACGTCAGCCAGATACAGCTCCTCGTCGGTGATGCCTTTTTGCATCCCGCCTTCGAAGCCGATATTCATCAAGGGACGGTAAATTGCCCGAATGGACCGGTACGAGGCGATACATTCGAGAATCGTCATTTCCCGCCGAAGCAGGCGACTGATTCGATTCTTGTGAACCTGATAGCGTGATTGCAGGCGCATCAGGAAGCGATGAAGCGGGTTCAGGCTTTGCATATGGCCCGGCGCCCAACTGTCGAACATCACGATCGCCAGGATCGTCTTGCCTTCCCTGCGAAGCTGTTGGGCGACCTCGAATGCGATCACGCCATAGGCGCAGTGTCCCAGCAGAACATAGGGCCCAACCGGGTCCGCCGTGCGTATAAGGTGCAAATGATCCGACGCGATTTTCTCAAGCAAAAGGCCAGCGGACGCGCCAGGCACGGCTGGATCAAATGTCTGAACACTGAAGAGGGGCTGGTCCAGGCCCAGTTTTGCGGAAAGGCTGTTGTAAAAATTGTAATAGCCAACCGCGCCATTGATCGCGATCGCCGGTGGCTGCGACCCGAGCGGCTGGATGGGAACGATCCGCCCCTGATCGGCGCCTTCCAAATCGGCGGAATACCGGCTCAGGGCGGCAATGGTCGGCATGCGGAAAAATGCCGCCGGATCCGCCTTGACGCCAAGGACCTGGGATGCCCTGGCAAGCATGCGCAAGGCGGAAAGGGAATGACCGCCGAGATCGAAAAAATTCGACGTCGGCGTCACATCCTGAACGCGCAAAATCGTGCGCCAGATGCCTATCAGTTTCTGCTCGATCGCCTTGCTGTCGGCCTCGGTCGTGGGAGCGGATGCGGCGGCGGCGGCCTGTGATCCCCCGCCATGGGCGGCTGCGGATACCTCGCCGGCGGCGGGAAGCGCCGGCGCCTGATTGCCTGCGCGCGACGATCCCGCGTGCGCGCCGGATTGCGCCGCCTTGTCGGCAGCCGCCTTGCCGAAATCCGACAATTTGGCGGCGGGTTCGCAGACGGCAACCTCAATCGCCGCCGTCCAAAGATCGAACAATCGCTCCGCCGTGCGTTTTTCAAAAAGATCAGTGTTGTATTCCAGCGTCATGCGCCACCCCGCCGGGCGCTTGATCATGAGAAAGTTCAGGTCGGTAAGCGTTGCCACGGTTGGCGAGGGCGCGCTGACCAGCGAAAAATCGCCATAGGTGGCGTCTTCCATGAAGGCCGGCTGAAGAATGACATTGATCGAATAAAGCGGCATGCGCGACATGTCGCGCTTTGGGTTGAGCAGCCGCACAAGCTGGTCGAACGGCATGTGCTGGTGAACAAGCGCATCCCGCACCGTTCCGGCAACCTCGGTGGCGAAATCGCAGAAGGACCGGTCTGCGGATGCCTTGAAGCGGAGCACGAGATTGTTGACGAAGGCGCCGATCAAAGGCTCCAGATCGACGTCATTGCGGCCGGCGACCTGCGTGCCGATCACGATGTCGGACTTGCCTGTGCATTCGCGCAACATCGCCGCGATGATCGCGCAACCAAAGGCGAAGAACGTGATCCCGCTCTTCTTGGCCGCCATTTCCAGCCGATTCCCCAATTCGGCGTCGAGCGGGCTGCTCAAGGACCCGCTGACCTGGGACCTTTCCCTCGGCCGCGGAAAGTCCGGCGTCAGTTCAAAATAGGGAAGATCGTGGAGCGTCTGTTGCCAATATTGGCGGTCTTCGTCGAGCCCGCCCCTCGAAATATATTCCCGATGCCACAAGGCGTAGTCGCCATATTGAAGAGCGAGCGCCGGCAGTGCGAAAGTCCGCTTCGCATGCAAGGCGCTGACAGTCTCGCCCAATTCTCGGCCGAGCACGCCGATGGATGAGCCGTCGAACACCGAAGGATGCGCCACGATCAAAAGAAGGGCGCTGCTGTCATCCAGGCGGATGGCCGTGGCCCGCAAAAGCGGCGGCACCGCAAGATCGAACGGCAATTTCGATTCGCGGTCGCAAATCTCCATGGCCCGATCGCGGCGCGCCGCCGCGGGCAAGATGCTGAAATCGATGACGGACAGGCTGAAGGCCGCCTTCTCCATGACCTCCTGCATGGGTTCGCCGTCGACTTCCACAAACCGCGTGCGCAGGATTTCATGCCGCTGAATCACGGTCCGAAACGCCTCCTCGAAGGCGGCGGAATGGAACGCGCCCTTGATCTCCCACAGGACGGCAATCGAGAAGCTCGCATCCTCAGGGCGAAACTGGGTCAGGATCCACGACCGTTCCTGCGTTGGCGTGCACGGCAGGAGCGTCCGGCCGTCGAGCGCCGTTTCGGAAACAGACCCTTCGCCCTTTTCAATGTTCATGAGGTGCGCTTCCCACGCCGCGCGCCGCCGCGGAAATCCCGCAAGGAAGGAAGCGTGCTGGCTTTATCCGGCGCGCCGTCGATTCCAGCCGACTCGATGAGCGTGGCGATTTGCGCGATCGTGGGGTGATGCAGCAGATGCTTCGCCTGAAGATTCAGGTTGGCGTCAATCATGCGGGCGGCAATGCGGAAAATATGCAGAGAGCTTGCCCCCAGCGAAAACAGATTGTCGTGAACGCCGATGATTTCGAGCTTCAGGACATCCCGCCAGATGCCGGCAATGCTGTTCTCCAGCCGTGTGCGCGGCGCAACCACGTCGCGTTCCAACCGGGAATCCGCGCCGGGACCGGGAAGCGATTTGCGGTCAAGTTTCCGGTTCGGGGTCAGCGGCAATTTCTCGAGCGTCACCCAGACCGCCGGGACCATGTATTCGGGCAGATGTGCCGCCACATGCGCCGCAAGCCCGTCCATTGCGGGTTTGGCCCCCGGCTGGGCGACGATATAGCCGACAAGCTGCGGCTCCGCATGAACGTCGCGAACCGCCACGGCGCAGTCGGCGACGCCGTCGGCCCGCCGCAGCACCGCCTCGATTTCTTCGAGCTCGATGCGGAAGCCGCGCACCTTGACCTGGGTATCGGCGCGACCGAGCAGCTGAATGTCGCCATTCGGCCTGCGCAGCGCCAGATCGCCCGTGCGATAGAGCCGCCGCGCGGCGCTGTCTTCGAGGGCGATCTCGCGGAATGCCCTGGCCGTGAGTTCAGCCTTGCGGAAATAGCCGTTTGCGAGGCCGTCGCCGCCGATGAACAGATTGCCCGGGACGCCAATGGGAACGAGCCTGCCGCGGTCGTCCAGAATGTGCAATTGCGTGTTTGCGATGGGCGAACCGATATGGATCGGACCGTCCCCGGCGACGCGGCCAGCGGAAGACCAGATGGTGGTTTCGGTCGGGCCATACATATTCCACAATGCGCCGCCGCCCTCGAGCAGCTGGTCCGCGAGGTCGCGCGGCAATGGTTCGCCGCCGCACAACATCTTGAGGCCGGGATTCGGGCGGTAACCCGCCTCCACGATCATGCGCCACAGGGTTGGAGTCGCCTGCAGCATGGTGGCCCCGCAAGCCTTAAGTCTCTCGACCAGCCCGAAGCCGCCGCGGACCTCGTCGCGCGAAGCGATAACGACGCGGCCACCCGCGATCAGCGGCAGATAAAGCTCCAGGCCCGCGATATCGAAGGATATGGTGGTGACGGACAGCATGACGTCGTCGGCCGTGAAGCCGGGGGCGTCCGCCATGGCGCAGAGCAGATTGACCAGGGCGCGGTGCGAGACTTCCACGCCCTTGGGCTTGCCCGTCGAACCTGAGGTGTAGATCACATAGGCGCCACGGCTCGAATCGGCTTGCATGGCCGGCAGCGGCTCCGAATCCAGCAAGGCAATCTCAGCACGCTCCAGATCGGTGCGGATGACGAATGACATAGCCGGAGCGGTGGCGGCAATCGCCGCATCATCGCACAGGAACGCCTGTGGCTCGGCGTCGTCAACGATCTGGCGGAGCCGCACCGGCGGATGGTTTGGATCAAGCGGCACATAGGCGTGGCCCGCTTTCCAAACCGCGATAAGGGCCGCCAGCATGTCCACAGAACGTGACATCGCCACGGCGACACGCGCGCCCGGCTTTGGCGCGGCACGCAGCAGGCGGCGGGCCAGCCGGTTGGAAAGCTCTTCCAATTCGGCATAGGTGATCTGGCGCGATTCGTCGGCGGCGGCGACCCGGTTGGGCGTGCGGCGCGCCTGAGCGGATATAAGCTCGTGTAGCATCGCCTGCTTCGGGTATTCGGCGGTCGGGCCATTGCTTTGGGTTGCCAGCCACCGGCGCTCGTCCCGCGAAAGCAGCGGCAGCGCATCGACCGGCTTGGTCGCATCTTCGGCGATTGCGGCAAGCAACGTCCGGTAATGACCGATCCAGCGCGCAACCGTGGTCCTGTCGAAGACATCCGTGTTGAAATCGCAGTCGATGCGCAAGCCGCGATCGGACTCCACCACGTTGAAGAACAAGTCGAAGTTCGAGAACGCCTTGGCGTTCGGCGTGGCCGCTACGGAAAGACCTGCAAACGCGGCGCCTTCGTCGATGCGCTCGAGATTGAACTGAATCTCGGTCAGCGGCAGCCGCGACAGGCTGCGCGGAATGGCAAGCTTGCGAACCAGGGTTCCGAAGGTGAAGTCCTGATGCTCATAGGCATCGAGCACGCGGCGCTTGACCTGCTGCAGATGGCTGGCGAAGGACGCGGCCGGATCGAGCGGAACGCGGAGCGGAAGCAGGTTGACGCAATGACCGACGAGGATGGTGCCATCCTCGAGCAGGGTTTGCCCTGCCGCCGGTACCGCCAGCACAACGTCGTTTTGCCCTGACAGGCGCGCGACAAGGACCTGGAGAGCGGCGAAGAGCGAGGCGAAAAGGGTGCAGCCCTGGCGCGCGCCTGCCTTCTTGATGGCGCGGTAGAGGTTGACGTCGATGAAATCGGTGCAGGTATCGCCGCCGAACGAGCGTATGCCGGGCCGCGGACGGTCAGTGGGAAGGTCCGGCAAGGCCGGGATATCGGGAAACTGTTTCGTCCAATAGCCTTCGATGCCGGCCTTGGCCTCGCCGCGTTCATGCTGCTGGACCGCGTAACGCGCGAAGGACATGGGGGCCGCGAGGCCGGCGGAACGGGCCCCGGTACGAGCGGAATAACAGGCCGCCAGTTCATTGAGCACGATGTTCACCGACCAGCCGTCGCACACAATGTGATGCGCGGTGAAGACAAGCATATGCAATTTGTCGCCCAGCCGGGCGAGCTGGGCGCGCGCCAGCGGGCCGGCTGTCAGGTTGAACGGCGTGCGCGCGTCCAGGGCCAGGAGGTCCCTGAGGCCAGGTTCCGCGTCATCCGTTCCGGAAAGATCAATGACGGGCAAAGGCAGCTTGAGGTCTGCGGTCGCGATTGTGCGTGCGCCGGTTGGCGATACGCGCGAGCGCAGCGCATCATGGCGCGCCACCACATCGTCCCAGGCGCCGGTCAGCGCCTGGACGTCGAGATCGCCTTCCAAACGGATGCTCAAGGACTCGTTGAAGGAAGCCGACGCTTCGTCTCCCAACTGGGCCGCGAGCCAGATTTCCATTTGCGGCTCGGTCAGGGGCGCCTCAAGCGGCGCCGGGGATTGGGGCGCGGACTGAGGAACTGGCGCCGCCATGACGGCATCGGAAGGCGCGGCCGCGGCCAGGATGCCCGCCGCCTGCAGCGCATCCAGCGACTGTTTGAACACCGAGGCGATGAACGCGATATCGGCTTCGCTGTGCTGGGTGGTCAGGAAGCAGGGATAGCCTTCCTGGATGTGCAGGCCGAGGGAACGCGCCAAGGGATAGAACAGGCTGCCCAGATGATGCTCCGCGCCGAAGCTGATATGGAACCAGCTGCTGAAGGTTTCCGCGCGCGTGGCGATGCCGCGCCGCGCCAGATCGGCGTTGATGCCGGCCACGAGTTTGGCGGTTTTCTCCGCCAGCCGGTCCTGCAGGGCCGGTCCCTCGGCCTTCATGTAGCGAAGCGTGGCGCGCACGCCGGCCAGAACCAGGGGATGGCGGACAAAGGTTCCGGCAAAGAAAGTGGGCGCCACTTCCGGCGTGGACTCGTCGCCATAGCGCCATTGGCCGCCGTCAAGGATATCCATGAATTTCGCTTTGCCGGCGAGTACGCCGATCGGCATGCCGCCACCCAGCACCTTGCCGTAGGTGGCAAGATCCGCGCGAATGCCGAAAACGGCCTGCGCGCCCGCCTGGTGCACGCGGAATCCCGTTACCACTTCGTCGAATACCAGGACCGTCCCGGCCGCTTCGGTCACGCCGCGCAGCGCCTTGAGGAACTCCACCGGACGGAAATCAGGATGCCGGCTCTGAACCGGTTCGACGATCACGGCGGCGAGCTCAGCCGCGTTCCGGCGAATCCATTCCAGGCTCTCATCGGTCCCGTAGGGCAGCACCACCATGTTGGTGACGGAATCGATGGGGATGCCCGACGCGATCGGCAGCGCACGCGGCGCGCCCTGGCGCCCGCCTTTCACCAGAACTTCGTCGAACTGGCCATGATAGTCATGATTGAACACGACGATGCGCTTGCGGCCCGTCGCCGCGCGCGACAGGCGCATGGCGGCCATGACGGCTTCCGAGCCGGTATTGCAGAACGTCACCCGTTCGGATCCGGTCATCTCGGCGATCAGCTCGGCCACTTCGCCCGTGAGATCGCTCTGAGGCCCGATCGCGAAGCCTTTTTCGAGTTGCTCCGCGACGGCCTTGCAAACGAAATCGGGCGCGTGACCAAATGCGGTCTGGCCGTAGCCGTTCACAAGATCGACATACGCGTTGCCGTCGACGTCCCAGATCTTCGAGCCTTTCGAGCGCGCGCACACCACGGGGAATACAAGGTCTTTCCATTCCAGCCGGAATCCCGCCGCGGTGCGCGGATCGGCCAGCACGGGCCGGTAGCGTTGGGCATAAGCCTTGGATCCGGGCGAGCGCGCGGTGGCGCGGGCGATGATTTCGGCGACGAGACGCTGCTGCGCCTCGCTGAGCACCACGCCCGGCGTGCCGGGCGTGTGCGCGGCAAAGCGCGGATTGGCGGCTTCCTTCTCCGCCGGTGCCGCCTTCGCTTCAGATTTGGATGCGGCAGGCGCGGCAGCCCTGGCCGCCGGAGCGCCGCCAAGCGCACGCAATTGCTGATCGAAAAGTGCCTGCATGGCCTCAACTTGCATCCGCATGACCGCCGCGATGTCGCCGGTCGCGGGGCCTGGAGCGGCTGGGCGCGCGGGCGCGGCGCCCGCAGCCTGGGTTTGCGGTTTGGCGGCGACCTGCACCGCCTCAGGCGGAAGCGCCGAGTCGAGATGCGCCGCCAGATCGTCGATGGTGGCGAGGTCGCCGAGCAGCTGCCGGAAGGTGATGTCGACGCCGACCTTCGCTTTGAGCTGTTGCGCGACCTGGCCGAGGAAAAGAGAGTCGAAGCCGAGCTCCAGGAACGTCGCGCCCGAATCCTGCTCCGCAAGCGGATCTCCTGACAGCGTCTCGAGGATATCGACGATTTGCGTCCGCAAACGGTTCTTGCGGTCTGGAGATGACGTAGGCATGGAAGCTTCTTCTGCGGGTGAAACGGAAATAGCGACGTCCGCCGGGGCGTCGGGCAGCTGGCTTGTCTCGGCGGCCGAAATGGACGGGGCACACCGCGCGGGCGCCGGCGCGTCAATCCAATGGCGCTGGCGCTGAAAAGAATAGGCCGGCAGCCCTATCCGCCTTGCGCCGGGTCCGTGCAATTGCGCCCAGTCGGGACAGACGCCGGCGCACCAGAGCCGGCCCAGGGCTTCGGCCATGGCGGCGTTGTCGTCCACGGTCCGCGAGGCATCGCCGAGCGACGCGGCCATGGCGCCGGCGCGGTCCTTTGTCAGGCATTGCGCGGCCAAGGCGTTCAAGGTCGAACCCGGACCCACTTCGAGAAGGAAAACCGGCCGTTCGCCGCATGCCGTAGTGAGCGCCTTTGCGAACTGGACGGTCTCGCGGCAATGGCGCGCCCAATAGGACGGTGACGCGGCCTGTTCCCGGGTGATCCAACCGCCCGTGGTGCTGGAGGCGTAAGGAATTTCGGGCGCATGGAATGGGATTGCCGCGGCCGCTTGCGCCAGCTTTTCCGTCGCCGGCTCCATCATCCGCGAATGGAAGGCGTGGGAGGTGTGCAATCTCTTGTGCGCGACGTTCTGCGTTATGAGCCGTGCCTCCAGTTCCGCGACGGCATCGAAGGGTCCCGCGACGACGCACAGTGAGGGCGCATTGACCGAAGCCAGATCGAGCTTGTCTCCCAAGAGGTCACGTACATCGGATTCAGGCAGCCGCACGGCCAGCATCGCGCCGGCGGGTTGGCTCTGCAACAACTCGCCGCGCCGGGCGACCAGGCGCAACGCATCGTCCATGGTCAGCACGCCGGAAAGACACGCCGCCACGAATTCCCCGATGCTGTGGCCGACCATGGCCTGGGGCCGGATGCCCCAGCTCATCCAAAGGCGTGCGGTGGCGTATTCGACCAGAAACAAGGCCGGCTGCGCGAACTGGGTGGCGCCCAGGCGCTTGGCGGCGTCTTCGTCTGTGAGGTCCTGGCCGAACATCACGGTACGAATGTCTTGGCCCAGGATCGGCTTCAGAAGCGCGGCTCCGCGGTCGATTTGCTCGCGGAAGACCGGCTCGGATTCATACAGGCCGCGCCCCATGCCCGGATATTGCGCGCCCTGACCCGGGAACATGAAGACAACCGGAATGTCCATGATGGACTTTGTCTCACGCAGATTGGCCGCCCCCAGCTTTTGCACCGCCTCATCGCGGTCGCGGCAGGCCAAGGCGAAACGGTGGTTGAATTCGCCGCGACCAAGCTGCAGCGTGTATGCGGCATCGGCGAGCGAAATGGATTCGTCGGCCGCGAGACGTTTCGCCAGGGCGGCCCGCATCTCCGCCAGCGCCGTTTCGCTGCGCGCCGACAAGGGCAGGACTTGCCATGTCCGCGCGCCGGCGTCGCCTGCGCGCTGTGCCGGCGGCGCTTCTTCGAGAACGACATGGACATTGGTTCCGCCCACGCCAAAGGCGCTGACGCCGGCGCGGCGGGGCGTCGCGCCATCGGGCCAGGGCATCGGCGCTGACGGGAAATAGAATGGGCTGTCTTTGAGATTGAGGCGCGGATTTGGTTCCTGGAAATTCGCCAGTGGCGGAATCTCGCGGTGATGCAGCGCCAGGGCGGCCTTGATCAGTCCGGTTGCGCCGGCTGCGACGTCGAGATGGCCGACATTGGCCTTGACCGATCCAAGCGCGCAGGTGGCGCGTCCGTCCGCGCTAGGACCGAAGGCCTGGACGAGGCCTGAGAATTCGATGGGGTCTCCCAGAGGCGTGGCGGTGCCGTGGCACTCGACATAACCGATGGAGCCAGGATCGATCTCGGCGACAGCATGCGCCGCGGTGATGACATCGGCCTGACCATTCACGCTGGGCGCGGTGAAGCCGACCTTGCGGCTGCCGTCATTGTTGATGGCCGAACCGCGGATGATCGCGTAAACCCGGTCGCCATCCGCGACGGCATCTTCCAGCCGCTTGAGCAGCACGATGGCCGCGCCATCGCCGAACACGGTGCCGCCGGCGCGCGCATCGAACGGCCGGCAAACCCCATCCGGGGATACCATGCCGCCTTCCTGGTGCAGATAGCCGCGCTTTTGGGGAAATGTGATCGAGACGGCACCCGCCAGCACCATGTCCGCCTGACACAGCAGCAGGCTCTGGCAGGCCTGGGAAACCGCCAGCAGGGAGGTGGAACAGGCGCTCTGCACCGTCATCGCGGGCCCGCGCAAATTGAGCTTGTAGGCGACGCGCGTCGCCAGCGTGTCGGACAGCGCCCCCATCAGCATGTCGTAGGAGCCGACCTGATAGGTGCTGGTGAACGCCTCGGTGGTCGCGCGCTGGGCGCTGACATTGTTCAGGAAATAGGTGTTCATGCTGCAGCCCGCAAAGATGCCGATGGCGCCCGGATAACGCGCCGGGTCGTAGCCGCCGTCCTCCAGCGCCTTCCAGGCGCATTCCAGCAGCAATCGCGCCTGCGGATCGGTCAAGTCCGCCTCGCGCGCACGCATGCCGAAGAATTCGGCGTCGAACTTGTCAACGTCCTTCAGAATGGAGCGGGCGCGAACATAATGGGGGTCCTTGCGAACCTCGTCGGAAAACGCGTCTTCCAGTTCGGCGTCGGAGAACCGCGTGATGGAGCTGACGCTGCCGCGGATATTCTCCCAGAACTGCTCCATGTCGTCGGCGCCGGGAAACCGCCCGCCAATGCCGATGATGGCAATGGCGTTCGCCGGAAGCGCGTTGATAGGTTCGGGCTGCTTGTTGTCGTTCATCGCGATTTGGCAGCCCTCAGCCTCTTCAACGCTTCCGCCTGGCGATTGGGCGGCGCCTGCCTGCCGTCGCGGCGCGCCGACGGCTTGGCCGACAAATACGCCGCCAGATCACGAATGTTGGGATGTTCGAACAATGCGATCACGTCCACATCGCCAAATCTGCGGGCAATTTCCTCATGCGCTTCCAGAAGGTTCAGAGAGGTCGCGCCAAGATCGAAGAAATTGCTGTCCAGGCCGATGCCCGGCAGCCTGAGTATGCGCCGGAATATTCCTGACAACGTCTCTTCCGACGTATTGCGGGTTGACGCGCCAATGGCCGGCTCATCCAACCGGAACGCAGGAAGCCGCGCCGTATCGACTTTCCCGTTCGGCGTAAGAGGAAATTCCTCCAGCACCATGATCACGGAAGGGATCATGTGCGCGGGCAGTTCCAGGCGCAGCCTGGCAAGAGCGTCCTGCCCGAAGGTATGCGCGTTTGCCGAAACGGTTCTCGGCTTGGCATAGGCGGTCAGGCGGCGAACTCCATTGCCATCGTCCCGCATGACCACGATGGCGTCGGCGATGGCGGGGTTGCGGCGCAAACCCTCCTCGATTTCGCCAAGCTCCACCCGTTTGCCGTCAATCTTCGCCTGGCGATCGCGCCTGCCGATGAATTCCAGTGCTCCGTCGGGACGGCGGCGCGCCAGGTCTCCAGTAAGATAGAGGCGGGATCCCTGCGCATAAGGGTCGGCCACGAATTTCTCGGAAGTCTGCCGCTCGTCGCCCCAATAACCCAAGGCAAGCCCATCGCCGCCGGCGCAGAGCTGGCCGACATCGCCATCCGCGACAGATTTCATATCGTCGTTCAGAAGCCGAATGTATGTGTGCGTAATGGGAATGCCGATGGGAACAGAGCCGCTGCCCCAACCTTGGCGCGGGATGTCATAACAGCAAGTGAAAGTCGTGTTCTCTGTCGGCCCATATCCATTAACGATACGACAGCCAGCAAGCGCCGCCAGGGCACGCTGGACATGGCTGGGCGACAGCACATCGCCGCCAGCAACCAGCTGGCGGAGCGGAAGCAGGCCTTCGAGCTTTTGGTCGACAAGCAGATGAAACAGGCCGGCGGTGAACCACGCGGTTGTCACGCGATGACGTGCGATGGTCCCGACAATGTCCTGAAGCGAGGGCCGGGCGCTGGGGAGGATCGCCAAGCGGGCGCCGTGAAGCAGCGCGCCCCAAATCTCCAACGTGCTGGCGTCGAACGCGAGCGGCGCGGCATGCAGGAAGACCTCGTCGGGACCGAAATGGATAAACGACTGATCCGAAATCAGCCGTAGAACGGCGCGATGCGGAACGGTCACGCCCTTTGGACGCCCGGTCGAACCGGATGTGTACATCACATAGGCCGGATCGCCTGGCGCGGTCTGGTTTTTGAGCGGCGTGCCCGGCTCGGCAGCAGCGGCGGCCAGAGCGGTTTGGATGTCCATGACCGGCGCGGCAAATGCTTTATTTGCCAGACTATGGTCTAGCGCAAGGACCAGGGCGGGAGCGCAATCCGACATCATGAATCGGAGCAGTTCGGCCGGATAGCCCGTGTCCAGGGGAACGTAGGCGGCGCCAGCCTTCAGGACCGCCAATATCGCCGTAACCGTCGCAATGGAGCGATGGCCAAGTATGGCCACCAGATCGCCCTGCCCTACGGCCTGCCGGCGCAAATAATGGGCGAGCCTGTTCGAGTGTTCGTCGAGTTCGGCATAGGTCAGCTCAGCATCGTTCTGCAAAAGCGCGATCGCCTGCGGCGCGCGCTGCACGGCTGCGGCAAAGCGCGTCACTATGCTTGATTGCAGCGCCGAATTCGTACTATGGATGCCCGAGGCAGGCGACCCAGCACCTGCGTCCGCGCGTAATTGCGCCTGCGAGCCTATTACCGCAACCATTACTTGTACCCCAGCCCAATCCAGGTAATCGGTAATGATAGAGTATAATGCCGTTGCCTTAAAAGTCCTGTAATGGGCAGTCTTATGGTTACTGAATTGATTGGCATTTTGCCACAGTAGCTATTGAACACCCTGCGGCGGCGGCTGCGCCAGTTAACGGTTGTGCATCCACTCCCGGCAATCGCCTCGCTCGGGTTGGGCGCCCGGAACCAATCCAAGACGTCGGGGATTTCGGGAAATCGCCTGAATTCCTCGCGCCATATGGCGCCGTTTTAGACAATGCGGATGTTGTCGGCGACACCCCTGCGCGAAGTTCCCCGCCCTCATGACCAAATCGCCGGGTTGGGGCGGACCGCCCGCATAAGGGAGGACGACAGACGACAGCAATGCCGTTAGCGGCGCGGCGGCGTCCAGTTCGGGTAGGCGGCGTCACGCTTCGAGGTTGCGCTGCGCAGCCATTTCGCAGCGCCATAGACCGCGACTTTCATATCGTCGATGACCGGATGCCGGCCGGGCGCGGCGGGATTGATCCCCAGTCTGCGAAGCTTGTGGTTCAGGGCATAGATCGGCCGCATCCGATGATGCACGGAATGGAAATCGAAATTGATGTTGATCGAGACGGAGACTTCGTCGCCATTCTGAACCCAGTGCGGCGCGCGCGACGGAATGTGCGCGCCGTATCCCGGCACCATGTCATGGCGGGTGGCTTCGTGCTGGCGGCTGGGATCGTAAACCGCGCTCGATTGATTGCCGGCACAATGTTGTTCAAGAACCGCATCACTGACGAGCGGCCGGCCCTTGCCGTCGAAGACATAGAGCGTCTTGAGACCGGACACCTGGAGCAGATGCGATGCCTCCAGATCGATGTGGTAGACGGTTTTCCGGCGCGGTGAATTCACGAATATGAGGGATTCGCCCAGCGTGATGTCGGGGCGAACCTTGGCGGGCATGCGGTCCCAGACTTCGTTCAGCAAAGCCTGGAGGATCGGCCCGACCACGGGATCCTGTTCGACATGCTTCAGGACCACCAGCGAATTGTTCTCGGCGATGCCAGCCAGCGTGTCGTCCAACGACAATCTGGGGCCGATGTTCGTGGTCCATAACGCGTCGACCCCCACCGGACCATTTTGCCAATGCACGAACCCCGGCCGCTTGGGCAATCGCCCGGCCAATTCACGGATGGAGTCGAGCGAAAAGAGAGGGTGGTTGGCGAATGAATGCTGAAACGAAAAGCTGTTCGCGTTGAAGCCGCGTCCGTGAACATCATCCGGATCGCTGATCAAGGAAGACATAGCCGGTTTCCCCGACTGCGCCGCCGTCTGTCGCACCGCCTGCGTGATGGCTCACCCCTTCAGAACAATTCACACTCTAAAAGAAGTACATCACAATGCGCCTTTGCGCGTCAAGATACGCCATTTCACAGAGCGTCGGCGCAAAAAGTATTTCTCGGTTAACAGCGCGCTCGCGCGGATATCAAGCGGAGAGCTTTGCGTAATAACCGCGGCTTGTGGAAGCGCCCAGAGAGCGGTGATAGGGGATGACGTGGGAAAGCTCCGGAATCACCCATTGATCCAGGATCACATAGCCCAGTGACTGAAGGGACTTCTCGAACTCCGCACGATTGCGTATCTGATAGGGATCCTCGGCAGAACCGCGACTTTCGAGCGTCACGATGCTGGGTCCCTCGCGCGTCGCGACCTTGTTGAGAATGACATGCGCCGGCAGCGACGGCAGCTGGCGCAAGAGATCCGCGAAGGAAATGTCGATATATTGCAGCAGCCCGGACGCCAGCACCAGATCAGCCGGAGGCGCGGCAGAAAGTGTGTCGATGAACGAAAGCGCGCTCAGTCCATCAATGCGCGCCCGTTCGCGGCCTGCCCTGATCACCGCCGGCACATCATAAACCACCCAGTTGAGACCGTCCAACTCGGACAAGTGCCCGCGGAACGCACGGTACTTCGTTCCCATATGACCGCCCGCGTCGATGAGGCATTTGATTTCGGGCGCGAGCTTCTGCAGCCAGAAAAGCACGGGGTAGTCCCGCAGCGTCAGTTTGCACATCTCTTCAAAATTGGCGGTGGCATTGGCGTCATTGTCGAAGCCGGCGAATTTGCCCGGGCGCACCGCTGCCATCGCCTGCTGGTAGGAAGAGAAGACACCACGAAAGCGGCGGTCCCGGTCCGGCCGCAGCCCCAGCCCGGCTAATATCGCGCGCGCCACCCGTTTCAAGCCATTGCCGGTCATGTTCGCGCGTTCCGCCTATCGCCACAGTTTCGCTTTTCGCAAGGGGTCAATCGCCGGCAATCCGTTCGGAGGATAGGTGCTTATCGTGTTGGAATGTGGATCGGCATAGGAATAGCCGATCCGATTTCCAAGTCAAAGGTTTTTGCCTATGCCTGAATTTCGCTGCGCCTGAAGCCGCAATCCATGTCGTGAGCGCGCCACGCAACCGGTGGCGCAATATCATCGGGGCGCGGTCTTGTTAAACATGTCGATGAAGCCGTCGCGATTCGGCATTTTGATTTTCGGCAGGCTCTTGGCGTCCAGCACCGCGTTCTTTTTGACGATTCCGTCGACCGACAGGATATAGGCGACCAGCGAATAGGTCTCGGCGTCCGTCAGGCTGCGCGGCGCGGTCACCGGCATGGCGCGGCGGATATAGTCGAACAGCGTCGTGGCATAGGGCCAGTAGCTCGCCACTGTCTTGACCGGCTGCGCCGAAGTCAGCGAGCCGATCCCGCCCGTCAGGCGGTCGGCCGGCTTACCCTCTCCGTTGGGGCCATGACAGGACTGGCACTTCGCGGCGTAGACCTGCGCGCCTTCCGCGACAGAGCCCTTGCCGGGCGGCAGGCCGGCGCCATCGGGAGCGATGGAAATGTCCCATGCCTTGACGCGCGCGGGATCCGCCGGCGCGCCGAAATGCGGCACGTCCGCGGCGAAAGCGGGGCTTGCGGCAACGCAGAAGAAAGCGATGAGGGCGAATCTAGACATAGGTGTTCTTCACGCTGTTGTCGGCGCCGACCTGCCAGCTCTGGATGGAATTGTTCTGATAACCCTGACCCGGCTTGAACTGCGCGATCCAGACCGAACGGACGGGTTGGACATTGCCGGCATCGTCGGTGGCGCGGCTCATCAGCACCGTGGTTTTGCCATCCCAATCCCAGGGCAGCCGGAACCGCGTCAGGCATTTGGGCAGGACCGGGCCGGGCATCTCGGCGGCAACCCAAGTCGCGCCGCTATCCCGCGACACTTCCACTTTCGCGATTGCGCCATGGCCCGACCAGGCGACGCCGGAAATCTCGTAATAGCCCGCACCCTGCATGGTCATGCCGCCGGAAGGGCGGGTGATCACTGACTTGACCGGCATAAGGAAGTTGAATTGGCGGGCGCGGCCATCGGCCTGGAGTTGGGTGTATTTGGAGGTTTCGTCCTTGGTCATCATCGGGCCGGTCGTCACCTTCAGGCGATGCAGCCATTTGATGTTGAGATTGCCTTCCCAGCCCGGCATCAAAAGGCGCACCGGATACCCCTGTTCGGGGCGCAGCCGCTCACCATTCTGGAAGAGCGCCAGGATGCCCTGCGCGTGCGCCTCGGCCAGGGGCACGGAACGGCTGAGGCCTGCCGCATCGCCGCTTTCAGCCAGAAGCCAGGTCCCGGTGGGCATGACGCCGGCTTCGTCCAGCAGCGGGCCCAGCGCAACGCCGGTCCATTCGCTGCAGGAGAGCAGGCCGTGAATGCCGCCGGCGGTCTGCTGTGACGGGGTGGGGCCTGAATTGGCGCCGCTGTTGCCGCCGCATTCCATGAAATGCATCCGGCTGATGCGTGGATACCGCATCAGCGCATCCATGGAAAATTCCAGCGGTGTCTTCACCAGCCCGTGTATCGCCAGCCGGTGCGCTGCCGGATCGATATCCGGCACGCCATTGTGGTGCCGCTCATAATGCAGGCCGCTGGGCGTAATGATGCCTTCCAGCATTTCCAGCGGCGTGCGCGACACGCCGGTGCCGGGCGAAATACCGGGCGGCGTGACAATGCGCTTGACGCCCGCTTCGTAGGAGGCCGGCATGCCATAAGCGGTAAAAGGCCGTCCCGGCGTCCGCATAGCGGGGGTGATATAGTCATCGGCGGGCTGACCATTGGCAGTTTGGGCGGGCGCTGCCGCGGCCACGCCAAGGCCCGCCAGGCCGGCTTGCAGGAGCGTACGGCGCGATGTCTGCAGGCTCATGTTTTTCTTCATGGGACTCTCAATGACTCAGGAATTGTCAGGAGAGCATAACAGCGTGGCGCGCGCTGTCGTTATGTATGAATAGGTATAACGAGGAGGCTTGGCCTGGCGGCGCGCTATGTCACGCCGTGAAGGAAGCGCGACAAACGCACCAGGCCCGGCCAGCTTGCCGGGCCGTGCATGTTCAGAAAGTCGTAGGAGCCGATCGTCGCGTCGGCGCGCGCCATCAGATTTTCCACCGGCACGAAACCGACGCCGCCTTCATCGGCGGGCACACGGCTGTCCAGCGAATTGTCGCGATTGTCGCCCATCATGAAGAGATGGCCTGCCGGCACGATGAAGGTTCGCGTATTGTCGAGCATCCCATCCCAGCGTATCTTGAAAATCGGGTGCCGGACGCCGCCGGGCAGGGTCTCGGTGAACCGACCGACGGGGGTGGAACTGCCATCCTCGTTTTCGACTTGCCCCGTGCCGGCGGGAGTCAGCAGAACAGTTTTGCCGTTGATGACCAGGCGGCCATCCACCATCTGGATGCGGTCCCCGGGGAGGCCGATCACGCGTTTCACATAGGTCACTTTGGGATCGCGCGGCAGACTGAACACCGCCACGTCTCCGCGCGCCGGAATATGGCCCAGCAGGCGCGTTTCGGAGCGAGGGCCAAGACCCATGGGCAGGGAATAACGGCTATAGCCGTAGGCGAATTTGCTGCCGATCAGCGCGTCGCCAATCTGCAAGGTCGGCTCCATCGAGCCGGACGGCACATAGAAGGGCTGGGCGATCGCGGTGGTGGCGCAGAACACAAGGATCAGCACCGCCAGCGGCTCCGACAGCCAGACGGCGAGCCTGCGGACATGGAACAAGTGGTTTTTGAGGCGGGATTCGCTCACGAACCTATCTGCCTGGACACTAATCCCCGCCTGTCGCGCCGAGCTGGGTATAATGCAGGCTGGGCGGGCGGGGCGTGATCGCCAGACGCGTGCCGAAGCCGGTGCCGCCCGCCGTCACGCGATGCCAGCGTTCCTCCGGCGCATAGACGATATCGCCGAGATCGGCGGTGAAGACCTTTTCGCCCTCGATGCGGAAATCCTCCTTGCCTTCCAGCACGATCCAGAATTCCGCGAAATTCTCGTGGAAATGGCCCCACTCGGTATCGGGCGGGGTGGGAACGCCCTTGGAGCGGATCACATTGGCCCAGGTATGGTCGTCCTTCACGAAACCGCCGCCCTTGCCGCCGCCTTCCACAATCTCCTTCTGGAAATCCAGATACGGCTTGTTGGCGGCGTCATAGGCGCCGCGCCCGGTATAGTTGGACTGGACATATTTCCAGCCGGGGATCGGGCTAGGTGTTTCGCTGGTGACATAGGACGGTTTTTCGCCCGCGGCGCGCACTTCGAATCTCAGCGAAGGCGCATCGCCCACCGTCTCCATGCTGTAAGGCACCCGATAGGGCACTTGCACCAGGAAGCCTTTGTTGGCGACAAAGGGCGCCTGGCCGTCGATGGTGAAACGGAGCTGGCCGGATTCGACCACCCAGAAAACGCGGTCGTCGGCATAGAAGAGCGTCTTGGTCTTTTCACCCGGCGCCATCTGGATGTACTGGCCGATATAGTCACGGGTGAGGACGACCGTCTGTGCCCAATCCTTTTGTCCCTTATGGCCGGCAAGAATATCAGCCAGCTTCCAATGCAGCCGGTTGGGAGCCGTGAATGGCGCCAGCTTGATCGGCTGGGGCGCCCAGGCGCTGAACGGCTTTGGGCGCCCGGACTGCGCATCCGCCGGCAACAGCCCCAGGCATGCGATGGCGATCACGAAAGCAAGGGCATTCCTGGTCTGCATGGCGAACTCCTCTAGATCCGTTGAACCATACCCGATTTGATGCCGGCGGGCTGCTATCATGCGTAGGTCCCCGCATCGCCTTATAATGTATATTTATCAATGCCTTGGTCAATATTTCGGGAACTCCTCGTCCGCCAAAAGGCGGGCGGCGAGCGGACCAGCGAGAGGAGTGGACATCACGCGCCAAAAGCGGAATCCCGCGCCGTCAGGGATTTTCGACCGTTGCCAGGATTGATGGATCATCATTTTTGACGTTGCCCACCTTTCGGTCAATCGGCCAGATCATCAGCCGATCTTCCGCGCAAGGCTTGAGCAGGTCGAAAATTCGGGCAGCGGCGGCCGGTTCCTTGCCCAGCCACAGATCCCAGTCTTCCGGAAAGATGACGGCGGGCATGCGCCGGCATAGGGGCGCCAGGAGATCGTTGGTATCGGTAGCGAGTATTGTGAAGCATTCGATCCGTTCGCCGAGCGGCGAAATCCGCAAATCCCACAGACCCGCCAGCGCCATGATTTGCCGGTTTGCTAGCGCGACCGCGAAAGGCTGTTTGTCGGCGAGGCGCCATTCGTAAAAGCTGTCCACTGGGATCAGACAGCGCTGCGCCGAACGGCGGATCATATCTCCGCCCCATGCCACATCGAGATTGGAACTCACGATCATGGTGTTGTTCGCCCAGGCGGAGACCAGACCCCAGCGCATCAGATCAAGGCGCCGCCGTTGCAGCAGCGGACTCCAGCGGATCGCGGGAAGGATCTGTCCGGCGACGATGTTCCAATGCGGGCGCAGCCGGGGCTTGCCCCCTATGGCGCTTGCCTCGAAACGGTTTGCGATCTCGTCAAGACTCGTCGAAAGACAGATACGGCTGCACATGGCTTCCCACCACAAGATTGGGTAACCAACGCCCGTTTTTCAAAAAATGCCGCCAGCCAAGGACCATTCGGGACACCGCGTGTCAAATAAAGGTCGGCGGTATTGCAGCGGCAATCCGGGAACCGGCCTCGCGCCGGGCTGTCAAGCCCGGCGCGAGAACCCGCGTTCTTCGACTATTCGCCTTCTGCACCGATGGCATAGGCGGTCTCACCATGGACGGCATCGTCGCCCACCTTCAGGGTCGCCTCATCCATACGTAGCGGCACGAAGATCTTGATCACGAACAAGATGATCGAGGTGGCGATGACGTTTAACACGATGATGAAGGCCGCGGCTTCCGCCTGCACCATGAGCTGATGCATGCCGCCGGTGCCCGAAACGCCCGGCGCATCCTTGCCGGTGCCGATATATTCGATCATCGCGGGATTGGCGAGGACGCCGGTGAGCAGCCCGCCCATCAATCCGGCCACACCATGGGTCGAGAACACAGCCAGCGTATCGTCCACCTTCATCATGAAGCTGGTCTTTTGCAGGATGTTCATGCTGGCCCAGGGAATGATGCCGGCGCAGACGCCGATGATGATCGCGCCTGTGCCGTCGACATAACCGGCGGCAGGCGTGATCGCCACCAGGCCGGCGATCATGCCGTTGACCGCGCCCAGCACCGAGGCTTTGCCGTAGCGGATCGAGTCCATGATGGTCCAGACGATGACGCCCACACAGGAGGCGATGTTGGTGTTGAGCACCGCGGCGGAGGCGTCAGCATTGGCGAAGTAGGGATCGCCGCCGTTAAAGCCGTTCCAGCCCAGCCAGAGAATGCCCGCGCCCGCCAGGGTCATCAATAGGCTGTTGGGCGGGAAATGATCGCGGTCGGCCTGGAGCCTTGGCCCGATGATCGCTGCCGCGACGAAGGCCGAACTGGCCGCCGCCAGATGGATGACGAAGCCGCCCGAGAAATCGAGTGCGCCCATCTGGGCCAGCCAGCCGCCGCCCCAGATGCTGAAGGCGCCGACGGTGTAAACGAAGGTCATCCACAGTGGGCAGAAAATCACCCAGGCCTTGAAATTCATGCGGCCCAGCAGCGATCCCGCCAGGATGATGACCGTGATGGCGGCGAACACGAACTGGAAATACATCATGGTGGCCATTGGAAAGCCCAAGGGCGGCATGCCCGCAGCCGCCGCAGGGACGGTGGCCTGTCCGGTGATGAAGTCCGCGGATAATGCCGGCAGGGGTTTACCAAGGAAGGGAAACCATTGCGGCCCAAACGCCATATTATAGGCAAACAACACCCAGACGACCATCACCGAAACGAAGGCGTAGATCGCCATGAAAGCGGAATTGATCGCCCATTTCTTCTTGACGATGCCGCCATAAAGAATGACCAGGCCTGGAATGCTTTGCAGAGCGACGAAGGTCGCCGCTGCCATCTGCCAGGCGTTGGAGCCGGTATCAAGCCATTTTGGTGATGGTATAAGCATAGTTCCTCCCCTTGCTGTTGCGAGCGAAAAATCTCAACCCAGAAAGCCGATGCACGGATGCAATGAGGTGCTGTGGAAGTAAGGCGATGATGCATTCTTCGACAATATTTGCGGGACGCAAAAAATATGCCGCGGTTAGGATTTTGTTAACTATTTGGCGACGTTGAACTTCTCAAAATTCTGGTCGATTAAGTTCCAGTAATCTGCTTAAAAAATGGGCGTAATGAGCAAAAAAGCGTACGGAACGGGCTGCCTGCCGGGACCATCGAAACGCGCCGCATGAAGCTTTAATCTACGGCCAAGACAAAACCGGGTGAGAAGCCGTCATGATCGCGAAATGGAGCATTGCCGTTGCGGCGCTGGGGCTGACGCCGCCGCAGGCCGGTCTGTTGGCGCGTGAAATCCCGATTACCTGCACCAATCCCGCCAGCGGTTTCACCTGGCAGATTCGCATCGATTACGACCGGCATACTGTGGATTCCAATTCCGCCAGCATCAGCCAGACGGAGATTTCCTGGCACGATGTTCACGACGGCAGCAATTATACGCTCGACCGCAAATCCGGCGCGCTGACGGCGGTTGCCCCTTCCAGCACCGGAGGTTATTTCCTGTTCGACCGCTGCAAGCTGGCAGGCTGACGGTTTTCAGCCCGGAGCAAAGACCATGATCGAAGACGGCGTCAGGGCAAGCGTCGGCTTCTTTTCCGATGCGGGACCGCGCAAGGACAATCAGGATTTCGCCGGTGCGGTGTTCGGCTGGGAACTGGAAAATCCAAGCCGCGACGTAATCGCAGCGATTGCCGACGGAATCGGCGGCGCCAAGGGCGGCCGCATTGCCGCGGAGACTGCGGTACGCGGCTTTCTGGACGGATTTTGCGACCTTCCCGAAACCATGGCGGTACAGCGTGCCGGTGCCGTCATCGTCAGCGCGCTCAATGGCTGGATTCATTCCCAGGGACATCGCGATGCCGCGCTTGAAGGCATGGGCTGCACCTTCACCGCGCTGGTGCTGCGCGGCCGCATAGCGCACGTCCTGCACGCTGGAGACAGCCGCGCCTATCGCATAAGCGGCGGCCGCCTCGCATGCCTGACAACAGACCATGTTCGCAAGGGCGGCGGACTGACCCGTGCTCTGGGTGTCGAACCGGAAGTGCGGCTGGATTACATAACCCAGCCGGTGGCGTTGCACGACCGCTTTCTGCTGTGCAGCGATGGCGTGCATGGCGCACTGGCGGATGAGACCATCGCCTTGATCCTGCGCCGGCAATCGGCGCCGGACGTCACCGCCCGCGCGCTGGTCGACACGGCGCTTCAGGCCGGAAGCAGCGACAATTGCACGGCGCTGGTGCTGGATGTCGTACAGTTGCCGGCCACGTCATCGGCCGACATCGGCGCCGCCATGGCGCGGCTGCCGCTGATCGCGGTGCCTTCCGCCGGCCAGACCGTGGATGGCTTTGCCCTCAAGGCGCTCTTGTCCGATGGACGCTATAGCCGGCTGTTCGGCGCGCTGGACGAGGTGGAAGGCGGCGAGGTGGTTTTGAAATTTCCCAAACCGCAGGCTGCTGCCGAGGGAACCTACCGCTCAGCCTATGTCCGCGAGGCCTGGGCATCCGGCGCGGTCAACAGCCCGTTTGTCTGCCGCGTCATCGATCTTGCGCCCGGACGGCAGAGCTGTCTCTACACCGTCATGCCGCTGTATCCGGGCGAACTCCTGGAGACGCGGTTGACGCGCCGGCCAGCGCTGGGACTGGAGGAAGGACGCGACATTGGCGTGAAACTGGCACGGGCAGCAGCGGCGTTGCATCGCGCCGGCATCATCCATCGTGACATCAAGCCGGACAATGTCATCCTGGAAGGTGGTGGAGCGCTGAAGCTGATTGATCTTGGCGTGGTGCGCATCGCCGCGCTGGAAGAGTTCCCGCCCCAGGACATTCCGGGCACGCCTGCTTACATGGCGCCTGAAATGACGGCCGGCGAGTCGGGCAACGAAGCCACCGATATATTCGCGCTGGGGGTCACCTTGTTTCGCGCCTTCACCGGCGAATTTCCCTACGCCAATCCCGACGCGGTCAGCCCGCCGCGCAGGGAGCGGCCGGTTGACCTCTGCGCCCTGCGCCCCGATCTTCCGGCCTGGCTCACGGCGGCGCTCGGCAGGGCGGTGGCGCGCGATCCGGCGGACCGCTTTGCCGACATGATCGCCTTCGCGATCGAACTGGAGGCGGGACCGGCCCGCATGGGACCGGCGGTTCGCAGGCCGCGCACTTTCTACGAGCGCGCGCCGGTGCTGTTCTGGCAGATCATCGCGGCGCTTCTGGCTGTGGGACTCATACTGTCCTTTCTGAGACATTAGATTGCCGCTAGCTCAATTTTTTATTCTTTGGCGGCGGCCCCTCTTCAATAATTCATCATCCCGGCCAGGGTCACAATGCCGTCAAACAGATTGCCGAGCCTGAGATTTTCGTTATCCGAATGCTGGTTGTCGTCGTAATTGGCCAGCGAAATGCCCACCACCGGCACATGATAGGCGTCAATGAAGGGCCCGGCGGGAACGCCGCCGCCCAGGGTGCGGATGCGGACCACATCATTGTTCCATGTCGCGTTGAGAGCGGCGGTGGCGAAGACCGCCTGCGGGTCCTTGGGATCGGTGCGCCAGGCGCCGCTACCCACGCTGTTGCCGCGCGACACGATCTTGGCGATGCGCGGATGCGCCGCCAGGGTGGCGACATCGGGATCATGATCCACGACAAAATAGCCCTGGGCCTTTATGTGCGCGATCACCCGGTCCACCATGGTCTTGGGGCTGTTTTCCTTGACCAACCGCATGGCGATCTCGGCGGTGGCGCTGGCGGGAATGACGCCGCCCACCTCGCCGCCTTTCATCATATGGACGCTGAAGGTGGGCATGTTCAGGCCCTCCTGCAGCGATCCGGCGGCGCCGCTCGCCGAGCCGACGCCGAACTCCGCCTGGATCTTGGCGGGCTGGTCCGGCACCCTTTTCATCATCGCCGCCGCCTCGGGCGCGAAAGGCAGCACATCGCTGTAGAAGCCGGGAATGATCACCTTGTCATGGGCATCCACCATGGAGGAGATCAGCTGGGACAGGCGGACATTGGCATCGGGCATCCAGTTGCCGTAATTGCCGCTGTGCATGCCCTGCTTGGCGGTATAGACGGTCAGCTCAAGGTTTGCGCCGCCGCGCGCGCCGTAGAAGATGGTCGGCTTGCCGCTGGCATGCTGCGGACCGTCCAGGATCACCAGCAGATCGGATTTGAGCTTGTCGGGATATTTCCGCACGACTTCGGCAAGGCCGCGGCCGCCGCCTTCCTCCTCGCCGTCCAGGATGATCTTCACATTTTCCTTTGGCCTGGAGCGAATGGAATCCAGCGCCCGCAGCATGGCTTCGATCGGGACCTTGTCGTCGCCGGCGGCGCGCGCGTAAATGCGCCAGGAATCGGAAATGGGGGTGTTCAGCGGATCGGCGATGATGGTGCCGCCTTCCTCGATGGTGCCGGTGCGGATTATCGGCACGAAGGGATCGGGCTGCTGCCAGCGTTTGGGATCGACCGGCTGGCCGTCGTAATGGGCGTAAAACAAGATCGTATGTTTGGCGCCAGGCACTAGCTTCTGGCCGAACATCACCGGCACGCCGTCCGCGGTTTCCCACTGCTCAGAGTCGAGACCACGCTCTTTCATCATCGCCAGCAGCAGGGTGGCGTTGCGCTTGAGATTGGGTACGTCGCCATGCAGATCGGGAACGGAGACCAACTTCAAATATTCCTGGACGATGTCCTTCTTGTGCGCGCCCACATAAGCGCGAACAGCGTCCTGCGGCGCGGCCCCTGCCCCCGCTGGAACCAGGACCGCGGCCAACAGCGCGGCTTTCACAACGGCCGGCAGCCCTTTTGTCGCCCTGAACATGCCCGCGCTATCCCCTGCGTTATTGCGACACAAGGATAGTCAGGAACGGGGAGAAAGGGCCAATCTCGGGCCATCCCCGCCATTTTTTCCGCAGAAAAGCTGGATTTTCCCGGAGAAACCTGCAAAATCCCCCCGCTTTCGCTGACGCCTGAATGGTCTGCCGGGCAGGTCGCAAGCGCGACCGGCTCAAGAAAAAAATGAAATAGGGGACGGGCAGCCAGCAAACCTTCTGGCGAGGTCCACGTAAACGAACCTGACGCAAATCTGCTGACGCACCTTTAAGTCTATCCCATGTCCCTGGAGGTTTTTGTGATCAATCAAAGTCATCTAGAAAATTCCTTTCCCACCCTGGACGCCATTCCAGAAAAGCATCGCCTTCCGGCGCCGGTGCACCAGGCCCATACGCTGGTGAACGGCGAATTCCGCAAAGTCCATGGCGAGATGAAGCCCGTCTTGTCGCCGATCTATGTGCGCGGCGAAGACGGAAAGCTGGCGCCCGCCGTGCTGGGCAGCATTCCTGCGGGATCGGAGGCCGATACCAAGGCGGCTTTGGACGCCGCTGTCGGCGCCTACAACAATGGTCGAGGAACCTGGCCGACCATGAGCGTCGCCGACCGCATCGCCTGCATGGAGAATTTCACGCGCCTGATCCTCTCCACCCGCGAGGAGGTGGTGCGTCTTTTGATGTGGGAAATCGGCAAGAGCTATCCGGACTCCGCCAAGGAATTCGACCGCACCATCGAATATATCAGGGCGACGGTCAAAGCCCTGAAAGAGCTCGATCACACCAGCGCGCGGTTTGTTACCGCCGAAGACACGATTGGCATCATCCGGCGCACGCCCCTGGGTGTGGTGCTTTGCCTGGGCCCCTACAATTATCCCCTCAACGAGACCTTCTCGACCCTGATCCCGGCACTGATCATGGGCAACTGCGCCATCATCAAGCCGCCGCGTCACGGCTCGCTGCTGTTCACCTCCTTGCTGCCGGCCTTCAGCGAAGCTTTTCCCAAGGGCGTGGTGAACACGGTCTATGGCAGCGGCGCAACCGTGGTGCCTTCGCTGCTGCAATCCGGCCAGATCGATGTCCTGACCCTGATCGGCTCCAGCAAGGTGGCCGGCGAGCTCAAGAAACTGCACCCCAAGGCCAACCGGCTGCGCTCGGTGCTGGGGCTCGACGCCAAGAATGCCGCGATCATCCTGGCGGATGCCGATATCGAGCTGGCGGTGAAGGAATGCCTGGCGGGGTCCTTGTCCTACAACGGACAGCGCTGCACCGCGATCAAGATGATCATCGCGCACAAGAATATCGTCGACAAATTCCTGGAAGGCTTTCTGGCCGGGCTGGAAAAACTGAAAATCGGCATGCCATGGGAAGATGGCGTCAAGATCACGCCGATGGTGACCACGGACAAGATCAAATACCTCACCAGCTGCCTGGAAGATGCCGTGGCCAAGGGCGCGAAGATCATGAACAAGGGCGGCGGCGCTGCCTCCCACACCCTGTTCAATCCCGCCGTGGTCTATCCGGTGAAAGAAGGCATGAAACTTTACCGGGAGGAGCAGTTCGGGCCGGTGGTTCCGATCATGAGCTTTGACCAGATCGACGCCGCGCTCGAATATGTCATCACCTCCGAGCATGGCCAGCAGATCAGCATTTTCGGCTCCGACGCCGATGCCATCGCCAGGCTGGTCGATCCCCTGGTCAATCAGGTCTGCCGCGTCAATATCAACTGCCAATGCCAGCGCGGGCCGGACGTGTTTCCCTTCGCCGGCCGGAAGGATTCCGCCGAAGGCACCCTGTCGGTGTCGGATGCGCTGAGGTCTTTCTCGATCCGCTCCATGGTCGCGGCCAAGCAGACCAAGGCCAGCGAAGACCTGCTCGACGATATCGCGGTCAAGCACAAGTCGAACTTCATCAGCACGCGCTATCTTTTCTGACGGCGCGCGGAGGCAAAAACAACAAGGGAGGGGCGCGGCATGAAAACCCAATCGGTACTGACGGCTTCATTGGTGCTGGCGTGCGGGCACGCCGTGGCACAGACGGCGCCCCTGCCGCCGCCCGCTTTCCATCACCTGATGCTCAACACGCTGGACCCGGACGCGGCAATCGCCTTCTACACAAAGGCCTTCCCCACCACCAAGCGCATAGTGTGGGAAGGCATTCCAGCGATCTCCTCGCCCACCAATGTGCTGGTGCTGTTCAACAAGGTGAGCGCTCCGCCGATGGCGGACTCGCAGATCACCACCTTCTGGCATTTCGGCTGGAACCCGCCGGACCAGCGCCAGAAAGTGGATGGGCTGGTGGCGCAGGGTCTCAAATTCGCGCCGCTCTGGACCGGCATCGGCGACGGCTCGGTCACCGTCAGCAGCGACACCTATCCCGGCATGGGCGGCGTCTATGGCCTGGGCGAGACCAGGGCACAAATGGCGGAAGCCCAGGCCAAGGGCATCAAACCGGCGGGCGGCGCGGGCTTTGCCTATCTGCGAGGTCCCGACAACGCCATCATCGAAGTGGCGGGCGCCAGCAATCCCGAACGCTTCAATCATGTTCACATGTGGGAAGACGAGCCCTTCTGCGCCCAGCTCTGGTATCAGAAACATCTGAACGCGACCGTGCCGGCGCGGCCGGCAACCGCGCCTGTCTACACCGAAGCCAATTGCCATGTGGCGCGCGGCGAGGCCACCTGGCCGTCGCTCACCAAGGAAGGGATGTACCGCTATCCCACCGCCGGCGTGACCTTCAGCGATGTCTCGATGAGCTGGTACATGGACCAGACCGACAAGCCGCTGGTTTCAACCCGGGGCCATCTGATGGATAGTGTCGGCCTGGCTGTTCCCGACCTGGATGCCTGGGTCGCCAAGCTGAAAGCCGAGAATGTCACCTTCCTGCGCCAGCCTTTCCGCATTGGCGGCACGCGCGCGGTGATGATCGAAGGCCCCAGCCATGAGGCCCTTGAACTGGTCGAAGTAAAGTAAAGGCCCTCAGCCGATCGGCGGCGGCGGCGGCGCGATATTCTGCACGTCCAGGTTCGGGCCGGTTTTCGGCCCTGGCTTGGCCCAGCGGATGGTGCCTTTGAGATTGTCGCTGGCGGTGCCGGGCTTGGACAGAGTGATGGTGAAGGATAGCCTGTCCTTCGGTGCCATCTTCGGCACCAACCATTCGGCGACATTACCCTTGGCAGCAGCGTCCCTGTGGACGCCTTTGTAGCCATCGCCCGTGGCCGCGGCCACGGTGATGCCCGCCGGAATGACGAGGTCAACGGTCAGGCCCTGCGCGGTGAGGCCCTTGGTCTTCAACCCGTTGTTGGCGAGATTGAGCGTGTAGGTGACGCCATTGGCCGCCGCCATACCGGGCGAAAGCCGTCCCTGCAGCAGCGGACGGAAGCCGATATCGTTGCGCGCCCAGTCATAAATGTCCTTCAACTGCGCTTCGGTCACGCGCGTGGGACTGAAATTGCCCATCCGCAGCGGCGGGCGGTTGCCACCGCCCTGAGGCGCGGCCGGGGGCGGATTGCCGGCGGCCAGGGACGCGTCCACTTCCTCCATCTTGGCGGTGTGGGTGTAGATCAGCTCCTTGAACAGCGCGAAATCGGCATTGAGCCCGCCCAGGGTGCCGCGCGGCATATCGAAGGTGGGTCCATGACATTGGGCGCAGCCCACGTCGTGAAAAACCTGCTGGCCATGCGGGTCGCTGGCCTCGGCGGTATAGCGCCAGGCGGCGGGCGCCGGGTTTTTCGGCAGGCTGGCGAAATAAGCCGCGAGGCCGGCGAGATCGGCATCGCTGATCTGGGTGTCGACAAAGGCCGGCATGATTCCCCAGGGTTTGCGGACGGCCTGCTGGAATTGGGCCGCGTTCAATCCGCGCCCGGCGAGATCCGGTCCGAAGGCGCCCTCGCCTGTCTTGCCGTGGCAGTTGCGGCACTGGGTGTTGTTGCCTTCCCATAGCGACTTGGCGGCGGCCAGATCCGGGGCGGCGTTCTGGGCCAGGGCCAGCGATGGCATAAGAGGAAGAAGGAAAAGCGCCGCGACGATGGTTTTCATGGATAGCTCCCGGTATTCGCAAATTGCGAAATGCGTTAGAGACATCCTACTGAAGTGACGGGCGTCTGTCACATGGGAGAAAAGCCATGAAATTCCTGCTTTCCATGCCCGTTCTGGGCTTGCTGCTGTTGGCCGTTTCCCAGAGCGCAAGCGCCCAGGAGCAAATCACCATTGTCGCGCCTGGCGGCGCCAGGGCCGCGATCGAGGCCTTGATTCCGGGCTTTGAGAGCAAGACCGGCTACACAGTGAAAGCCACATTCGGCTCCGGCCTGGGCACCAAAAAACAGGCCGCGGAGGGTGACGATTTCGACGTGAAGGTCATACAGCCGCCCTTTCCGGCGGTGCTGGCGTCGGGCAATGTGGTGGTGAAAAGCCAGACTCCACTCGCCAGTGTTGCGGTGGGCGTGGTGGTTAAAAAAGGCGCGCCGAAGCCCGACATTTCCACCGCCGCAAACGTGAAGGCGATGCTATTGGCCGCCAAATCTGTCACCTATCCCGATCCCGCGGGCGGGGCGGCGGCCGGCGTCAGCTTTGACAAGACTTTGGCCCAGCTGGGCATTGCCGAACAGGTCCGGTCCAAAATCAAGCGCGCCCAGGGCGGAGCAGGCGCTATGAAGCTGGTGGCCCAGGGCGAGGTCGAAATCGGCCTCACCTTCCTCAGCGAAATGGGTGAACCGGGCATCGACATACTGGGACCGCTGCCCGCCGATATTTCCACCCCGACGCGGCTGGTCGGCTTTGTGTCGTCTCACACCAAGGACCCTGCCGCCGCGGGAGCGCTTCTGAAGTATCTCTCGTCGCCCGCCGCGGCGCAGGTTTACCGGGCCAACGGCATGCATCCCGACCATTCTTGACCTGTCAGGCGTGACCCGCCGCCCCTTTTCCTAGGAAGGCCAGGAAAATTGCTCTATTTCTGCCGCTTATGCCGGTCCAGAGTTTAAATCCGGTCGCCGAGGCCGCCCGGTTTTTCGAGAAGGGCGACTTCGCTTCGGCCGAACGCATCCTGGCAGGGCAGGAAAGCCCCGACGCCCTGCATCTGCTGGGCCTGGTGCGGCTGGAGCAGGAGCAGCTTGAGGAAGCGGCGACGCTTCTCACCCGCTCGCTGGCCGTCCGCCCCGGCCATCCCCATGTGCTGCTCAACCTGGGCAAGACCCTGAAGCGGCTGAAGCGCGACGTCGAGGCTGGCCAGGCGCTGGACGAGGCGGTCCGCATCCAGCCCGATCTCGCCGAAGCCTGGTATGAACTGGCGGAGCTCCATCATCGCGGCGGCGCATTCGCCAAGGCCGAAACCAGCTTGTGCAAGGTGCTGGCGCTGGCGCCCGGCCACAGGCTGGCCGCGCTGTCGCTGGGCATCGTGATCAAGGATGCCGGACGCCCCGCCGAAGCCGAGACGCTATTGGAACAAGGCTTTGCCGGGGCCGGCGGCGCCGAGATGAAAGCGGCCTTCGCCTACAACATCGCCCAGGCCCAGTATGCCCAGGGTAAGAAGGACGCGGCGCTGGAGAGTTTTGCCCGGGCCGCACGGCTCGATCCCGGCAGCAGCAATGCCGATCTTTCCCGCGCCGACCTGCTGGAGGAAATGCTGCGCATGGACGATGCGGCGGCGTTGCTGGAAGCGGTTCTGAAACGCGAACCGGGGAATGTGGCGGCCCATGACGTCTACAACGAACTTCTCTACCGGCTGGGCCGCGATGAAGACTTTCTGAAGTCTTATGACCGTGCGCCGCATAACGTCAGGCTTGAGATCGGCAAGGCGGGATTTCTGTTCAAGACCGGCCGGACGCAAGAAGCCCATGCGCTTTACGCCCGCATCGCAGCGCGGGAGCCCGGCAATCTGGAGGCCATCCTGGGGGCGGCCACGGCGCTCAACCAGCTGGGCCGCCATGACGAAGCGATGCGGCAGCTGGAAGGCGGTCCGGAAAGCGCCCTCCTCTATCAGCAGCGCGCCGCGACGGCGCTACAGGCCCGCGATCCGCAAAAAGCAGCGGCGATGGCGGAAAAATCCCTGACCCTTTCCCCGGTGGACCAAACGGGCCTGGCGGTGCTGGGCACGGCTTGGCGGATGATGGGCGACGAGCGAGACGAGATGCTCAACGGCTATGACGATTTGATCCGGGTGTTCGACCTGGAGCCGCCGCAAGGCTTTTCCAGTATGGCGGACTTCAACGCCGAACTGAATGAATGGTTGGGCCGGATCCATCCCAAGACCCGCGAACCGCTGCGCCAGTCTCTGCGCCATGGCAGCCAGACGCGCGGCCATATTTTCGAGCAGGGCCATGACCTGGCCGAAAGGCTCAAGACCCGCGTGGCGGAAGCGGTGGAGCGCTACATCGCCGAAACCAGGCCGGATGCCCGCCATCCGTTTCGCGGCCGCTGCGGCGCGGGATTCCGTTTTGCCGGCTCCTGGTCGTCGCGCCTGATCGATTGCGGCTTTCACATCAATCATATCCATCCCGGTGGCTGGATCAGCTCCTGCTATTATGTCGGCGTGCCCGACGCGGTGAAGGACGAAAAGGCCAAGGAGGGCTGGATCAAGTTCGGCGAGCCCAGTTTCGATGTCGGCCTGGGGTTACGCCGCGCCATCCAGCCAGTGCCCGGAAGGCTGGTGCTGTTTCCCTCTTACATGTGGCACGGCACCATTCCGTTCCACAGCGACGCTGCCCGCACCACTATCGCCTTTGACGCCGTGCCGCGCGATTAAGACTGTGACGGGACAGAAAAACTGCGCGCCGGCTCCCCGCGAGCGAACATGTCCCACATCGTCGTGTAGGCTGACTCGATATGCCGCCGGTGCCGGTCGGTGTCGAACAATGGGGCGCTGAGCCGATTGTCGGCCAGCTTGCGCCGCAGCGATCGCAGGCGCACGGGATCGCCGGCCAAGGCCACGATCAGCGCCTCATAGGCATCCAGGTTGTCCGTCACCAATTCGGGCAGGCCGACGGCGCCGAGCAGGCTGGCGGCAACGCGTCCGGCAAAAGCCTGGCCGCGGCAAGTGACCAGCGGCACCCCAGCCCACAAAGCGTCGCTTCCCGTGGTGTGGGCATTGTAAGGCAGGGTATCGATGCACAAATCGGCCAGCTGGAGCCGCGCCATATGCTTGTCCTGCGACGTCTGCGGGGCGAAGACAAGCCGCTCGCCCGCCACGCCATGCGCCGCCGCCTCGCGCCGGAGATTTTCGCAGCATTGGCGGTTGCTTTCCAGCAACCATAACACGCTGCCTTCGACTTTCCGCAAGATCCGCATCCAGGCCGCGAATACGGCCGGCGTAATCTTGTAGCTGTGGTTGAAGTTGCAGAAAATGAAGGGGTTGCCACCAGGCGACTCAGGGAGCCCGTAGGCGGACCGCCGCGGCGCGGTTTGCGGCAGCCCCCGCCGGGAATCGTTCGGGTAATAGCTGTCCGGCAGATAAACGACATGCTCCGAGTAATAAGGCCGTTGATTGTCCGGGATGACCATATGGTCGGCCATGATGTAATCGATGGCGGGGGCGCCCAAAGTGCCGGGAAAACCCAGATACTGGACCTGGAGCGGCGCGGGCTTGCGCGCCAAAACACCCATGCGGTGATTTCGCGTATAGCCGTTGACGTCGACAAGGATGTCGATTTCTTCCGCCTGTATTTTCTCCGCCACCGCCGTGTCCGACAGCTTCGCTATATCGATGAATTTGTCGAACGCCGCCGCGTGACGCTTGCGCGTGGCGCTGCCGTCATCCCAGCCACTGTCGAGAGCGGTAATCTCGAATTTGCTTTTGTCATGAAGCTCGAACAGACCGACGGTCAGAAAGCCGATGGGATGTTCGCGAAACTCGCCGCAGAGATAGGCCAGGCGGATTTTGCGATGGCGGCGAGTTGTTCCTGTCCATAGCGCCGGCGCCGGCGGGTACAAATGTCCGCTATAGGTGCGCGCGCAGGCCAGCAAATCCGCCGGCTCTCCCGAAATGGCCAGATAATAGAGGGGTTGCACGGCCCGCTTGCCCGCGCGCACCGCCGCCTCAAGCGCCGTGGTTTGTTGTTCATAGCCGCGCCAGTCCGCAGCCTGCATTTTCAAATGCTGAAGTTCTCCGCGCAAATAATCGTATTCCGGATCGGCAAGAACCGCTTTTTCCAGGTCTCCGATGGCGCCAGCGAGGTCCCGCTTCTCGGCCCACAGCATAATGCCGCGATTGGACAGGAATTCGGCATGGCCGGGTTCGAGCGCCACGGCCCTGTCATAGCTGGCCAGGGCTTCTTCGCTGCGCTTCATGTTCCAAAGGATCGTGCCGCGATTGTTCCAGGCGCGTGCATGATCCGGTGCCACCGCCAGGAGCTGCCCGTAACCCGCCAGCGCCTCCTCGAAACGTCTCAGATCGCTAAGCACATTGGCGCGATTGAACAGCGCATCGGCATAGTCCGGCTGGACCGCCAGAGCCTTGTCGTAGCGTGTCAGCGCCTCGTCGAGGCGACGGGCGTCCTGGAGCGCAACACCATAATTATACCAGGCTTCGGCAAAATCGGGCTTTATCGCCACGGCGGCGGCGAAACCGGCCAGCGCCTCCTCGCCGCGCGCCAGGTACTGCAAGGCACTGCCGCGGTTGAAGTGCGCCTCGGCATAGTCCGGTTTGATCGCCAGGGCCTTTCCGTAGCTCGCCAGCGCCTCCTCGAAACGTTGCAGGGCCTGCAGCGCGATGCCGCGATTGTTCCAGGCCTCGGCATATTGCGGCGCCACCGCCAGGAGTTTTTCGGCGGCCGCCAGGGCTTCCTGGGGGCGATTCAGATCGACCAGGACGGGAACGCGGTTCATCCATATGCCGGAATCGTCTGGGGCGATCTCAAGCGCCTTGTCATAGCTCGCCAGCGCATCCGCCGCGCGCTTCATGTTTGAAAGAGTGACGCCGCGATTGTAAAGCGCATTAACCAGCTTCGGCTCGATGGCAAGCGCCTTGTCATAGCTCTCCACGGCCTCTTCCAGGCGCCCGAGCGCCTGCAGCACATTGCCGTAGTTCGAGAGCGCGTCCGCATTGGAATTCAATTTCAGGGAGGCACCGATCGATGCGAGCGCTTCGGCGTACCGCCCTTGTTGAAACCGGATGATCCCCAGAAAATTCTGTGCCCGGAAGTTGGCCGGTTCGGCGTTCAAGACCTCCAGATAAAGCTGCTCGGCCTCAAGCAAGCGTCCCGCCTGAAGCAATTGCAGTGCCTGCTGTTCCCTTGTCAAAGCGGACCTGTCATTGCCGGTGTGGAATCAAAGGTGATCCCGCTCCCTCCTTCCATAAAGCATGGTCACGTTGATCCGCCGGTTGAGATAGCCCTCTCTGAAGCGGATCTGGTCGGTCTCGTGGAATAAGTCCGAATCGAAGATAACCGCCCGGTTTGCCCGGTAGGGCACGGTCACGGATTTGGCGCCGGCCTTGGCCAGGAAATCCCGAATCGCCGTGGAATCGGCGTTGAATTTGGGGAAGTCCCAGTTCAGCGGCGCGGCCACATCCCAGATCACCAGCCCGCCCGATTGGGGATCAAGATTGGCGTCATCCGGCGTCAGCCAGAAATTGACGTTCACGGCGGATTCGTCGGCATGGATGGCGATGCCGGTGAGCTGGCTGTCATATTTGAATCCCCACATGTACAGCAGGGGATGGGCGCGAAAGATGGCGGGATAAGCGCCGCGCAATTCCTCGGCAACCTGTCCCAGCAGCGGACAGGCGAAGCCCTGCTCGGGAAAGGCGCCAAGATAGCCATTGTCGTATGACCTGCGCCACATCGGCGGTTCCAGGCAGAAGCGCCGAAGCCCTTCCAGCGCCGCCGGCGTCAGGAGATTGTCGACTACGGCGATTTGCGGCTTCTTCGTCCGCCATTGTTCGGCGGCGGCGCCATTGCTGGGCGCAACGGCGGACCCCGCCACCCGGGCACCCGCCGGAGCGGAATATCTGCCCCTGATGCCGGCCAGATAGTCTTGCTGTTCGCGGTCATGGCGGAGCTTATGCGGCGGATCAGCCAACGGGTTTTGCCCGGGTATGAGCGCGGCGGCGCGCATAAAACTCGCAATGCCCTCTTCGATCCGGTTGCTTTCGAAGAGAACCTGGCCACGGCAGTTCATGGCATCGATAAAGTCAGGCCGGATCGCCAGCGCCCTATCATAGCTTGCCAACGACTGCGTCAGGCGCCCCAGGCTGCACAGAGCGTTGCCGCGATTGTTCCACGCCTCGGCAAAGCCAGGATTGAGCGCCAGCGCCCTGTCGTAAGCGGCGAGCGCGTCCTCGGCGCGTTTGAGATTGAGCAACAGCACATTGGCGCGATTGTAATGCGCGCCCGGAAAATCCGGCTTGAGCGACAACGCCTGGTCAAAGCTTGCCAGGGCTTCCTCGTGGCGCCCCAGATTGCGCAGGACATTGCCGCGATTGTTCCAGGTCGCGGCATAGCCAGGCCGGATCGCAATCGCCTTTTCAAGGCTGGCCAGCGCATCCTCGTCCCGCTTCATTTCCCAAAGTAGGATACCGCGATTGTAGAGGGCCTCGAAAAAATCCGGCTGGTGCGCGAGAAGCTGGTCGTAACGCGCCAGGGCGTCCTCGAAACGCGCTTTCTGGCGAAATTCCCTGGCCTCAAGGAGGAGACGCTGCGTATCGGCGGGAGAAGGCTGGGTCATCGGCAGATGATATACGGAGCGAGCCGCGACCGCCAAAGGGGCTAGCCACGGCGCGCGGAGCGCGTGAGCAGGTCCAGCGGACCTGCGAGAGTGGCGAACGCCCGGAGCGCAAGCGAAGGGCCGGATTAGCCGCGACCCGCCAAAGGCGGGCGAAATGGTCCAGCGGACCATTTCGAGCAGCGCCTCCCTCGCTGCGCTCGTGCCGCTACGCTGCTGCTAGGCACGGGGCTATCTGTCTATAGCGCGGTGCAGTTTGTGGACTCTTCCTACCTTTATCGGGACTTGCGCCCGAAAATTCCCTTGTTGTCCCTGCCCCTCCATATGTCTCAATATCCCTTACGGTCCTGCCCTGGGCTGGGTGGTTGAGGAAACCGAATGCCAAGCGATCAAGCGCAGAGGCAATCACGCGAGCCGCCAAATCTCCGGGCCTGACTGTAGCGATTCAAGGATTCGTCGATGTCGAAAGCAGGCACGGCCGCAATCATCACCACGCTGCGTAACGCCGGCCCGGTGCTGGATTCATTTGTTGCCTATCATCGCGCGATAGGTTTTGCGCATATGTTCCTGTTTTTCGATGATCTCAATGACCCGGACCTGCGCAGGGCTGGCGCTATGCCGGGCGTGACCGCGATTCCGCACGACTTGACGCTAAGGAAGGCATGGCGCGACTTGCGTAGCTATCCGCGTCTTAACGCCTTCGTTGATAACGAGGTAATGGCGCGCCAACAGCTCAACGTCGAATTCGCCATGGGGCTTGCCCGCGCGGCCGGCTATAGGTGGTTACTCAGCATTGATGCAGACGAACTCTTTTTCTCGCCGAACGAGGCCGTTGCGCATCATTTTGAATCTCTCACAGCAACGGCATATGAGGCGATCAATTATCCGAACTACGAAGCCGTCCCAACGCGCGAGAATATTGACGATTTTTTTCGCGAGGTGGATATTTTTAAGCCGCCGCCGGCGCTCGCACAGAGTTTACTTATTCCCGCGCTTCGTCATGCCGAGCAAACGATTCCCCAGTTGAGGCCTTATTTTCACTATTATCTAAATGGGAAGTCCGCTGTGCGGCTGACCGCGAATTCATTGGAACCCGCGGGCGTACACAAGTTTCGGCGTAGCGAGGGGACCACGAATATTGCATCCAGCACAGGGGCTTTCATTTTGCACTATCCCTGTTGCGGATTCGAATCATTTTGGACCAAATACACCACGCTCGGCCGCATTTCAGATAAGTGGTGGGGGACAGACCCGATTGGCCCCTTTCATCTGGCATCTCGCGACGTGATCCTATCCGGGGACCGCAATCGGGCACGCGCATTCTATCAAGATCGCATTGCGATTTCTGATACGCATCTCGTCGAAAAGCTGCTGGGATCTGGCGTCCTCGTGCGCCTGCCTCAACCCAGACAGATCATCGAAGCGGCACGGGGTTATACGAGCATAATTTGAAATCTGCCTTGATGGCCGCTATGTTATTGTGCGCCTTTTGTAAATCATACCCATGCTTGCCCGCGCTTATTTTAGCGCGAAGTGTCTGGCTGATTAATGGCACCGTCACGAGGAAGGGATCATGTTACCATACTACGATCATAGCGTCGGCGCGTTCACCGATGAGGAACTCGACCGCCTGGAGCGTTATTGCGACGGGCTGTCATTAGACAAAGGCTTATTCAACGCATCAACCCCCGGCCAATCCAACAGCGCGATCCGTAGCACCCAGACCGCCGCAATTCAGGGAAAGGCGGAAGTCATGTGGTTCTTCGAACGCCTTGCCAGCGTTGCGCGCACCTTCAACGACCGCTCTTACCGGTTCGACTTGCGCGGTTTTAACGAAGCGCCGCAGTTTCTGGTCTATCGCGCCGCTGAGTCCGGTCATTACAACTGGCACATGGATGTAGGGCGGGATGCGCCCCGCAAATTGTCAATGACCATTCAGTTGACTGATCCCTCGTGCTATGAAGGCTGCGAGCTTCAGTTCAACATCGGAACCGAGTCCATTTCCACGCCAAAGGGGCGCGGTGTTGCCGTTGCTTTTCCTTCCTACATGATCCATCGCGTCACCCCCATAACCTCGGGCATGCGCAAGGCCATAGTGGCTTGGGTCACCGGACCTGAATTCAAGTAGGGAGAAAGGCGGCAACCCTTTTCCCCTGGGGTAGCCGTCGTTTGGTCCAAATTCGGTGGCGAAGTCTGAGATTTTGGGACGGGTGGGAATGTCCGCTTTGGGTCCAAAGCGGACATCGCAATCGTGAAAAATGAAAAAGGCCGACCAGGTGTTGCCAAAAGCGTCACCTGGCCGGCCTATTCCTATATCCCCGGCATCGCTGCCGGGCTTTTTCCTTGATGCCGAAACGTTTCTAGTAGTTGAACCGAACGCCCAGGCGGAAGGCGCGTCCCAACAGATCGTAGGTGGTGGTGTTGGTGGCGATGACGCCGCCATTGTTCTGGATGGAGCCGGAGGTGG
>DATMNL010000025.1:0-227907 GCA_035568995.1 Rhizomicrobium sp. | reverse complement strand
TTTCCCGCTTCCGACCTGCCGGGCTATATTGTGGCGCAGGTTCTGGGCGGCATCGCGGGGGCGGCGATTCTCTATCTGATCGCCAGCGGCCATGCCGGTTTTGATGTGCATGCCGGCTTCGCCAGCAACGGCTATGGCGAGCATTCGCCGGGCGGCTATTCCATGGCGGCGGCGCTGGTGTGCGAAGTGGTGATGACATTCGCCTTCCTGTTCGTGATCCTGGGCTCGACGCATGGCCGCGCCCCGGCCGGTTTCGCACCCATCGCCATCGGCCTCTGCCTCACCCTGATCCACCTGATTTCCATTCCGGTCACCAACACCTCGGTCAATCCGGCGCGAAGCACCGGCCCCGCGCTATTCGCCGGCGGCTGGGCGATCGGGCAGCTCTGGCTGTTCTGGGTCGCGCCCATTGCCGGCGCGCTTCTTGCCGGCTTTGTCTATCGCTGGCTGAGCCCGAATGAACCCGCGCCCGCAGAGGTCTCGGGCAAGCGGTGAGCAAGCACGCTCGTCAATAACTCAACTTCGGATACCATTTTGGATCGCGTCCCTCGGGCGTGAGGTCGAGGATATTCCACAGCGGCGCCAGGTCGGGCGCGCCGCGAGGGTCCTGGCCGGGATCGGCCATCGCCTCTTGGAAACAATGGTTGAAAGCAGAAGCATATTAGGGCTCACTCTTCAGAACCGGGGCGAAAAGGGAGGGGGATTCCCTTGGTACCCAATCTCTTTCTGGCGACGCGGCCATCGCCGGAAGCCGCGGCAGCCGGTACAGCGCTGGCGGATTGGATCAGGCGTGACCATCAACTGCGCGGCAACCTGGTCAAGCTCGAAAATCTGCATGTCACATTGGTGGAATTCTTCAAACTAACGGAGCGTGAAGAGACGGTCCTGGAAAAAGTCAGCGCCGCCGCAAAGCGCGTTGACCTGGCTCCCTTTGAGGTTAATTTCGATCGCGCCATGAGTTTTCGCGTCCGAAAAGACGAAGCTGTGGTTCTGACAGGTAGCGATGGCGTCACGGGGCTTGTTACGCTGCAACGGGACCTGATCGGAGCGCTGCATAAGGAATGGCTGAAGATCCCGCCCAATCCTCGCTACACGCCGCACATGACGTTGCTGTATGCCGATAGGGCCATTCCGGAAATTTCCGTGCGGCCCCTGCGCTGGACGGCAACCGAATTCGTCTTTATCCGTAGCCTCCCCGGAAAAAGCACGCATGTCGTGCTCGACCGCTGGCCTTTGCGCGGCTAGATTTCCTTATGACCGCGATCTACGGCATCAAAAACTGCGACACGATGAAAAAGGCCCGCGTCTGGCTGGATGCGCACAAGATCGCCCACGAATTCCACGATTACAAAACCCAGGGTATTGACCGCGCCCAACTGGAGAAATGGGTGAAGGCGCTGGGCTGGGAAACGTTGCTCAACCGCGCCGGCACCACCTTCCGCAAGCTGCCCGACAAGGACAAGGAAGGGCTAACGGAAAAGAAGGCCATCGCCCTGATGCTGGCCCAGCCTTCGATGATCAAGCGGCCTGTGCTTGAGAAAGGCGCCAAGCTGCTGGTCGGTTTCAGGCCCGAACTCTATGAAAAGGCATTCTCGTGAGCATTTATGTCGGTGTCGGTGGCTGGGTGTTTGACGAGTGGCGCGACAATTTCTATCCGCCCGATCTGCCCCAGAAACGCGAGCTGGAATATGCCAGCCGCCAGCTCACCGCCATCGAGATCAACGGCACGTATTATGGCTCGCAAAAGCCGGAAAGCTTCGCCCGCTGGCATGACGAAACGCCCGACGAATTCATCTTCACCCTGAAAGGCCCGCGCTTCGCCACCAATCGCCGGGTGCTGGCCGAGGCGGGACCGTCCATCGAAAGATTCCTCACTAGCGGCATTACCCGGTTGGGGAAAAAACTCGGTCCGCTCAACTGGCAATTCATGGCGACCAAGAAATTCGACGCGGACGACTTCACCGCCTTTCTGGCCTTGCTGCCAAAAAACCATGACGGCCTGCCGCTGCGCCACGCGGTCGAAGTGCGTCACGAAAGCTTCGCTTGCGAGGAATTTGTCGCTCTCTGCCGCGGGCACGGCGTCGCCATCATCGCGGGATGCGACAGCGAGTTTCCCTGCATCGCCGACGTGACCGCCGATTTCGTCTATGCCCGCCTGATGGGCACCACCGAAAAAGAAAAGCTGGGCTATTCCAAGGCTGCCATCGCCAGATGGGCGGCTCGCGCAAAAGAGTGGCAGGCAGGCGATACGCCCAAAGACCTGAAGCTGGGGGCCAAGGCAGCGGCCAAAACGAAGCGCGATGTCTTCCTCTTTATTATCAGCGGCGCCAAGGCGAAAAATCCAGCCGCTGCTATGGCAATCATCAAGGCACTTTAACAGGGGAGGTTGCGGCCTTCCCTGCGCCTCGCCCAAACTCGGCGCGTCCATTGCTCAAATCGGTTCGCAGAACCGATTTGAGCAATGGACCCAGCGCGCCCGCGATGTCAAAGCTGGTTGCCGCCCGCCACCGCGATGCGTTCGCCCGTCACCCAGCCGGCCTCGCCGGACGCCAGGAACAGCGCCACCCGCGCCACGTCATCGGGCTGGCCGATACGGCCGAGCGGTGTGGTGGCTTCCACATTTTTCTGGAAATCGCCGCCGATGAAGCCGGCGCTATGGACGCCTTCGGTCTCGATCATGCCCGGCGCAATGGTGTTGACGCGGATATTTTTTGGTCCCAGTTCGGCGGCCAGAACGCGGGTGACGGCGTCCACCGCTCCCTTTGTGGCCGAATAGATCACCGAGTTTGGAAACGCGCCCTGGCTGACGACGGAAGAGACATTGATGATATTGCCGCCCTCATTGCCGAAATAACGCGCCGCTTCCCGCGCCGAAAGGATGGTGCCCAGCACATTGATGTTGAACTGACGGTGGAATTCTTCCGGCTCTGACTCATCGAGTGGAGCAAATTTGAAGACGCCGGCATTGTTGACCAGCACATCCAACCGTCCGAACTGCTTCTTTGCCTCGGCGAATAGGCGTGCGATGTCGGCCGGTTTGGCGACATCGGCCTGTATCGCCACCGCCTTGCCGCCCGCTTCGGCAATCTTCGCCACCACCTTGTCGGCGCCCGCCTTGTCCGAGGAATAATTGACCACCACCGAAGCGCCCGCGTCGCCAAGTGCCTGGGCGATGGCCGCCCCGATGCCCTTGGAGGCGCCGGTCACCACCGCGACTTTGTGCTTGAGATTGCTCATGAAACTCTCCAGTGAAATTGATCCTCTGACAGTTAGATAATTGTCAAATTATCAAATTCAAGCAGGGGATCCCCGGCGCTTGCCGGGAGCTGTTTCAGATCTTGCCCAAACGCTCCAGGTAAGCCTTGAGAACCGGGCGCTTGACCGTGAGGTTCATGAACTTGCCTGCCCGGCTGGTCTCGATCAGGCCAGCCGTCTCCAGTTCCTTGATATGGTGGGAGAGGGTGGCGGGGGTGACCGCTTGCGCCTTCTTGATGGCGCTGCAACTCGTCATTTCGCAGGCGCCAATCTGCTTGAGGATTTCGTAACGCCGGGGCTCAGCCAACGCCCGCGCGATACGCGCGAATTGTTTTTCCGTCAGCTTGATCATGCCCCTGAAATATTCCGATTGGGTGACTTTGCAAGATTGCGCCCGCGCCCGTTAGAACATAAAGTGAACAAATGAGGTTTGCGCTAGGGAGGATATATCTGGAACCCAGACCGGTCTTGCAAGGGCGTCGCCGGATCGCGGCGCAATCCAGGATGACGTCGCGCACGACAGATTCGCTGTCGCGCCCGCCGGCGATGAAAAACCGGCGACGGCGCTTTTGTTGTTTTTGCGATCCGCCGGCAAAAGAATGCCCGCAGCGCGGTTCGAAGCCGCCTGAATTGTGGCCCGCCATGATCGACACACTACATCTGCACGCCCTGTCCCCGCTCGCCATGCGAAGCTGTGAGCTATCCCGATTCGGTCTTGTTCCCACCGTCATCAATCGGTTGATTGCGGTCCCCGCGCCAGGAATTAGAAACTTTCGGCGATTTTGAGAAAATCATGGAACAAGACGCTTATCGCCACGTCCCCTACGACATCGACATCGAGCAGGCGCTGCTCGGCGCCGTGCTGGTGGACAATCAGGCGCTGGAACGGGTCGGTTCGCTGATCAAGCCCGACCATTTTTACGATCCGCTGCATGCCCGCATCTTCGAGACCATGGTGCAGGCTTTTGAGCGCGGCTCCTTCGTATTGACGCCGCTCACCTTGCATGCGGCGATGAAGGCCGATCCCGGTCTGGTCGAGGTGGGCGGCGTGGCCTATCTGGCCGGCCTGGTTTCGGCCGCGCCGGCGATGCCCAATGTGCGCGATTATGGCCGTATTCTCCATGATCTGGCGGTGCGGCGAAGCCTGATCCGCATCGGCGAGGACATCGTCAATACCGCCTATGAGGCGCCGACCGAAAAAACCCCCCAGGCGCAGATTCAAGAAGCCGAAAAGGCGCTTTACGCCGTCAGCGAAAGCTCCAAATATGGCGAGGGCCCGCTCGACTTTCATGAAGCGTTGCGCCGGGCGGTGCAATCCGCCGAGGCGGCGCAGAAGCGCGGCGGCCGCATCTCGGGCGTCACCTCCGGCTTCAGCGATATCGACAATCTGCTGGGTGGACTACAGCCTTCCGACCTTTTGATCCTGGCGGGGCGTCCCGGCATGGGCAAGACCGCGCTGGGCACCAACATGGCGTTTCATGCCGCCCGCACTTATATCCAGGACATCGCGGCGGGTGCCGAAATGCCGCGCGGCGCGCCGGTGCTGTTCTTTTCCCTGGAAATGGCGGCGCAGCAGCTTTCGGCCCGTATCCTGGCCGAGCAGACCGAAATCGAGATGTGGAAGATCCGCAACGGCCGCTTCTCCGAAAGCGAATGGGAGAAGTTCGTCCTGACCATGCAGGAGCTTTCCAACCTGCCGCTTTACATTGACGATACCGGCGGCATTTCCATCGCCCAGATCGCGGCGCGGGCGCGGCGGCTCAAGCGCGAAAAGAACATCGGCGTCATCATCATCGACTATCTGCAGCTGATCGAACCGTCCCGGCGGGCCGAGAACCGGGTGCAGGAAATCACCGAGGTCACCAAGGGCCTCAAAGCCCTGGCCAAGGAATTGAATGTGCCCATCATGGCGCTGTCGCAGCTTTCGCGCGGCGTGGATTCGCGGGACGACAAGCGCCCGGTGCTGTCGGACTTGCGCGAATCCGGCTCCATCGAGCAGGACGCCGACGTCGTCATGTTTGTCTATCGCGAGGAATATTATCTGAAAACCCGCGAGCCCGATGCCGGCTCGGCCGAGCACGCCAAATGGCTGGAGAAATGCGAACGCGCCCATAGGCGAGCCGAAGTGCTGGTGGAAAAGCACCGTCACGGCGCCACCAACAAGATCGATCTCTATTTCGACGACCGCTTCACGCGCTTCTCGAATCTGATCGCTGACAACTAAGTTTCAGTCCCGATCCGCGTGAATCGCGCCTTGCCGCTGATCACCAGCTCCAATTGCCGGGGCAGCAGCTTCAGGTCATAGCCGAACCGGATCAGTTCGCGCTGCATATATGTGAGGCTCCATTTGCGAAGAGCCACACGCGTTCCCTCGATATCCGACGCCGCGCCCACAAATTCCCGCTGCCGCGCCACCGCCGGCAGCAGCTGCCAGGGAGAAAGCTTGGCGAACAGGCGCGAATTGTTGGAGTTGAACAGCAGATGATCGACCGGCAGGTTGAAATGCCGCTCGGCCAAAAGAATTTGCGCCGCCCGCCGGGAAAGAATGTAGGCGGCGGCGCCCGTGTGCCGCGAATGCATCCGGGCTATCCGAAATCCCTCTCCGGCATCGCGGAAATCCGACAACAGCACGCTCTGGCCTGGCGGGCCATACTGTTCCAGCTTCACCAGATCGGTGCCCGGCGGTAGCCAATCTGCGTTTTGCAGGAACCGCGCCGCGGAAGGAGACAGGATCACATCGTCTTCCAGCACTGCCGCAAATTCATCGCCTCCGGCCATGAAAGCGTCCCAGGCGGCGCGATGCGACAGCAAACACGCCTTGTCGCCGCGCGGAATTTCGCCCAGCGGCCCTTTGTCATCGAACTGGTCTTGCAGCCCCCCCGCTATTTTGGCATCCAGCGCTTCCATGCGGGTAAAGTTCAGCCCCAGCCGGCGCGCGGCTTCCGTCATCGCCGCCAGCCGGTCTGGCCGCCGCGCCAGATTGATAAGGAATATCTGCATTCCAGCGCGTTATGCAGGAGTGAGGCGCAAACTGCAATTTGCCCTGGTTTTTGCCGAAAAGTGTATAGAATGAAGAACTTGTCAGGGTTGCCGCTTTCCCGGATGGCGGTGGGGCCTCTATGATGGCGGCCCATCCCAGCGCGCCAATAGCGGAAAGATCGTCTTTGAATACTGATGACATCCTGGCCTTTTCCCGGCTGAGATTTCCGCTGAGCGCCGAGGAACGCCGTCGCCGGTTGGTCCGCGACGTCCTGACCTGGACCGTGGTCGCGATCATCCATCTGTTGTTCCTGATGACCCTGGTGATCTCGCTGCGGCAGAACACCGATCGCCTGGGCCGGCGCGGCGCCATCGAAACCATGCTTGATCTGACCCTGCTGAACCGGGCCAATGCGCCGCGGGTCAATGTGATCAGGCCGGATGTGCAAAATGCGCTGGACCGCGATCTCAGCGCCAAGCCGCTCACCGTCATTATTCCGCCCGTGCCGATTATAACCGAGACCCCGCCCGCTCCCACGCCGGGCGATGTCTTGAACTCAGTGGGTGAGTTCCTGGCCTGCGGCGCCAGCAATTTCGAATATCTCAATCCGGCGCAGCAAGCGCGCTGCCCGCGCCAGCCCTGGCAAGGGCTGCAACTTCCCAACGGCACCATCGTGCTCAACCCGCTGCCCAGAGCGCTTGTCCAGCAGGCGCAGCCGCAATTTACCGGTGCCGAGGCCCTGAACCGCCAGATGCGGACAAATTCCGGCTGCCCGATCCTGCTCAACACGCCTTGCCTTCAGGATATGTTCAGCGGCAACAACAGCATTGCTCCCGGCATTCCCGACCCCCATTGAATTGGACCATGCGCGAAATGGATTTTGAGACGGCAAGTCTGACGGTGCGGCTGGGAAGGATAACCGGCAATTACCGCATCCTGCGCCAACTGGCGGGACCGTCCACCGTCGCCGCCGTGGTGAAGGCCGATGGCTATGGCCTGGGCGCAGGGATGGTGGCGCCGGCGCTCCAGGCCGCGGGCTGCGACACCTTTTTTGTCGCCCGCCTGCAGGAAGGCATGGCGCTGCGGCCCCTCATGCCCAACGCGCGCATCTTTGTGCTGGATGGCGCCCCGCCGGACGCGGCCCCGGCGCTGATCTCCCACAATCTCACACCGGTTTTGAATTCACTGGGAGAGATCGCGGGCTGGGCAGCGGCTGCTAAAGCGGCGCGCCGCGCCCTTGACGCCGCCATCCATATTGATACCGGCATGAACCGTCTCGGCTTGCCCGCCGGCGAATTGGCGATTTTGGCCGGTGAATGGAAGACGCGGCTCGCCGGACTCAATCTGGTGCTTCTGATGAGTCATCTGGCCTGCTCGGACGAGGCGGACAACAAAATGAATCCGGCCCAGCTCGTCCGCTTCCGCGCGTCGCTGGCCATGCTGCCGCCCGCGCCGGCCAGCCTGGCCGCGTCCGGCGGGGTATTGCTCGGCCGCGATTATCTGTTCGATCTGGCCCGGGTGGGCCTGGCGCTTTATGGCGGCAATCCTCGGCCGGCGAAAACCCCCCCGGTCCGTGCCGTGGCTTTTCTCAGCGCCCGGGTGCTTCAAACCCGGCGAATTGACAAGGGGGAGAGCGTTGGTTACGCAGCCACGTTCCGCGCAAAAAGGCCAACAATGCTTGCCACTGTGGCGCTTGGATATGCCGACGGCATCATGCGCGCCGCCGCCAATCGGGGCTGGGCGGCAATCGAGGGTGTGCGTGTGCCCTATGTTGGCCGGGTGTCGATGGATTTGCTGACGCTCGACGTTACCGATATGGCCCAGGCACCCCAGGCCGGCGACGCGGCGGAGCTGCTGGGCGATACCATCAGCCTGGCCGAGGCGGCGGAAAATTCCGGCACCAATGAATATGAAATTCTCACCGGCCTGTCGCCCCGCATTCCGCGCCGCTATACGGACGATGCCGGATGAATATTCTTGGCGGAATAGGACGCGCCGTCCTGACATTGCTGGCCGATATCGGCCGGCTGGCCGACTTCACCGGCCGGGCGCTGGCCGGCCTGGTCAGCCCGCCCATCTATGGCAGGCTGATCGGCATCCAGATGCTGCGCATCGGCTATTTCTCCCTGCCGGTGGTGGGCCTGACCGCGTTCTTTACCGGCGGCGCGCTGGCCTTGCAGATTTATCTGGGCGGCAACCGCTATGGCGCCGAAGCCATTGTGCCCCAGATCGTGGTGTTGGGCATCACCCGCGAATTGGGGCCGGTGATCGCGGGCTTGATGGTAGCGGGCCGCGTCTCCGCCGCCATCGCCGCCGAGATCGGCACCATGAAAGTGACCGAGCAGATTGATGCCCTCACCACCCTCGCCACCAATCCCATAAAATATCTGGTGGTGCCGCGCCTGGTGGCAGCGGTGGTCTGCATGCCCATTCTGGTCGCCATCGCCGACAGCATCGGGGTTTTTGGTGGCTATGTGGTCTCGACCGGTAAGCTGGGCTTCACCGGCTCGATCTATCTCAAGAACACGGTGGATTTCGCCACAAGGGCGGACATCGAGTCCGGCCTGATCAAGGCAGCGGTGTTCGGCTTCATCATCGCCCTGATGGGCTGCTACAATGGTTTCCAATCCAGGGGCGGGGCGCAGGGGGTTGGCGCCGCCACCACGGCGGCGGTGGTGTCCTCCTCGATCCTAATCCTGGCCGCCAATTATCTCCTCACCTCGATCCTGTTCAACACATGACCGCCAAAATTGAATTGATCGGCGTCAAGAAACGCTTCGGCTCCAAAGTGGTGTTGGACGGCATCGACCTTGCCATCGAGAAAGGCTCCTCGCTGGTGGTGATCGGCGGCTCGGGCACCGGCAAGTCGGTGATGATCAAATGCGTGCTCGGCATCATCACCCCGGACGAGGGCACCATCCTGGTGGACGGGGTCGATGTGACGCGGCTCAAGGGCGCGGCCCGCGATCCGGTGATGCGCAAATTCGGCATGCTGTTTCAGGGCGCGGCCTTGTTCGACTCTTTGCCGGTGTGGGAAAATGTTGCCTTCGGGCTGATCCAGGGCAGGGGGATGAAACGTACCCAAGCCCGCGAGGTGGCGATCCAGAAATTGGCCAAGGTCGGCCTCAGCGAGGACGTCGCCTTTCTCTCGCCCTCCGAACTTTCCGGCGGCATGCAGAAGCGCGTCGGCCTGGCCCGCGCCATTGCCGCCGACCCGGAAATCATTTTCTTCGACGAGCCCACCACCGGCCTCGATCCCATCATGGCCGACATCATCAATGATTTGATTATCTCCACGGTGCGCGATGTCGGAGCCACCGCCCTTTCCATCACCCATGACATGGTGAGTTCGCGCAAGATTTCCGACCGCATCGCCATGCTTTATAACGGCAGGATCATCTGGCAGGGCCCCACCAAGGACATCGACCATAGCGGCAATGAATATGTGGACCAGTTCATCCATGGCCGCGCCGTTGGCCCCATAAAAATGGCCGTCAAGGCTTGACCTTGACCGCCATGCTATAATCGACTCATGGCCAAATCCTCCTCCTTCGTCTGCCAGACCTGCGGCAGCATCGCGCCCAAATGGTCCGGCAAATGCGAGGCCTGCGGCGGCTGGAACACCATCACGGAAGAGGGGACCGCGCCTCCCATCGGCTCCAACGCCTCCAAAAGGCTCAAGGGCCGCAAATTCGCCCTGGAAGACCTCAAATCCGAAGACGCGCCGCCGCCCCGCCGCATCACCGGCATCGCCGAATTCGACCGCGTCACCGGCGGCGGCCTGGTGCCCGGCTCGGCCTTGCTGATCGGCGGCGATCCCGGCATCGGCAAATCCACCATCATTCTTCAGGCCCTGGGCGAATATGTGAAACGCGGCGGCCACGCCATCTATATCTCCGGCGAGGAAGCCATGGCCCAGGTGCGCATGCGCGCCGCGCGGATGCAACTTTCCGAGGCGCCGCTGATGTTGGGCGCCGCCACCAATGTGGAAGATATTCTCGCCACCCTCGAAGCGGGCCGCGCCCCCGGCATCATCGCCATCGATTCCATCCAGACCCTGTGGACCGGCGCGCTCGACGCCGCCCCCGGCACCATCGCCCAGGTGCGCACCGCCAGCTTCGATCTGGTGCGCTACGCCAAGGCCAGCGGCGCCGCGCTGATTCTGGTCGGCCATGTCACCAAGGACGGCCAGATCGCCGGTCCTAAGGCGGTCGAGCATCTGGTGGACGCGGTGCTCTATTTCGAGGGCGAGCGTGGCCACCATTTCCGCGTCCTGCGCGCGGTGAAGAATCGCTTCGGTCCCACCGACGAAATCGGCGTCTTTGAAATGACCGGCAAGGGCCTGGCCGAGGTCGCCAATCCGTCGGCCCTGTTCCTGGGCGACCGCGACAGCGCCGCGCCGGGCACCGCCGTCTTCGCCGGCCTCGAAGGCACCCGCCCGCTGCTCTGTGAAATCCAGGCGCTGGTGGCGGCGTCCAGTTTCGGCACGCCTCGCCGCGCCGTGGTGGGCTGGGACACCGGGCGCCTGGCCATGATCCTGGCGGTGCTGGACGCCCGCGCCGGGGTTGGAATCGGGGGCGCCGATGTCTATCTGAACGTGGCGGGCGGGCTGAAAATCGCTGAACCCGCCGCCGACCTGGCGGCCGCCGCCGCCCTGGTTTCGTCTTTTGGGGGAGAGCCTTTGCCCCGTGATTGCGTGTTTTTTGGTGAGATTTCCCTGTCGGGCGACATCCGCCCGGTTCCCCAGGCCGAGCTCAGGCTGAAAGAAGCCGCAAAGCTGGGGTTCAAATCCGCCTATATTCCCAAGGGCACCAAAACCGAGGGCGCCGGCCTGAAATTAACCGAGATTACCAACGTGTCGGACTTGCTGACATTTGCCGGAACCGGGCGTGCACGAGCGCCAGCCCGGAAAAGTGTTTAGCGGTTTTCCGCAGGATGCGCGACCACAAAGGAGCGCGGCCGTGATAGACTCGAATCGATGAATCTGTCGTTCAATTTTATCGACTTTCTGGTGGTCGCGGTGGTTGCCATCTCCGCCGGCTATGCCGCCTTCCGTGGCTTTCTCTCCGAAACCCTGACCATCCTTGCCTGGGCCGCGGCCGCCTTCGCCACCCTTTATTTCGGTCCCTGGCTGATCCCCATGGCGCGCTCGATGATTTCGCAGCAATGGCTGGCGCCGCTGGTGGCCTATGCCGGCGTCTTCCTGGTGGTGTTTCTTCCGGCCTCTTTCATGGTCCACCGTTTTTCTCAGACGGTGAAGAACTCGTCCCTCGGTCCCTTGGACCGCGGCCTCGGCATCGCTTTCGGCGTGGTGCGGGGTTTGGTGATTGTGGGGCTGGCCTATCTCGCCTTTACCTATTTCACCCCGGTCCGCCAGCAGCCGCAATGGCTGCTCACCGCGCGCACCTTGCCGATCATGCAATCCACCGCCCAGGTGATGCTCTCTGTGGTCCCCAACCAGACCCCGCGCGACTATGTCACGGCCGATCCGTCCACGCATGACAGCCTGGGCGATCTGATCCGCAAGCAGGATGATCAAGCCAATGGCCAAGCCGAGGCCAGTCCTGCGGCGCCCAAAAAAGGCGAAAAAGGCTATGGCGCCACCGACCGCCGCGCGCTAGACAGACTTTTCGAGACCTCTGGCGGAAGCGGCAAGCCATGACCGGCCTTGACCAGAAAGACTTGTTCGATACCGACACGTTGCATGAGGAATGCGGCGTGTTCGGCATATTCGGTCATCCCGACGCCGGCGCGCTTTCGGTGTTGGGCCTCCACGCCCTTCAGCATCGCGGGCAGGAGGCGGCAGGTATCGTCACCTTCAACAAGGATCATTTCATCGCCGAGCGTCATGTCGGCCTGGTGGGTGATGTGTTCGGGCGCAACTCCAGCGCCGCCCGCAATCTCAAGGGCAATTTCGCGGTTGGTCATGTGCGTTATTCCACCGCCGGCGGCTCCCATGCCCGCAACATCCAGCCCATTTTCGCCGATCTGGCGAGCGGCGGCCTCGCCATCGCCCATAACGGCAATCTCACCAACGCGCACACTCTGCGCACCGAGCTGGTGAGCGAGGGCGCGATCTTCCAGAGCACCTCCGACACCGAAACCATCGTCCATCTCGCGGCGCGCAGTTCCTGCCTGCGCATCGTCGACAAGCTGATTGACGCCCTGCGCCGGGTGGAAGGGGCCTATTCGCTGGTGGCGCTGACCAGCAAAAAACTGATCGGGGTGCGCGATCCGCATGGGGTGCGGCCGCTGGTGCTGGGCATGCTGGAAGGCGCGCCGATCCTGGCCTCGGAAACCTGCGCCCTGGATATCATCGGGGCGGAATTCGTGCGCGACATCAAGCCGGGCGAAATGGTGGTGGTGACGGCGAATGGCATTGAAAGCCATTTTCCCTTCAAGCCCCAGCCCAACCGCTTCTGCGTCTTCGAATATATCTATTTCGCACGGCCCGATTCCAATGTGGAAGGCCGCAACGTCTATGAGGCGCGCAAACGCATCGGCCAGGTCCTGGCCGCCGAAGCGCCGGTGGGAGCCGATATGGTGGTCCCGGTGCCGGATTCGGGCGTGCCCGCCGCCCTGGGTTTCGCCAATGCCGCCGGCATTCCCTTTGAGCTCGGCATCATCCGCAACCATTATGTCGGCCGCACCTTCATCGAGCCGTCGGACCGCATCCGTCATCTGGGTGTGCGGCTCAAGCACAATCCCAACCGCGCCAAGCTCAAGGGCCAGCGCGTGGTGCTGGTGGACGATTCCATCGTGCGCGGCACCACTTCCAAGAAGATCGTGGAAATGGTGCGCGACGCTGGCGCCCTGGAAGTGCATTTCCGGGTGGCCTCGCCGCCCACCACCCATTCCTGCTTCTATGGCGTGGACACGCCCAACACCGACGATCTTCTCGCCCATCGCATGGATGTCGAAGGCATGCGGCGCTTCATCGGCGCCGACAGCCTGGCCTTTATTTCCATGAACGGGCTTTACCGCGCCATGGAAAAACCGGCGCGCGACGGCCAGAATCCGGCCTATTGCGATGCCTGCTTCTCCGGCCAGTATCCCATCGAGCTGACCGATATTTCCGGCGGCGGCCGCGACCGCCAGCTTTCGCTGCTCGCCGACGTGGCCTAGTGAGCCGGCCTCTCGAAAACAAGATCGTCCTCGTCACCGGGGCATCCCGCGGTAGGAGCGTTGCCAGGAAAAGTGGGAACCGGTTTTCCGTCCGGCAACGCGACCAATAAAAAATGAGCAAAACTCAATCCGGACGCATTGTTCTGGTGACTGGAGCGTCGCGAGGAATAGGCCGCGCCGCTGCTATCGGTTTGGGCAATGCCGGGGCGCATGTCATCTGCGTCGCCCGCACTGTGGGCGGGCTGGAAGACACCGACGACGCCATCGTCAAGGCCGGCGGCCGTGCCACCCTGGTGCCGTTGAACCTCAAGGACTTCGCCGCCATCGACCGGCTGGGCGCCTCGATCTTCGAGCGCTGGGGCAGGCTGGACGGGTTTCTGGGCAATGCCGGCCTGCTGGGAGCGCTGACGCCCCTGGCGCAGCTTGAGCCCAAGATTTTCACCGAACTGCTTGAGGTCAACATCACCGCCAACTGGCGGCTGATCCGCTCGCTCGATCCTTTGTTGCGCCAGTCCGATGCCGGCCGGGCGCTGTTCGTCACCTCGGGCGCGGCCCGCAAGCACACGCCCTATTGGGGCGGCTATGCCATGAGCAAGGCGGCGCTGGAATCCCTGGCGCTCACTTACGCAGCGGAATGCGAAGGCACCAAGGTAAAAGCAAACCTTCTCAATCCCGGCGCCATCCGTACCGCCATGCGCGCCAAGGCCATGCCGGGCGAGGACCCGTCATCCCTCAAGCGGCCGGAAGAACTCGCGCCCCTGATCGTGGAATTGCTTTCCCCGTCCAACCAGAAGAATGGCGAGTTGGTCAATTTTCAGGGCTGACTATCTTTTCGGATCGTAAGGATTCTTCGTATTCCGCATCACCAACCTGAGCGGCGTGCCCTTGAGGCCGAAATTCTCCCGCAATCCGTTGGTGAGATAGCGTCCATAGGCTTCGGGCAGGGCGTCCAGCTGATTGCCGAACAGGGCAAAGGTGGGCGGACGGCTTTTGACCTGGGTCATATAGCGGATGCGCACCCGCCGTCCGCTGATCGCGGGCGTGGCGTGGCGCATCAGGGCGGCTTCCAGGAAACGGTTCAGCGCTGCGGTGGGCACCCGGCTGTTCCAGGCCTTGTCGGCGGCGGCCACCGCCGGCGCCAGCCGGTCCAGTCCCTGGCCGGTCTTGGCCGAAATCCCCACCATCTCCGCCCCCGCCACCTGCGGCAGCAGCCGGTCCAGTTTTTCGCGCAACTCCGATACCGCCCCCTGGCTGTTTTCCAAGAGGTCCCATTTGTTGACAGCGAAGACCACAGCGCGGCCCTCCCGCGCGATCAGGTCGGCGATCGCCAGATCCTGTTTTTCGAATGGCTGGGTGGCGTCGATCATCACGATCACGCAATCGGCGAAGCGGATGGCGTCCAGGGTCGAGGCCACAGACAATTCTTCCAGCGTCTCGCCGGCCGCCCGCGCTTTCTTGCGCAATCCCGCCGTGTCGTGCAGCAGAACCTGGCGTTCCCCGTCCTTGCCGCCGATTTTCCATGGCGCGGTGATGGAATCGCGCGTCAGTCCCGCCTCCGGCCCGACAATGGAGCGTTCATCGCCCAGAAGCCGGTTGAACAGGCTGGATTTTCCCACATTAGGCCGCCCCACCAGCGCCAGCCGCAGCGGTTTTGTGTTGTAATCGTAATATTCGTCTTCCGCTTGTTCTTGTTCCTGCTCTTCTTCTTTTTCCGCGTTGCTCACGGGGGCATACTTCTCCAGCGCCTCGGCCAGGTCTTCAAAGCCCAGCGCATGTTCGGCGGAAAGGCGCAGCGGTTCGCCGAATCCCAGCGCATACATGTCGGCCACCGGCTCGGTGCGGCCTTCGCATTTGTTGGCGGCCAGGATCACGGGCTTGCCGCTTCGGCGCAGCGTCTGGGCAATGATCTGGTCGCCGGTGGTAACGCCCGCCCGCGCGTCGATCACGAACAATATCGCGCCGGCCTCGGCGATGGCGGCCATCGACTGGCCGGTCATGCGGCCGCTCAGGCTCTCGGGCGAGGCTTCTTCAAATCCCGCGGTATCGATCACCCGCAAGGCCAGGCCATGAAACTCCGCTTCGGCGGCTCTACGATCGCGCGTCACGCCCGGCGTGTCGTGCACGATGGCGACGCGCCGTCCGACCAGGCGGTTAAAGATGCTGGATTTTCCGACATTGGGCCGGCCTATGATCGCAAGTGTCAACGGCATGGAACATAGTCCTTACCGCAGGGCCATCAGTTCGGCATCATCGGTATAGACATATACCGTGCCGTCGGCGGCGATGGGTGCGACCGAAGTGCCGCCATCCAGTTCGATTTTGCCAAGCAGCTGGCCGGTATAGGGCGAAATCGCCTCCAGATAGCCATTGGAGGAGGTGGCGATCAGCTTGTCCGAAACCAGCAGCGGCCCGTTCCAGCTGATCGGGCGTTGCTGATTGCTCTCATCTTCATACTGCGGCAACTGATGCACCCAGCGCACTTTTCCTTCCTTGCGGGTCAGGCAGAGTATCTGGCTGTCCCCGGTGATCACATAGACATAATCGCCCGCCGCCAGGGGGGTTTGCGTGCCGCCGATGTCGCGCGACCACACCCGGTCGCCCGTGGAAAGGTTGATGGCCGCCATCAGGCCCGAATGGCTGATGGCATAGACCACATCACGGTCTATCACCGGCCGGCCAGCGATATCATCCAGTGCGCTCAGCGAGGTGACCTGTCCGGACTGGGTAAGAACATCGCTCCAGGCCACCTGGCCATTCTGCACCTGCAGGGCATAGACCTCGCCGGAACTGTAGGGCGCGATGACGAATTCGCCCGATACCGCCGCACTGGTGGACGACACCACGCCGGCCGATTCCGGAATGCCCTGGTGCGACCAGAGCTGGCGGCCATTGCTTTCCGCCAGGGCATAAAAGTGATTATCATGGGTGGAAACAAATATGCGCCCGCCACTGACCACCGGCGCATTGACAATCGGCACGCCGATATCCTGTCCCCACACGCGTTCGCCGGTTTTGGCATCCAGCGCATAGACCACGCCGAAGCCTGACGTCGCGAACAGCTTGCCGGCATCATAGGCGACGCCGCCGCCCATGCCGCTGGCCGGCTCGATGGTATTGGACTTGCCCAGAAGGCCCCATAAGGTCGGCATGTCGGTGCCGTTCTTGGGCGCAAGACGCTTGTCCCACACCTCTCGGCCGGTCTTCTGGTTATAGGCATAGACATGCGCCTCGGCATCAATGGTGTAGATGCGACCGTCTGCCACCACCGGCGAGGCAGTGAGGCGCGAGGTGGCGTCCGATCCCTTGCCGGCATCGGCGTCCCAGATTTCACGCAAGGGCCCGGGCGCATCCAGGTGATAGGTGGCGTTGGAGGGAAATCCGCCCGGCTGGGTCCAGTCGGTATTGTGATAGGGCGCGGGCAGCCGGATGGGCGTGTTGGCCAGAGTGGGATCGGGCTTGACCGCCGCATCCGTCGACAAAAGCGAGATGCGTTCGCCTTTCAGGGTGGATTTGTGGGCGGCGCTGAACCAGTTGCTGATGGTGTCCATGGTGTTGGCGCAGCCCGAAAGCGCGACGCAAGCCGCGGTCAAGAAAAGGACCGCTCTGATCCGTCGGGAAAACGTCATGGCTTGGGCGGCGCGGCGGCGGGCGGTGATTTCCCGGGCGGCGTTCCAGGGGTGGGCAGGGCAGCGGGTGGCGGCACCGTGCCGAAATCGCGCGCTCCACCGCCCTGGAGGAACTGGGCAAAGGCCTTGGCCCGGCCCCTGAGTGCGTCGGGCGAATCCGGATCTGTGGCCAGGGAGTCGAACGCAGCGGCGGCTTCCTTGGTTTTGCCTGCCTTGTAATCGCTATAGGCAAGCACTTCGCGCGCCATCTCCCGCCATGGGCTGGTGGGCGTGGTGAGCGGCGCCAGCAACGTCACCAGATCGGCGCCCGAGGCGGTATCGGCCATCAGCCAGGCGGCGCGCAGGCGCGCGGTCGCCCCCACGGGGCTGCTGTCGCTGCTTGCAATGTCCTTATAGAGCGCGATGGCGTCGTTTGCCTTGCCGGCGGCAGGCATGGCGTCGGCCTGGGCCAGCCTGGCCAGCACGCCGTAACCGCCCGGCCCGGTTTTGCCCAGACTCTCGAAGGCCGCGGCGGCCTGGGCGGGATTGGCCACATGCTGGGCCGCGACGAATGCGGTGGCGGCCTTGGCGCGCTGGCCGTCTTCATAGCGCAGCCAGAGTTCATAACCGGCGACGGAAAGAATGATCAGCGCCAGCAGCCCGATCACATAATCGCCATAGGCCTTCCACAGTTTTTCCAGACGTTCTTTGCGGACGTCTTCCTCGACCTCGCGGAAAATATCACTCACGCTATTTCCTTTCCGGCCATTGCTGGCTGAAGTCCTTGACGGGGCGGGGTTAATTAGCCCGCCCGGGCGCTCGAGCGCAACTTGCTTATCGGCAATTTCGGGCCGATTTCCGGCCGCACGGCGCTTCTTACTGGACTTTCTTCATTGGATAGACATTTTCGGTCCCCGGAAAGCGGCGTTCGCGCACATCGCTGGCATAGGCCTTGACCGCGGCCTCGATGGCCGGCCCCAGATGGGCATATTCGCGCACGAATTTGGGTGGGTTGGGGTTCAGCCCCAGCATGTCTTCCATCACCAGCACCTGACCATCGCAGGCGGCGGACGCCCCGATACCGATGGTGGGAATCAAGATTTGCGACGTGATCTTGGCGGCCAGGGGCTCGGCCATGCCTTCCAGCACCACTGCGAAAGCACCCGCCTCCGCCACCGCCCTGGCGTCCTCTTCCAGCGCCGGCCATTCGGCCTCCGTGCGTCCGGTGGTGCGGAAGCCGCCTCTGACATTGATCATCTGCGGCGTCAGCCCGATATGGCTCATCACCGGCACGCCACGCTCTGTGAGATAATGAATTGTTTCAGCCATGCGGCTGCCGCCTTCCAGCTTGACGGCGGTGGCGCCGGTTTCCTGGATGATCCGGGCGGCGTTGCGAAAGGCGATGGCCGGGCTTTCCTCATAGGTGCCGAACGGCATGTCCACCGCCACCAGGGCGCGGTTTGAGCCGCGCATCACCGCTTTGCCATGGGTGATCATCATCTCCAGGGTGACGCCCAGCGTGTTATCCAGCCCATGCATCACCATGCCCAGGCTGTCGCCCACCAGCATCAAGTCCACATGTTGGTCCAGCAGCCGGGCGGTATGGGCGTGATAGCAAGTCAGGCACACCACCGGCTTGCCGCCCTTGTGGGCGCGAATCTCGGGCACCGTGATACGGCGAATTTCATTTTGAATGGACATGGGCGGCTCCGAGAGCGACGGCGGATTATAGACCCTTCGCGTTTGCGAAAATAACCCATCGGCCTTGCAGGCTTGACAGGGCAGGAATTTTGTTGATACTTAAGCAAATGCTTAACTATCAACCCAACCCCCTGGATCGCACCTATCAGGCGCTTGGCGACGCCACCCGCCGGGCGCTGGTAGACCGCCTGACCAGCGGCCCCGCCACGGTCAGCGAATTGGCGGCGCCGCTGCCCATCTCGCTGCCGGCCGTGATGCTGCACCTGAAGGTGCTGGAAGCATCCGGGCTGGTGAAAAGCGAAAAACAGGGCCGTGTCCGCACCTGCCGGGTGGTGCCGCAGATGCTGTCCCAGGCCGAACGCTGGATCGCCGAACGCCGCCAGATGTGGGAGCGCAACCTCGACCGGCTGGATGCCTTTCTCGACGAAACAAAGACGGAGGACGCGCGATGAGGAAACTGATGTCTCTCATGCATGTGTCGCTGGACGGCTTTTGCGCCGGGCCGAATGGCGAGATGGACTGGATCGGCCTGAACGAGGCGATCTTCACCGACGTCCATGCCATGATCGACACGATGGGCGGGGCGGTTTATGGCCGCACCACCTATGGCATGATGCGCGGCTATTGGCCGGCCTTGCTCGACAAGACGGACGCGGATCCTGGCCAACGGGCGCATGCGCAATGGGTGGAACGCATTCCCAAATTCACCTTCTCGCGCACCCTGGCGGCCAGCGACTGGAACAATGTGAGGCTGCATCGCGATGCCGCCGAGGTCGAAGCGTTGAAAAAAAAGGATGGCGCGCCGCTTCTGATCTTCGGTAGCCCGGGTCTGGTGCACAGCTTCCTGGCCTTGGATGTGATCGACGAATTTTGGATCTACCTCAATCCCGTGCTGTTGGGGCAGGGGCTGCGCTATCTCAATGGCGGCGTCAAAACCAAATTGCGGCTGGTGCAGTCCAAGCCGTTCGACAATGGGGTGATGCGGCTTCACCACGCCAAGACGATCTGAAAAGGACAAATATCGTGACCACACGCAATGTCGTTCATGCCAGCTTCACCATCACCCGCAGCTGGCCGCATCCGCCCGCAAAAGTGTTCCGCGCCTTTGCCGACCGGCAAGCCAAGGATAAATGGTTCGGCGGCGGACCCGACTGGACGCCGCTGACGCGCGAATTCGATTTTCGGGTCGGCGGCGAGGAACATGCGGCCGGCCGCTGGAAGACCGGCATGGTCTCGACCTTCGACTGCGTCTATCACGACATCGTGCCGAATGAGCGCATCATCTACAGCTACACCATGCATCTGGACGAGCGGAAAATCTCGGTGTCCCAGGCTTGCATCGAACTCAAGGCTGACGGGCAGGGCACAAAGCTGGTGCTCACCGAATATGGCGACTACCTCGACGGCTATGACGATGCCGGCAGCCGCGAGCACGGCACCAATTTCCTGATGGATCAGCTGGGCCGATCCGTGGAAGAGTGAGGAGCGGTCGCCCTAGGCGAACGGAATGGTCCACTGGACCACTCATCCTTCTCTGGCGGTTGCTCCCAGCCCTCTGCAGGCTCTTCCGTGCCATTCCATGTCAATCAGGATTGAGGGCCTGGCGCCTCGCCCAAGCTCGGCGCGTTCGGGCGGCAAATGATCGTCGCGCTACGCTGCCGCTAGCGACAGATCATTTGCTCGTCGCCCTCACCGCTCGAACTGGTCGTCGCACGATGCGCCCCTTACGCTGGCGCTAAGGCGCCTGGCGACGGGCCAATGCGTCCGCTACGCGGAACGCTCCTCACTTTTCTGAATCCAGAACTGGTACATGCGGGAGAAGGTGTCGGGATTGTCGTTCTCGAACGCCTGCCAGTTATCAAGACTGGTGGCGGCGGCATCGCCGGAGAAGCGCCGCCGATAGGCCTGAAGGGTGGCCTTGTCCGTTTCGAAGCCCAGAAATGTCAGGCCATTGTCTTTCAGAAACGCAGCGATGGTAGGCAGATCGGTCTGCCACTCCTGGACATGGAACAGCAGATCGCGGCAGGTGCTGATGCCGTAAAAATCGTAAGCGTTCACGATGCGCAGATCCGGGTTGTCCAAATTCCACAAATCCTGGCGGCAGCGCCTGATGTCATCGGCGGATGGGCCATAGCCCCATTCGGCGATGCGCCGCCGCGCCGCCACGATGCGCCGCCGCGCCACTTTGCTGTAAAGGCTTAGCGTCATGTACCCCCCGGGACGCAGCAGGGACAACAGCACCCGCCAGCCGGCAAAGGGGTCGGCCAGATACATCAGCGCCCCGGAACATTCCACGACATCGAAGCTGCGGCCGAGTGCGCCCAGCTCCAGCACGTCCGCTTGCCCAAATTCGATTCCGCCCTGGCCCAGCTCCAGCGCCTTGCGCCTGGCATAGCCAAGGCTGGTGAGGCTGAGATCAACCGCCAGCACCCGCCCCTTCAGGCTTTGCGCGAGTTCGAGCATGAGCTGGCCGGCGCCGCAGCAGGCGCTGAGAATTGCCGTCGTTTCGCCGCTGCTTTGACGCTGGAAAGCGGCAAAAGGGAATTTCTGGCTCAAATATCGGGTGACGGTATTGGCTTTTTCGGCACGCGGAATCCGGACCCAGCGCGGGTAGGGATTTTCTTCATACTGGTTTTGGACCTGGAGCGAGACCGTATCCTCAATGCGAGTCAATCTTGGCGTGGCTGCGCGCAACCCCGCCTCCTCCTGCGGTTCGCGCACCTGTTGCGCCAGAACGGCGTTTACCGGCTCGGGCCATGGCATCTTAAGCAGCCGGGCGGCGCCGGAAAGAGAATGAAGCGGAAAATAGGCTGCCACGGCCAGGAGCCGCGCGGAAGAAATCACCGTCCCTGCTTCGATCTCTGCCGCCAGTGCATCGCGCAGTGTGCCCGCCCGGCGAATTTCCTCCTCGCCGTGGAAAAATACATAGTCATTGAGGAAGCATTGACGCGCCAGCGCGGCGTGGAATTCCAGGCCGGCGTCCTCTGCATCATTGCCTTCGCCCGCTGCCAGCAGCAGGCGCCGCGCCATGGTCAGAAAGCGTTCAAGTTCGATGTCGGCCGCATTCGCCGAAGCCAGCAGCGCGCAGAGCAATTCATCCTTCGCCAGCGCCGCAAGACCGCTCTGTCCAAATAATTCATCGCCGAACAATTCCGGCGCCGGCAGAGGCCGCGGCCAAGCCTGCGCGGCCCGCGCCACGCAGGCGCCGGTTGGTGTGCCCAGCTTTATGAGGCGGGCACTGGTGTGGGCAAGTTCGCTTGGCCGGTCCCAGGGATCGGTCAGGGCGCGCACCATCGCGCTGCGAATTCGGTGATTGTCGCTGGTCCAGCGCAGCGACTTGGCGATATCCACAAAAATCCATTTGGCTTTTATGGTTTCCCTGATCTCGAGGGACCGAAGCACCGTCTCCAGCGCGAGTGCGGCATCGCCCTTCGCCGCCAAGACCCCTGCCAGGCCGTTTAGCGCATCGGCATCCCGGGGCCGGATTTGCAGTAGCTGCCGATAGACAGTGAGGGCCTCGTCCAATCGCCCCAGGTCTTTGAGCATGGCGCCAAGATTGTCCTGCGCCTGGGTGAACCCCGGCGCGAGGACAAGCGCCTGGCGGGTGCTGGCCAGCGCTTCCTCCAGCTTGCCCTGCTCCCACAGCAGGGTGCCGAGATTGTCATGCGCCCCGGCGAAGTCCGGCTTCAGGGCAAGCGCCCGGCGGATGCTGGTTTCGGCCTCGTCCAGCTTGCCCTTGCGGTTAAACGCAGCGCCCAAATTGTTGTGCGCCTCGGCATAATCCGGCTCCAGGGCAAGCGCCTGGCGATAACAGGCCACGGCCTCGTCCAACTGTTCCCGCTCGAAGAGCATGGTGCCGAGATTGTTGTGCGCCTCGGCCTGGCCCGGCTGGAGCGCCAGCGCCCGGCGATAGCTGGCTTCGGCCTCTTCGAGTCTTCCCTGCTCGCAAAGCGCGTTGCCGAGATTGTTGTGTGCCGCGGTCAGGTCCGGCTTCAACGCAAGCGCCTGGCAGTACCCGGCGATGGCCTCGTCCAGGCGTCCTGCCTGATGATGCCCGACCGCTTGCGCGAATATGCTCCGGACGTCCAACGATGCGCCTTGCATCACAGGCCAGCCCGCCTTTCCGTGCATTTACGAAATAGCGGAAGAGTTAGGCTTCCGCAGGTTCTTCCTCGGTGCCCTCGGCTTTTGGCCCCGCGCCTTCCTCGAACAATTCCTCCGCCGCGATGGTGGCTTCTTCCTGTTCGGTGCGCTCGGCCAGCACATTCTCGCCGCGCGCCTGGCGTTCGGCTTCGTCCTCGCTGCGCGCCACATTGATGGTGATGTTCACCTTCACTTCCGGATGCAGCACCACCGGCAGCACGAACAGGCCGATGGCCTTGATCGCCAGGGAGATCTGCACCTGATGGCGGTCGATCGAAAAGCCCTTGGCATTGATCACGGTGGCCACGTCGCGGGGCGTGACCGAGCCGTAAAGCTGGCCGCGGTCGCCGGCCTGGCGGATCAAGAGGAACGACTTGCCGTCCAGCTTCTTGGCGATGGCGTCGGCGTCCTTCTTGCGCTCCTGGTTGTGGGCTTCCAGCTTGGCCTTCTGGGTCTGGAAATATTCCCGGTTCGCCTTGTTGGCGCGCAGGGCCTTTTTCTTCGGCAGCAGGAAGTTGCGGGCGAACCCGTCCTTGACCCGGACTTCATCGCCCATCTGGCCCAGCTTCTCGACGCGTTCGAGCAGAATGACTTGCATGGCCGCCCCCTTACTTCACGACATAGGGAAGCAGCGCCATGAAGCGGGCGCGCTTGATCGCGTTCGCCAGCTGGCGCTGATTCTTGTTGGAGACCGCGGTGATGCGGCTGGGCACGATCTTGCCGCGCTCGGAAATATAGCGCTGCAACAGTTTCACGTCCTTATAGTCGATCTTGGGCGCATTGGCGCCGGAGAAGGGGTCGGTCTTTTTGCGCCGGAAAAAGGGACGGCGCGCGCCGTCACCGCCGCGATCGCCGCCGCGTCCGCCTTCACGCCCTTCGCGGTCGCCGCCGCGATCGCCGCCACGGTCACGGTCTCCGCCACGTCCGCCTTCACGGCTTCCGCCATAACTCATAGCACGGCCTCCTCGGTCACGACTTCGCCTTCCGGCTTGGCCTCGTCACGGCGGTTCTTGTTGGACGAGACATCGAACTGGTCCACCTTGACGGTGAGATAGCGCAGCACGTCCTCGTTGATCTTGAGCTGGCGTTCCAGCTCCACCACCGCGCCCGACGGCGCATTGATGTTGAGGAGCACATAATGCCCCTTGCGGTTCTTCTTGATGCGATAGGCAAGTCCGCGCAGACCCCAATATTCCTGCTTCTCGACTTTGCCGCCCTGGCCTTCGACGATGGTCTTGAGGTGGGTCGCCAGCGCATCCACCTGCTGCGCGCTGATGTCCTGGCGCGCGATCAGGAGATGCTCATAAAGAGCCATGTCCGGTCCTTGTCTTCGGTGCGGAGCGTCAATGGGTCGGACACCCATCGCCGCTTCGGCTCGTGGACCCGCGTGACATCACGCTGACCCCGAACAGGGGCGTCCCACGACCGCAGCCGTATGAAGGGCGGCGATATAGGCGAAAGGCTGGCTCACGGCAAGGCGAAAGGGCAGAATGGCGCCAGACCTTGCAAAAAAACCAGGGAAAACAAGGGTCAAGGGGCGCCTGAGCCATGACGGAAGCCGACGCAATCCTGCGCAAAGCCGCCTGGCGGCTGATCCCGGTGATGTGCCTGATGTATGTGGTCAGCTTTCTCGACCGCGCCAATGTCAGCTTCGCGGCGCTTTCGATGAATCATGATCTCGGCTTTTCGGACCGGGTGTTCGGCTTCGGCTCCGGCATTTTCTTCCTGGGTTATTTCTTTTTCGAGGTTCCCTCCAACCTGATGCTGGAACGCGTTGGCGCCCGCGCCTGGATGTGCCGCATCATGCTGACCTGGGGCGCGCTCTCCATGGCCTGCGCTTTCGTTGAGGGGCCGCTCTCCTTTTATGCGCTGCGCTTTCTGCTGGGCGCGGCGGAGGCCGGGCTTTACCCCGGCATGATCCTTTACATGACCTATTGGTTTCCGGGAGACACGCGGGCGCGATTCATTTCCCTGTTCCTGGCGGCGGTGCCGGCCGCCAGCGTGATCGGCGGGCCGCTGTCCGGCTGGCTGCTGGGTTTTGAAGGCGCCCTGCATGGCTGGCAATGGATGTTCCTGCTGGAAGGAATTCCCTCGGTTCTGTTGGGCATCGGCGTGTTGTGGCTCTTGCCTGACCGGCCGGCTTCGGCAAAATGGCTGAGCCCCGGCGAAAAACAGATCATCAACGCGCGGCTTGCGGCGGAACCGCCCGGTGCGCTCAGCGGGTTCTGGGAAATGCTGGCAGACAAGCGCATCTGGATTTTCATCATTCCCGATTTTTCCATCGTCATCGCGCTGTACGGCCTGGGTCTTTGGATGCCGCTGATGATCAAGGCCCAGGGCTTCTCCAATCTCCAGACCGGCTTTCTGGTGGTGCTGCCCTATGTCCTGGCGATGATCGCGATGGTGGGGGTGGGCCTCTCGAGCGACCGGCGTGGCGAGCGCGTCTTGCATGTCGCGGGATCGGCATTGGCGGGCGCTTTGGGCCTGGCCGGCGCGGCCCTGCTGCCGGGGCCGCTGGCGGTGATTCTTTCCTTCTGTCTCGCCTCCGCCGGCATCTATGCCGCCCTGGCGGTTTTCTGGACTCTTCCTACCGCCTTGCTGCGCGGGCTGGCGGCGGCGGGCGGCCTGGCATTGCTCAACAGCTTTGCCAACACCGGTGGTTTCTTCGGGCCTTATCTGATGGGCTGGGCAAAAGAGCAGACCGGCACCTATTCCTTCGGCATGGAAGTGCTGGCAGGATTTCTTGTCCTGGCGGCGGTGAGCGTTATCTGGATCGGTCGCAGTTTTTTTGGAGAGGCCCGGAGGAGCAAACCGGTCTGATGAGAAACCAGCTTTTGTGCTTTTTTCTTCTGCTGGCCGCGCCCGCGCAGGCGCAAGGCCAAAGAATACCGGCCGTGGGGGAATGTTTTGATGTCCGCGGCAAGGTTTATCTGAGCTCCAACAGCGGGGTGGTCTTTGATACCGACACCCAGCGCTATTTCCTGGCCGGCAGAGACGATTGTTTTCCCGCCACCGTCAAAAACCCGATGACAAACGATTTTCGCGCCGTCGTGGCAGGCGCATACCGGATTTGCCGTGAACCCGACGATTACAATCAATTCGGCGTCATGCATATTGTATGCATCAAAACCGCGTCTGGCCTGTCGGTATCCCGTTACTGACCCCCAACTTGACTCTCCATGCGTCCCTTGATTTGTCTGCCGCCACAATGATTCGCGCATTCCTGTTCCCCGGACAAGGCAGCCAGGCGGTCGGCATGGGCAAGTCCCTGGCCGATTCTTTCGCCTCAGCCCGCGCCGTCTTTGAAGAAGTGGATGATGCGCTGTCTCAGAAACTCTCCCGCATCATCTGGGAAGGGCCGGAAGAGGCGCTCACCCTCACCGAAAACGCCCAGCCCGCCATCATGGCGGCGTCGCTGGCGGTGATCGCCATCCTGCAGCAGGAAGGCGGTCTTGATCTGGCAAAACATGCGCGCCTGGTTGCCGGCCATTCGTTGGGGGAGTATTCCGCCCTCTGCGCAGCGGGCGCTTTTACGTTGGCCGATACGGCGCGGCTGCTGAAAATCCGTGGGGTAGCAATGCAGTCCGCTGTGCCGGTGGGCGCGGGCGCCATGACCGCCCTGATCGGGGCTGAGATTGAGGTGGCCGAAGCGGTGGCGAGAGAAGCCGCTGCCGGCGGCGGTGTCTGCGTCGTCGCCAACGACAACGCTCCCGGCCAGGTGGTCATCTCCGGCAGTGCGGAGGCAATCGCCCGTGCCGCCGATATCGCCAAGGCCAAAGGCGTCAAACGTGCCATCCCACTCTCCGTCTCAGCGCCTTTCCATTGTCCTTTGATGCAGCCAGCCGCCGAGGCGATGCGCGAGGCCCTGGCAAAGGTCACTATCCGGCCTCCCGCCGTGCCGGTGCTGGCAAACGTCACCGCCCGCGAGAGCGCCGAGCCGGAAACCATCCGCCGGCTTCTGGTCGAACAGGTCACCTCACGGGTAAGATGGCGCGAGAGCATTCTGGCATTAAGATCTCTGGGCGTGGACACCACGGTGGAAGCAGGCGGCAGCAAGATTCTCACCGGCATGGTCAAGCGTACCGACAAGGAACTTCAGACGATCACCCTCGATACCCCCGCCGAAATCGAAGCCTTTGCGAAGGGGTGAGGAACGGTTCGCGAAGCAAACGAAACGATCCGGTGGATCGTTTCGAGTGACGAACGCCCCGAGCTTGGGCGAGGGGCGGGCGGTTCGGGTTTCGACAATTTGGGCTCAAGGCCGTAAGGTGAAAAAGTGATGTTTGATCTCACAGGAAAAACCGCTTTGGTAACCGGCGCCTCCGGCGGTATCGGCGGCGCCATTGCCAAGGCGTTACATGCCCAGGGCGCCACGGTGGTGCTGTCCGGCACCAAAGTCGAAGCGCTGGAAAAGCTCGCCGCCGAACTGGGATCACGCGCCTATACCGTCGCCTCCGATCTTTCCGACATCGCCTCGGTCGAGGCTCTGCCCAAGGCGGCGGAAACCGCAGCCGGCGCGCCCATAGACATTCTGGTCAACAATGCCGGCATTACCCGCGACAATCTCTTCCTACGCATGAAGGACGAAGAATGGGATCAGGTGCTGGCGGTCAATCTCACGGCCGCTTTCCGCCTCTCGCGCGCCGTCCTGCGCGGCATGATGAAAAAACGCTGGGGACGCATCATCCAGATCACCTCGGTGGTGAGCGCCACCGGCAATCCCGGCCAGGGCAATTACGCCGCCGCCAAGGCGGGTCTGGTGGGCATGAGCAAATCCCTCGCCGCCGAAGTCGCCAGCCGCAATATCACCGTCAATGCTGTCGCGCCTGGTTTCATCCAGACCGCCATGACCGATGTCCTGACCGATGAGCAGAAAACCGCCATCGCTGCCCGCATTCCGGCGGGGCGCATGGGTCTTCCTGCGGAAATCGCCGCCGCCGTGGTCTATCTGGCGTCGGAGGAGGCTGCCTATGTGACGGGCGAAACCATCCAGGTCAATGGCGGCATGGCGATGATTTGATACTGAAATCAGATACTTAACCCTATTGTGGCGGGAGCGGAGCGATTATGTTACCAAACCGGCCACCCACGAAGCACCCAATGCGAGGTCCCGGCCGTTTTATTTTGCCGGGCTGAAATCTAGGAGAGGCATACAAGTCCATGAGCGATACTGCCGAGCGCGTGAAGAAGATCGTTGTCGAACATCTGAATGTGGATGCCGACAAGGTCACCGACAATGCGTCTTTCATCGAAGATCTGGGGGCTGATAGCCTCGATACCGTCGAGCTCGTCATGGCGTTTGAAGAGGAATTCGGCATCGAAATCCCTGATGACGCGGCCGAATCCATTGTCACCGTCGGCGACGCTGTAAAATATATCGACAAAGCCAACGCCTGACCGGCCCGATGCGCCGGGTCGTCGTAACGGGTCTGGGTCTGGTCACGCCGCTGGCTTGCGGCGTGGAGGAAAGCTGGGCCGCAATCCTGGCTGGCAAATCCGGCGCCAGCGCCATCACGCGTTTCAAGGTGGACGATCTGCCCACCCGCATCGCCTGCCAGGTGCCGCGCGGCGATGGCAGCGGCGGCAGCTTCAATCCCGACCAATGGGTTGATCCCAAGGAACAGCGGCGCATGGATGATTTCATCATCTTTGGGCTGGCGGCCGCCAAGCAGGCGGTGACGGATTCCGGCTGGCAGCCGAAAAATGCGGAAGAGCGCGAGCGCACCGGTGTCATGATCGGCTCGGGCATAGGCGGCCTGACCGGGATCGAGGATGCCGCCATCCTGGTGCATGAAAAAGGCCCCAGGCGGCTTTCGCCCTTCTTCATTCCCGGCCGGCTGATCAACCTGGTCTCCGGTTATGTTTCCATCGAGCATGGCTATAAGGGCCCCAATCATGCCGTGGTCACCGCCTGTGCCACCGGCGCACACGCCATCGGCGACGCGGCCCGGCTGATCGCGCTGGATGATGCCGATGTTATGGTGGCCGGCGGCGCGGAATCGGCGGTCTGCCGGCTCGGCATCGCCGGCTTTAATGCTTGCCGCGCCCTGTCCACCGGCTTCAATGACACGCCCACCCGGGCCTCGCGTCCCTATGACAGGGACCGGGACGGCTTTGTGATGGGCGAGGGCGCCGGCATTGTGGTGCTGGAGGAACTGGAACATGCCAGGGCACGCGGCGCCAAAATCTATGGCGAAGTGAAGGGCTATGGGTTGTCGGGCGACGCCTACCATATCACCGCTCCTTCGGAAGATGGCGATGGCGGTTTTCGGGCGATGAAGATGGCGCTGAAGCGGGCCGGCATGGCGGCAGCCGACATTGACTACATCAACGCCCATGGCACCTCGACCATGGCGGACGGCATCGAGCTGGGCGCGGTGGAGCGCCTGCTCGGCAATGCCGCGCCGGGCAAGCCGATGTCCTCCACCAAATCCTCGATCGGTCACCTCTTGGGCGCGGCCGGCGCGGTGGAAGCGATCTTCTGCCTGCTGGCGATGCGCGACGGCGTCGTGCCGCCCACCATCAACCTGGACAATCCCGACGTCACCACAGCCATGGATCTGGTGCCGCTCAAGGCCCAGAAGCGTGACGTCAATGTCGCCATGTCCAACAGCTTTGGCTTTGGCGGCACCAATGCGGCGTTGATCGTCGCCAAAGTGTGATGCGGTTTTATCTTCCTCTCATCCTCGCGCTGGGATTGATCGCCGCCGGCACGGTGGAATGGGCCAGCGCGGCCTGGAACGAACCCGGCCCCCCTGCGTCCAGCGGCAAACAGAGTGTGGTGCTGATCGCGCCGCGCACCAGCGTCCATGATATTGCCCGGCAGCTTCAGGATGCGCATCTGCTCAACTATGCCCTGGTGTTCGAACTCGACCTGCGCCTGCACCGGCTGAACGACCAGGTGAAGGCCGGCGAATACGCCGTTCCGTCCAAGGCCTCGATGGCGGATATCGCCGCCATCCTGGTCTCCGGAAAATCCATCCAGCACCGGCTTACCGCCGCGGAAGGCCTGACCAGCGCCATGATCGCCAAGCTGGTGGTGGACGAACCCGCCTTGACGGGCGATGCGGGCGCGGTGCCGGCGGAAGGCAGCTTGCTGCCGGAAACCTATCTTTTCACCCGCGGCGTCACCCGCGCCGAAATGCTGGACCGCATGCGAAAGGCGCAGCAGACATTCCTGGCCGAGCATTGGCTGGGCCGCGCCCAGGATCTGCCGTTCCGGAGCATGGACCAGGCGGTGATTCTGGCCTCGATCGTGGAGAAGGAAACCTCCCTGCCGGAGGAACGCCGCCATATCGCCGCGATCTTCATCAATCGCCTCAAGGCGGGGATGAAGCTGCAGTCCGATCCCACCATCATTTACGGCATTTCCAAGGGCTATCCTCTGGGCCGGGGAATCCGCGAAAGCGAAATCCAGGCGGACACGCCCTACAACACCTATGTGATTGACGGCCTGCCGCCGACCGCGATCTCAAATCCGGGCAAGGACTCCCTGGCCGCGGTGCTCAATCCCGAAGACAGCCGCGATCTTTACTTCGTCGCCACCGGCCGCGGCGGGCATGCCTTCGCCGCCACCATGGCCGAACATCAGAAAAATGTGATCGCCTATCGCGCCCTGGAGAAGTTGAAGGACAGTGGGGAAGTGGCCAGCCCGTCTATGGCCCCCCCCAAACCCGATCGCCATCGCCATGCTTGAGAGCATCCGTTAACGTCGCCGCTGGAGAGTCTCTTCCTATGAAAAATAGCGGTTTCGTCAGCATGACAGGCTTTGCCGAAAGCGCCGGCAGTCATGCAGGGCTGCGCTGGCGCTGGGAAGCCAAAAGCGTCAATGGCCGCGGCCTCGATATCCGCCTGCGGACCCCGCCGGGTTTCGATTCGCTGGAGCCGCCCGCGCGCATGCTGGCGGCGGAACGGTTTCGCCGCGGCAGCCTGCAGGCTTCTCTCACCGTGGAACAGCAGGAAGGCGCCCGCGGCCTTCGGGTGGACCCGGCGGCCCTGGCCAGTGCGGTCAAGCTGGCGCGCGAGGTCGCGGCTGAGACGGGGCTGGCGCCGGCCCGCATTGACGGTCTGCTCGCCCTGAAGGGTGTGATCGTGCAGGACGAGCAAACTGTCCTCGATCCCCTGCAACGCGCCGACCGCGACGCCGCCATCCTGAACAGCCTCGCCAATGCCTTCGACGCCCTGGCCAGGGCCCGCGCCGTGGAGGGCGCCAAGCTGGCCGCCTTGCTGACCGGCCAGATCGATGAGGTTGAGCGCCTGACCGATGAAGCCGCCAGTCTCGCCTCCGCCCAGCCGCAGGCGCTGCGCCAGAAGCTCCAGGTCCAGATCGCCGATATGGTGCAAGGCGGCAATCTGCCGGAAGACCGCTTGGCCCAGGAAGCAGCCCTGCTGGCGACGCGGGCCGATATCCGCGAGGAACTGGACCGCTTGCGCGCCCATGTCCAGGACGCGCGCGCCCTGATCGCAGGCGGGCAGGCGGTGGGCCGCAAGCTCGATTTCCTGGCCCAAGAATTCAATCGCGAGGCCAACACCCTGTGTTCCAAATCCGGCGACATCGCGCTCACCCGCACCGGCCTCGCCCTCAAAGCGGTGATCGACCAGTTGCGCGAGCAGGCCCAGAATGTCGAATGAACTTTCCAGGCTGGGGCAAAGACGCGGCTTGATGCTGGTGCTGTCCTCGCCTTCCGGTGCGGGCAAGACCACATTGTCGCGCCGGCTGCTGGAATCGGACTCCGCCATCGCCATGAGCGTGTCGGTGACCACCAGGCCGCCCCGCAAGGGCGAGGTGGAAGGCACCGATTATTTCTTTGTCTCCTCCAGCATGTTCGAGGGCATGGCCAGGGGCGGCGCCTTTCTCGAGCATGCCACCGTGTTCGAAAACCGCTATGGCACGCCCAGGGAACCGGTGATGCTGGCGCTGGCCAAAGGCCGCGATGTGCTGTTCGACATTGACTGGCAGGGGACCCAGCAGCTGCGCCAGCAAGCCGGCGACGATCTGGTCAGCATCTTCGTGCTGCCGCCCAGCCATGACGAGCTGGAGCGGCGTTTGCGTGCCCGCGCCCAGGACGAAGCGGCGGTGGTCGCGGCGCGCATGGCGCGCGCCGGCAACGAGATCAGCCATTGGGCGGAATATGACTATGTCGTGATCAATGATGATCTGGACGCGACCCTGGAAAAAATCCGCACCATTCTCGCCGCCGAGCGGATGAAACGCGGTCGCCAGACCGGCATCCCGGCCTTTATCGGCAAATTGACCAGCTGATCGGTCACTCCCTCATCATTGTCATGGCCCGCCCCGCTACGCTGGCGCTAAGGGCAATGCGGGCCATCCAGGTGGGTCAATATCCTCTATGGAAGATCGAACTGCGGCCCCTTTTCAGGGTCGTGCTTCAAGCGCCCGCGCCAATGCCGCGAACTGTTTCACATCCAGCTCCTCGGGCCTTGCGGTCGGATCAATCCCCGCTTTTTCCAGCAATGTCTCGCCGCCCAGTTTTTTCAGGCTCTGGCGCAGCATCTTGCGGCGTTGGCCGAAGGCGGCGGCGGTGACCTGTTCCAGGTCTTTCAGCCGCGCGGGCGCCACCGGTTCGGCCAGCGGCTCCAGCCGCATGATCGACGAAGTGATCGAAGGCGGCGGCACAAAGGCGCCCCGATTCACATCGAACAGGATTTTAGCCTTGCTGCGCCAGCCTGCCAGCACCGAAAGCCGTCCATAATGTTCGCTGCCGGGTTTTGCCACAATGCGCTCCGCCACCTCGCGTTGGAACATCAGAGTGAGGCTGGACCAGAAGGGCGGCCATGTTTCGCTGGTGAGCCATTTTATCAAAAGCGCCGTTCCCACATTATAGGGCAGGTTGGCGGCGACCCGCGCGCCTTGCGGCAGGATCTGCGCTTCGTGCAGCGCCATCGCATCGGCGGAAATCACCTCCAGCCGGCCCGGATAGGCCGCCGCGATCTCGGCCAGGGCGGGCAGGCAGCGCGCGTCCCGCTCCACCGCGATCACACGCTTCGCCCCTTCCATCAGCAAGGCCCGCGTCAATCCGCCTGGACCGGGCCCCACCTCATAGACGGTGGCATCTTTAACGCCTGCGGCGCGCGCGATCTTACGAGTGAGATTAAGGTCGAGCAGGAAATTCTGGCCAAGCGATTTCTTGGCATTCAATTCGTGTGCTTCGATCACCTCACGTAAGGGAGGCAACCCGTCATCGCTCATCTGATGGTCGCGCTTGCGGACGGAAAACCGGTCTGCGTTCGCACGCTGTCGCTACGAACTCCTGCAAGCGCTTCTGCGCGCCGGTCGGCCATTTCCGCCGCCATCCGGATCGCCGCGATCATGCTGCGCGCGTCAGCCTTGCCGGTTCCGGCGATATCAAAGGCGGTGCCGTGATCGGGCGAGGTGCGCACGATCGGCAGGCCAAGGGTCACATTGACCCCGTCCCAGAAACTCAATGTCTTGATCGGGATCAGGCCCTGGTCGTGATACATGGTGAGTACCGCGTCATACCGTTTGCGCGCCTCGTCGTGAAACAGCGTATCGGCGGAATAGGGTCCGGTCACCGAAAAGCCTTTGGCTTTCAGGGCCGACACCGCCGGCATGATCAATGCCTCCTCCTCGCCGCCCAGCATGCCGTCTTCTCCGGCATGGGGGTTGAGCCCGGCCACTGCCAGGCGCGGCTCTGCGATGCCGAAATCGCGCGCCAGCGCCGCCAGGATGATCTCGGCGGTTTCGACGATCCCGGCTATGGTGATCAGGCCGGGCACCCGCGCCAGCGGCACATGGATCACCAGCGGCACCACCTTGAGCTTGTCGCTGGCCAGCATCATCACTGCGCGCCTGGCGCCGGTGAGCGCGGCGAGGAATTCGGTATGGCCGGGATAGGCAAAGCCCGCTCCCGCCAGCACCGCCTTGTGAATCGGCGCGGTGACGAGAGCGGCGGCTTCGCCCGCCATGGCGGCTTTCACCGCGATCTCGATGGCCTCTGTCACCGCGGCGGCGTTGGCGGAGCTGGGCTTGCCGGGCGTGGCCCTGGCGCTGGCTTTGGTGGCGATCAGCGCGTCCTTGTGGGCGGCGAAAATTCCGGCATCGCCCACCAGCTTCAGGGGATGATCGCCGATCTTTCCGTCCAGTTTTTCAAATGCGGCCAGCGCCACTTCGGGGCCGACCCCCGATGGCTCTCCCATGGTGATGAGGATTGGGGCGCTGCTGCGCTTCATATGATTGTCGCGCAGCCGGACGGAAAACCGCGTCGCACCTTCGGTGCTCCACACTTTTCCTGGCTGGCGCTCCTAGCGGACTTCGACATCGGCGCCGCGCTTGAGATCGCGCATATAGCGCTGCGCCAGGGCCGAAATCTGCTGGTCGAACAATTCCGACTCGACCTGCTCGCGGGTCTTCAGCTGATAGGCAGTAAGCACCTCGACCCGCTTGTCGCAACGCGCGATCAGCTCCACGCCGGCATCCGACCGCAAAGGCACGGTGGTTTCACCGGAGTGGGTCTGGGCCAGCGCCTTCTGGATCTCGGGACTGAGATCGGACGGCTTCATGTTGCCCAGGTCCATAAAGACCGTGCCTTTCATCTTCTCGGCCAGCGCTTTTAGCCGGTCGCAGCCGTTGAAGGCCTGGTGAATCTGGCCCGCCGCCTGCATGCCCGCCTCGATGATGTCCTGGCTGGGGTTTGCGCCCAGCGGAAGCAGCAGGCGGGACAAGGGCAGGGTGCCGTCGGGATTGGCAGCGGTGGCCGATGCATTGTCGATCTTGGTGCCCAACGGCTCCTGCCGTGCCTGAAGATTCAAGATGTAATAGCCGCCGGCGGAACGGATCGGCGAGGACAAGTCGCCCGGTTTCATCTGCACCAGCGCGGCGTTCAGTTCGGCGGCAAGCTGGCCTTCATGCACCCAGCCGATCGCGCCGCCCAGCGCCGCCGCCGGGTTCTGGCTGAACTGGTGCGCCACGGCCCCGAACGACGCGCCGTCCTTGATCTGCTGCTCGATGTTCTCAGCGTTCTTGAGGACATTGGGGTCCTGCTCGGGACTGCTGACCGGCAGGAAAATCTCGTTGACCAGGAAATGGGGCTTGGCGGCGCCGTCGGCATAACGCTGCAACTCGGCGTCCACTTGCGCCTGGCTGATATTGACCCGGTCGGAATATTCGTCTTGCACCGTCTTCTGCCAGGCCAGTTGGGCGGTGATCTGTTTGCGCAGGGCCAGGTCGCTGGCGCCCGCCTGGATCAGCACGGCGCGCAATTGATCCATGGTGAGATGGTTCTGCGCCAGCAGACTGTTGATGGCCTTGTCCACCTCGACCGGGCTGACCGTGATGTGCTTTTTCACGGCTTCCTGGAGCCGGAGTTTCTCATCCACCATCTGTTCCAGGATCTGGCCGCGGATGCGCTTGAGGTCCTCGGCATTGGGCTGGAGGCCCGAAGTGGCGACGAACAGCGCCACGCGTTGGCGCAGTTCGTAATCGGAAATGGATTCGTCATTCACCGTCGCGGCGATGCCGTCGGCATTGTTGATATCGGGCTTGTCCGACGCATCAATCGTCTGGGGCGCTGCTGGCGCATCGGGCTGGATCGCGGCGACGGAAGCGGCCGGGGCACCAGTGGTGGTCGGTGCGGGCGGCACGGCGGCATTGTCCTGGGCGCAAAGCGGCGCGGCCGTGGCGAGGAGCCCGGCGGTCGCCATGAACAGGGTTGTCGCGATGCGTTTCTTCAAATCCATGTCCATCCGCCTTGAGGCGGACGCGCTCCAACCATCCATGCCCCTAACCCGCTGCGCAGAATAAGTATTTTCTCGGCGCGATCAAGCCGCCGGTCAAGGATGGCTTGAGGAATTGAACACATTCCTGGGGAACAGGCTGAAAGGCTGCACCGGCTGATCCCCGGTTTTCAGGGAAAAACGCAGCACAATCGAAGTGGAGGGCGGCACGCCCAGGATGGTGTCGAAAGTATATTTTCGCCGGTAGGCCAGCGAAATCGCCAGGCATTCATCCTCATAACCCAGCCCGTATTCCGTATCGAGCATCTGACCGGCGTTCAGGTCCCGCTCGATGGCGGCAAATGCCTGCCAATTCTGATAAAAATTGATGTCGGCCTGGGCGTTGATCTGCTGACGGCTGGGCAGCCCCAGGGTCAGCGCCGAAGGCGGCAATTGCAGATAACTGATCTGCATCGAGGATCGGCCATAGGAGCCGGTGACATAGACTTCATGGCGCCTGACGGTACCGTTGCCGCGGTCGAAATCCATTCGGTCGGTGAAATCCAGATGCGGGAACTTGACCGTGACGCGCGCCACGACGTCGGACTCGGTGCCGCTCTGGCCGGTAAGGGTAGCGAAGACCGGGTCAGGCTTGAGGCGATAGGTCTGGCCCACCAGACCCTGGATTTCGCCGCCAGGAAATAGCGCATTGGCCACGAATCCGACATTGGCGCGTGGGCCGCTTTCCACCAGATAATAGCCGGGAAACTGGTTGAAGCTGAAAATATTATTGTCGTCCAGCTCGAAGCTGTTGGTGTCCTTGATCGGCAGTCCGGTGGGATTGCCGCCATAGGGCTGGGCGATCACCTGCGCCAGCGGCTCCAGAAGATAGGATCGGCCCGCGCCGCCTTCGGCAATGAACGGCCAGCGCCAGTCCAGCGCGACATAGGGAATGCCCCGGCTGAAATCGAGGCTCTTGGTGGGAACGGCTGGGAAATCGACCACATCGTTGTTCTGGATATGATAGAAATCGCCGCGCGCATCGGCCACCAGCGTCCAGACTTGCCCGGCGCCGAAAATAAAGGGCCGCCGCCAGCCCAATTCCCCGGTGACGCGCTGGCTATCTGGCCCCTCGCTACGCGTCAGCGACACGCTGCTGAGATCGAAGCGGAACTGGCCGCCGATCACATTCTCAGTTGGAATGTAGCTGAAATCCACCTCGGGCAGCACATAAGGAATATGGCGCTGGGTGTCGGTGGCGCGCAGGCCCTGGAAATAATAGCCGGTGACAAAAAAGCGGCTGCGGCCGAAATCGTCTTCCAGGAACAGGTCATTGACCAGGCGGTCGAGATAGGAAATGTCATAGAACCGCATATAGGCGTTGTTGTTGGTAAGCTGGGTGTCGAAGCCGGTGCGCCATGTGTCGCTCAGCGCGATGCGGCCTGAGCCGAACAGGTGGTCGAAGTCCTGCGGCGCGCCCGCCGGTCTTCCCAATCCTCCTTCGGGATTGTAGCCGCCTGATCCCTGGAGCCATAGCCCGCCATTGTTCCAGCGGGCGCGATACTCCACCAGCAGCAAATCGCCGCCCCCGGTCGAAAATTGCGGCGCCACGGTCAAGTCGTTGTCCGGCGACAGGGCGACATAGAAAGGTAGACGCGCGAAATACCCGATCTTGGTGGAATTGCCGAGATCGGGCGCCAGGAGCCCGCTGGCATATTTCACCGTCGGATCGGGTTCGCTCAGAATGGGGGTGTAAAGCACCGGCACGCCCAGGACATCCACCGTCGCATTGTTGAAACGGATGCGGTGTTCTTGCTGGTCATAGATCACGCGCTCGGATTTCACTTCCCAGAGCGGGGTGCGCTGGCCCGGCTGGTTGCAGATCTTGCAGGGGCTGTAGACCGTTCGGTTGGCGATGACGAAGCGGTCCCCGGTGCGCTCGGCGCTGGCGGCAGCCAGCCGCCCATTTTTCCCGATCAGGGCGCCGAAACCCGACAGCGCGCCGTCGCGCATGCGGTCAGTCAGCACGACATGATCGGCGAAGGCGACGTAACCACGCGTATCGGTTACGCTGACATGGCCATTGGCGGTGACTTTGTCGCTCTTCTGGTCATAGATGACATTGTCCGCATTCAGGATGCGCCCTTCATCCACGATCTCGACATGGCCGACCGCGGACACCGTTTGTGCATCGCTGTCATAAACAATCTGGTCGGCCTGCAGCAGAATTCCGCTATTTGCGGCATTCGCAGGCGCCCGCGTGCCGCCGCCAGGGGCGCCGGCCGCGGCTGGCGTCTGGGCCAGCGAGGGGCGGAGGAGGAAAATCAGGGCCGCCGATGCGAGCGCAGCCGGCAACAATCGGCGGCGCCTCATCCGTCCTCCTGGTTGAAGACCAGCGTCATGCCGATGAAGATCGAGGCGATGGCCGGCGCGCTGGCGGCCAGCAGAATGGGCAAGGCCCCCGACTGGCCCATCACCTTGGTCATATCGCTGAAGAAATAGACTCCGAAGCCGCAGGCGGCGCTGAACAGAATCACTTTTGCGACGCCGCCATCACGCGACAAGCGCAACGAGAAGCTTGCCGCCATGAATACCATCGCCGCGAACAGCACCGGCAAGGTGTAAAGCGTGTAGAGATAAAGCTGGTAGCGGGTTGCGGAAAAGCCGGCGGCCTGGGCGGCGCGGATGAATTCGGGCAGGTCCCAGAAAGAGAGCGTGTCAGGCGAGGCCGAACTTTCCTGGATCTGCTCGGCCGTCAAAGTGGTCTGCAGTGCATAATGCTGGTAATGCACCGGCGTTCCGGTGGGACCCGAGACATAGGCTTCGGACAACTGCCAGGCCTGATCGCCCAGCTGCGCGGAGCTTGCGTCGATACGGCCGAGAAACTTGTCGTTTGGGCCGTAGCGGAACACGATGACGTCGTCCAGATGCTGGCCCTGGTCGGCGACGCGCAGGGCGTGGATCACCGATTGCTGCTTCTCGTCGCCCTGGCGCAGCCACAAGCCGTTTTGGGAAACCGAAAGCTGTGAGGCTTCGCCCTTTATGTAGCGCGCTTCCAGGCCGGCGAATTCGGCGAACATGCGCGCCGAAAGCGGCGTGAACAAAGTCACCGCCACGACCCCGATCAGGATTGCCACCGCCAGCGGCGGCAGCATGAAATCCCAGGCCGACACGCCGGCGGCGCGTGCCGCCACCAGTTCCTGGCTGCGCGACAGCCGCACAAAAGTAAAAACGCCGCCCAGCAGGATCGCGAAGGGCATCATCTTCTGGCCAAGGTCGGGCAGCTGCAGCACCGCCATGCCGATGACCACCGAGGTGTTCACATCATGGCCGGCGGTGCGGTTGAGCAGGTCCACAATGTCGATGGAAAAAGCCAGGGCCAGAAATCCGGCATAGACGACGGCGACCCCCAGAAAAAATTGCACCGCCAGATAGCGATAAAGCGTCCAGGACCAGCTCATGCGGCGACTCCCGCGGGGTCGCGCCGGGCCTTCCGTGCGGCCGGGCCGTAGCCCATCAGCACCGCAAAGGCGAGGGCGGTGCCCAAGAGCGGGATCAGATAAAACAGCACGTAGAGCGAGGGATGGCTAGACGCCGGGCCCGCCAGGCCGTAACCGGCGATGCGCAAGCCCGTCGCCGCCAGAGAGGCGGCGGTCAGCCGCATGGCCAGGGCGCCGCGCTGCCGCCGTCCCCGCAAAATCGCGGCCAGCGCGATCATCGCGAAGGCCAGGCAGTAAAGCGGCTGTGAAAGACGATTATGCGCTTCCGCCGCCCAGGCCTTGCGAATCTGCGGCGTCACGCCTTGCGTCTCGGGCGGATTCAAAAGCTCGCCCAGATAACGCTCCTGGGTCTTGCGCAGCGTCAGGCCCGTCGGCCCGGCGAACTGATCCAGACTCAAGGAATCTGTCTTGAAAGTCAGCACCGAAAGCTGCGCCCCGCCGCCCGCAGCCTGTTCGAGCGTGCCGTCATACATGATCAGGCGGCTGCCCGCCGCCGTCTGGGCCAGCACACCGCGCTGGGCGATATAGGTGACGGGCCGCTTGGTGTCGCGATTGTCATGCACCAGGATGCCGCTCATCTGCCCCTTGTTACCCAACTGGCGGATGAAGACGGTCAGGCCCTTGGCGGGGTACATGAAATCGCCGGCATTGAGCAACGCGGCTCCGATATCGGCTCTGATGTCCACCTCCTTGGCGCTGAGGGCGCGCTGGCCCAGCGGCATCAGCCACAGCGCGCATATCCAGGTGATCGCCATCACGAATGCAGCGGCGATGAACACCGGTGCGGCGAGCTGGCGCTGGCTGAAGCCCGCCGAAGCCATCACCACCAACTCGCTGTCGCCATTCAGCCGGGAAAGGGCGAACAGCGTGCCCAGGAAGAACGCGATAGGTACGATAATGACCAGCAGGGTCGGAAGCAGCAGCGAGGTGAGATAGAGGAAGGTGGGCGCCGACTGGCCCTGGTTGATGACCAGGTCGAGCAGCCGGGGGAACTGGGTCAGCCAGAACACGCAGGTCAGCAACAGGGTCACAAGCACCACCGGCCCCAGAAGCTGACCCAGCACATAGCGGGACAATCGCGGCAGCCAGAACCGCCGTTGCACTTCTATTTCAGGCCCTGGCGGGGGCGCCTGCGTCATGGCCTTTCGCCCCTCTTGCGATTCGACCTAAACTAGCATCGGCTTTCCGCCAACATCCATGGATTGGAGCAATTTCATGCAGATTTCCTTTGCGGCGCCCCCCACCCGGGTCCAGTCGGGAAGCTGGGTGGTGGCGGCGTCCGAAGGCCGGTCACTGCTGCCGGCCGCCATCCGGGCCGACAAAGCCAGCGGCGGCGCGCTGTCGCGGGGCCTCAAAGTCTCACGCTTTACCGGCAAATCCGGGCAGCTGCTGGAGGTTCTGGCGCCGGCGGGGCTGACGGCATCGCGCATCCTGCTGGTCGGCCTCGGCAAGCCGGCAGCACTGGACGAGAAGGCGCTCGAGACGGTCGGGGCCGAGATTGTGAAAAAATTGGAGGGACTCGGCGAGACTTCGGCCATTTTCGAAATCGAAGGACCCAAGGGAGCCAAGGCCAAAAGCGGCGAAATTGCGGCGCATCTGGCATTCGGCGCAAGACTGCGCAGTTACACTTTCGATAAATACCGCACCCGCAATCTCGACGAGCACAAAAAGCGGCTGAAGGAAATCCGCATTGTCACGCCCGATGTCCCCGCCGCCCGGCGCGCTTATGCGGGCCTTGATGCGGTGGCGAATGGCATCTTCCTGGCCCGCGACCTGGTCAATGAACCGCCCAATGTTCTCTATCCGGTGGAATTTGCGCGGCGAGTGAGGGCGCTGGCGAAATCCGGCCTCAAAGTTGAAGTTTTGGGAGAAGCCGAGATGAAGAAACAGGGCTTCGGCGCGTTGCTGGGGGTCGGCCAGGGATCGGCGCGCGAAAGCCAGCTGGTGGTGATGCAATGGAACGGCGCGCGCGCAAAAGGCAAAGGTAAAAAAAGCCCGCCCATCGCCTTTGTCGGCAAGGGCGTGTGTTTTGATTCCGGCGGCCTGTCGCTCAAGCCCGGCGCCGGCATGATGGGCATGAAGGGCGACATGGGCGGCGCCGCGGCGGTGACCGGCGCGATGCTGGCGCTGGCCACCCGCAAGGCCAGGGTCAACGCCGTGGGCGTGATCGGACTGGTCGAAAACATGCCGGGCGGCGACGCCATCCGCCCCGATGATGTGCTGAAATCGCTCTCGGGCCAGACCATCGAGGTACTCAACACCGACGCGGAAGGAAGGCTGGTGCTGGCCGACGCGCTCACCTACACCCAGCGCCGCTTCAAGCCGAAATTCGTCATCGACCTGGCGACCCTGACCGGCGCCATTGTGCAGGCGCTGGGCTTCGAGCATGCCGGGGTCTTTTCCAATGACGACAAGCTGGCCGGAAGGCTCACCGATGCCGGCCGTTATACCGGCGAGCGGGTCTGGCGGCTGCCGCTCGATCCCTTCTACGACAAGATGATCCGCTCCAAGATCGCCGATGTGAAGAATATCGGCGGCGCCAATTCCGGCTCCATCACCGCGGCGCAGTTTCTCAAGCGTTTCATTGAAGACGGCACCGTCTGGGCCCATCTCGACATCGCCGGCGTCGCCTGGCAGGACGGCGAGCAGAAGGTGCAGATTCCCAGCTGGGGCACCGGCTGGGGCGTACGTCTGCTCAACCGGCTGGTGAAAGAGCATTATGAAGGATGACTGAAACTGTCTTCTATCACCTTGAACGCCGTGCCTTGGAAAATGTGCTGCCCGGCCTGATCGAGAAATCGCTGGAACGCGGCTGGCGCGCTGTGATCCGCACCGATTCGGCCGAACGCTCCGACGCGCTCGACACCCTCTTATGGACCTATGACGACCAGAGCTTCCTGCCCCATGCCCAGTCCGGCGATGGCGAGGCGGCGCGCCAGAAGGTGCTGATCACCGTGGAAGAGGATATTTTGAATAACGCGAAAATATTGTTCTGCGTCGGCGGCGCGCAGCCCTCCAACTGGGGCGCCACGCAATTGTCCGAATTGGCCCGCATCGTTCTGTTGTTCGATGGCCGCGATGGCGCGGCGCTGTCCGGCGCGCGCCAGGCCTGGAAGGCTGCCATGGCGTCAGGTCACGATGTGACCTATTGGAAGGAATCCCCTTCCGGCAAATTTGAAAAACAGAATTAGGAATCCCGTGGGCGCTTACCTCAATCCCTATACCATCGGTATGATACTGGTCGACTTTGCGCTGGCCTATCATTCCATTCGCAGCGGCCGCTCGCCGCTTTGGCTTTTGGCGCTGGGGGTTGCCTCTTTCGCTGGATTTCTGGCGACCATCGCGCTGTGGCTTGCCTATCTCGTCTTCGCCGTCATCCCCGATTTCTGGAACAGCCACGGCATGCGCCGTTTCACCGGCAATGTCGCCCGGGCCGCCGACCCGGGACGCGGCTATCGCGAGAAGATGCGCCAGGTCGAGCTGGTCGGCTCTGTCGATGCCAAGCGCGAACTGGCGGACGAATCCCTGAAGCGCGGCTTGTTCGCCGAGGCGGTCGAGCTTTATCTCAGCGCGATGCAGGGGCCGCTCGGCGATGCGGATCCGGTGCTGCTGAAAGGCCTTGGCCGTGCCAGGCTTTTGTCGGGCGACGGCGCCGAGGCGGAGCGGCTGTTCCTGAAAATGAAGGAGGTCGATCCCGCCGCCTTCGACGCCGATGTCGAGCTGGACTATGCCCGCGCTCTCGAAGCTCAGGGCAAGGACGACGCCGCGGTCCGGCAGTATCAATCGGTGGCGGCGCGCTATCCCGGCGAGGAGGCGCGCTGCCGTTTCGCCCTGCTCCTGGAAAAAATGGGCCGGGAGGCGGAAGCGCAGGTGGTGTTCCGTGAAATTATCGCCTCTGTGAAAGGCGCCCCGCGGCACTATCGCTCAAGGCAAACGGAGTGGGAAAGGATTGCGAAACAGCATTTGAAATAGCTGTCGCCACTTGTCCGGTCAGTCACTCTTTTTGGCAAGTTTGGCCAGCGCGACGGATTGCCGATGCCACTGGCGCACCGGAATCGCGGGGTACCCCGCCACCGTCTCGCCTGCCGCCACGTCGCGCATCACGCCCGACTTGCCCGCGATCTTGGCGCCGTTGCCGACCGTGACATGGTCGCTGATCGAGACCGCCCCACCCACCATCACATAATCGCCGATGATGGCGGAGCCGGCCACGCCCGCCTGACCGGCAAAGACGCAGCCCTTGCCGATCCGCACATTGTGGCCGACCTGGACAAGATTATCGAGCGCGGTCATGTCGCCGATCACCGTGTCGCCCAAACCGCCCCGGTCGATGGCGCAATTGCTGCCGATGGAGACAAGATTGCCGATCAGCACCCGGCCGATATGCGACAGGCGCACGGGACCCTTGGGTCCGGCCACGAAGCCGAATCCTTCGCCGCCAATGCTGACATTGGACGAGATGTTCACGCCGTCGCCGATCAGGGCGTTGCTGATGCTGCAATTGGGGCCGACGCAAGCGTCCGCGCCGATGCTGACGCCGTCCTCGATCACGCTATTGGCGCCGATGCGGCCGCGCGGACCGATTGTGACATGCTCGCCGATCACCACCCCCGTGGCGATGGCGCAACCCTCGCCGATATGGGCGCTGGGCGCGATGCTGGCGCCGGAATGGATGAAGCTTTGGGGCGCAGCCATGGGATAGAAAATCCGTCCCAGCTCGGCGAAGGCAAGGCGGGGATCGGCGGTCAGGAGCAGCGTACTGCCATTGTGCGGGTAATCGCCCAGCTTTTTGCTGGTGACGACCACCCCGGCATGGCTCTTGGCAAAGGCGGGTGCATGGCTGGCGCTGCAGAAAACGCTGAGATCGTGCCGGCCGGCCTGCTCCAGCTCGGCGATGTCATGCACGATCTGGCCACCCCGCTCCGGCTCTGCCAGCTCGGCCCCGATCTTCTGTGCCAGAACGGACAGGGTGAAAGGCCCTGCCGGCTTAAAGAACTTCTTGTCGGACATCCGTGCCCCCACGTGTCGCGGCGGACAAGGCTAGCACGTAATAGGTGACTGAAAAAGAAAGGATATCATTTGATAACCCCGAAATATTCCAGGCCTTTCCCGCTGCATCGCAACACGGATCATCCATGCGCCGCCATCGCCGATTCATACTCTTCCTGCGCCGCCAGCCATTGGCGCTCCAGCGCGGCCAGCTTGCGCGCCGCTTCGGCGCGTTTTTTGGAGACGGCACTGCCCTTGGCGGGATCCCTGGTGAACAGCAGCGGATCGGCCAGGCTCCTGTCGAGCTTGGCGATTTCCGCTTGCAACGCTGCGACTTGGGACTCTGCCGCCTCGATGCGCTCTTTCAGCGGGCGCAGCGCCTGGCGCTTTTCCGCCGCGCCGCGCCGCGCGGGTTCCTTGGCGGGTTTGGCTTGCGGTTCGGCGCGCCTTGTCGGCGCGTTGTCGCCGGAAAGCAGGAAGCGGCGGTAATCGTCGAGATCGCCTTCGAACGGGGTTACTTTTCCGTCCGCCACCAGCAGCAGTCTCTCGGCCGTCGCCTCGATCAGGCGACGATCATGGCTGACCAGGATCACCGCGCCGTCAAAATCATTGAGCGCGTTGAGCAGCTCACCCCGCGCGTCGATGTCCAGATGGTTGGTGGGCTCGTCCAAAATCAAAAGGTTCGGCTTGTCCAATGTCGCCAGCGCCAGCATCAGCCGCGCCCGCTCGCCGCCGGAAAGCTGGCCCACGCGGGTAAGCTGTTTGTCGGCGGAAAAGCCGAAGCCGCCAAGCTGGCCGCGCACCTGTTCCAGGGTCAGCTTGGGCCGCAGCTGTGACAGGGTTTCGATCGGCGTGATTTTGAGATTGAGTTCTTCCTGCTGATGCTGAGCGAAATAGCCCACCACCAGCTTGCGGGCGGGAGTGAATTCGCCGCCCATGGTTTGCAGCTTGCCCGCCAGCAATTTGGCGAAGGTGGATTTGCCGTTGCCGTTTTTTCCGAGCAGGGCGACGCGGTCTTCCGGATCGAAGCGAAAGGAAAGCCCGGTGAGGATGGGCTTGCCCGGTTCATAACCGACACTGGCGCGGTCCATGGTGATCAGCGGCGGACTGGCGCCGGTGGCCTCGGGAATGCGGATCGGCGCGACATGCTCATCCACCGGCACCTCGGCCACGCTCATCCTGGCCAGCATTTTCATGCGGCTCTGCGCCTGGCGGGCCTTGGACGCCTTGGCCTTGAAGCGGTCGACAAAGGCCTGCATATGCGCCCGCGCCGCTTCCTGCTTCTTGGCGAAGGCGACATCCAGGGCGCGCTGGGCCGCCCGCGTCGCGACGAACGTATCGTAGCCGCCGGTATAAAGCTTCAGCTTGCCCCGCTCCAGATGCAGGATGAATTCAGCCGCGGTGTTGAGCAGGTCGCGGTCATGGGAAACGATCAAGACCGTGCCGCGATAACGTTGCAGGTAATTTTCCAGCCACAACACGCCTTCCAGGTCGAGATAGTTGGTGGGCTCGTCCAGCAGCAGAAGATCGGGCGCGGAGAACAGGATGGCCGCCAGCGCCACGCGCATGCGCCAGCCGCCGGAAAATTCGCGGCAGGGGCGCAGTTGATCCTCGGCGGAAAAACCCAGCCCCGCCAGAATCCCGGCGGCGCGGGCGGGCGCGGTATAGGCGTCGATGGCGTCGAGGCGGTGATAGATGTCGCCCAGCCTGTGCCCATCTACCTCATGTCTGGCGCTTTCATGCTCGGCTTCGGCCAGCAGCAGCGTTCGCTCCTTGTCGGCCTCCAGCACCGTGTCGATCAGGCTCATATCGGTGCCGGGCGCTTCCTGCGCCACTGCGCCGATGCGCCAGGCGCTGGGCCAGCTGACCTGGCCGTCATCGGCTCCCAGCTCGCCCAGGATCACCTTGAACAGTGTGGTCTTGCCCGCGCCGTTGCGGCCCACCAGGCCGATGCGCCGCCCGGCGGGCAGATTGGCCGTGGCGCCGGACAGGATTTCCCGTCCGGCGATCCGGACCACAATATTGTCGATCGCCAGCATGCGCGGGCGTATAGCATGGGCGGCCCTAAGGGAAAGGGTGATATTTGGAACCATGATGAAGCGGATCTGTCTTGGATTCATGGCAATGGTTTTGTTTGCCGCGCTGGCGCCGGCCACGCCGGCCATGGCCGAGACGCCTTCCCGGACCTGTCTTGCGGTGATCAAGGCGGCCAATGTGCGCCACCGGGCCGAGGCGGTTCCCGACGATTGCTGGCGGATGGGCCCCTTACGCCTCGGGATGACCATGGTCCAGGCGCGCGCGCTGTTGGGCGCGCCGGGCCTTAGCCAGTCACTCGCCGTCACCTATCGCCGCCGCAAATTTCCCATTACCAGGCTGTTCTATGTCTATCCGCGCAATCTCAGGAACTGGCTCAGGCTGGCTCCGGCGCGACTGATGGATTTTCATCCCATCACCCTCCGGCTGGATTTTTCCAAGGATGGTTTGGCGGCAATCCGCATTGATGACAACACGCGCATCACGCCGCCGCCATGCCGGCCCAGCGCCCCTGGACACAGCTTTGTTCACAAGGAGGCGGATTTTCCTTATGGATTGCACGGCCTCACCCTGGGCACGCCGCTTTCCAGCGTGGTGACGCGCTTCGGCCGTTTTGCCAGCAGCGACAAATCCAAAAACATCTCCAACTACTGGCCGGTGCCCTTGTCGATCGAGGGCGCAAACAATGTCTCCGGCATCGAGATCGCCACCGGCATGGCCTTCACGGGCACGGACACAGGAGCCAAGCCGGAATTCCAGCTCCAGCTCGATCCGCGCAGCTGTTTCGTTACCGGCTATGTGCTGGCGCCCGCGCCTTGACCCTGCCGCACGCCTTGGGGCATAAGGCCGGACTTTTTTGATGGTTACATTTCCGCTTCGCCTGGAAATGCTCTTATGGGAGTTGTCATGGCCACGGAACGCACCCTTTCCATCATCAAGCCGGACGCGACGCGCCGCAACCTGACCGGCAAGATCATCGCCAAGTTCGAGGATGCGGGCCTCAGGGTGATCGCCTCGCGCCGCATGAAGCTTTCCATCGCCGATGCCGAAGCCTTTTACGGCGTGCATCGCGAGCGGCCCTTCTTCAAGAGCCTGGTCAGTTTCATGACCTCGGGTCCGGTGGTGGTGCAGGTGCTGGAAGGCGAGAATGCCATCGCCAAGAACCGCGAAGTGATGGGCGCCACCAATCCCGCCAACGCCGCGCCGGGCACCATCCGCAAGGAATTTGCCGAATCGATCGAGGCCAATTCGGTGCACGGCTCCGATGGCCCCGAAACCGCGGCCAATGAAATCCGGTTCTTTTTCCGCGATCTGGATATTCATTCGTAGCCGGGAACTTATCGCTGGTCCGATGTATTAAGGCTCCTGTCCTGGCAGGGTGAGGCCGGCGAACGCCCAGCGACCGGGCGCCGTTGGCGCGCGGATCGCGAGGCCGGGAACGGGAGCACAAAAATGCGCGGCAGAACTATTGTCATCACTGGGTGACGCGGATCAGCAAAAGGTCCAGTGGACCTTTTGCCCGGCGAACGCCGCAGCGTCCTGGCATGTGTGCCGGGACGCGAGGCCGGGACAGAGGGAGTCATTTTCATGCGAGGAAAGACAATAGTCATAACCGGCGCGACCTCCGGCATCGGCGAAGTCGCGGCCGTCCATTTGGCGGAACAAGGCGCCCGCATCATCTTCACCGCCCGCGATGAGAAACGTGGCCAGGCCACCAGGGCAAGGTTGAACAGGGCCAACGGCATGTCGGACCATGTGGTTCACCTGGCTGATTTGTCGCTGTTGTCCGAACAGAAGCGGGTGGCGGCCGCCATCGCGGCCGAGCCGAAAATCGATGTGCTGATCAACAATGCCGGCGCCATGTTCAACAAGCGGAGCGAAACCGCGGACGGGCTGGAGAAAACCTTCGCCCTCAATCACATGGCCTATTTCACCGTCACAAACCTGTTGCTGGACCGGCTGAGGCAAACGCCCGGCGCCCGCATCGTCACGGTGGCATCCAGGGCCCATCGCGGCGCGGTGCTGGATTTCGGCGACTTGCAGTCGCGCCACGGCTATCAGGGTTTTGGCGTCTATGCCAAGTCCAAGCTCTGCAACATTCTCTTCAACCGCGCCCTGGCCAAGCGATTGGCCGGTACCGGATTGACGGCGAATTCTCTTCATCCCGGATTTGTCGCCACCCGCTTTGGCGATCAGTCGGGCGGCATGGTGCAGCGGCTGGTGGCCATCGCCAAGCCGGTGGGCGCGATCTCGCCGGAGGAGGGGGCCAAGACCATCCTCTATCTGGCCACATCGTCCGATGTGGCGTCGGTGAGCGGCGAATATTTTTACAAATGCCAGGTCACACAGCCGACAAAGCAAGCGCAGAACGACGCGGATGCGGAGCGGTTGTGGCAGGCATCCGCCATGATCGCCGGACTTTAGTTTGGTCGCGCGGCCTACGCCGAACGTCGCACGACGCTGCCGCTAACGACCACACTTCGGCGGGCCGTCGCTCCTAACTAAAGACCGACAAGCCTTTTTCAAGCCGCACTTTATCTTCCGCCAGCAGCCGCAGCGCCTCTGGATAAAGCTTGTGCTCCGTCTCCAGCACCCGCGCCGCCAATATCTCCGGCGTGTCGCTGGGATGGACGGGCACGGAAGCCTGCGCGATCACCGGCCCCGCATCCAGTTCCGGCACCACGAAATGCACCGAGGCGCCGGATTGCGCCTCGCCCGCCGCGATCACCCGTTCATGCACATCTGTGCCCTTATAGGCGGGCAGCAGCGACGGATGGATATTGATCAGCTTTCCTTCCCAGGCGCGGGCAAAGCCGTCCGACAAAATCCGCATGAAACCTGCCAGGCAGACGATCTCGACCCCGGCCTTGCGCAGCGCCGCGTCCAACTCGCCATCGAACACTTCGCGCGGCTTGCTCTTGTGCGGGATTACCTGGGTTGCGATGCCGGCTTCGGCGGCGCGCGCGAGGCCCGCGGCGCTTTCGAAATTGGAAATCACCAGCACGATTTGATAAGGCGCATCCTTTTGGGCCGCGATCAGGGCGCCCAGATTGCTGCCGCGCCCCGAAATAAGAACGCCGACTTTTTTCAAAGCGACCCCATCTTCAAAACTTTAACGTCCCGCGATAGACCACTTTCGCTTCACCCGGCCCCGGCACCAGCTTGCCGAGCCGCACTGCTTTGTCGCCAAGGGTCTGGAAGGCGTCAATCACGATGCCTGCCTTGTTCTCCGCCACCACCGCGACCAACCCGATGCCGCAATTGAAGGTGCGCAACATTTCGCTTTCCGGAATGCCGCCCGCCTGCGCCAGCCAGCCGAAAACGGTGCCGGGTGTCCAGCTTTCGAGATTTACTTCCGCGTCCAGGCCTTCGGGCAGGGCGCGCGGCAGATTTTCGGTGATGCCGCCGCCGGTGATATGAGCCAAGCCCTTGATGCCGCCCGCACGGATCGCCGCCAGTGCGCTTTTGACATAAAGCCGCGTCGGGATCAGCAAGGCATCGCCCAGCTTGCGCGGGGTGAATGGCGCTTCCTGTTCCCAGCCCAGGCCTGCGTTTTCGACGACTTTCCGCACCAGCGAAAATCCATTGGAATGAAGCCCGCTGGACGCCACGCCGATCAGCACATCGCCCGGCTGCATCTCGCCGGTCTTGGGCAGGATGGCGCCGCGCTCCACCGCGCCGACGGCAAAACCGGCAAGGTCGAAATCGCCTTTTTTGTAGAGTCCCGGCATTTCCGCGGTTTCGCCCCCGATCAGGGCACAGCCCGAATCCTTGCAGGCACGGGCGATGCTTTCCACCACGCGCGCCGCGCCGTCCACATCCAGCGTGGCCGTCGCGTAATAATCGAGAAAGAAAAGCGGCTCGGCGCCCTGTACGACAATGTCGTTGACGCACATCGCCACCAGGTCCTGGCCCAGCCCGTCGAACGATCCGGTCTCTATGGCGATCTTGAGCTTGGTGCCGACGCCGTCGGTCGCCGCCACCAATATGGGATCCTTGAAACCGATGGCGGCCAGATCAAATAACCCGCCAAATCCGCCCAGATCGGCCTCAGCGCCGGGACGGCGGGTGGCGCGGGCGGCGGGGGCGATGCGGCTCACCAGCGCTTCACCGGCGTCAATATCCACGCCCGCGTCTTTATATGTGAGCTTGTCTGACATATTTCTGCCTCGTTTAATCAGCCATTTAGCATGACGCAAGTTGCGGTTCCGAAAGCCACACAGGCTTGTTGTCGGACACGAAAGACCCGATAATTGTACCGCAATTTCAGGCTTGCCCATGTTCCCCCATTTCAGGAAAACTCTTCTGGTTCTGGCGCTTGCCGCCTGGGCCGCGCCGGCGTTCGCCGCCGACCCGCCCTTTACGGTGTCGAATGTGCATGTGGATGCGACCGGCGCCTCCACGACCGAAGCGTTCAATACCGCCCTGCAAGACGGCCGGCCCAAGGCCTGGCAGATTCTTTACCGCCGTCTGACCCGCCAGCAGGACTGGCCGCGCCAGCCCGACCTGGATTCCGCCGCCCTGCTCCGGATTTCGCGGGGCTACACCCCCGGCAATGAACGGCGCTCGACCACGCGCTATGTCGCGGACGTCACATATACCTTCAATCCCCAGGCGGTGGCCCGCCTGCTGCAGTCCGCCGGCATCGCCTACACCCAGGGGGCGGCCCGGCGCATCCTGGTGGTGCCCATGTCGCCCGGGTTCCAGATGGGCCCCTGGGCCCAGGCGCTGAACGCGCCGGCGCTCAAGAATTCCGTGGTGCCGTTCACGGTTGCCGAAGAAACCGACGGCCTCAAGGATCTGAATTTCGACACCGCAAGCTGGAATGACGTCGCCGCCGCGGCGAAGCGCGCCAATGCCGCCGAGGCGGCGCTGGTCCAATCCAGCTATGCCAACGGCAAGCTGACGGTGAATATCCGCCGTCTCGGCGATGGCGAGACTCCGGTCAAGACACAGGTCGATGTGCCGCTGCTGCAGACCCTCAGCGCCACGTTCCCGTCCGCCGCCGCCGCCGCCATCGCCGAAGTTGAAGATATGTGGAAGACGCGCGCCGCGATCGATTACAGCAAAGGCGGAAAGCTGACGGCCAATGTCCGCATGGCGTCGCTGCAGCAATGGGGCGCCATCCAGACGGCGCTGGGCAATGCGGACAACATCACCAGCGTGACCGTGAATGCGATGGATATCGGCTATGCCCAGATTTCCATTTCCTACACCGGCAGCGCCGAGCAGTTGCGCGACGTGCTGGGCGACGCGGGCCTGACGCTGGCGCCGGTGCGCGGACAGACAGGTGGACAGACAGTCTGGACGCTGGCGATGAATGGCGGCGATCCGCAATGACGCGGCATTTGCCCAACCTCCTGTCGGCCTTGCGCCTGGCGCTGGCGCCCTTCGCGGCCTGGGCGGTGCTGCACAATCACGACACCGCGGCGCTGGCGGCGTTTGCCGTGGCGGGTCTCAGCGATCTTCTGGATGGATATTTCGCCCGCCGCTTCGGCTTTACCTCGCGCTTCGGCGCCTGGCTCGATCCCATCGCCGACAAGCTTCTGATGCTGTTCTGTTTCATCGCTCTGCTTCGGATCGGGGCGGTGCCTTTCTGGCTGGTGGTGCTGGTCGTGGTTCGCGATGTTCTGATCGCGGGCGGTTTGGCGCTGGGCTATGCCCTGTCGCTGCCCCTGCGCATGGCGCCGCTGGCCATCGGCAAGGCCACTACTTTGGTGGAGATCGGATATGTCGGTGCCGCGCTGCTGTTGCTTGCTTTCGACTGGGAAGCGCCGCGCCTGATGCTGGCCGGCGCCGCCACGGTTTCGGTCCTGGTGACGCTCTCCGCCCTGGCCTATGCCTATATCTTCCTGCGCGCTCTGTTCTTCGGACAGCGTACTGCCTAACGCGCCCATGGATGTTGGAAGAATTATGGCGGCGCGAGGAATTTTGGTTGCTGGCCAGGAGCGAGGAGCGATGTGTACGCTGGAGTTCATGAGCGACGAGCGGCCCATAGCGCCAGCGTGTGGGCGCCAGCGGCCAAAAGGACCGCGCCGTTAATGGCCGCGCAACTGGTCCTGCCGCTGGAACCCAACAACGCGATGACGCGCGCCGATTTCATCATCGCGCCGGGCAATGCGCGTGCGCTGGCCTTCCTGGAGTCCTTTCCCGATTGGGCCTCGCCGGCCGCCGCGCTTTCTGGCCCTTCGGCGTCCGGCAAGACCCATCTGGCGCGAGTCTGGGCGCAGCGCACCGGCGCGGCGCTGCTGGACGCGCGTTCCTTGCGGGCGGTTCTGGCGGGGCCGGCGGTGGTGGAGAATATCGATTCCGCGCCCACTTTCGCGCATGAGCCGGCGCTGTTCGCCATGTTGGAGCAGGGCGCGCCCTTGCTCCTCACCGGCCGCACCGCGCCCCGGTCCTGGCCGGTGTCGCTCCCCGACCTGGCCTCGCGCTTCCAGGCGCTGCTGGCGTTTGAACTGGGCGCGCCGGACGAGGCGCTCTTGATGGCGCTTGCGGTCAAGCTGTTCGCCGATCGCCAATTGGCGGTTCCCGAGAGCGTGGTGACCCATCTGGTCCGCACCCTGGAACGCTCCCCCGCCGCCTTGCGAGACTTCATCGCCAAGGCCGACGCCGCCGCCCTGGCCTCGAAAAAACCGGTAAATCTCCAGTTAATCCGGGGACTTATGGAGAGTTAAGAGTTTTTGTCACGACAGGTTTACGGATTTGCCCTAGGATTCGGCCATGTCCAGCCAGCCCCAGGCCGCCAACGACACGCCGGAAAGTGCGTCCGCCGAGAACCCGCTTTCCACGGCCGACGTCGTCATGCTGGATCACCAGGGCGACAACACCAGTTTCGATCCGGCCAGCCCGGCGCGTTTCGTCAATCGCGAGCTGTCCTGGCTCGCCTTCAATCGCAGGGTGATTGAAGAGGCGCAGAACCGCCGCCATCCCGTATTCGAGCGCGTGCGCTTTCTCTCCATTTCGGCCTCCAACCTGGACGAGTTCTACATGGTGCGGGTCGCCGGCCTGATGGGCATGGTCCGCGCCGGTGTCGGCACGCCCAGCGCCGATGGGCTTGTGCCTGCCGAACAGCTTTCCAAAGTGGATCAGGCGGCGCGGCAGCTGATCGCCGACCAGCAGCGTGTCTGGGCGGGGATCGACCAGGAATTGCGCGGCGCAGGCGTCAGCGTGGTGACGGGCAGTGAAATTCATTTGCCCGACCGCGAATTTCTGAACGCCCATTTCGCCGAGCAGATATTTCCGGTGCTGACGCCGCTGGCGATCGATCCGGCGCATCCTTTTCCCTTTATTCCCAATCTTGGCTTTACAATTGCCCTGTCGCTGACCAACCGGCGCGACGGCAAGGATTTTTCCGCCCTGATCCCGGTGCCGCCGCAGCTGCGCCGCTTCATCCGCCTGCCCGATACCGAAAGGCGTGTCCGCTTCATCCCGCTGGAAGAAGTGATCGCGCTGCATTTCGACCTGCTGTTTCCCGGCCATACCGTTGGCGGCTGGGGCATGTTCCGCATCCTGCGCGACAGCGACGTCGAGGTCGAGGAAGAAGCCGAAGACCTAGTGCTGCTGTTCGAATCGCTGCTCAAGCGCCGCCGCCGCGGCAGCGTGATCCACATGAAATGCTCCAAATCCATGCCGGAGCCCCTGCGCCATTTCATCGCCAGCCATCTCGGCCTGGACGACAGCGAAATCGTCATCATCGAAAACCTGATGGGGTTGTCGGACCTGGGCAAGCTGATCCTGCCCGAACGGCCCGACCTGCAGTTCAAGCCCTATATGCCGCGATTTCCCGAGCGCATCCGCGATCATGGCGGCGATTGTTTCGCCGCCATCCGGGAAAAGGACCTCATCGTCCACCATCCCTTCGAAAGCTTCGACACGGTGGTGCAGTTCCTGCGCCAGGCCGCCGCCGATCCGGAGGTGGTGGCGATCAAGCAGACTTTATATCGAACGAGTTCCGACAGCCCCATCGTGCAAGCCTTGATCGAGGCGGCGGAAGCCGGCAAGTCGGTCACTGCCTTGGTGGAACTGAAGGCCCGCTTCGACGAGGCGGCCAACATCAAATGGGCGCGCGATCTCGAGCGGGCCGGCGTGCAGGTGGTCTATGGCTTCATCGCGCTCAAGACCCACGCCAAGATCAGCCTGGTGGTGCGGCGCGAGCAGGGCCATCTGCACACCTATGTCCATTTTGGAACCGGCAATTACCACCCCAATACCGCCAAGATTTACACCGACCTGTCGCTTTTCAGCGCCGATCCGGCGCTGGGGCGCGACGCGGCGCAGGTGTTCAATTTCATCACCGGCTATGCCGAACCCAATGCGCTGGAAAAACTCGCCATGTCGCCTTTTTCGCTGCGCGGGCGGCTGGTCGAGGCGATCCAGCAGGAGATCATGCATGCCCGGGCGGGCCTTCCCGCCGCGATCTGGATCAAGCTGAACTCGCTGGTGGATCCCGCCATGATCGACGGGCTTTACCGCGCCAGCCAGGCGGGGGTGCAGGTCGAACTGGTGATTCGCGGCATCTGCTGCCTGCGCCCTGGCGTGCCAGGCCTGTCCGAGAATATCCGGGTCAAGAGCATTGTCGGCCGCTTTCTCGAGCATGGCCGCATCGTCTGTTTCGGCGCGGGACATGGGCTGCCGCACAAGGACGCCAAGGTTTTCATGTCCTCGGCGGACTGGATGCCGCGCAACCTGGACCGGCGGGTTGAAGTCCTGGTTCCCATCGAAAATCCCACGGTCCATCAACAGGTCCTTGACCAGATCATGGTGGCGCTGCTGAAGGACCGGGCGCAAAGCTGGTATATGAATGCGGATGGAACCTACGAACGCGATTCCCATGCCGAGGATGCCGATGCTTTTTCCGCGCACACCTATTTCATGACAAATCCCTCCTTGTCCGGGCGCGGCCGCGCGCTCAAAATGAACGCGCCACCCAAAAGCCGGGCCTGAATTTTGGCGGTCGCCACCGATCTGAAATCTGCCGCTTCTCCCCGGGCCGCCGCCAAGGCGCGCGCGCCGGTGGCGATCGTGGATATCGGCTCCAATTCGGTGCGCCTGGTGATTTATGAAAACCAGATGCGCAACGCCGCCACCCTGCAGAATGAAAAGGCGATCTGCGGCATCGGCCGCGACATGGTCTCGACCGGACGCCTGCACAGTGAAGGCTGCGCCGAGGCGTTCGAGGTGCTGGCCCGCTTCCGGATCATCGCCGATGGGCTGGGCGTGGAGGCGCGCGAGGCGGTGGCGACCGCGGCGGCGCGCGATGCCGTCAATGGCGCCGAATTCGTCGCCAAGGCGGAACGCGCCTGGGGCTCGCCGATTCGCGTGCTGGCGGGCGAGGACGAGGCCCGCATCGCCGCCGAAGGCGTGCTGGCGGGCATTCCGGGCGCCGATGGACTGGTGGCCGATCTGGGCGGCGGCAGCCTGGACATGGTTTCGGTGCGGGGCGGCGTCACCGGCAAGGCCTTCACCCTGCCGTTCGGGCCGCTCCGCTTGATGGATATGGCCAGGGGCGAACCCGACCGGGCGCGCGACCTGGTGGACAAGGGGATCAAGGACCTGCCCGATCTCTCATCGTCCGCGCTTTATGCCGTGGGCGGCATCTGGCGCAGCTTTGCGCGGGTGGACATGGAAGAACAGAATTATCCCCTCCATGTCCTGCAGCAATACACCATCCCGCGCGGCCGCGCCTTGCGCCTGTGCCGGGTGCTGGCGGGCCTGTCACGGGAATCGGTGCGCAAGATCAAGGTGGTTTCCAAGCGCAGGGCCGATGCGCTGCCCTATGGCGCGGTGGTGCTGGAACGGCTCCTGATGGCCGGCGACATCAAGGATGTGGTGATCTCGGCCTATGGTTTGCGCGAAGGCCTGTTCTATGCCCGGCTTTCGGCGGACGACCGCGCCAAGGATCCGCTTCTGGAATATGCGATGGGCGCCAATGAGCGGCTGGCGCGGGTTCCCGGCCATGCCTTGGAGATGACCCAGTGGACCCAGCCTTTGTTCGAAGGCGAGGGTGCCGAACTGCGCCGCATTCGCGAGGCCTCGGCCTATTTCTCCGACATCGGCTGGCGGCGGCATCCCGATGACCGCGCCGTCGGCGCAATGGGCCAGGTGCTGACCGGACCCTTCGCCGGCGCCGATCACCGCGCCCGCGCCCTGATCGCGACTTCGATCTTCCATCGTTATTCCGGCGACGAGGATTTTCCCCGCGACCTGATCATGGCCGGGCTGCTGGACAAGGATGATGAGAAGCGCGCTCTGAAACTGGGCCTGGCCTGGCGCTTCGCTTTTTCGCTTTCCGCCTCGGCGGTCAGCGAGCTGGGCCATTACCGGTTGCGCATGACGCCGGCCAAAATCGTGCTGGAAGTTCCGACCCGGCGCGAGGCGATTGCCGGCGATCCGGTGCAGAAACGCCTGGGGGCCCTGGCCGAGGTGTTTGACCGCCGTGGGGAGATCCTAGTGGGGTGAGTCGCCTCCCTCGCTCTGCTCGTGCCGCTACGCTGCCGCTAGGCACGGGGCAAGCCTTTCTAATCTCCCTACCGCTCGCTAAGAAAGGCTAAGCCAAAACACCGGCCCCCTGCGCCGTATTGCATTGAAAGTAAGCCTCTTTTTGGCCGGGCCTTGCACATCGGGCAAGACAGGGCTTTAAGAAGGGTATAAGCTAGGAAAAACGGGGCCCGGCTTAGACTTTTCAAGGGGTTGAAGGAGTTATCATGGGTGCGTTCAGCATTTGGCATATTCTGATTCTGGCGGTGATTGCGCTGGTGCTGTTCGGCGGCCGCGGCAAGGTTTCCGACCTGATGGGCGACTTCGGCCGGGGCGTGAACAGCTTCAAGAAGGGCCTCAACGAGGGCAAGGACGACCCGAAAGTTATCAATGCCGAGGTCGCCGAGAAGCCCAAGGACACCGTCCAGCGGTAAGCTCGTTTCATGTTCGACCTGTTCAGCTGGAGCCACATCCTCATCCTGCTCGCCGTGGCTCTGGTCGTGGTGGGCCCCAAGGACTTGCCCAAGCTGATGCACATGGTCGGCAAATGGGCCGGCAAGGCGCGCGGCATGGCCAATGAATTCAAGAAAAGCTTCGACGACATGGCGCGCCAGAGCGAGCTGGACGAGCTGCGCAAGGAGATCGAGGATCTCAAATCCCACCAGTCCATCACCGATCTCGAATCAGATCTCAACAAGCCGCTGGAGACAGTCGATCCCGCCATTGATATCGGCCCGGAACCGCGCGCCGGCGAGTTCGCTATCACCGACACCGCGCCGCCGCCGGTTCTGACCGCGACCGAGCCGTCCCGGCAATGAACGCACCCACGCCGGAAGACAAGGCGGCCCTCGACGCCACCCGCGCGCCGCTGATGGAGCATCTGATCGAGCTGCGCAAGCGGCTCGTCTATGGCATGATCTGCTTCGGCGTCTGCTTTGTGATCTGCTTCGCCTTTTCCACGCCGATCTTCGATTTTCTCGTCAAGCCGCTGGGCCAGACGACCAACCACCTGATCTACACCGCCCTCACCGAAGTGTTCTTCACCAAGGTCAAGATCGGCATGTTCGGCGGCTTCTGCCTGGGCTTTCCTCTCATCGCGGCGCAGATCTGGATCTTTGTCGCGCCGGGGCTGTATCGCCATGAGCGGCGCGCCTTCCTGCCTTTCCTGATGTGGACTCCGGTGATGTTCATCATCGGCGCGGGTTTCGTCTATTACGTGTTGCTGCCTTTCGCGATCAAATTCTTCGGCGGCTATCAGGTGCCTATCGTCGCCGGGGCCATGGGCATCGAACTCCAGGCCAAGGTCAGCGATTACATCGATTTCGTGATGACGCTGATGGTCGCATTCGGCCTCACCTTCCAGTTGCCGGTGCTGTTGTCGCTGCTCGGCAAGGTGGGCATCGTCACGGTCAGGAGCCTGAAAGAGATGCGCCGCTATGCCTATGTCGGGTTGTTCGCGGTGGCGGCGGTGTTCACCCCGCCGGACCCCGTCTCGATGATGACCCTGGCGGTTCCGCTGGTGGCGCTTTACGAGATTTCGGTCTTCAGCGTGATGATGATCGAACGGACCAGGGCCAGGGAAGACGCCGCCCGCAAAACCTAGGCGGCTTCCTGTTCGGTGAGCTTTGCCACGCGGTTCGCCGGGAACCGCAGGGTGACACGGGTGCCGCGATTGGGCTCGCTCTCCAGCGTCAGGCTTCCGCCATGCAGCTCGACCATCGCCTTGGCCAGGGGCAGCCCCAGTCCGGTGCCTTCCTGCTGCACCGCCATTTTCGGGCGGTTCTGCCCAAAGGGGATGAGGGCGTTGGCCATCTCGCTGTCATTCATGCCGATGCCATTGTCGAGCACATTCAGGGTGTAGCCGCCATCGGCCCCGGGTGCGCCGCTCAGGATCACGCTGCCGCCCCTTGGCGTGAATTTGATCGCGTTGCCGACCAGGTTGATCACGATCTGGCGCACCATCCGCTGCACCGCGATCAGGCGGATATTTTCGTCGTCCCATTGTCCCTGCACCGTCACGCCGTGCTTTTCGCCCAGCCCCTTCAGCATGACCAGCGAGGCGGACAAGGCGGGCACCAGGGCGAATTCCTCGGCATCGTCCAGCGACATCTTGCCGGATTCGATTTTCGCCAGGTCGAGAATGTCGTTGATGATGCCGAGCAGGTGCCGGCCGCTGGAATGGATATCGGCCGAATAGGACCGGTAGCGCGGATTGGAAATCGGTCCCAGCAGCTGGTCCATCATGATCTCGGAAAAGCCCAGAATGGCGTTGAGCGGCGTGCGCAGCTCATGGCTCATATTGGCCAGAAAGGCGGACTTGGCCATGGACGCTTCCCGCGCCTCATGGGCGGCGGCGGCCATGCGGTGTGTCATGCTTTGAAGCTTGGCGCGAACGCGGCGGGAATAGAAGATCAGCGGCACCGCGACCATAAAGCCTTCCAGCGGAATATTGATCAGGGCCGAGTTGGTAACCGGTTCGCCTTCGACGAATTTGAGCAGGAAATGGGCGCTAAGCAGGGCCATAACGGTCACCACCGACATGACCGCGCTGGACCAGACGGTTCCCAGCTTTTCCAGCCACCCTTCGAACCGGGCCAGCACGCTCCGCGACGATTGTTCCAAACGGCCCCGTGCCCCTTGCCGGACACACCCCTATCTATGCCCGCAAACACTAGCTCAAGCCTGTTGCGGCATGGTTTCCCGGGAATATACAAACGCCGCCGCCCTGTTAGGACCCGGTTAAGCAAGCCCGGTTTTTTGCAGGCTGTTGGCGGGCTTTGACCCACGCCGGAGGGCGTGGCATGAGCCTCTCCACAGGGAATCTTTAAAGCCCACCCGTTTGGCAGCCAGAGGGCGATTTTCATGCATGACGTAAGGGCCATCCGCGATGACCGGGAGGCTTTTGTCCGCGGCCTGAAACGTCGCGGCCTGGCCGGAACGCTGGCCGACGATATTCTGGCGCAGGACAAGGCGCTGCGCGAACTCCTCACCCGGCTCCAGACCCAGCAGGCCAGGCGCAACGACGCTTCCAAGCTGATCGGCCAGGCCAAACAGAAAAAAGACGAAGCTCTGGCCAAATCGCTGCTCGACGAAGTGGCGGGCCTCAAGGAAGCGATCCAGGCGGGCGAGGCCGAACAGCGGCTGATGGAAGAGGCGCTGAAACAGACGCTGGCGGTGATCCCCAATATTCCCGCCGATGACGTGCCGGACGGCGCCGACGAAAACGCCAATGTGCAAGTGACGGCGCGGGGGTTTGGCAAGCCGCCGGGCATCAACAATCCCCGGCAGCATTTCGAGATCGGCGAGGCCCTGGGCCAGATGGATTTCGAACGCGCCGCCAAAGTCTCCGGCGCGCGTTTTGTCTACCTCAAGGGCGACCTGGCGAAAATGGAACGTGCGCTGGGCGCTTTTATGCTCGACATTCACACTGATAAATTTGGCTACACCGAAGTCTCGCCGCCGGCGCTGGTGCGCAGCAATGCGATGTTCGGTACAGGTCAGTTGCCAAAGTTTGAAGAAGATCTTTTTTCCACGAAAGCTTCTGAAGAACTTATTGGGCCAGAAGAAGCTACTGTCCGTCTTGACAGTCAGAGTGGCGCAGTAGCTGTGGAATTCAAGGGCGATAGAGCGGCGGATTTACAAAGAACGTTCAAAGGAAAATTTTTTCTTAATAGACCCGTTGCTCTCGGCAATACGTTGAAGAGCATTTCTCCAATTATTGAAAATAGCTTCTGGCTCATCCCCACCGCGGAAGTGCCACTGACCAATTATGTCGCGGATGAAATCCTAAACGGAGCCGAATTGCCCCTGCGCCTGACCGCCTTTACGCCTTGCTTCCGCGCCGAGGCCGGCGCGGCAGGCAAGGACACGCGCGGCATGATCCGCATGCACCAATTCTCCAAGGTCGAACTGGTCTCCATCACCACCCCCGACCAATCCGCCACCGAACATGAGCGCATGACCGACGCGGCTCAGGAAATTCTCAAAAAACTCGATCTCGCTCATCGCGTCGTGACCCTCTGCACCGGCGACATGGGGTTCTCGGCGCAAAAAACCTATGACATAGAAGTCTGGCTGCCGGGGCAAAATGCCTTCCGCGAGATTTCCTCCTGCTCCAATTGCGGCCCCTTCCAGGCCCGGCGCATGAACACCCGCTACCGCAATGCCGAAGGAAAAGTTGCGGGGCCCGTCCACACCCTCAACGGCTCCGGCCTGGCGGTGGGCCGCACTCTGGTTGCCATCCTGGAGAATTATCAGCAGCCGGATGGCAGTGTCGCAATTCCGTCGGTATTGCAGCCTTACATGAGTGGCAAGACAAAAATCACCAAGGCTTGATGCGAATCCTGGTCACCAATGACGACGGCATTCATGCCCCCGGCCTTGCCGTGGCGGAAAAGATCGCCCGCGAAATTTCCGATGATGTCTGGGTGGTGGCGCCGGAAACCGAACAGTCCGGCGCCTCCCATTCCCTCACCCTGACCTCGCCCTTGCGCCTGCGAAAAATTTCCGACCACCGCTTTGCCGTTTCGGGCACCCCCACCGACTGCGTCATGATGGCGGCGTTGCACATCCTCAAGCACCAGCCGCCCGAACTGATCCTCTCCGGGGTCAATTGGGGTTCCAACATGGCGGACGACGTCACCTATTCCGGCACCATCGCGGGGGCGATGGAAGGCTGCGCCTTGGGCATCCCGTCGATTGCCATGTCGCAGGCGGGCGATGAGGATACCCGCGAAAAAATCGACTGGTCGCCGGGGGAAGTGCACGGTCCAGGGCTGATCCGCCGCCTGGTCGAAACCGGCTGGCCCAGCGGCACCCTGATCAACATCAATTTCCCCGGCTGCGCCGCGGGCGAGGTGGCGGGCGTGGAACTGGTGCCGCAGGGCCAATATGACCTGCAATCCACCGAGATCGAGGAACGTTTCGACGCCAGGAATCGGGCCTATTACTGGATCGGGCTGCGCCGCCGCAAAGCCGTGCCGCCCCGGGCCAGTGACGTCGGCGCGGTCTATGCGGACCGGATCGCGGTGACGCCGCTGCACATGAACCTCACCGACAGCCCCGCGCTGGAAAAAATGCGCCAAAGCCTCGGCCAGAAATAAACAAGGTCTTAAGAGGGAACTTTCCCGAACCGCTTAAATGGTCGCGCGGCCTACGGAAAACCGGTTCCCACTTTTCCGGGCCGGCGCTCCTTTATGCTTAATCGCGCCTTTACTTTTACCCAACATGATCCGTTTCGAGACATTCGTGCAGAAGGCATGATGCCATGAATCGCAGCCGGAAACTGACCCTCATAATCGCGTTTTGCGCACCGATGCTGGCCGCCTGCACCCCCGACACGCCGGAAACCCAATTCTCCTGGGGCGTCAACGATCATTTGAGCCGCCCTGCGGCCCCGACCTCTGGGCAGGGTGCCCGCACCTATGCCTATGACGGCCGCAGTGACGTTATGCCCACGCCCAAGCCGCGCCCGCCCGTGCAAGTCACGCCGCTCAAGCCGATCGCACAGCAGGGATTTTTTGACCGCTTTGTTGGCGGCGCCACGGCCTCAACGGCTTTTTCCTGGCCCGCCAGTGGAAGAGTGATTTCAAGTTTCGGCACCGCCGACAATGGCCAGCGCAATGATGGCATCAATATCGCCATGAAGCAGGGCGCGCCAATCAAGGCCGCTGCCAGCGGCACGGTCAGTTATTCCGGCGACGAATTGAAGGATTATGGCAACCTGCTTCTGATCAAGCATGACGGCGGCTATGTTACCGCCTATGCCCATGCCGACCGGCTGCTGGTTCGGCGCGGCGATTCCGTCGCCAAGGGCCAGGTGATCGCTTATGCCGGACACACCGGCGACGTCTCGACGCCCCAGCTGCATTTCGAAATTCGCCGCGGCACCACGCCGGTCGACCCGGATTCGCTGCTCTCGCCCGCCAATTCGTAACCCCTCCTGTCATGGCCCGGGCATCCGGGCCACCCAGGTGAGGCACGCGCCGGCGATAGACTTGGCCTCAAATGATCACAGTCTTTGCTGTAGCTCCCCGGCTATCTCCTGGATAAACTGCCATGCCACTCGGCCAGAACGATTGCCCCGCCCCATCGCCCAGGCCAGCGCGCGCTTGCGCAAGTCCTCGCCGCCGAGCTTCAGCTTGTAATAAGCGGCATAGCCTTCGACCATTTCCAGATAGTCGTCCTGGCCGCAATTGTGGAAGCCCAGCCACAACCCGAAACGATCGGACAGGGAAACTTTTTCCTCCACCGCCTCGCCGGGATTGATCGCGGTGCCGCGTTCATTGTCCACCAGGTCGCGCGGCATCAGATGGCGGCGGTTGGAAGTGGCGTAGAACAGCACATTCTCCGGCCGTCCCTCGATGCCGCCTTCCAGCGCCGCCTTCAGCGATTTGTAGCTGGTATCGTCCTTGTCGAAGGAAAGATCGTCGCAATAGAGCAAAAAGCGGCGTGCGCTGGCGCGTAGCAGCCGCAAGAGCTGCGGCAGGCTGGCGATATCCTCGCGGTGCACTTCGATCAAGACCAGCTTCGCCCCGTTTTTTTTGGCCTTGGCGTTGACGGCCGCGTGCACCGCCTTGACCAGCGAACTCTTGCCCATGCCGCGCGCCCCCCACAACAGCGCATTGTTGGCGGGCAGCCCCTCGGCGAAACGCAGCGTGTTGGCGACCAGGGTGTCGCGCTGGCTTGCGATGCCCTTGAGCAGGGAAAGATCGATGCTGGCGACATGGGCAACGGCAATCAGGCCCCCCTGCGTTGGCTCCCAGACAAAGGCGTCGCCGTTTTTCGGCACGCCGTCCACCGGCGCCGCCGGCGCCAGCCGCTCCAGCGCCTTTGCGATCCGCGTCAGAAGCGCCATGTCCCCGCTCAGGCTACTGGCTTTGCCCGTTTTTTTCATCCTAACCCCTTGTTTTTCCACGGTTGCAAACCGAACCGCCGCCGCTATAGTCCGCGAGCTTTTGAAGGCCCAGCCGCCATGGATGCATCTACTTTTACCACGATCGCGCCGTTCATATTCATCTTTGCGATCATGTATTTTCTCCTGATCCGGCCGCAGCAGCAGCAGGCCAAAAAGCTGCGCGAAAAGATAGATGCGGTGCGCCGGGGCGACATCGTGGTGACCGCTGGCGGAATTGTCGGCCGGGTGGTCAAGGCCCCCGCCGCCGGCGACGCCGAGGTGACGGTTGAGATCGCCGACAATGTTCAGGTCAAGATCCTGAAGGCCACGCTCAGCGATGTGCGCGCCAAGAGTGAGCCGGAGACGGACAAGGGCTGATGCTTCAGGTTTCGCCCTTCACGCGCATCCTGGTCGCGCTGGTCGTTCTGGTCGGGCTTTTGGTCGCCTTGCCCAACGCCTTGCCCGACAAGCTGACCTCGCGCTTTCCGTCCTGGCTGCCGCACGATTCGGTCAGCCTGGGGCTGGATCTGCAGGGCGGCTCCTATCTGCTGCTGGAAGTCGATTTCCCCCAGGTGCAGAAAGACAAGACCCTGGCGATGATCGGCGATATCCGCGCCGGCTTTCGCAAGGAGCATATCCAGTATCAGGATCTCAGCGCCCAGGGCGACACTGTGCAGGTCCGGGTCACCGATCCGGCAAGCCTGGATGCGGCGCGCAAGATCATAGACGGTCTCAATCCCGCCATGACCAGTGCGGTGCTTTCGGTGGGCGCCAAGGAATACGACGTCAACCAGCAACCCAGCGGCCTCATCACCCTCACCATGACCGAGGGCTACAAGACCCTGACCCATCAACAGGTGATGCAACAATCCATCGAGGTGGTACGCCGCCGCATTGACGAAATGGGCACCCGCGAACCGGATATCTCAAGTTCGGGCCAGGATCGCATCCTGGTGCAGGTGCCGGGCCTGCAGGACCCCGCCGATCTAAAGGCCATGCTGGGCAAGACCGCCAAGATGACCTTCCAGCTGGTGGACGAAACGGCCGATCCCAACGCCACCATTGTTCCGCCCGATGACGAGGCGCTGCTCGAGACACCCAGCGCAGCCAATCCCAATCCCCTGAAAATCATCGTGCAGCGCCGCGTGATGGTTTCCGGCGACCGCCTCACCGACGCCAGCCAGGGCTTCGACCAGCAGACCGGCCAGCCCATTGTCAACTTCCGCTTCGACACGGTCGGCGCAAGGCAATTCGGCGACGCCACCAAGGCCAATGTCAATCACCGCTTCGCCATCATACTCGACAAGCAGGTAATCTCGGCGCCCAACATCAACACGGCGATCCTGGGCGGCTCGGGCTATATTATCGGCAGCTTTACCACCAAGTCGGCCAACGATCTGGCCATCCTGCTGCGCGCCGGCGCGCTGCCCACGGGGCTCAACATCATCGAGGAGCGCACCGTGGGCGCCGAACTGGGCGCCGATTCCGTCCGCGCCGGCCGCCTCTCGGCGGTGGCGGGTCTTTTGATGGTGGCGAGTTTCATGATCCTGCGCTACGGGCTGTTCGGCGTCTTTGCCGACATCGCCCTGACCTTGAATGTGGTCCTGCTGATGGCGGTGCTGACCATGTTCGGCGCCACCCTGACCCTGCCGGGCATTGCCGGCATCGTTCTGACCATGGGCATGGCGGTGGACGCCAATGTGCTGATCTATGAGCGAATCCGCGAGGAACAACGCAACGGCCGCGGCATCCTGGCGGCGATCGACACCGGCTTCCGCCGCGCCATGAACACCATCATCGACGCCAACATGACCCACCTGATCGCCTCGCTGATCCTGTTCGAGCTGGGGTCCGGCCCGGTCAAGGGCTTTGCCGTCACCCTGGGCGTGGGCATCATCACGTCCTTCTTCACCGCGGTCATGGTGACGCGGCTGATTGTGATCGCCTGGCTCAACACGACCCGGCCAAGAAAACTGAATCTCTAATCCCCCTGTTTTTTTGAGGCTTCTCCGTCTCCGCCTTGCCGCACCCGAAGGCAGGACCGGTCAGGCCTCACCAGACAAAGCTCCGTGATTTTTCGGCCGGAACCGCCTATAACACCGGCCGGACTCAAATAATCGGGAGGGCAGCCCAATGGCGTTTCTGGGAAATCTTCGCAATGTGGTGATCGCCGGCTTTGTGCTCGCGTTCCTGCTGGTCGGTGTCTACGGCGCCGTGCAGGGTTTTGACGGTCCCACCTTTGAACTGTTCACCTTGCGCTGGCTGCACATCGTCTGCGGCGTGATGTGGATCGGGCTGCTCTGGTATTTCAATTTCGTCTCCACCCCGACCATGCCGAAAATTCCCGACGAACTGAAACCCGCGCTGGGCCGTTTCATCACGCCGGCGGCGCTGTGGTGGTTCCGCTGGGGCGCCATGGGCACGATATTTTTCGGTATCGTCCTGGCGTTCCGCGAACATTACCTGATCGAAGCCTACACCCTCGACTTCAGCCAGGGCATGACGGGCTGGCCGGTGGTGCCGAAATTCCTAGCCATCGGCGTCGGTATGTGGCTGGGCACCATCATGTGGTTCAATGTCTGGTTCCTGATCTGGCCCAACCAGCAGAAGGCACTCAATATCGGCGGCAAATATCCCGACATTGCCGCCGCCGACAAGGCCGCCGCCGCCAAGACCGCCGGCATGTACAGCCGCATCAACACCCTGCTGTCCATCCCGATGCTGTTCAGCATGGTCGCCGCCGGGCATCTGTATTAGGGTTTGATCGCGGGTTGACCCGCGTTCGATCTCTTGGGTCCCCATGCTGCTGCGCCTGTCGCGCTTCATTCATCTGCTGCCGCTCGGCGAAGACCGGGTGCTGGTGATTGACGCGATCAGCCATGTGCGGCTGGCAGTGAACAATGAAATCGCCGATATCATTCGTCGCTTCGCCACGCCCGCCGAGGTGCCGGTACCTTCGGAAGGCCTCTTGGCCGGGCTGATCCAGCGCGGCATTCTCACCGACAAAACGCCCGAGGCCGAGATCGACCATGTGGCAGGCCTGCTGCGGCCCTATCATGGCCGCGATCCCGAAGAGATGCTGGAGCGTTTCCGGCGCGGCGCCAAAGAGGGCGTCCAGCCCTATTTCGCCGCCGGCACGGCGCTGAAACCAGAGGATTTCGCCGGGGACAAACAGAAACTCGAACTGCTTCTGTTCGGCGATTGCGATGTGCAGATGGAATCCGATTTCCTGCGCCGGGAGGCGGCCCGGCGCGGCATCGACCTCAGCGTGGCCGCCAGTTTCGTGGACGACACGCGCCTGGCCGGCGAACACAGCCATGACGCGATCATTATCGGGGCACTGGAGGCGCGCTACACCATCGCCGGCAGCATGGAAGCCGAGCCGCACGCCGCTTTCATCGCCGCGGCGAAGAAAATTCTGGACGGACTTCGCCAGCACACCGCCCGTCCCATCCTGATCGACAATCTGCCGGAGCCGACCCTTCAGCCGATGGGCCTGGCGGAGCGCGGGTCGCGCGGCCACCGCAACCGTTTTCGCGCCGCCAATCTGGCGCTGGCGGACCTGGTCGAGAACTATGCCGATGTGCATGTGGTGGACATCGCCGCCACCCTGGGCGCGGCCGGCGCGGAACGTCTCCTGGATGACGGGCTGGTGGCCTTCGCGCATTTCGGCTCGCCCGGCTGGATGCTGCAGCGCTCGGAAAGCGAAAAAGCAGCGGTGCATAACCTGTTCCCCGACGTGGCGCCGCTGGCGGAGAGTGTGGATGGCGACCCCTATCTGCGCGAAGCCGTGACGGCGCGGGCGCATATGGATGCCGTGTTGGCGGCGCTGGGGGTGAACCGCAAGAAATGCGTCATTGTCGATCTCGACGGCCTGTTGTGGCCCGGCGTGCTGGCCGAAACCGGCAAGCCATTTGGCTGGAGCCTGAATGTCAGCGGCCCCTATTCCTATATCGGGCTTTATTTCGGGCTGCATGAAGCGCTGCTCACCCTCAAGCAACGCGGCATCCTTCTGGCCTGCGTCAGCAAGAATGACGAGGCCATAGTGCGCGAGCTGTGGAAATATGAAAGCCAGTATAATCTGGTGCGCCTGCTGACGCCGGACGATTTCGTCACCTGGCGCGTCAACTGGCATGACAAGGTCGAAAATATCCGCTCCATCGCCGATGAGCTGGGCCTGGCCCTGGAGACATTTCTGTTTCTGGACGACAATCCGGTGGAGCGCGACCGGGTGCGCCAGCGCCTGCCCGAAGTGGAAGTATGGGGCGAGAATCTCTACGCCCTGCGCCGCCAGCTGCTCAGCGATCCGCGCCTGCAATCGCCGGGCGTCACGCCCGAATCCGCTGGCCGCACCGCGCTTGCCAAGGCCCAGCTCGGCCGCCAGAAAGCACGTTCCAAAAGCGTCAGCGAGGCGGACTTTCTCGCCACCCTGGGGGTCGAAACCCGTATTCTTCCGCTGGCGCCCGCCGATGTGGCCCGGGTGGTGGAACTGTTCCAGCGTACCAGCCAGTTCAACACCAGCGGCGTGAAATATTCCGCCGCTGAACTGGACGTGCTGCTGCGCGATCCCTCGGCGCGGCTCTTCGTTGCCCATGTCAAGGACCGTTTCGGCGATCATGGCTTGGTGGGCGCGGCGGTGATCCTTGGCGGCGATATCGCCGGCCTGGTGCTGAGTTGCCGTGTGCTGGGCATGGGCGTGGAGCATGAATTCCTGCGCCGCATCGTCGAGGCGATGAGCCGCGATCACCAGCAGCTGTCCGGCCGCATCATCGAAACGGCGCGCAATATCCCGGTACGCAACATCTATCGCGATCACGGCTTCGCTCTGGATGCCGGCCTATGGCGGCGCGCCCTCAAACAGGCTGTGCCGACGTGATGGATCCCGTGCTGGTGAGCCGGCTGGCCGCCCAGGTTCGCGCCGCTGATCCGGACCGCTATTTCTCCGCCTTGTTCGCGCCCTCGGCGCCCCGCCCCTTCCTGTTCGCGCTCTATGCTTTCAATCACGAAGTGGCGCGGGTGGCCGAGACGGTGCGCGAGCCGATGCTGGGCGCCATCCGGCTGGAATGGTGGCGCGAAACGGTGGAAAGCGCGCACAAAGGCGTTCCCCGCAGCCATGACGTGGCCAAAGGATTGGCGGGGCTATTCCAGGCTTATCCGCTGAAGCCAGGTGACTTCGAAACCCTGATCGCGGCCCGGGCCTATGACGCCAGCGCCGAATCTTTCGCCGATCTGGCAGCGTTGGAAAACTATGTCGATGCCACCGGCGGCACCTTGATGCGGCTGGCCTCACGCATTCTGGGAGGCGATCCGGCCTTGGCGCGCGAACCCGCACTGGCCTATGGCCTGGCCGGGTTGCTGCGCTCTCTGGGTTTCCACAATGCCCGCCACAAACTCTATCTGCCCCTCGATCTCCTGGGCGCGGTGGGATTGACGCCGGACGTGTTTTTCGAACTGCGCGACGATCCCCGGGTGGACGCCGTGGCGCATCAGCTGGCGCTGCGTGCGCGCGACCATTTCCTTGCCGCCCGGAATGGTCCCCGGCCCCGCGCCGGCCTGGCGGCGCTGCTCCCCGCCGCCCTGGTGCCCGTCTATCTCAAGCGGCTGGGCCGCGACGTGCCGATCCATCGTAGACAAATGGCGCTGCTTGGTGCCGCGATGAAAAAGCGGTTGTAACCTCACCCTGAGCTGGTCGAAGGGTGGGGTTTTATTCGGCCGCTTGCTTGTCGCCCAGCCAGCCCGCCAGATCGGCCAGTGCTCTTTCGCTCATCGCCTGCTTGCGATCCTTGCCCTTGATCTTTTTGCCAGGCGCCAGCGGCGGGAATAGCCCGAAATTCACGTTCATCGGCTGGAAAGTCCTCTCGTCCGCGCCGCCGGTGATATGCGCCAGCAGGGCGCCGAAGGCCGTGGTCGGCGGCGGCAGGCTGGCTTCGCCGCCAAACGCCTCGGCGCTCGCGAAGCGCCCGGCCAGAAGGCCGATGGCGGCGCTTTCGACATAGCCTTCCACCCCCGTCACCTGTCCGGCGAAGCGGATATGCGGCCGGGACTTCAGCCTGAGCTGCCCATCCAGCAGCCGCGGCGAATTGATGAAAGTGTTGCGGTGCAGCCCGCCCAGCCGCGCGAACTGCGCCTTCTCGAGACCCGGAATGGTGCGGAAGATGCGCGTCTGCTCGCCATGCTTCAGCTTGGTCTGGAATCCCACCATGTTCCACAGCGTGCCCAGCTTGTTGTCCTGGCGCAGCTGCACCACGGCATGAGGCCGAAAGCCGGTGCGCGGGTCCGACAGGCCCATGGGCTTCATCGGCCCGAAACTCAGCGTGTCCACGCCACGCTCCGCCATGACTTCGATGGGCAAGCAGGCCTCGAAATAGGGCGTGGACTTTTCCCACTCCTTGAAATCGCTTTTCTCGCCGGCCAGCAGCGCCGCCACGAAATTCCTGTACTGCGCCTCGTCCATCGGCAGGTTGATGTAATCGGCCACGCCGCCGCCCGGCCCTTCCTTGTCGTAGCGCGACTGGAACCAGGCGATGGAGAAATCGATCGACTCCCGATGCACGATGGGCGCGATGGCGTCGAAAAAAGCCAGATGCGATTCGCCGGTGGCGGCGGCGATGCTGGCGCCCAAGGCCTCGGAGGTGAGGGGGCCGGTGGCAATGATAACGCTGTCCTCCGCGGGCAACTGCGTCACTTCTTCGCGCGCGATGGTGACGCGGGGATGGCTTTCCAGCGCCCCCGTCACCCAATCGGAAAAACCCTGCCGGTCCACCGCCAATGCGCCGCCCGCGGGCAGCTTGTGGGCATCGGCGGCCCGCATGATTAACGAACCAGCCCGCCGCATCTCCTCATGCAAAAGGCCCACCGCATTGTTGCGCCAGTCATCGGAACGGAAGGAGTTGGAGCAGACCAGTTCCGCCAGCCCCCCGGTCTGATGGGCGAAAGTGCCGCGCAAGGGGCGCATCTCGTGCAGCACCACATCCAGCCCTGCCTGGGCCGCCTGCCATGCCGCCTCGGAGCCGGCAAGGCCGCCGCCGACTATGTGAAGTTTTTTCGTCATGGCGGTCTTCTATTACGCGGCCCGAGCCCCGGCCAGCCTCAAAAGCGCGGTAAATCTGCATCATTGGCAAAAACGCTTTTGAAAGGAGGCTTGTGCTAATGACAGCCAAGGGGAGCCCCACCTATAGTGGGACTCATCACAAAGAGCAGAAAAATGGCTGAGGAAACAAAGGGAACTAATCTTGTCCGGTTGGCGATCGGGGCGGGCATTCTGGCCGCCGGTGCCGTCGCCTTGGCGGTGCTCGTGCCGCGCCGGCGCTGGGCCCAGGCGGCTACGCCGTTTCGCGCCGCGATGAGGCTGCCGGTCGCCGCCGCGGTGACAGCCTGGGCGGTCAGGCTGTGGGACGATGTGACGGCGCCGACCCCGCCGGACTTTGACGATTTGCGCCCGTTTGACGAATTCTGAGTTCCCCGCTACCGGGGTCGCAATGAACAAAATTCCCGTCACCCGGACCATCGAGGCCGCCTACAGGTTTGTCCTCACCCACCTTGGCGCCATCATCGGCCTGATCTGGCTGCCGATGGTGCTGGTCACGGTGATCGGATTTTTTGTCGAGCAGCGTTATTACGCTGCCGCCGCCAATGCGCTCGCCTCCAACAATGTCGCCAGCCTGGGACCGGCCCTGCTCAGCCTGCTCTGTTATTTCGTCGCCGCCCTGCTGCTTTACTCGGTGATGATCGTGCCAGTGGTCCAGCTGGCGCTGGGGCAACGCAAGGAAGGCGCCTTGCTGCATTTTGCCTTTGGGCCGGCCGAATGGCGGCTGTTCCGCGCCCTGGTCGGCCTTGTCGCTTTCCTGCTCATTCCCATCACCATTGCGGGGTTGCTGTTCAGCAGCGTGCTGTCTTTCGCGGTCCCCGGCCGCGGTTCCGTGCCGCCGCTTGCCGGAATGGGGCTGGAGCTACTGGCGGTGCTCGCCTATCTGGGCATCCTCTATATCGGCCTGCGCTTTGTTTTTCTGCTGCCCGCAGTGGCGGTGAGCGAGGAGGGCCCGGTGCTGCCGCGCGCCTGGAAACTGTCGGCGGGCAATTTCTGGCGCATCCTTGGCGTCGTGCTGGCGACCGCGGGTCCGGTCAAGCTCATCGCGGTGATTGCGGAAATAGCGCTGGAAGGGCCGCAGGCGCTGATGCCCGACTTCACCAGTTCCAGCGCCATGGCGGCGGCGCAGCTGCACAGCATGAGCCTGAACATGCCGCTCAGCCAGGGCATCGGATTTTTGATCGCGCCGCTGATGATCGGCCTTCTCTCCAGCGCCAGCGTTGCGTGCCTGGCCGCGCTGAAAGACGGCCGGGACGCTACTCTGCCGCCTTGAGTTTCTTCGCGGCATTCTTCAGCAGCGGTTTCAGATACTGGCCGGTATAGGAACGTGGATTTTTCACCACCTCCTCCGGCGTGCCGCTGGCCACGATCTCGCCGCCGCCATCGCCGCCTTCGGGACCCAGATCGATGATCCAGTCGGCGATCTTGATGACCTCCAGATTGTGCTCGATCACCACCACCGTGTTGCCGGTATCCACCAGCTCCTGCAGCACTTCCAGCAGCTTTTTCACGTCATGGAAATGCAGCCCCGTGGTCGGCTCATCCAGGATGTAAAGGGTGCGGCCGGTGGCCCGGCGGGACAATTCCTTGGAGAGCTTGACGCGCTGCGCCTCGCCGCCGGACAGCGTGGTGGCCTGCTGGCCGATGGAAATATAGCCCAGGCCCACGCGCCTCAGGGTCTCCAGCTTCTCGGCGATGGAAGGCACCGCCTTGAACAGCTCCGCGCCCGCTTCCACCGTCATGTCCAGCACGTCGGAAATCGAATGCCCGCGGAATTTCACCTCCAGGGTTTCGCGGTTGTAGCGCTTGCCCTTGCAGACATCGCACTGCACGTAAACGTCTGGCAAAAAGTGCATCTCGATCTGGATCACGCCATCGCCCTGGCAGGCCTCGCAGCGCCCGCCCTTGACGTTGAAGCTGAAGCGGCCCGGGGCATAGCCGCGCGCCTTGGATTCCGGCAGCTCGGCGAACCATTCGCGGATCGGGGTGAAGGCGCCGGTATAGGTGGCGGGGTTGGAGCGCGGCGTGCGGCCGATGGGCGACTGGTCGATGTCGATCACCTTATCCAGGAACTCCAACCCCTCGATGCGGTCATGCGGCGCGGGATGCTCGCGCGCCTGGCCGAGCTTTTTCACCGCCGCCTTGTACAGCGTCTCGATGGTGAGGGTGGATTTGCCGCCGCCCGATACCCCGGTGACGCAGGTCAGCGTTCCCAGCGGAAACCCGGCGGTGACGTTTTTCAGATTGTTGCCCCGCGCGCCCACCACTTTCAGCCAGCGGTTATGGATGGCTTTGCGCCGCGCCGCCGGAATGGCGATATTCTCATAACCGGCCAGATATTTTCCGGTCAGGCTTTTCTTGTTGGCGATGATCTCGGCCGGCGTGCCTTCGGCGATGATATGGCCGCCATGCACGCCCGCGCCGGGGCCCATGTCGATGACATGGTCGGCGCTGCGAATGGCTTCCTCATCATGCTCCACCACGATCACGGTATTGCCCATGTCGCGCAGGCCCTTGAGCGATTCCAGCAGCTTGCCATTGTCGCGCTGGTGCAGGCCGATCGAGGGCTCGTCCAGCACATAAAGCACGCCGGTCAGGCCCGAGCCGATCTGCGAGGCGAGGCGGATGCGCTGGCTCTCGCCGCCCGACAGGGTGCCGGAGGCGCGCGCCAGGGTAAGATAGTCGAGCCCCACATTGTTGAGGAATTTCAGCCGGGCGCGGATCTCCTTCAATATCCGTCCGGCAATTTCCTGGCTCTGCCGGTTCAGCGTCTTGTCGATGTCGCGGAACCAGACATCGGCATCCTTGATCGACTGGACGCAGACTTCGCCAATGTGCAGGCCGCCGATCTTGACCGCCAATGCTTCCGGCTTGAGGCGATAGCCATGGCAGACCTCGCAGGGGGATTCGGCCTGAAAACGCTCCATGTCCTCCTGCACCCAGGCGGAATCAGTCTCGGCATAGCGCCGCTCCATGTTGGGAATGACGCCCTCGAATTCCTTTTTTGTGTCGTAGCGGCGGGCGCCATCGTCATAGATGAACTTGATCTCTTCGGCGCCCGAGCCGTGCAGGATCACGTCCCTGGCCTTTTTCGGCAAATCCTCCCAGGGCTCGTTCATCGAGAATTTGTAATGCCGCCCCAGGGCCTCGAGGGTCTGCAGGTAATAGGGCGAGCTGTTCTTGGCCCAGGGCGCCACCGCGCCATTGCGAAGGCTCACGCTCTCATCGGGCACCACCAGCTCTTCGTCGAAATAGTTCTGTACCCCCAGCCCGTCGCATTCCGGGCAGGCGCCATGCGGATTGTTGAAGGAAAACAGGCGCGGCTCGATCTCGGTGATGGTGAAGCCGGAGACCGGGCAGGCAAATTTGGACGACATCATGATTTGCTTCGGCTTGCCGTCTTTTTCCTTCTCATCGGCATACTCGGCGATCATCAGGCCATCGGCCAGGCCGAGCGCGGTCTCGATGGAATCCGGCAGCCTGTTGCCGATGTCTTTCTTGACCGCGATGCGGTCCACCACGATCTCGATGTCGTGCTTGAGCTTCTTGTCCAGCGCCGGGGTTGCGCCGATGTCATAGAATTTCCCGTCCACCTTGGCGCGCTGGAAGCCTTTCTTCTGCAGTTCCGCCAGTTCCTTGCGGTATTCGCCCTTGCGGCCGCGCACGATAGGCGCCAGCAGATAAAGCCGCGTGCCTTCGGGCAGGGCCAGAATGCGGTCCGCCATCTGGCTGACGGTCTGACTTTCGATCGGAAGGCCGGTGGCGGGCGAATAGGGCACCCCCACCCGGGCGAACAACAGGCGCAGATAATCGTAAATCTCGGTGACCGTGCCCACGGTCGAGCGCGGATTCTTCGAGGTGGTCTTCTGCTCTATCGAGATGGCGGGCGACAGGCCCTCGATATGGTCCACATCCGGCTTCTGCATCAGCTCCAGGAACTGGCGGGCATAGGCCGACAGGCTCTCGACATAGCGGCGCTGGCCCTCGGCATAGATGGTGTCGAACGCCAGCGACGATTTGCCCGAACCCGACAACCCGGTCAGCACCGTCAAAGTGTCGCGGGGAATATCGACATCGACATTCTTGAGATTGTGCTCGCGCGCGCCGCGTATGGAGATGTTTTTCAGCATGGGCCTCAAGTAGCGAAGCGGTAGGCCATAAAAAAAAGCGAAGCCGGGATGTGGGGACGAAACCCTGGATACGCAAGGAGCATGACGTCCGGCTCACATTAGTTGGGGATTGACTCAGGCCTGACTAGAACATAATAGGAACAAACAGGCGATACAATTCGTATCTGCGGGACGAAACGGCCGACCCAAGGCTAAGGTTCGGCCCTCAAAGACAGCGAGGCAAGACCATGGCGGGAAGCGTCAACAAGGTGATTCTGGTGGGCAATCTGGGCAAGGACCCGGAGGTGCGCCGCATGACTTCGGGCGACCCGGTGGTGAACCTGTCGGTGGCCACCTCGGAAACCTGGCGCGACAAGGCCTCGGGCGAGAAAAAGGAAAAGACCGAATGGCACCGGGTGGTGATCTTCAACAAGAATTTGGCCGATGTTGCCGAAAAATATCTGCGCAAGGGCGCCAAAGTCTATCTCGAGGGCGCGCTGCAGACCCGCAAATGGACCGATAAGGACGGTGCGGAAAAATATTCCACGGAAGTGGTGCTGCAGAACTTCAACGGCACCTTGGTGATGCTGGACAGCCGGGGCGGCGGCGAGGGCGGCGGCCGCGTTGGCGCGGGCGAGACGCGCGGCGCCGGCGAGGCGCCGGCCAGCTTCCAGCGCGATGAGATGGATGACGAAATTCCGTTCTAGAAACGCCTTGTCATGGCCGGCCTCCGAGCCGGCCATCCATGAGACATGGTGCGCCGGATGAATTTTCCGTCGCGCGCAAAGAGCGCCATCTGCGTGCTTGCTCTTGGCCTCTCCGGCTGCGCCACGGCGTCGGGCATCCCGGCGGCGCGGATTCCGCAAGCCGACATTGCCGCCGCTTACTTGCCGCTTTCCGGGCGGACCCACCTCGGTCTTGATCGCGCCGCCGGCGCGGCGGTGATGATCAATCCCGGCATCGCCGTCACCAATGCCCATAACGCCAATCTTCTGGATCCCAAAAGCGTGATCGGCACTGCCACCCAGTCCGATCTGATGTTCTTTCGTGCCAGCGGTGGCGCGCCCCCTGCCACGGCCGCGCCCATGGTGGGCGAAGCGGTCACGGCCTATGGCCAGGATCTGAGCGGCAAGCTGCGCTTGGCTGAGGGCGTGGTGCGCCAGATCGTGAAGGTCCCGGGCTATGATGCCTCGCCCTATTTCATTTTCACCGGCAATGCCGGGCCCGGCTTTTCCGGCGGGCCAGTGCTGGACCCGTCCGGAAAGCTGATCGGCATCACGTTCGGCTACAAGGATCAGGGCGGCCAAAGGCTGATTTACGCCTATGATGTGGCCCGGGTTTTGGCCGAACTTTCCCTGGTCCGCCAGGCCCCGCCCCTGGGATAAATTTCGTAAGAGAATCAAAGGCTTTTCCTGGGGTATTTCGCTGGCTCCCGGCTCCGGAAAAATGCTAGAAAATGCCGTCTCTTTCGCCCCCGATTCCGTCAGGCCCAGGACCGCATTTTGAGCGATAATTCCGACACAAAGGACTTGGCCGGCCCCCCCGAAAACGGTCCGCTGATCGCGCCGATCGCGATCGAGGACGAGCTCAAGAAATCCTATCTCGATTACGCCATGAGCGTGATCGTCAGCCGCGCGCTGCCCGATGCGCGCGACGGCCTCAAGCCGGTGCACCGGCGCATTCTCTTTTCGATGCATGAAAATGGCCGCGACTGGAACAAGCCCTATCGCAAATCCGCGCTGATCGTGGGCGACGTGATGGGCAAGTACCATCCGCATGGCGACCAGTCGATCTATGACGCCCTGGTGCGCATGGCGCAGGATTTTTCCATGCGGGTGCCGCTGATCGACGGCCAGGGCAATTTCGGCTCGGTCGACGGCGATCCGCCCGCGGCGATGCGCTACACAGAGGCGCGCCGCGCCAAGATCGCTCATGCCCTGACCGAGGATATCGACAAGGACACCGTCGAATTCCAGGACAATTATGACGGCAGCGAGCGCGAACCGATTGTTCTGCCGGCGCGCTTTCCCAATGTGCTGGTCAACGGCTCATCGGGCATCGCGGTGGGCATGGCCACCAATATCCCGCCCCACAATCTGGGCGAGGTGGTCGACGCCTGCCTCGCCTATATCGACGATCCCTCCATCAATATGGAGGCGCTGACCGACATCGTGCCGGGGCCGGACTTTCCCACCGGCGGGCTGATCATCGGCAAGCTGGCGGCGCGCGCCGCCCTGGCGCGGGGCCGCGGCAGCGTGCTGATGCGGGCGCGCTGCAGCATCGAGGAAATCCGCAAGGACCGCACCGCCATCATCGTCACGGAAATTCCCTACATGGTGAACAAGGCGCTGTTGCAGGAGCGCATCGCCGAACTGGTGCGCGACAAGCGGGTCGAGGGCATTTCCGACATCCGCGACGAAAGCGATCGCCACGGCATGCGGGTGGTGATCGAACTCAAGCGCGATGCCTCGGCCGAAGTGGTGCTCAACCAGCTTTATCGTTTCTCGCAATTGCAGACCAGCTTCGGGGTCAACATGCTGGCGCTGAACAATGGCCGTCCCCTCCAGATGAATCTGAAGGACATGATCGCCGTCTTTGTCGGCTTCCGCGAGGAGGTGATCACCAAGCGCAGCAAGTTCGAACTCACCAAGGCGCGCGACCGCGGCCATATCTTGGTCGGTCTTGCCGTTGCCGTCGCCAATATCGACGGGGTGATCAGGCTGATCCGGGCGGCGCCCGACGCCGCCACCGCGCGCGTTCAGTTGATGGCCAATGCCTGGCCCGCCAGGGACGTGGCGCCGCTGGTGATGCTGATCGCCGATCCCCGCCACAAGATGGAAGCGGGCGAAACCATGCGCCTCAGCGAGGAGCAGGCCAAGGCGATCTTGGATCTTCGGCTGCAGCGCCTCACCGCCCTGGGGGTGGACGAGATAAGGGACGAAGCGGCCAAGCTGGGCGAGGCGATCAAGGATTATCTCGACATTTTGTCGTCCCGCCAGCGGGTGATGCAGATCGCGCGCGAGGAGCTGGCAGCCGTACGCGGCGAGTTCGCCACCCCCCGCAAGACCGAGCTGGTGGATGCCGAGATCGAGATCGAGGACGAAGCGCTGATCGAGCGCGAGGATGTCGCCGTCACCGTCACCCATGCCGGCTATATCAAGCGCACCCCCCTGGCCGAATATCGGGTGCAGGGACGCGGCGGCAAGGGCCGTTCCGGCATGGCGACGCGGGACGAGGATTTCATCACCAGCCTGTTTGTCGCCAACACCCATGCGCCCATGCTGTTTTTCTCCTCGACCGGCATGGCCTACAAGCTCAAGGTCTGGCGGCTGCCCGAGGCGCGCATTTCCGGCAAGGGCAAGGCGATGGTCAATCTGTTGCCGCTGGCTGAGACCGAGCGGATCACCGCCATCCTGGCGTTGCCGGAAAACGAAGCCGAATGGGAAAAGCTCAATGTGGTCTTCGCCACCCGCTCCGGCGATGTGCGGCGCAATGCCCTGTCCGATTTCGTCCAGGTCAACAAAAGCGGCAAGATCGCCATGAAGCTGGCGGAGGGCGACGGCATTGTCGGGGTGGCGACCTGCACCGACGCCGATGATTTCCTGCTCACCACCCGCGGCGGCAAGGCGATCCGCTTTCCGGTCAGCGATGTGCGGGTGTTCAAGGGCCGCGATTCCACCGGCGTGCGCGGGATCAAGCTGAACTCTGTTGGTAAGGATGGCGGCGATGAGGTGGTGAGCCTGGCGCTGCTCTATCATTCCGATGCCTCAAGCCCGGAGGCCCGGGCCTATCTCAAGCAGGCCAGCGCCGCGCGCCGCGCCGCCGAGGGTGAGGAAATCGTCGAGGAGGTTCTCGAAGACGCGGACGAAGGCGTCGAGGAAGCCACCCTGACGCCGGAACGCTATGCGGCGCTGGGCGCGCGCGAACAATTCGTCCTCACCATGTCCCAGACCGGCTTCGGCAAGCGCAGTTCGTCCTATGAATACCGCGTCACCGGACGGGGCGGCTCGGGCATTGTCGCCATCGGCATGGGCAAGAAGAACAGCGCCGTGATCGCGTCTTTCCCGGTGGAGGATTCCGACGATCTGATGCTGATTTCCGACGCGGGCCAGACCATCCGCGTCGCGGTGGGCGGCATTTCCATCCAGGGCCGTTCCGCCCAGGGCGTCACCGTCTTCCGGGTGGAAGAGGGCGAGCGGGTGGTTTCGGTGGAGCGCATCGCCGATGTGGGCGAAGGCGCGGCATGAGCGCCCCGAAAAAAATCAGGAAGCGCATCGGCCTTTATCCCGGCACCTTCGATCCCGTCACCTTGGGCCATCTCGACATCATCAAGCGCGCCGTCAAGCTGGTGGATCATCTGGTGATCGGGGTGGCGAACAATCCCTCCAAGGCACCGCTCTTCACGCTCAAGGAACGCAGCGCTATGCTGATGCGTGAGGCCGCGCCCCTGGCGGCGCCCTTGAACAAGGCCCGCGCCACCATCGAAGTGCGCGCCTTTGATACCCTGCTGGTCAAGTTTGCCGAGGAAGTGGGCGCCGGCGTGATCATACGCGGCCTTCGGGCGGTGTCGGACTTCGAATATGAATTCCAGATGGTGGCGATGAACCAGCGCCTCAACAGTGAGATTGAAACCGTGTTCCTGATGGCCGATCCCCGGCATCAGGCCATCGCCGCGCGCCTGGTCAAGGAAATCGCGCGCCTGGGCGGCGATGTCGCGCCCTTCACCACGCCCGCAATCGCCGATGCTCTCGTCAAACGCTTCAAGGAACTGAAAAAATAATGTCCAACGACCCCGAAAATACCCTGATCCTCGACCTCAAGACCGGCCCGGTCACCATCACGCTCAGGCCCGACATCGCGCCCGAGCATGTCAAGCGCGTCAAGGAGCTGACGCGCCAGGGCTTTTACGACGGCGTGGTGTTTCACCGCGTCATTCCCGGCTTCATGGCCCAGACCGGCGATCCCACCGGCACGGGTAGCGGCGGCTCCGACCTGCCCGATCTCAAGGCGGAGTTTTCCGCTACCTCCCACAAGCGCGGCACTGTCTCGGCCGCCCGCACCGCCAATCCCAACAGCGCCAACAGCCAGTTCTTCATCTGTTTCGATGACGCGCCCTGGCTCGACCGGCAATATTCCGTGTGGGGTGAGGTGACCTCCGGCATGGAGCATGTCGACTCCATCAAGAAGGGCGGCGAACATAACAACGGCGCCATTTCGGGCGCGCCGGACAAGATCATCAAAGCCCGCCTGGCGGCCGATTGAACCCTCAGTGAGCATGCGCCGCGCCACCATCGAAGACGCGATCCGGTCAATGTCTTCCAGGCGGGTGGCGGTGCTGGGCGACATCATGCTCGATATCTGGGAATATGGCGGCATATCCCGCCTGTCGCCCGAGGCGCCGGTTCCGGTCGTGCAAATGCAAAGCAGGATCGCCATGCTGGGCGGCGCCGCCAACGCGGCGCGCAATGCGCGGTCCTGCGGGGCGGCGGTAACATTGTTCGGCGTGATCGGCGCCGACAGGTCTGCCGATGAGGTGAGGGGTCTTTTGGCGGAAAGTGGAATTGAAGGCAGCGGTGTTTTCGTGGATGCGGGGCGCCCCACCACCCAGAAGCGGAGAATTGTCGGGCCGGATGGCCATCTGCTCCGGGTCGATCATGAATCCACCTCTGTCATCCCGGGCGATTTGACGCGGAAAATTTCGGCCGCGCTCGCCTCCGCCATGGCGGGGACCGACGCCCTGGTGATCTCCGACTATGCCAAAGGGGTGATGACCGCCGAATTGGCGGAACAGGCCATTGCCCTGGCGCGCCAGGCGGGTATTCCTATGGTGGTGGATACCAAGCCGGCGCATGCGTCCTTCTACAAGCGCCCCACCGTGGTCACTCCCAACGCGCAGGAGGCCCTTGAGATGACGGCCAGCAGCAGCTTGGCGGTGGCCGGCAACAGGCTGGTGGAAGTGTTCGGGGCGCCGGCCATCGTCACAAGCGGCGCTGATGGCATGTCTCTTTTCGGAGATGGAGAACCGCTCCACATCCCCGCCCTGGACGTCGCCGTGGCCGATGTCTCGGGCGCGGGGGACACGGTGACCATGGGCGTGGCGCTGGGTCTTTCCGCCGGCCTCGGTCTGGCGGACGCGATGCGTCTCGCCAATCTGATGGCGGGCCATGTGGTGGCAAAAAAAGGCACCGCCGCGGTGACCGCCCAAGAACTGTTGCAGGCCCGATGGTAGGCCACAAAAGGTGCCGCTGGGACCGGACCAGAGAAGGAAGTTCGGGGTCAGAGTAAGAATTGACGGCCTCGCCGGGCGGCGATAGGTTTGGCGGGCAGGAGAGCCGCCGATGGCCCGGCTTGGACGCTATTTTCTTCCCGATCAGGCGTTGCACGTTATTCAGCGCGGCAACAACCGGCAGGCCATTTTTCAGGCAGCGGATGATTACCGCGCCTATCTGCGATGGCTGGGCGCGGCGGCGGAAACCAACGGCTGCGCCATTCATGCCTATGTGCTGATGACCAATCATGTGCATCTGCTGGTGACGCCGCAAACGGCGGACTCGCTGCCGCGCATGATGCAGGGGCTGGGCCGCAATTATGTGCGCTACATCAATCGGGCTTACCGCCGGACGGGCACGCTTTGGGAAGGGCGCTACCGCGCCGCACCCATCGACAGCGATGAGTATTTCCTGTCCTGCAGCCTGTATATCGAACTGAACCCCGTGCGGGCCAGGATGGTAGGGCACTTGCGCGACTATCCCTGGTCAAGTTATCGTGCGCACGCGCATGGCAAGGCCGATCCGCTTGTCGCGGACCACGCGCTGTACCGCTCGCTGGGACGAACAAAGGCCGAGCGCCAAAAAACTTATCGCGCCTTGGCTGCTAAACCGCTGGGCCGGGATTTCATACAGGACTTGCGTGAGGCCACCAATGGCGGTTGGGCCATGGGCGGCGAGCGGTTCAAGGCTCAGATCGCCGCTGCCCTCAATCGCCGGGCCGTGCCGCTCCCTCCGGGCCCCAAACCCAAAGCGGCAAAGGACAAACGGCAGGGGATTTTACTCTGACCCCGAACTTAATATTGCCCTTGAGCAACTAACCATCACTAGACAACTAGCGGATCCATCATGGGTACAGTTCTACGAGATTATTTTGCGCTCAATCGTGCCCGCGTTCGTACCGCGTTTGGTGTGATCTTCTTTTGCATGTCAGCAGGGCAAATCGTTTTGAACGCGCAGAGATATCCCAATTACGGGACAGCGAGGGTGATTGCTCTTGATGTTGTATCGGTCATATTTTGGGCGATTGGAGTGGCTTTATTTGTGATCCTTGTAGGCGCGCTTGATGCGTACCTGCGGGCAAGGCGTCTATCTCTGGGCACCGGCACCTCAATCGAAGAGTATGTCAAAACAGCCGCGTATCTTGAGCACGGTCGGGATCAGTTAAGGCGCACTGACAAGCCTCGGAAGTGGGTTTGATAGACTCGCAACAATGCTTTTATTTGGCTATGACGAGGGACCGGAACCTCTATGCCTATGCCAATAATGATCCCCTCAACCTGGTTGATCCCAGCGGGACGTTTTCGTACATCCTGCAAAGTGGAAACAACGTGATCGTCACTTATCCGGCTGTTTTCACCGGGCAAGGTGCGACGCCGGCTGCAATTGCGGCTTACACCCAAGCGGCTCAATCGCAGTGGTCGCAGACCATTGGCAATTACAATGTTCATTTGAACGTCGTTTCGCCCGCCGCTGGGGCATCGCGGGATCAGTACAACGTCGTCGATATTGGTCCCCTGGACCCGAATGTGGCAGGTGGTCGCCCGTTCACCAACGCGGTAGGGGGCAATTATGTGAAGCTCGGCCCGCTCACGGGTGACGCATCAGCGGACAGTTATAATCTATGGTCGGCGGGACATGAGATAGGTGGTCACTCTGCACTGGGCTTGGCCGACATGTACAATGCGAACGGCCCGCTTCCCCAATACGAGAACAACATCATGGCGACGCCAGGCGGCGTTCCTGATGCGCAGGATGTCACCAACGGCTTGTACATGAATTCCATTGGTTACAATGGTGGACATGGGACCTATCCATCCCCATCGTCCGATGCCTCTGGCTCTTCGTCGAAGAAATAATCGGGAGGTTTTTCGATGCTAACCCGCGCTGTACTGTTGCTCCCGTTAATGCTGATAGGTGGTTCAGCCTATGCAGGAAAAGCTGCGGAGGCAGATGCGCCGTGGTGTGCTGTGAACCCTAGCCATCCGAGGCAAGGGCAGTCGGTCAAGCTATCAGACGAAAAGCTGCATGTTGTATCTGCGAGCGAGCAAGCTGCCGCGAAGGCTCGTCTGGCGAACAAGATTTTTGTGAAGATAACAGAGGGCGAAGCGACGGCGCTTACGGGCGCACGACCGTTTTCTGACAGGAACATTTATCTTGTTCGAGCATCGGCGTTTTACGTTGGCGAGGACTACTCGATCAAAAGCAAGATGGCAGCCTTTGTTTATCCTGACGCTCATCTTCTGGATATTGTGAACGATAGCCTTAGCCGTCCCGGAACTGTACCGACTAATCTCGCCGTAGTTTTGGGCACGGATTTGGATATAGATCGCGTCGAGGTGACGTGTCATACGGCGGCATAGTTAAGCCATCACGAGATGATTGCGGACGCTGAATCGCACTAAGATGGATGCTTAGCTCACAATTCCGGGGACACCATACTTAATTAACAAAATCCGACCTGAATTACGAGGACACAATACTTAATTACGCCGCCCGCAATTCAAGGAAGACGGTGAGTGGATCCCTCTTTCCCACCTCCATCCAATGGAGAGTTGGCTGCTCGCCGGAATGCTGCGCCGGCTTGCAGCCGGGCACGAACAAGTGGAAATCCCTGCATATCCGCGATTCAATTTATCGTGATTATGCTCTAATATTCTGGGCCTGTTGAGGATTCGCCGTGTCAAAGAAGAAAAACGCATCCATCGTTCCCGTCATTCTGTCGGGCGGCGTGGGCTCGCGCCTGTGGCCGCTGTCGCGCAAGGCGCTGCCCAAGCAATTGCTGCCGCTGGCCGGCCCCAACACCATGATTCAGGATACCGTCGCCCGGGTGCGCGGCGAAAGTTTCGCCGCCCCCATCGTGATCTGTGGCCAGGAACATCGCTTCCTGATCGCCGAGCAACTGCGCGCCGCCGGCGTTCACGACGCCCGGATCATTCTTGAGCCTGCCGGCCGCAACACGGCGCCGGCCGCCGCCGTCGCGGCCCTCAAGATCATGGAAGACGATCCGGAGGCCTTGTTCCTGCTGACGCCCTCCGATCATGTCGTGGGCAACATTCCGGCTTTCCATGCCGCTATTGGCGTGGCGGCAAAGGCGGCACGGGCCGGCAGCCTGGTGACCTTCGGCATCAAGCCCTCGGCGCCGGAAACCGGCTATGGCTATATCAAAAGCGCCACGGCGCTCCCCGGCCTGCCCGGCGCCTTTGCGGTCGAACGTTTTGTCGAAAAACCGGACCGCGCCACCGCCGAAACCTATCTGGCTTCCGGAGAATATTTCTGGAACAGCGGCATGTTCCTGTTCAGCGCAAAATCCTTTCTCACGGAGATGGAGCGGTTGGAGCCCGCCATGCTGGGCTTCTGCCGCGACGCCTTGCTTCATGCCCATCGCGACATGGATTTCATTCGCCTGGGCGAAGTGGCATTCCTGGCCTGCCCGTCGCAATCCATCGACTATGCCATCATGGAACACGCCTTGTGCGCGGCCGTGGTGCCGGTCCAGATGGGCTGGAACGATATCGGCTCCTGGCAGTCGCTGTGGGACATCGCGCCCAGGGGCGCGGACGGCAATGTCCTCCTGGGCGAGGTCGTCACCGAAAAATCCCGCAATTCCTATATCCGCAGCGAAGGCCCGCTGGTGGCCGCGGTGGGGGTGGAAAATCTGGTGGTGGTGGCCACCAAGGATGCGGTCCTGGTCAGCCACCGCGACTGCGCCCAGGACGTCAAGAAGATCGTCGAACAGCTGGAAGCCGCGGGCGGCAACCAGCACATCCATCATGCGGTGGTGCACCGGCCCTGGGGGTCCTATGAGAGCGTGGACGCGGGCACGCGCTTCCAGGTCAAGCGCATCATCGTCAAGCCGGGCGCCAAGCTCTCCTTGCAGATGCATCACCATCGCGCCGAACACTGGGTCGTGGTGTCGGGCGCGGCCTTGGTCACTTGCGGCGACAAGCAATTCCTGCTGCAGGAAAATGAATCCACCTATATCCCGCTCGGCTCCCGGCACCGGCTGGAAAATCCCGGCAAGGTGCCGCTCCACCTGATCGAAGTGCAGTCCGGCGCCTATCTGGGTGAGGACGATATCGTGCGCTTTGAAGATACCTACGGACGCGCGCCGCAAGCCAAGCCTGTATGAGCGGCCGCTCGCCTAAGCCGTCCATACGCTGGCGCTATGGACCGTTCTTCGCTCTCGCATGTCCGCTGGACATGCTCACCCGCCGCCGCTTGCGCGGCAGCGGGCCGCTCTTCACAATCGGCAATATTTGGTGAGTGGCGCGAACTGGGCCACGGCCCTTAAAAGCGTGCTGTATCGTACCGGAGAATTTTGTGGCTGATCCAATCTCGTTCATCGACCTTCAGGCCCAGCGCCGCCGTTTGGGCGAGCCGCTCAATGCCGCCATCCGGGCCGCGGTGGAGGGCGGCCAGTGGATCCTGGGGCCGCAGGTGGCTGAGTTCGAGAGGGACATCGCCGCCTGGGCTGGCGTGAAGCACGCCATTGCCTGTGCCAACGGCACCGACGCCCTGCTGCTGGTGTTGCGCGCCTGGAGCGTGGGCCCCGGCGATGCGGTGTTCGTGCCGGCCTTTACCTTCGCCGCCACGGGCGAAGTGGTGGCGCTGGCGGGCGCCTCGCCGGTGTTCGTGGATGTCCTGCCCGATACCTTCAACATGGACCCGGCCAGCCTGGAAGCGGCCATTGCGCTGGTCAGGCGTGAAGGCAAATTAAAGCCCAAGGTGGTGATGCCGGTGGATCTGTTCGGCCAGCCCGCCGATTACCGCGCTCTGGCGCCGATCGCGGCGCGCGAAAACCTCAAGCTTTTCTGCGATACGGCGCAAGGCTTCGGCGGTCTGCTGGACGGCAAGCGCACGGGTGCCATCGGCGACGCCGCCGCGACCAGCTTTTTTCCGGCCAAGCCGCTCGGCTGTTATGGCGATGGCGGCGCCTGCTTCACCAATGACGACGGCCTCAAGGATCTTCTGCTCAGCCTGCGCATGCACGGCCAGGGCACAGACCGCTATGAGCATGTCCATATCGGCATGAACTCCCGGCTGGACACCATCCAGGCCGCGATCCTGATCGAGAAACTCAAAATCTTCGCCGATGAAATCGAGCTGCGCAACCGCGTCGCCAGCCGCTACAATCAGGCCTTCTCGAGATCAAACCGCATCGTGGTGCCCAGCGTGATCGCGGGCGCGACCTCGAGTTGGGCGCAGTACACAATACAGGTCGAAATGCGGGCTAAGTTCCAGTCAGACCTCAAGGAATTGGGTGTGCCGACCGCGGTCTATTATCCGATCCCGCTGTCCCGGCAAAAGGCCTATGCCCATTATCCGTCGGCGCCCACCCCGGTCAGCGAAGCGCTCTCAGCCAAGGTCGTCAGCCTGCCGATGCATCCTTATCTGGACGAGGCGACACAGGACCGCATCATCGCCGCGGTGCTGAAGACCGCCTAAACCGCGCCCTTGCCGGACAGCACAATCCAGGCCGTCTGGACCAGGATCACGATGTCGTACCAGAACGACCAGTTGAGGATGTACCATTCATCCAGAATGATGCGACGCTCATAGCTGGTGTCGCTGCGGCCGCTGACCTGCCACAAGCCCGTCATGCCCGGCCGGGTTCGCATATAAAGCTGGGCGGCGGGCCCGTAATACTCCTCCAGCTCCCGGGCTACGACCGGGCGAGGCCCCACCAGGCTCATATTGCCGCGCAGCACATTCCAGAGTTGCGGCAGCTCGTCCAGGCTTGTGCGGCGCAGCCATTTGCCGATGGGCGTGATACGGGGATCGTCCTTGAGCTTGAAGGTCTTGAGATATTCCTCGTACAGGCAGGGATTCTCCAGACTCCAGCGCCGCAAGGCCTCTTCGGCATCCGACACCATGGTGCGCAGCTTGATGCATTTGAAGGGAACGCCGTGCCGGCCCACGCGCGTCTGCGAATAGCTGATGGGTCCGGGACTGGAGCGTTTAATGGCGATGGCGAGGATCACAAACAAGGGGGACAGGATAATCAGCATGGCCAGCGACCCCGCAATGTCGAAGCTGCGCTTGACGATGCGCCATAGCAGGCGCTGCACATTGCTGCGCACCTGGAGCATCAGGATATCGCGGCCAAAGAAATAGCTGGTGGTGACGCCCGCCAGCGGCAGCCGGGTAAAGGCGGGAATGATCGCGACGGGAATATTGACTTCCAGCAGGCGCTGAACGACTTGGGCAAAGTGCGTGGACTGGACATCTTCGGCGGAGACAATGGCCTGCTTGCAGCCCGCATTGCGCATCACAAGGGCGGTACGGGCGGAATCGTCGGAATGAACGGCGCGCAGAGACGCCATGCTGGGGGGCAAAGTGGCTTCGGGACTATCCAGAACCAGCCAGCGGACATCGAAGCCCAGCGACAAGGAGTGTTTGAGTCCGTCATGAATTTCCGCCGTGCGCGCGCCAGCGCCAATCATCACCGTGGGGATCTGCCAGAAGCCCGGCAGCGACAGCAGCATGCGGGCGCCTTGCCGCATGACCGGCACGGCGAAGATCAGAAACAGCCAGCCCGCCAGGACATGCAGGATATCGAAATGCCCGCGCGCCAGGAACAGCATGGCCACATCCGGAATGGCGGTGACCATGAGCGCAATGGTGGTCAGCTTGGTGCCATCCCAAAAGAGTTGCCGGCGGCCATAATCGCCCGTCAGATAGCGCACCAGGACAAAGGCGATGGCGAGGATCAGGAAAATGTCGATCGGCGAACGGGCATTGCCGGCGGCACCGCCATTCATGATCAGCAGGCTCGGCACCGAGTGGCCGTGCCGGAACAGGAGGGATGCCAGGGTGAAACACAGTCCATCCGACGCAGCCAGTCCGAAGAGCGACAGCCAGTAGGCAAAGTGCCCGGTATTTTTGCGCCGGTCGCTGTCCCAGGAGTCGCTGATCGAGGTGATGGTCATGCTGCTCGCAAAATCTGATCGTTCGACGATAAACTCAGAACCAGGTGAACCTTGATCGTCCCCGACGGCTTACAACATGCGATTATGATAGGAAAGGACTTAGAAAGTCATATTGTTTCAATACCTTAGAAAATTCCTGCCATTCCTGGGCGAGGAGAATTTTTCCGGAAATATGGGTCTGGATGCGCACAAAATCCTTCGATTTTAACTTGCCGGCGGAATTGATCGCGCTCAGGCCAGCGGAGCCACGGGATGCCGCCCGGTTGCTTGTTGTGCATCCCGATGGGCGGCTGGACCATCGCTATTTTTACGAGCTTCCCCAAATGCTTATGCGAGGAGACATGCTGGCATTTAACGACAGCAGGGTAATCCCTGCCCGGCTCAACGGAATTCGTCCGGCACGGCTTCCGGGCGGTCCGGGGGTCGCATTCGAAGCGACTCTTCACCGGCGCCTGGGAGAAAACCGGTTCAAGGCATTTGTGCAGCCCGCTCGCCGGCTTCGCCCCGGAGACGTGGTGAGCTTCGCCGCGCCACTGTCCGCCAGTGTGACGGCCCGCCAGGACGCCGAGATTGAATTCGTTTTCAATCTGTCAGGAGAGGCGCTGGACCAGGCTATCGCCCGGGTGGGCGCCATGCCGTTGCCTCCCTATATCGCCAAGAAGCGGCCGCCGGATCTGCAGGACCGGGCCGACTATCAGACGGTCTATGCCCGGCATGACGGCTCGATCGCCGCGCCTACGGCTGGGCTGCATTTTACGCCGGAATTGCTGAACCGCCTGACGGAAGCGGGGATAGGCCGCGCCGATCTCACGCTTCATGTCGGCGCCGGTACCTTTCTGCCGGTGGAGGCGCAGGACACTGCCGACCATGTGATGCATCCCGAAACAGCCATGCTGGACTCAAACGCAGCGGCGCTTCTCAATGCCGCCCATGATGCCGGCAGCCGCATCGCGGCAGTGGGCACCACGGCACTGCGTACCCTGGAAAGCGCCACGGACGAATGCGGCCGCATTCACGCCTTCGACGCCGACACCAGTATTTTCATTGCGCCGGGGTACCGCTTCCGGGCGGTGGATCTGCTGGTGACCAATTTCCATCTGCCCCGTTCGACCCTTTTCATGCTGGCGTCGGCTTTCATGGGGCTTGAAACCATGCAGCATGCCTATGCCGAGGCGATCGGGGAAAAATACCGTTTCTATTCCTATGGCGATGCCTGCCTGCTAATCAGGCCGGCATGAGCGGTTTTCGTTTGGAAATATCGGCCAGAGACGGCGTGGCACGCACCGGCGTTATCCACACGGCGCGCGGTGATATTCGCACGCCCGCGTTCATGCCGGTCGGCACGGCGGGGACAGTCAAGGCGATGCTGCCGCAAAGCGTGCGCCAGACGGGCGCGGATATTCTGCTGGGCAACACCTACCACCTGATGCTTCGCCCTGGCGCGGAGCGGGTGGCGAAGCTGGGCGGCCTGCACAAATTCATGAACTGGCGGCTTCCCATTCTTACGGACAGCGGCGGTTTTCAAGTGATGTCGCTGGCCGGCCTTCGCAAGATCAGCGAGGAGGGCGTTCGCTTCCAGTCGCATATTGATGGTCACGAAGAGTTTCTCAGCCCCGAGCGGGCCATGGAGATTCAGCGCCTCCTGGGCTCCGACATTCAGATGGTGCTGGATGAATGCTTGAGCCTGCCCGCATCCGAACAGGCGCTGGAAAACTCCCTTGGGCTGTCCATGCGCTGGGCAAGGCGGTCCAGGGTCGCATTCGACAAACAGTCTGACGAAGAGAAGATCGGCCGGGCCTGCTTCGGCATCGTGCAGGGCGGCACGGCAGCGCAACTGCGCCAACGCTCGGCCCACCAACTGGTGGAAATCGGATTTGACGGATATGCGGTCGGCGGGTTGGCGGTGGGCGAGGGCCAGGCGGCCATGTTCGAAACCCTGGACGCCACGGTGCCGCACCTGCCCTGGGATCGCCCACGCTATCTGATGGGGGTGGGCAAGCCTGACGATATCGTGGGCGCGGTGGAGCGCGGCATCGACATGTTCGATTGCGTGCTGCCGACGCGTTCTGGCCGCAACGGACAAGCCTTCACCTGGCATGGCGCCCTCAATTTGAAAAACGCCCGCCATGCCGATGATGCAAGGCCCCTGGATTCCCATTGCAGCTGCCCCGCCTGCCGCGGATTTTCCCGTGCCTTTCTGCACCATGCCGTGAAATCAGGCGAAATCATCGCCGCCATGCTGCTGACCTGGCACAATCTCACCTTCTATCAGGACCTGATGGCGGGTTTGCGCGCGGCCATCATGGCGGGCGGGCTGGGCGCCTTTGCCGCCCGCTTCCGTTCCGGCTATGCCAGTGAAACATCCGCGGATTCCGGGGATTTGCTGGGATAATCGCGGTTGACCCATGGGGTCACCGCCCATATGGTCCGCCCGCTTGGTGAGAGCCCGTAGCTCAGCGGTAGAGCATCTGACTTTTAATCAGAGGGCCGATGGTTCGACCCCATCCGGGCTCACCAATAACCCTACATCGAGGCGATTGATACGAGATCGCCGCTTGAACCCATCATAATAGCCAATTCAAGCAATCGTTCGCTGTAAGTACGTTTCATAGGCGTGGCGCAGCCCTTCGTTGAAGGGCGTGCTTGCAGTCCACCCCATTGCCGACAATTTGGAGATATCCATCACCTTGCGGGGTGTACCGTCCGGCTTGCTGGTATCAAAGGTAAACCGACCGCGCCATCCGATTGTCTCGGCGATGCGCTCGGCCAGTTCACGGATGGTCATCTCGACGCCAGAGCCGACATTGACGTGCTCTTCCCCGGAATAATTCTTCATCAGGAAAATCAACCCATCCGCCATGTCGTCGGCATAAAGAAATTCGCGCAGCGGCGTGCCGGTGCCCCAAAGCTCCACCGTGGTGCGGCCTTCCCGCTTGGCGGCGTCTATTTTCATGATAAGCGCCGCCACCACATGGCCTTGCAGCAGGTCATACCGGTCGCCCATGCCAAACAGGTTGGTGGGCATTGCGGAGATGAAGTCGCAGCCATACTGCCGGCGATAGGCCTGGCATAGCTTTATGCCCGCGATCTTGGCTACGGCATACCATTCATTGGAAGGTTCCAGGGGACCGCTGAGCAAGGCGCTTTCCTTCATCGGTTGGGGCGCCAGCTTGGGATAGATGCAGGATGAGCCAAGAAACAAAAGTTTCTTTACCCCCGCATGATAGGCCCCGTGAATCACATTGGTTTCAATGATCAGATTGTCATGGATGAATTCCGCAGGGCGGGTGGAATTGGCCATGATGCCGCCGACCGTGGCGGCGGCCAGGAAAACGGCGTCGGGCTTGTTGACGGCAAGCCATTTTTCGACGTCAGTTTGACGCGACAGGTCAAGACTATCGCGCCCTGCCGTGAGAATTTCACAATTCTCGGCTGCAAGGCGGCGCACAATGGCGCTGCCGGCCATGCCGCGATGACCCGCGACCCAGACTTTCCTGCCGGCCAGAGAAAATATTTCAGTCACTATTGCGGCCCTGCTGCATGACCAGCAGATCGCTGTTCATCATGTCGCGAACCAGTTCGGTAAAGGTGATTTCGGGTGTCCAGCCCAACACGCGCTTTGCCTTGGAGGCGTCGCCCTGCAGGAAATCCACCTCAGTGGGGCGGTAATATCGTGGGTCCACCTTGACCAGCACGCGCCCGGTCTTGCTTTCGGCACCCTCTTCGTTGTCACCCTTGCCGCGCCATTCAATCGTGATGCCGACATGGGCGAAGCTTTTCTCGACAAACTCGCGCACGGTATGGGTCTCGCCCGTCGCCAGGACATAATCGCCTGCCTTGGCCTGTTGCGTCATCATCCACATGCCCTTCACAAAGTCGCGGGCATGGCCCCAATCGCGCACCGAATCCATATTACCCAAGTAGAGGCAATCCTGAATCCCGTGATGAATGGCGGATACCGCCCGCGTTATTTTTCGGGTGACAAAGGTCTCACCCCGGATAGGGCTTTCATGATTGAACAGGATGCCGTTCGAGGCATGAATGCCATAGGCTTCCCGGTAATTCACCGTGATCCAGTAGCCATAGACTTTCGCCGCGCCGTACGGCGAGCGGGGATAGAAGGGGGTGGTCTCGCGCTGCGGCTTCTCCTGCACAAGGCCGAACATTTCGGACGTGGACGCCTGGTAAAAGCGCGTCTTCTGTTCCAGCTTGAGGATACGGATGGCTTCTAGCAGGCGCAGCGTTCCAATGGCATCGGCATTGGCCGTGTATTCGGGAGTTTCGAAACTCACCGCGACATGGCTTTGCGCGGCCAGATTGTAGATTTCGTCCGGCTGGGTTTCCTGGATGATCCGGATCAGATTGGTGGAATCGGTCAGGTCGCCGTGATGAAGGAAGAACCGGACCTTGGCCCCTTCATGTGGATCTTCATAGAGATGGTCTATCCGCCCGGTGTTGAAGGAGGAGGAACGCCGCTTCACGCCATGGACAATATAGCCCTTGGAAAGCAGCAGTTCGGCCAAATAGGCCCCGTCCTGGCCCGTGGCGCCGGTGATAAGAGCGGTTTTTGTCATGGTTGTTTCGTCTGGTTTTGTATCGAGGAATGAGATGCCATATCACCGGCCACGATTGCGCGCAATTTGCGCTGGAATTGCGGAATGTCGAAGTGCCCGGCGTGGGCCATGAGGTCGCTTTTGCTGAAATCCATGGTCTCAAAACATCGCACCGCCTTAATCAGCGCTTCCGGCGTCTGTTCCGGGAAAAATATCGCCGTGGGGGCGCGGCCCCTTGGGTCCGCCAGTCCGACCATCGTCTCCAGAACCCCACCCTTGCCCAGCGCAATGATGGGCGTACCCGCCGCGGCGGCTTCCAACGGCACCAGGCCGTATTCGAGTTCGGGTGTGAAGATGACCGCGCGCGCCGCACCATAAGCATTTACCAGCGCCGCGTCATCGGCCCGGCCCAGAAATCGAATGGTGGGACCGGCCATGGCGCGCAATGCCGCTTCCTCCGGTCCGGTGCCAATAATGTCCAGTGGCAGCGCCATGCGATTGAATGCTTCTATCGCATAGTCGGCGCGCTTCCATCGTTCCAGCCGGCCAACCATCAGATAACGGTCCGTCTTTGCCATCCTGGCGCCTGGCGCGAATCGGTCCACGTCGATCGGAGAGAACAGGACCTGCGCATCGCGGTCATAAAATTGGCGAATCGCCGCGCAGCTGGACTGGGATATGGCAATAAAGGAATCCACCCGGCGGGCCGCTTCCAGGTCGCGCCGCATAAAATAACCACGGGTCTGCCTGAAGATAGTTTCGCGTAAGCCTGATTTGCCGCCGTCGAAATATTTGCCGGTGTCCCAGATAGCGCGGGTGGGATAGTAGCAGTAGCAGATGTGGCGGGCGTGATGGTTGCGGATATATTTCGCGGTAGTGGCCGACGAAGTCAGGATCACGTCATAGGTGTTGAAATTCCAACTCTGCATGACATGGGTTGAAAGAGGAAATGCCAGCTTGAAACGGTCATGGGTCTGAACAAATGGGTTCAGCCAGCTGGTATGAATCTCAAAATCCCGGAATTCCGGCCAGGTGGTCTCTGGATTATATGCCAAGGTAAAAATGTCGGCCTCGCGGAATTCCTGCGCCATGTAAAGAAAGACGCGTTCCGATCCCGCTTCGGTAAGAAGCTGATCTTGAATGATGGCAAGCTTCACAGCGCCGCCTGCAGAAATTCGTCGAACACATCCAGGATGCTGCGCATGGGCGCCCGGCCAAGCCTTGCTCTCAGCTTGGCGTTGCTGGCCTGATAGAGCGATTGCATGCTGGAAGCTGGTGCAGTCTCGATCAGATGGTCGGCGAGATCGAGGCCGTGACGGGCAAACAGCTGGCCCGCCATCTCCCGTCCTGTCCAGGTCTTGCCTGTGGCCAGGACAAAATCCTCGCCCAGCGCGCGTTCGGCGATATCGGCCGCGATTTCCATATATTCGCGCGCATCGCCCCAGTCGCAGCAAAAATCCAGCGAGTAGATCTCGCTTTTACCTCCGTCCAACAGGGCCCTTTTCAAGGCCTCGGCGAGGCGGGGAATGAAGAATTCGGGCGCGCGGCGCGGCGATTCATGGTTGAACAGATACAGCACAGACGCTTTCGCGGCGTGCCGGGCGCGATAATAATCGATGAGCGCATGCCCGGCATTCTTGGTGATGGAGTAGATGCAGCTCGATTTTCGTGGAGTCGTTTCGCTGATCCGCGCGGGGAGGGGCGCGCCGAACACCTTGGCCGAGCTGGCGTAGACCAAACCGCAACTCGGCTTCTCGCCGCGGATATATTCAAGGACGGCATGCACGGAGACGGTGTTGACCAGCTGAACCTCCCGCCATACCGACTCATAGTCGAAGCCAGCGGCGCCGTGAATGGCGGCGAAATGGAACACAATGTCCGGCGACACCAGACGTAAGATCGCTTGCAGCGTATCTGTGTCGGAGATATCGCAGGTCTGATAGCGATACTTGCCACTCGAAACCGGCCAGCGTGGTCTAGGCTGCCGGCCCACTCCCACCACGTCTTGCCCGCGGGCACACAGAATTTCGCTCAGATAACTGCCATCTTGGCCATTGGCGCCGAGAACAAGAGCTGTGGTCATGGCCGCATCCTACAGCGCGAGGAAATCGGCTTTGCGCGCTCTCTCGATTTCCGCATCGATGTTGGTCTTGTCCACCACCGTCACTTCCGGCAGAGGAAAGATCATCTTCGTGCCGGCCATGATGGCGGCGCGCTCTCGTTCGAGGAATTCGGCCTTGAAGTGCCAGGGCAGCACCAGATAATAGTCGGGCTTGGCGGCGCGGGACTCCTCCTCCGACACGATGGGAATGTCCGTACCCAGGGTTCGGGCGCCGTACTTGTCCGGATTGCGGTCAGCGGCACAGTCCACCATGGACGAGCCGATACGGCACCATTGCAGCAGGACATTGCCTTTGGTCGAAGCGCCATAGACGTGAATGTGCTGACCTTTGCGCCGGGCGGCGGTCAGAAAAGCGTCCAGCTTCTCGCGCACCTCTTCGATCCGGCGCTGGAAAGCGACATAGGGCTCGGGTGTATCGAGCTTGAGATCGAATTCATACAGCCGCAGGTGGCGCAGGAATTCGGCCGCCTCCTTGGTGTCGTATTTTGTGTTGTCGGCCTTGGTGAGATAGAGCCGGATGCTGCCGCCATTGACGTCGTTGATCGAGGCTTTGGTCACGCGCAAACCCGCTTCGCGCGCTATGAACTCCAGCACCGCCAAACTGTAATATTCCAGATGCTCGTGACAGATGGTATCAAACGAATTCTGCTTCAGCATCAACGGCAGGTAGGACATCTCCACAATCCATATGCCGTTCGGCGCCAACAGGCCGGCAATGGCACGCGCAAAACCCGTGGGGCTTTCCAGGTCATAATACATGGCAATGGAGGTGATGATGTCGAATTTCTTGTCGCCGATCAGCGCATTGAGTTGTCCGGACGGAAAGGTGGTATTGATCACTTTGACGGGCGGTTTGATGGAGCGCGCAATGTCGGAGGGATCAACGCCGTAGCGTTCGATGGTTTCGGGGTAATTGGCCAACAGGGTGCCATCGTTGCAGCCAATATCCAGCACGCGTTCCGGTTTGCTGCCATGTAGCGCCAGAGCGCTCATGACGATTTCGCCCAGGTGATCGCGCATGGTTGCGTTGGTGCCGGAACGGTACCAGTAGTTGGCGTAAAGAATGTCGGGCGGCACGGAATGGCCCATCTGCAGCAGTCCGCAGCCCTTCTCGTTCTTTTCCACGTTGCAGCGCACCAACAGGGTCGGAATTTTGCGCAAGGGCGGCATGACATGTCCCTGCTTTACGAAGGATCCCTGCAGATACTGTTCGCCAAGATCGACCGCTTCGCTGAGGTATGGCGAGCCGCAGACCCGGCAAGTTTGGCGGTGAATGATATGCATCCCTAAAGCCCTGTTTTTGTTGGGCGTCTATAGCAGGCCGGTTGCGCAATGCCAATCGAAAGGGTCAGTCCAGCAAGCTCTTGATGGCACGCTCATAGCCGTCCGTCGTGGCCTCCCAGCTCAATTCGCGCGCCCGCGCCGAACCGCGCATTTTGAGCGTTCGGCGCAAATCGTCATCCGTCACGATCTGCTTCATCTTGGCGGCTATATCGGTCACATCCAGCGGATCGCAATAAAGGGCGGCATCCTGGCAAACCTCCGGCAAAGAGGCGGTACGGGACACCATGGCCGGACAACCCGCCGCCATGGCCTCGACAGGCGGCAGACCGAATCCCTCGTAAAGCGATGGCAGAACCAGCGCGTCCGCTGCCGCGAATATGCTCCTCAGTTCCTGGTCTGAGACATATCCTGTGAATGCGACGCGGCCGCCAAAAGCTTCGATCCGCTGCTGCACGGCAGTATCGCCAGTTATGAACCCTCCCTTGCGCCCCACGATCAGCAGATTATGCGGGATTTCATCCTGGATCGCGGCAAAAGCATCCAGCAGCCGGGAGAGATTTTTGTGCGGCTTCACGTTGCCGACGAAGAGGATGTAAGGGTGGCTTGGCGCCACACGCGCTACATCGAACCATGCGTCATCCACCCCGCAATGGATTATAGCCTCACTGCCGCGCGGGCGGCCCACCAGGCGATGGAATTCGTCCGTCGAAAAACGCGAGATATAGGCAATGACATCGGCCCTGCGCCGCACGAAACCAAACATGAACCGGGCGTAAATCTGTTTTGCGGGAGAGTTGCGCATTTCCGGCAATACCAGATGCGCCAGATCATTGATGTTGACGATCAGCTTGCCGGGCCAGAAGAGAGGTATGTTGTAATTGGGAGACCAGAGTATGGAACTGGCACGCAGGGCAGCGGGAAACACCATTTGTTCCCGAATCGAATAGATCGGGGCGCGATAATCCACTATTTGCACATTGGACGCGGCGGTCCAGGGGAAGCGACGCAATTTTTCAATGTCGCCAGCGATCTGGAATTTCCACCCTCTATTGCGGGCAATCAGCCGCGGCGCGACATTGGCAATGATGGTGCCGATGCCGGACGATTCAATCATGCGGGCGTCGATCGCCAAAACTGTCATGTGCGACTGGCGGTTGGAATCTGGTCCGCAATCTTGCCATCCTGCCAGGGCAGGGGCCCGAGATCACCATTGCGCTCTGCCGCCACGAGAGTCTCGACCAGATCCGGCATGGCAATACGGGCCCGCCAGCCCAGCGTTGCTGCAATCCGCGAAGGATCCAATTGCACACGTTGAATCTCGGAAGGACGGAACAGCCTGGTGTCCACTTCGACATGATCGCGCCAGTCAAGCCGGAATTGTCGGAATGCCGCATCCACGAAACTCTGCAGGGAGGAAACCTTTCCAGTGGCGACGACAAAATCCGCAGCCACGTCGTGGTGCATGATTCGCCACATGGCTTCGGCATAATCTGGCGCCCAGCCCCAGTCGCGTTCCACGGACAGGTCGCCCAGAACCAGCTTTTCTCCACTGCCGCCCGCGATGCGATTTGCGGCCGTTATGATCTTGCGGGTAACGAAACGATTGGGACGCAACGGCGACTCATGATTGGAGAGAATGCCATTGCTGGAAAATATGCCGTAAGAGTGACGGTAGCTGACGACAGACCAGAAGGCCGCGGCCTTGGCCATGCCATAAGGGCTTTGCGGCCGAAAGGCCGTGTTCTCGTTGGCAGGTGACTCGATTGTGCCAAAACAATCCGACGAGGTGGCGTTAAACAGTCGCGCCCGGCGCTTGTCGAACCGCAAACACTCCAGAATGTTGAGTGTGGCCATCGCGATACTCTCGAATGTTTCGGCGGGGCGGTCGAATGACAAGGCCACCGAAGATTGGCCTGCCAGGTTGTAGATTTCGTCAGGCGAAATTTCCTGAATTGTTGCCAGCACGCTGCGAAAGTCGGAAAGCGATATCGATCGCAGTTGAACCCGGTCCTTGATTCCAAGCCGTAAAAGGTTGGGAAAGCCATTGATCTCCGCGTCGCGGGAAGTCCCTACCACGCGATAGCCTTTTCCCAGCAGCAGATGCGCAAGATAAGAGCCGGTCTGCCCGGATACTCCAAATATCAATGCCGTGCTTGTCATTTGGCGCGCGCAAGATCCCTGTTGACAGCGCTGCGCAGGGCCAAGCTCAAGGAGCGCGGCAGCAAATGTTCGATGAGGCGTCGTATTCTATCCTTGGCCATGCGAAGATAGCTCAGCAAATATGCCGGTATAATAGGATAACCATATGCAATAGCAGCCGTGCGAACCTCGCGGATGGCCTTCAGGCTGCTGGCATCCGAGGCGCCTGTCAGCGTCATATGCCCGACAATTCGCGGATTATAGACTCCCTTGCATCCCGCGCAATGAAAGCGAAGCAGCAGTTCATAGTCCATGGCATAGCGATAGTTCAGATCGAAAAGGCCAAACCGTTCATAGACCATGCGGCGTACGATCACCGTGGGATGATTCAACGCCGGCATAAGACTGTCGATGCGAGCGGCATAGGCTGCGTCACCGGTTACCTTATATAATAGTTCGCCATCCTTGCCGTGATAGAGCAAGTCACCGAAAACGAAATCCGCGCCGGTCCTGTCAAGCGTCTCGATTCCGGCAGCAATTTGACCAGGAGAGAGCCAATCGTCCGCATTCAGCAGAGTAATGAATTCTCCCGACGACAACACGATGCCCTTGTTAAAGCCATCACTAATGCCCCGGTCCGGTTCACTTTGCCAATAGGTGACGACGTCGGTGTTCCCCCGGACAATATCGAGGGTGTTATCGGTTGAGGCGGAATCAATAATTATATATTCCAGGTCCGGAATGTTTTGCAGTCGCACGCTGTCAATGGCGCGGGCCAGGGTTTCTTCTCCATTGCGCACGGTGGTCACGACGCTCATACGCGCGGGTTTGCGCAATTCACCAATTGGCGGGACGGGATAATCAGAAAGCTTCGCGGTATCCTGGCCATTCGGCATCGCGATTCAGCGCCCCGACGTGCCGCGCGCTCCACCAAACGCGGCGATTCGTTGGCGGGTTTCCTGCCACCATTCGGGACCGAAAAATATCACGACAATGGAACCCAGCAGGATGCCGACCAAAGCAGCCACAAAAACACTCAATACCGGACGCGGCGACACGGGCGTTGGCGACGCCATGGGCGGGCTCAAAATCTCCGCCGCAAAGGATGCGTTGGTCTGGGTCAGCATGAGCGTTTTTTCCTCCGACGACAAAATTGTCAGGAGAGTCAGGCGGTAATCCTCAACCGTGGTTTCGGCAATTTTGCTCTGCAGATAGGCAACCTGCTGGCGGGCGCGTCGCGCCACCTGATCACGCAGAACCTGATTGGCCTGCTCATGGGCCGCGAGCATCACGCGCCTCGAAAAATTGACGTCCGGGCCATCCATGGAAATGGTTACAAGGTCGGATTCCGTCGACGGCACAATCAGCAAATGGCCGTTCAGATAGGCGGCGAGGGCGGTCACGTCAGGCGCAGACCATTGTGGCACATGGGCCAACGCGAGAAGCCAGCCCACCATAAAGCCGCGGATTGTATTGGGCGGATTCCATTTCCTGTTTTGGGCATCCCAATAACTGGAGAAGACATACTGTACCATGCCGTATTTATTCTGCAGTTGCTGGGCGACGACATTCGACACCAAAAGCTTTTGATAACGGATATAGTTGCTGCTCTGGGCCGCGCCGCCCACCCCGAGGCCTAACAGAGTTGTCAGAGCACTCCCGGAAACGCTGACGACATTCTGCTCATTCGGCGCCGGGACCACGGTCATGCGCACACTGTAGGTGACTTGCTGGAATGGAAGCGCGAAGAGAACCAGCAGCACCGCCAACGCCGCGAACAAGGTGCAAGTGCGCCATCCGCGCACCAGACGATCCATAACGAAACCCATGTTGAATTCGTTCATGTCAGGGCGAATACCTTTCAAGGCACGCATTCATAGCAGACAGATTCTCATGGAAACAAGCTAATCCCGGGCCGCGGCGGCTTGCCAGAGGGGTGGAAGCGCGCCGTTAACGCCGGTTGTCGCGCGCATTTGCGCCATCACGCCCAGGGCCAGGCCGAGTGGGCTCCACAGATAGTATCGCAGGAAAGTGCTCTCGAACTGCAAAGCCAGGAATATGGAAAAAAATCCGATAAAGAACGCGATCGCCACAGGCGCCAATTCGTGCTTTCGGCGAATGAGACGTATCATTGTGCCGGCCGCGTACATAAGAATGGCGGCGAAGGGCAGAAAGCCTGCCATACCCATTGTACCCAGAACTTCGACATTAATGTTGCTGAATGGCTGCCCGTTTTCCACATCGGACGTGACTTTTACGAATTGTCGCGCGTAGTCCGACACTCCCTCTGCCTGCATGTAGGCAACATCTCCGCCGATCCCCACGCCAAACCATGGATGGCTGAGAAAGGCTTCCCAGCCGACCGCCGCGCGTATCCACCGATTCCCTGCGCGGGTAAGAATGATTTCGGATGAAATGCCGGGCTGCAGAAATACATCCGCAACGAGACGGTAATATATGGTATCGCGAAACATCAGAAATAGCATGCCAAAAAAGGCAGACGCTATCACGGCGCTGCCGATCAACAGACGAATGCGTTGCCGCGCAACGATGAAGTTCAAGAGCACTGCGAATACCATCCCAAACATTCCGGTCGCGGAGGTCGTCGCCAGCATTCCGACAAGCGACAGCGCGAAATCCGGAGCGCATTGCCTTCCACGGCTTAGAAACATGTAGAGTGCGCTTCCAAAATAGCCGCTCATGAATATCGCGAGATAAGACGATTCATAAAACCAGAGATGCGGTCTTCCCAAGGCGCCGTGCGATACGTTCCAGGCAACCTCTGCCAGCAATGCGACCACATGAATGCGGTACACTAGGAACCATATTTTTAGAACCTGAACCGGGGGGTAATGCTTGGCGAAATTGTAGCTCAGGGCGATGATAAGGAAAAAATCGAACAGTACCCAAATCGTGTAACCAATGCTTTTGACCACGTCGTAGCTGTGAATCACGGAGAGAGCGCCGGCAATGGCCAGGAGCAAAAACAGCAGAGAGAGCGTCTTATCGAAGGCAATTGCGCCACCCCGCTGCATGAACAGAAACCCGAAAGTCAGCATCAGCAGTGGAAAAACTAGGCGCAGGGTTAATCCGCCAGCAATAATGGCGATGCGATCTGCGCCAATCAGAAGGAGCGACGAAAACATTGCCAGAACGAAGAGGTCTTGCAATAACAGCCCCAGCACGGGTTGCGGCTGCCACGCCGGTTCTGGTGCATCGTCTGAAGCGGAGCTGCTGGTGTGTGTCATCTCATGCTTCTGGTGTGGGCAGGGCCTCTCAGCTCTGCCAATTGATCCTAAGGTATAGGATTTACAATCCATGGCCTATAGAAATTGCTGGCTGAAATAGGCCACCTGCCCAAAGGAACGAGGCAAGGCGCCTAGCATGCCAAGTGTAGTGGCGAATGACATTGACTTCCATGCTGTCGATTTTGGATATGTTTGCCTGCCTTCCGCTCATTTGCGGGATTCCGCGCCAAGCCAGGCACCGAGGATTAATGAAGCGAAATATTCGCGTTCTTGCAGAAGCTGTCCTTCCGGCCGCCATGTACCGGCGGTTTTTTGTAGAAATGCACGCCCGGCACCTGCGGAAGAATTATTTTGGAAGCCGGTCGCGAAGCGTACCCCCGGCGATCATGGCCAGTGGTGAAACGCATAACTTCACACATGACCTGACCGACAAGAATTTGCGCCACTGAAATTGCAAGGGGACTTAGCCCTTTCCTATCGGTACGATACCCGCACCTACGCGGTTGCGAATGGTGCAAATTCGTTGTACAGGTCTGCGCCAACTGATTCTGGTGGATAATAATAATTGGTCAGCGCGTAGCGGGTGCCTACCAGGATCGGCATGCCGCGATGAATCATGCTGCTGTCAAAAAGAATCACCGTGCCGCAAGGTGCCGGGAATGCGCGCGCGCGCGCCGGACTTGCGGCAAGCAGGCGCTGTATCTGCGCGGTCGTGATTCGGCTGCGCGGTGGCTTGTCAAGGCGCCCGACAATAGTGTCTAGCAGAAGTCGCGAAAAGCAATGCGATCCCTGAATAACCTCGAAGGGCCCGTTTTCCGGCCCGACGTCGCTCAGATAGATCATCGCCTTGTACTGGAAGTGAAACGCGTCGCGGTGCCACCCTTGGCCGGACCCAAGATTGCCGGGTACGGCATTGATGCGCGCTGCTAATGTGCTGAAATTGACCAGATCTCCGCGACGATAAGCTTTTCCTACTCCCAACATGAGCCCGTCGCAGTGAAAGTGCGCTGCCATCGACGAGGCGTGTTCAGCTCCGTAAACGCGGCAATCCGAACCCTGACCGAAGCGTTGCACCGCACCGGGTTGAGCTTCGATAAGGCGGTCGATTTCCTCGCGGCCGCGTGCGCAGTCGCTTGTGTTGTAGTAGGACGGCAAAACTGCATACCCATTTTGGTGCAGCAATCGGGCTATTGCGGACATCTCGCTTGTAGCCGGAAGCTTGGCCCGAAAGAGCCGTTTGATGCTGTGCTTGGCATGGCCATAAAATACATTCGCGGTGGCGAGCGCCGCCTTCCCCAGGGAAATTTCGCGTTGCGAAATACCGATGTGCATCGGTCAGTTTTGAAGTAGGGGATTGCCAAAAGCAATAGTTACTTTGTCTGCCCAAGAGGTCGAATTCGCAGCATTATTGTGGCAGGCTGGGCAACGGAATGCTACTCTGAAGGTAATCGCGCGACGAAAGTTCCGGTGATTTTAATGCCGTCCCATTATTCACCCATCGCGCTGTTTGCATACCGGCGTACACGCCATTTGACTCTTACGCTGGACGCGTTGGAAAGATGTCCGGAGTTCGCACGAAGCCCCGTTTTCGTCTTTTCGGATGGTCCCAAATCCACAGCTATGGAAGCCGATGTCCGCTCGGTCCGCCAGATGCTTGCGGCACGACGGCTCCCAAATTTGACGATTGTTGAATCGCCGAAGAACAACGGCCTTGCAAACTCAATCATCGCGGGCGTCAGACGTCTTTGCGACACCTACGGCCGCGTGATCGTTATCGAAGACGACCTCATCGCATCGCCGGCGCTGCTTACCTGGTTCAATGATGCGCTGGAGACCTACGACGGTGTGCCTGACGTCTGGCAGATTTCCGGCCATCAATTTCCAGTGCCCGCGTTTGCGCCACGCCAAGACTCGATGTTTCTGGGCTTCAGTACATCCTGGGGATGGGCGACCTGGAAGTCAGCGTGGAGCCATTTCGATTCGGATGCAAGCGGTTACGAAGCTCTTCGAAGAGACCCGGCCCTGCGCAGCAGCTTCAATCTCAATGATGCCTATCCTTATGCCGAGATGCTCGAGCGTCAGATGGCGGGGGCGGTGGACAGTTGGGCCATTCGTTGGTGGTGGAGTATGTTCCGCGCCGGTGCGCTTGGACTTTTTCCCCCGCGTTCTCTGGTCGTCAATATCGGATGCGATGAAACCGCCACCCACGCTTCTTCGCGCTTGGCACGTTTTTTACAACCGGTTCGAAAAACAAATATCGCCACCCAACCGCCTTCGTTTCCGACAAAAATCCTGCTGGACAAAGAGGCGCAGGGCTCCTTGGAAGGTTTTTTACGGACGCAGAATAGGAAAATGCAATGGGCTAGGGCTATTATGGCGCGTTTGAAATGAGCTGGCAGTGAAGCGGATTCTAAGCATCCTGGGGCGCTATCGCCGCAATTTTACGTTGGCGGCTGCTTCTACGACGCGCTATAAGGCCCGGCGCAATTCCGACAGTAGTGGGTCATACATACGGCTCGGTGATCATTGCATTTTCGAGGGGCGCATAGTTTGTGAGCGAGAGGGCGCCCGGGTTACTATTGGCGCCCGTAGTTTTGTCGGCAATTCCTATATTGTCGGCGCAAGTAACGTGTCGATCGGTGAAGATGTTTTGATTTCCTGGGGCGTGACGATCATGGACCATGACAGCCACACCGCGGATTTCGATAATCGGCGCAACGATATGTATGATCCTGATTTGAATTTTAAACGGCCTATCCATCCAATTCGACGGTCGCGGCTTGACCGTTGCTGTTTCAGATCATCACCATGTTGTCGCAGATTTCCAAATATGACCTCGGACCAATCGAATGCAACTGTCCGCCGATGCCTTCAGGAGCTATATTGACGCCGTAGAAGAGGCATTTTGTGCGGATGTTGATTTCGGGCAGTCAGTAAATTCTACGAACCCGAGTTTATCGGACCCGAGCGTTACAGCCCACACAAGGTTGTCAGAGCCGAGCGCCACGTTGTGGAGGATACCCCCGATCAAAAGCATATTTCGACCAGCCTTGTTGAGAGGTAGAACCTCACCATGCGGACGGGAATGCGTCGCTTCACGTGCCTAATCAACGCATTCAGCGAGAAGGTGAAAAACCACAGCGCAGCAGTTGGCCTGAACATCCCGCATTATAGATTCGTGTGCCAGCGCAAGACCCTGCGCATTACCCCTGCCATGGCAGCGAGTGTATTTTATTGAATCTGGTCATTTGAAGAATTAGTAGGGCAGACCTCGAAATAGGGAACGGTTATGGTTCGTATTTGAGCATAGTTCAACGGATCAAGACCGAGCAGTAAGGTTAGACCATGCGCGAAATCCCCATAAGCCAGTGGCTCTCTTGCCGCGCCACGGGTGCTTGTATTCCTCCTTTTCGCGCCTCAATCGGCGATTGTATACTACTTATGTCAAGTACATAATCGGCAGTAGATGCCCCTCGTTGACTCCGGCCTAGTGTCAAGGTTGGTTTAGAGTCTCGATTGGAGGATCGTCAATGGCCAGTCTTAAGGCTACAATCAAGCCGTTTATCCCTGCTCCGATTCTGGCCGCTCTTTCTGGCATTCGACGGGGTGTTGCCCCAGGCGCCACCACGCCGATGCACGGACAAGACCTCGATATGTATTGGACGCCTGAGATGGCGAAGATCCTTGATGCGTGGGGTGTCGGAACTGTCTGGGATGAAATCCAATATTTTTGCGCTGGGCTTGAAGGCAAAGCCCTGGATATTGCGTGTGGCACGGGAACGACGATCGAATTACTGAACCGTAGTACGCCGGCGCTTGATGTTTATGGCTGCGATATTTCGCCGATTCTGATCGATCGTGCTATACAGCGCGGCATCCAGTCAGAAAAGGTATCTGTGATGGACGCAACATCTCTTAGCTATGCCAATAAAGAATTTGACTACTCGTATTCGATTGGATCGTTGGAACACTTCACCGAGGAGGGAATTCCACTTTTCCTAAAGGAAGCCGATCGCGTGACACGCAAGCTGTCCTTCCACATGATCCCAGTGTCCAAGAGTGGCAGGAATGAGGGGTGGATGAAAACCCATCAAAGCTTCCACAACAACAATACTGAATGGTGGATGAAGCACTGCCGCGGGGCATTCAAGACCGTTAATTACCTGCCCTCTCGTTGGAAAGATAATATCTCCACCGGAATCTGGCTGGTCTGCGAGAGCAAATAGCGTACCATGATTCGAGACTTCCTTGTTCGCACATTGCGCCGCCGCGCGCTGGTTCGCGGCTTTGTTTGCCAGGGTCTAATTGCGCCTGATGTAAAACTCACTGGGCTGATCGATGTACGCGAATTGGGAGCAGAGGTCCGCATTGGTCACGGCTGCATCATCGAAGGGCGGATTGTTTGTGAAACCAAAGATTCGCGAATTGCTATAGGCAACAATGTTTATTTCGGCGGAAGTATAATTGACTGTGCCGCTTCGATCACTCTCGGATCCGATATTCTCGTCTCCTATGGCGGCGTCATTACCGACTCAGACAATCACAGCCCAAGGCTGAGTATCCGGCGGCGGGATGTCGCTGATTGGCGCAACGGCAAGCATGATTGGCACCTTCACGAGCAGAAACCAGTCGTGATCCAAGACGGCGCATGGATCGGTGCACACGTAATAATCCTGAAAGGCGTCGAAGTCGGCGAAGGCGCCATCATTGGAGCGGGTTCGGTTGTGCGTCGGTCCATACCGGCGTGGACAGTGGCGGTCGGAAACCCAGCTGAGGTCATTCGAGAAATCGCTCCCAACGACCGTTAAAGTAACGATTTGGCAGTCTATTGGGACACTACCTAATGATGTTACGGACTGGTATCATGGCAAAAAGGATTGGTCCGCTGTCGCCATGGCGCCGGTGGTCATTTCAGACAAGGCCTGGATAGGATTCGGTACAACAATTCTGAAAGATGTTACGGTGGGCGAGGGTGCTGTCGTTGGCGCGTGTTCGGTTGTGACAAAGGACGTCGAGCTTTGGACCGTTGTAGCGGGAAATCCGGTACGGATATTACGCCGCCTTGAGCCGGGCGTTGCTCGTGACCACAACGATGGGCTCTAGCTGGGAAGACGCGGTGAAGCGGCTGCTTGCTGATCCCCATGCCGCTACCCTGGTGCGCGATTGTTATTACGATGCGCCGCTGGAAGTCGCAGCCGAGCGGTATTACACCAGCGACGAATGGATAGCGATCCACGATTTGATCGGCGAGGGGCCCGGTACAGCGCTAGATGTCGGCGCCGGCAATGGTATCGTATCTTACGCGTTGGCGCGCGACCAGTGGAGCGTATCGGCGTTGGAACCAGATCCTTCTGAGCTAGTTGGGGCGGGCGCTATACGCACATTAGCCAGGTATGCGGGCGCTGATATCCGAATCGTGGAAAGCTTCGGTGAGGATGTTGGTTTGCCATCGGAAAGCTTTGATCTCATCGTCGCCCGTCAGGTCGTGCATCACACTAGGAATATTGACGATTTTTTTTGTGAGATGTTCCGTCTTCTTAGAAGGGGCGGAACATTCTTTTCATTTCGTGACCATGTTGCTGACAATGACGTGCAGCGCGCTCAGTTCTTTGCGGAGCATCCGCTGCATCGTTTCTATGGCGGTGAAAATGCATTTAGCGAGGCGCAGTATCGCGCCGCATTAGTGGGCGCGGGTTTCGAGATGCGTCGCCAGTGGGGACATTTCGGGGCGGCATTCAATTTTGCGCCGATGCGCGCCCTGGACGTGGCGCGCGGTGCGGCCGGCAAGCTTTTGCCTCCTCATCTGGCGGATGCGGCGGCAAAGATCATGTCCAGTCCCATGCTTTATCCTATGGTCGGGGCAATTCTTTCGCGACTCTATCGGCATCCTGGACGGCACGTCGCATTTCTGGCGTGGAAGCGATAATGACTGTCACGCTTGTAACTGGTGCGATCGGTGCCATCGGCCGCCACGTTGTGCGTCAACTGACGCATCAGGGGTGTGAAGTTGTTGGCATCGGTCACGGCGCGCGGCCCCAGTCGTTGCCGCTGGCCGCCTGGATCAATGGGGAAATCAACTCTGACAATCTTGGTGTGCTTATGGCGTCGCGCGACAGACCGGCTGCGGTGATCCATTTGGCGGGTGGTTCGACGGTCGGCCCATCGCTTACCGCGCCAGCGGAGGATTTTTTTCGTACAGCGGCGGCGACCGTGCGTCTGCTGGAATGGGTGCGCCAGACCGCGCCCGAGGCGGCTGTGGTCCTGGCATCCAGCGCGGCAGTCTATGGCGACGCCCAATCTGTTCCAATTCTGGAGGACGCCGCGCTCAGGCCGCTTTCGCCCTACGGTACGCACAAAGCAATGATGGAGATGGTAGGCGCGAGCTGGGGCGGAAATTTCGGGATCAAGGTCGCCTCCGTCCGGCTATTCTCGGTTTATGGTCCCGGCTTGGAGAAGCAACTTATCTGGGAAATATGCAATCAACTGGCGCAGGGCAGAACGAAATTTGTGTTGGGAGGGACTGGCGCGGAAACCCGCGACTGGGTGCATATAAAGGATGCGGCACGAATTCTGATTGCCGCCATTTCGCGGGCGACACCACTGGCTCCCAGTTTTAATGGCTGTACCGGAGTGGCAGTTAGCGTAGCTGATGCTGTGCATGCGCTGGGCAGCGGTTGGGGCAGGGAGATTGACATCTCGTTCAACGGTCTTCGCCGGATTGGGGATCCAGAACACCTTGTTGGCGATCCCAGGCGCGCAGCGGCGGCGGGCCTCGCGACGAAGATTGCGCCCATCGATGGGCTTAGGCAGTTCGGGGCGGATTTCCGCGCTACGCATTGAGCGCGGCAATGCAGGCGACGCGCAGTTTTTCCGCGTAGACGCGCTGTGATGCGATATTGGCTTTGGTAGCCTTTTCGCGACTATTGGTATCGGCCCCCACCGGAAGGGAGGATGCCCACTCCAGAGCGTCAGCGGCAGCGTTGAGGTTACCAGGGTCGAAATAAAATGCATTTTCGCCCGCCTGTTCCCGGTGCACCGCCAGATCCGACAGGACCATTGCCCCACCTAGGGCCTTCGCTTCTTCGACTGTGGTACTCCATCCTTCGAATAAGGAGGGATTGAAGAGGGCGCGTGCGCCTGCGATCAACGCCAGAAGATCGGCATAGGGAATGACCCCCAGCATGACGACCGACTCGGCGATGCCCAGATCAGTGATCAAGCGCTCGAGCCGTTGAGCATAGCTGTTATCGCGACTGTCCAAGTTCTGGCCCGACATAACCAACTTTATGTCTCGTCGGCGCGTGCGCAGTTCTGCCACCGCTTCAAAAACCAAAGCGTGGTTTTTATGCAGCCAAAACTGATTGGGCATGTAGACATAGCCTGGGAGGAGGCCATACCGCGCCATAACCTGGTCAATCATGTCGCGGGTTACTTCTACTGTGGGCTGTACTGCAAATGGTACGACATGGAGCTGCGCGCGAGGCTTTGGCATGAATTTTCGGATATCACGCCTCACGGCCTCGCTGGATAGCATGACATGGTTGCGGAAGGTGAGGCGCCTCCAAAACTCCAAGTCGCGCTGTAATCTCTCACGAAGAGAAAAAAAGCGCGCAATCCCCCGATGTTGAACATCCGGGATCCAGGACAGCGCAGGCACGGCCAAACCTGAGCCCAGATAATTGGTGAGTTCAAATATCAGATCGATCCGCGCCGAAGCGAGCTGAACGTTCAGGCCCTTGTGTGAGGCACCGAACAACACCAGCGGATGCGAAAAGCGACGAAAGGGCGGCAGAGAAACAATGATTTCGCCGCCGGCCGATTCCACTTCAAGCCGCTTTGCGCCCGCCAAATCCGTCGAGCTTAATACAACGAACTGCATGTCCGGGGCAAAAACACTGCACACACGTATCATGTTGAGAAGGTAATTCCAGCCGCCGAGCCATTGTGTGCGGACGTCCCAGAGAATGCCTATACGCATGCGTTACAGCTTCTCGAAGATCACGACCGTGGTCCAGGTTTCGCGCCATGAACCATATTTGTCCACCGGAACGATATCGTTGCCGTCGCCCATGCCCTGCCAATCATAGCGACGCGCCCTTATGTCGAAGCCGGCCTCCAGAACCTTAATAGGGCCACCGCTCTCGAACATTGAGATGACACCTGCGGGCGTGTAACGAAAATAATCGCCGGGACTTTCGTGATAACGCTGCGCGAACGGAACAATGGTAACGCAGCGCCCACCGCGACTTAGAAGGCGCAGCAAATTATCAGCAGCGATCCAGGGCCGCGCAAAATGCTCGAATACGTTGTTGCTGTAAATGATATCGAAGCTCTCGCGGAAATGCGGATAGGCGGCCAAGAATTCAGGATGACATAAGTCGCCCGCTAAGACATGCCCGCCGGCTGGAATCAGGTCGATGCCGTAATACTCGTAGAGACGTTCGAACTTCGCCTTATTCTTTTCGTATAGCGCCGCGTTGAAGTGCAGTGGCCCGTCAAACCCAAGCAGATAGGAAAGCTTGCCGTCGCGGCAGCCGACGTCCAGAAAACGAAATCTTCCTTGGATTGATGGCTCACGATCCAACACATAATGGCGCGAGATGACTTCTTTGTCCAAATTATTGGCGTGAGAAGGCGCAAGTGAGAAGTCGCCGACCCGATAGTGGGCGTCAAAAATGATTCGCACGCGGCGGCGCAGATATTTTGTCGTAAGTTTCTCGTAAAGTTCCAGCAACACGGATTTTTCCTTCCTTCCGGAGTTTTTCTGGCGATTCTTCCCTGAGGCAAAAATACCGGACTGTGAAGGCCCCGGAGTCATATCATTGTAATGCGTGGTCCTTCCGATTGAGAAGATGGCGGCCGTCCGGTACGGAAATCAATACACTTGTCTTTTTGGAGAGAATTTCTGTCACATAATCGAAAAGCGCGTTCCCGTCTTCGGGAAAGAGTTTGCCATAAATCGCGGCTCGGCGGACAAAGGGTACGATGATGCATATCGCGGGGCCGGATCCCGTTGTGTGCTGTTCGGCCTCAGCGAAACTTATTCGAAATATATCTCACAGCCGAAAAGGCCCGCTTCGCGAACGGATACCTCAATAGTTGCGCGCGTTGCGCTGAGCCATAGGGAATGAAAAATTCAGAATGGTGAATAGTCGTTTTTGCAGCATGCATTCGGCTGTAGTAGTCTTGCATGGTTAAATTGTCATTTTCGATGGTTGTCGCTTTTGATGCCGCAAATATCACGAGTGCTTCAGACATGTTTTGTGCGATGAAGCCGCGCCCCCTCATGCGATATATGTTCTCATCGGCGGGGAATGCGACGGGCGCGTCACCGAGTGTGAACAAGGCGCTTGTGAGAATGTCAAAGCCGGACGATCGATAGAAGCTCCGAAAAAGGTCCGGTGAAATCTGCCAAAAGCCGTGATCCATAAAACCATTCGCCGGCGATGCATGCACAACGACACCGCCAAGGCGAACAAGTGTTCGAATTGTCCGCAACGCCACGGTAATCTCAAAGATGTGCTCGATTGTGCCTGAATCATATACGAGATCATATTGGGCGTTAATGCGGCTCGCGATAGTGGGGTCATTTAGGTCGCCGAGAATCTCGGCGCCCTCATAGTTGGATATGTCAAGGGAAACAATTTGTTCGTAGCCCAGCATTTCAAAGAAACCGCGATATTCGCGGAAATTATCGCCTTTCACGTCGATACCAATTTTTTTTGCTGCAGAACGATAATTGCTACAGGAAAAATTCAGAGTTGGTACGCCCAGCGTTAAGACGTTTTTTTTGGCGCGCGCGGTCGATGCGATTCGCGTAAGAACGAGGGCGTCGTATATCAGCATGCCCATGATTTGCCTATGACCTCCTTCTTGTTGCGAAGCGGCTGATCACACCGGATAGGGCTGCAGATGAGTGCAATTTATCGCGCAGACCTATTTTTGAATACGCCTCCCTCACAACGGAATGTCATTCCGACAATATTGCGTCCCGGACGTGTACTATTACCGAATCCTGTATTTCATCCGTCATAGGCGGCATCGGCAATCGCAACAGCCGCGCAGCCAAATCGTCAGTGCGGGTCATGGTGCCGGAGGAGCGCCCGAATCGCTGTCCGGCAGGCGAGGAATGCAAGGGGATATAGTGGAATGTCGCGCCGATCCCGGCAGCATTCAGCACTCGCAGGACGCGGTTGCGTTCGTTCGCCGTGTTCAGCAGGACATAGAATATATGGCCATTGTGGGCGCAATCTTGGGGGACGACTTGGCGGCAAAGCCGCTTTTCCCGTTCCAACCCTTCAAACGCATCGTAATAGCGCTGCCAAAGCCGAAGCCGTTCGGTGGTGATGGCATCTGCACCCTCAAGCTGGGCACGCAGCACGGCGCCTGTTATTTCGCTGGGCAGGTAGGATGAGCCAAGGTCAATCCAGGTGTATTTGTCCACCTGGCCGCGGATGAACTGGCTGCGATTGGTGCCTTTTTCCCAGGCGATTTCGGCGCGGGCGATGAGGTTTGCATCATTGATGAGAAGTGCGCCGCCTTCGCCTGAGACGATGTTTTTTGTCTCGTGAAAGCTGTAGGCGCCCATGTGGCCAATACTGCCCAGCGGCTTGTCCTGGTAACGCGCCAGGATGCCCTGCGCCGCATCCTCGATCAGCAGCAACCCATGCCGCTCGGCGATGTCCTTTAGCGCGGCCATGTCGCAGCCGACTCCGGCATAGTGCACCGCCACGATGGCGCGGGTGCGACTGGTGATTGCGGCTTCCACCAGTGATTCATCCAGATTCAACGTGTCCTGTCGTATATCGACAAAAACCGGGATGGCACCGCGCATCACAAAGGCGCTGGCCGAGGTGGCGAAAGTGTAGGAGGGCATGATGACTTCGTCGCCTGCTGCGATGTCGGCGATAATCGCCGCCATCTCCAGGGCACTGGTACAGGACTGGGTCAGCAGCGCCTTGGCGCACCCCACATTCCTCTCCAGCCAGTCATGGCAATATTGGGTCATCGGTCCATTGCCAGACAACTTTCCACTGGCAAGAACCTCGGCTACGTAATCGCCTTCACGGCCCGTGAGAAAGGGGCGCTGGAATGGTATCTTGACAACCATTATCCTGCCTCTCCGAACATGCGTAACAAGGCCACACGAAGCATGCTTTGCAAGGCGCGCCTCATCCCCCGCTCGCGGCGAATTTCGCCGAACCGCCGCATAGGGAAGAGAAGGCGGCCGACAACCGCCTCTTTTTCCACGCGGGCATCATCCGATTGGCAGATGGTATAGGCGTCGAGAGCAAGTTCTGCATCACCTGCAATGTCGGAAGGAAAAGGCTGAATCAGCTGCTTTGTCAGTTGCAGCAGCGAGGCGCGGGCCGCGTTGGTTCCGGCATTTCCGACATGATGACGCGCCAAACGCAGATCCAGGTTGTCCAAAAACCACCCAGCATCCACATAGCCAATCCCTAGGTGGGCGTAAAGCTTCTGAATTTCCTGCTTCAGCCGGGGAATTTGAAAAGATGCCAAGTGAAACTCACTGTACACAGGAGGCAGAGAGGTACTGGCTTCGACCGCACGGCGCACGGCGGCGGCGGCCTGGTTGGCGTCCTTGAACGAAAAAAAACCTGGCGGTTGGCGCAAGTCATCCGGCAGGAGGGCGGCAACGCTGGGTGGCCCGATGACCGGTATACCCGCCGCCCAGGCATAAGCCACGACGCGCGGGTGGCGCTCATCGCGCGCGGTATGCAGAAAGCTGCGGGACTGATGGTAAAAAAGCGCCAGGGTCTGCAGATCGAACGGAAAAGGATAATCGACCCATGGCGTCAAAAGCGTGAACAGCTTGCGTTCCGCCACCGTGAACATCGACATATAGAGGCGCAACGGCTCCGACTTGTCGAGCTGGGTGTCAGCGGCGCTTCCATGTGTAATAATGGCCAGCACGCGCATCGGCGCGGCATCGAAAATCTCGCGAACTGTCTGGAACAGTACGTCCAGAGATTTGAATTCCTGGTTGCGGGAAACGAAAAGCACGTCCCAGAACTTCTGGTCCCTGCCAGGCTGACGCTGGAAGTAATCCGGACAGAAATTGGAACAGTCCATAGTCAGCTGATAGGGCGTAAACGACGCCAGTGGAATTATGTCGCCCGGTCCGGCGATATAAGCATCAATCAATTCATTGGCTCGGACGTTCTGCTGGACCGAACTGTTGCAATGCACGGCGACCACCCAGTTGGTGCGCAAGGAACGGACACTGTCCTGCAGCGTCGTGCTGGTTTCCAATAGGTCATGCAGCTCCCCGTCGGTGATGACAAGAAAACCCTTGGTCCCATTTACAGGCTGTTTGACGACGCAGGCCATTTTAATTGTCTCAATGGGTTGGAAGAGATGTTCGCTGTGTCACTTTTACAATCTGCCCGTGCTCCATGTCGATCACGACATCCGCAAGGTGCATGTGATTGTGACTTACGACGACGACGAGTTTTTCTTTCATGTTCTTTATATAAACTCCGAGCAGGTCCGACACTGTTCGGCTGAGATGGTTGGTATATTCGTCGAACAGATAAATAGGCGTGTTCCTGAGCAGCGTCCGTAATATGCAAATTAATTGCCGTTCGCCGCCCGACAAATTGCTGGCGGTCTCGGCGATCGGAAAGTCAAGCCCCTTGGCGAAAAGCGGATGCCTGTCCATCTGCATGCTGACAATTAGATGCTTCACATCCTGCGCGTTTTTTTCCGGATTTCCCAACAGCACATTGTCGAGAAAACTGCCCTCCAGCAAGAAATTGTCCTGGCTGTGATAAGAAATGAACGACGCCAAGCTTTCGCGCGTGAGTGTGTTCACTTCCCGACCTTGAATTGTGAGGCTACCCTCATAAGGCAGCAATCCGGCAATCGCGCGCAAGAGGGTGCTTTTCCCCGAGCCATTGGGGCCGGCGAGCTGGAAGATGCCGTTCCCGTCCAGGGAAACGGTTGCATTATGCACCAGCGGGCGATTGGAGGCAGAAATTGTGATATTGATGCAGCGTATCTGCATGTGCGCCGTCGAGGGCGCTACGCTTGTGAAGCGCCTCGCCAAATTATGCGATCTGCCGGGAACCCGATTGAGCTGCAGAAATAATTCGATCTCGTCTACGACCGCTCTCTGCTTGATGAGGTCCCCCATCCTTTCATTGATCTGCCCGATGGCCCCGACAAGCCGGATCATAGAATAGCCGGAAACCGCGATGAGCGGCCCGTTGAAAGCGCCGAAACCCAGGATAAGAAAAAAACCGAGCACCGCGATGGAAACCAGGATTTCTGGAAGTGCCGCTATAAAGCCTTGACGAACCCCGAGGTCGAACTGCGCGAGCATGGCGCTGCCACCAAGACCATTTATTTCTTTCTGTATCCTGTCCCGGACGTTCAACGTCGTGAGGGTCTCGAAGCCTTCGGTAAAATTATTCGCAGACGTGAGAATCTTGTGAATGATGCCATAGTACACAGTGCCGATCATGGAAATACGATGCAGGATGGGCTGCGTCAGAGGGATCATAGTGAGACCAATCCCGATTGATACAGCGAACACGCCTGGCGATAGATATATGTTGACAAGGATAAGGACTATAAGGGTGTAAGCCTGAAGGGTACAAAACATGATTCCCCAGTTGAATGAAGTCAGCTGCTGCAGCTGACTGTTCAAGTAGAGAATTTTCGTCTTGGCGTTTTCCGACCCGTATTGCTCGCGGTCCAGCGCATAAGTTGTGAGAATGTCGTCGCGAACCCCGCGCGTATATTGTTCCGTCATGCGGCCGCCATAGCCGTAATAAAACCCCAGAAATGCGGAGCGCAACAGGAACACCGAAAGGGTCGCCAGCAGCAACAGAACGCTTACAAGTTCATGATTCTGGAGCAGGGAGCTGTGCGAAATGATGCTCGCGATGAAGGCGGGAAATGCTCGGCTGCCGCCACCTACGCCAAGTGATTCCATCACAGGCAGGAGAGATGCAAGGCCGAGTGCGTAGAGACCGCTCGCGGCCACGCCTGACCCTTGCACGATCACGGATTGTTTCCAGCCCAAGGCCTTATAAAGTTTAGCGCCGTGCTGGAACACTGATAAATAAGGCGTCAGATTATACTGCACAACATTCCCGCCGTTCGTAGAGATCCTGTTGCCTCGCATGTTTGGTGAAGGCCGCTGTCAACGCAGTGCCGTACAAGACCCCAACCGTGAACATCTCTAAATGGACTTGGCCAAGTTGAGAGGTTTCCATCTAAAGATAACTGAGCAGATAGGTGAGGATGTATTTTGCGTAGGGACGCCAATTGGTCAACACATGATTTGCTCTGGTTTGGAATTCGCTTTCCGTCGCGAGCAAATAGTTTTTGAGCTGTTCCGCCGAGACCGGCTTGCTCGATAGCGCAACTGAGGCATCTTCGACGCGCCTGAAAAGCGACCTGATTGTCTCGTCTCCATAAACCAATTCATATCCATGTGGCGCCACTGCGCGCTCCAGTGTGTGCAAGCAAAAGTGACTCAGGTGCCCGTATTCGAGATAGCTGATGAAGTTGGAATTGTAATGTGCGGCCGCATCGAGAAGGCCGGGGACGCCAATATATAGGAGATCGCCGTGTTTTTGCGCCTTGCTGGCGATTTTAAGAAAGCCCGACACATCCGAAAGGTGCTCCAATACCTGCTCCAAAATTATAACATCGAACGCCTCACCGCCTCGAAATATTTCGTAGCGTAAATCCAGCCCTTTGGATTTGCCATAGGACACCGCGTCTGCATTCAATTCAAAACCCGTTGCGTGGACACCATCGACATTCCGCGCCAACCACCCAACGATCCCGCCCTCCCCACATCCGATTTCTGCGATGCGCAGGCTTTTCAGAGTAGACGTTGGCCTGGCGTGCTCTTTGATGGTGGTCCAGATTCCAGGCGCTTTTGCCTCCTGCAGGTCAAACATGAATTCATGAATGTTGCCGACTATGCCGCGTTCAATTTCCCGATAATCACGACGATAGTGATCGCTCAACGCTGCGGAATCTGGCCGCGGGTTGTTAAAGGCAAGCGCGCAATTCTCGCATAACATGACAGACACCGGAAGCCCGTGCCTTTCCTGCATGGCGATGGGAGACATTTCTTTTCTGCCGCACAGCGGACATGCGTCGAGAGTCTCCAGTTGGTATTCCGATCGTAATTTTCGTTTGTAACGCGCGCGCGCGCGGTGATGGCCCGCGTTACAGAACCAGGCCGGTTCCTGGGGAAGAAAATTGAAAATGTCCGATCTTCGAATAAGGAAATCAGGCATATTCTTCTTGCGCATCAAGGGGCGCTCGATGAGGCGTCAATTTGTGATACGTGTATCCCTGGCATGAATTGAAGCAGCGGGGCCCCGTATAGGACGACAAACATGTGAAACAGGCGGCTATTCTTCATGGGGTTCCCCATGACGTCGTGAGAATTGGCTGGCAACAATTCGGATGGGCGTACTGCTCGCATTCTACCACGCCGTCCGTCCGCCATCGACCGACAAAGTGGCGCCCGTCATGTAGGACGACGCGTCCGACACCAGAAACAGCACGGCTGCCTTATACTCGTCCGGCCGCGCCATGCGGCCCATGGGGATTAGGTTGGTCAGCCTGGCCACGAAAGCGGGGTCCTGGCCGTTCTCGACCCCGCCCGGCAGCAGGGCATTGGCACGCACGCCCCTGTCGGCCCAGTAGGTGGCAAGATAACGCGTCAATCCTATCAGTCCGGACTTCACCACCGAATAAGTCACCGGCTTCACCGGCTGCCCGTCGTCCGCCACGCCGCCCTTGCGATAGATGCGCTGGTCGGGGCCTATGACGCCGAGGTCCGACGCGACATTCAAGATGACGCCTTTTCCCGCCCGCGCCATTTCCGCGCCGAACAGCTGTGCGCACAGCATCGCGCCCGTCAGGCCCACCGCGATATCGTCATTCCACACTTTCAGGGGAAAATTCTCAAGCCGTGTCCATTCGCTAGAAAGCCCGCTGTCTTCCATTTTTGGGTTGTTGGCGGCGTTGTTGATCAGAATGTCGATGCGGCCGAACTTCGCCATGACGCTTTTTTTCACCTCCGCCAGGGCCGCGACGCTGGTGATATCAGCGGCCAGCCCCAGTGCTGCCACGCCATGGTTGCCCGTAATTTCCTTCGCCGCCGCCTCGGCGCGCGCTGTGTCGATGTCCAGAAGCACCGGAATGGCCCCGAATTCCGCCAGCGCAGCGCCATGGCGCCTGCCCAACAGGCCCGCGCCGCCGGTGATGATGGCTACGCGGCCCTTCAAATCGAGCAGGTCCTTGACCGCGCGGTCAGACACGGTGGATCGCGCCTCGCGCCAGAAGCCCTTCCTCGATCAGCTCCATCATCGCATGACCCATGGCGATATGGGCTTCCTGAATGCGGCCTGTTTCGCTGTCGGGTACGATTACCGCCGCGTCGCATTCGGTGAGCGCCAGGCCGCCTTTGCCGCCCAGGAAGCCCAGCGCAACGATGCCGCGCGCCCGCGCCGCCTTCAATGCGCGTATCACATTGGGTGACATGCCTGAGGTCGTGATAGCGATCAGCACATCGCCCTTGCGGCCAAGCGTTTTCACCATGCGCTCGTAGAAAATTTCATAGGAATAATCATTCCCGCAGGCCGTCATGGCCGAGGAATCCATGGCCAGTGCGATGGCGGGTACGCCGTCGCGGTCGAGCTGAGGCGTGATTCGCACCAGCAGTTCCGCTGCCAGATGCTGGGCGTCGGCGGCGGAACCGCCATTGCCGCAGAACATCAGTTTGCCGCCACCTGCAATGGCCTCAATGCAGATTTCGGCCAGCCGCACGATGCCGTCGCAATGATTCTCGATCAGTTTTTGCTTTACCGCGATCGATCGTCGCAACAGATCGCGCACATGTTCCGCGCGCGCGTCCGATTCAGAAGCTGCGGGTTTGTCCACCATCCACCACCATTGTCGCGCCGGTCACAAAGGACGCCCGATCGGACGCCAGAAATACCACCATATCGGCGATTTCTGCCGGGCTTGCAAATCGCGTCAGCGGGACCTCGGACAGGATCATCTTCTCGTAACGCCCCGGCTTTTCGGCAAGCCTTTGCTCCCAGGCTCCGCCGGGAAACAGGACGTTGCCGGGCGCCACCGCGTTAACCCGCACCCCGTCCGCCCCGGCCAGCCGGGCGTAGGAAGAGGTCGCTGCCTGCAGCGCGGCCTTGGCGGCGGCATAAGGCACCGGCGCGCCGATGGCTTCGAGGCCTGCGATGGAGGTGATGAATGTCAGGCTTCCAGTCTTGCGCCTGGCCAGCCGGGGCAGCACAGCGGAAGCCAGAATTGCCCCGGTCATCAGATTTGCCTCCAGGCTGGCTGCCCAGTCGGATCGTTGCAACGCATAGCCGGCGGCGGATTTGCCCGTGCCGGCATTGGCGACAGCGGCATTGATGGGGCCCAATGCCGCTTCGGCTTCGTCCAGCGCCCGGGTTGCGGCCGATTCATCGGCCATGTCTGCGGCAATCGCCGCGATTCGGCCTTTGGGAAATTCGGTGGCCAGCCCGATTCGGGCGGCAGCCAATGTCTGGGTGTTCCGGCCCGTCAGGGCAACGCCAGCGCCTTCCGCCAGGAAGGCCCTGGCGATGGCCAGTCCTATTCCCCGGGTTGCGCCGGAGATAAACGCTGTTTTTCCCGCCAGACCCAATTCCATGGCGCCTTATAGCCCGTTCGATTGACCTCCCGCAAAGACTTGTTTTTCCATTGATTCAGGCCGTGATATTGATCCAGCCTGCGGCCATGTCGCGATAGCGCGCGAGCACACCGACATGATCGCCGTCGGCGGCTCGCGCCGTCTGCAAGATATAGAAACCGCGATAGCCGCGCCGCGCCAGGTCGCCCAGCGTACCCGACAAGTCGGCATTGCCGGTACCCAGCGGCACAGTGGCACCGCCCAGTTCGCGATCTTTGATATGGACATTGAAGATGCGTGGGAAATAAGCGGCGATTTCCTCGCGGCTGTCGTAGCCCATCGCGGCGCTATTGCCTATATCGTAATTGATGCCGAACGCTCCCTCGGAAAAACGCGCAATGAATGCGGCCAATCGCGCAGCCGGATAATCGCATTCAAACACTACCGCGAGGCCGCGCTGTTTCAGCCATTCGGTGCGCTTTCCGAATTCCTCGACCACCGCCGTTTCCTCTGCAAGGGTGGTCATGGCGCCATTGTCCACCAATGGCACCACGATGAAACGGATGCCCATCCGGGAGCAGGCTTCTGCCACTGTGTCGAACTCGCCCAGGCGCCGGGCGCGCGCTTCGCCGGTCACGCGCCAGAAAGGCATCTGCATGAAGACGTCGCCGGTAAGCGACACCACGTTCACGCCATGCGCCTTGGAGAGTGCTGCGATCTCGGCCTGGCCCGCCGCCGTCATCAACGGATTTTCGGCCAGCCGGACGTGGTCCAGCGTCCATTCCATCAGCCCGATGCCAAGCTTCTCTGCGGCGGGAAACTCGTCGCGCCAGGTGTCCCAGGGAAATGCCTGAATCATGCCGTTTACCTGCGGCGACAGCCGGCCTTGCATGAAGCCGATGGGAAGAGTCATTCTTTTGCCCGCGAATTCCGGATCATGGTTTTTTAGACAGGGGCTCGACCAGCTCCAGATAGGTGCCGTCCGGATCGCGGCAGAAGGTGACTTTGGCACCGCCATCTACGGAGACGCGGGGCGCCGTTGTAAAATTCACGCCTTGGGCCGCCATGCGCGCATACAGGGAATCCAGATTTCTCACGGTCAAGGCGATGTGGGTGGGGCCGCGGCGAATCAGCGAAGGTGGCGGCGCAAGATCAGCCACTGGCTGAATGAAAGCCAGCAATTCCAATTGGCTGCCGTCTTCACCGGCGAGCTTGGCGGTCTCCACCTCAACATTCTCCATGCCCAGAATGGAGGATACGAAGGGCCCGCTTTCCTGCATCCGGCGTGCCAAGGTTAGCCCGAGCAGGTCGCAATAGAAATACAGCGCGCGGTCCAGGTCGCTCACGACGATGCCGGCATGGCGCAGGCTGGTCATGCGGCTTTGCGCAATGCGAGGGCTTCGGCGAGCGCTTCGTCGACTACGGACACGCCCTCGAGGATCGCTTCGTCGGCGATGGTGAGAGGGGGGCCGAACTTGATGGATTCGCGGCCGGTATGGACCACGATCAGGCCTTTGCGCATGCAGAGTTCGGCCGCCATATTGCAGACGTCCGCATCGGCCGCGCCGGTTTTTGGGTCGACCAGCACGATGGCGGCCACCATACCTTTTCCCAGCACGCGCGAAATACGGTCGGGATAGCGGCTCTTCAGGCCGTTGAGCGCATTGTGCAGGATTTTCCCCTTGCGCGCGGACTCCGCGACAAGATTCCGCTGTTCCATCTCTTCGATCGTTGCCAGGCCCGCGGCGCAAGCCAAGGGATTGGCGGAATGCGTCGAGCTCATCGAGCCGACGTCCGGCAGGTCCATGATGTCGGCGCGGCCCAGGACGCCAGACAGAGGCAGGCTGGCGCTCATGCCCTTGCCGCAGCAGATCATGTCCGGTTCGACGCCATAATGCTCGTAGGCGAACATTTTGCCGGTGCGACCGAAGCCTGCCTGAATCTCGTCGAAGCACAGCAGGATACCGTTCTCGCGGGCGAATTTCGCCAGCGTCTGGACGTAATCGGCGGGGAAAAACACCGCACTCCAGCCGACGTAGGATTCCAGCATAAAACCGCAAATATCGGTGGCGGGGTTGATGCCGCGTGATTTCAGTGTCTCCAGATCTTGCGAGAAACGGTCCGCACCGCTGACGCCGGCTTTTTCCAGGTCCCAGTAATACGGATAGTCGAGGCGCGAGAAATCCGGATAGTCGCGCCCGACCCAGGCCCGCGACGCGGGCGAACCGCCCATCATCACGGCAGCCAGAGTACGGCCATGCATGGCGCCTTCAAACGACACGACTATATTGCGCTTTTTGCCGATCTTCTGTCCCTGCATGTGCATCAGCTTCACGGCGCATTCGGTGGCTTCCGTTCCGGACGACAGCAGGAAGGCTTTTTCGAATTGCGCGGGAGTGAATTCCACCAGCTTCTGCAGATAGCGTGCCCGGATATCGGTTGCATAAGTGTAGGAATGCAGCAGACTTTTCTGGATGGCGCTTTGCAGGGCGGTGGCCACATGCGCGTTGGAATGGCCGATATTCGCGACGAAGATGGTCGAGGTAAAATCAATCCAGCGGTTGCCGGCGCGATCCCAGACGCTGAAATCCTCCGCCCGGTCCCAAACAATCGGAATCTGTCCATGCATGGAACGCGACTCGTATTTGTCGAGCAATTCAAAAAGCTCCCTGGTGCCGGGGGCGGGCAAGGGGGTTTGAATACGCCGGTATTGCGTCAGAACCCTTGGAACCTCGACCGGGTTCCGGCCGAATTCAAAACCCGCCATGACTTTAATCCTTTTAGAGCGGTCGCCCACGGTCTACGCGCTGGATGCGTTTATTAGCGGCAAAACGGCGTTTTAGGCAACCGGCTTCCGGCCCACGCAAAGCAGCATCGCCTCTTTGGAAAACCATATGATCTTGTTCACCGAATCCGGCCAATTCGTCTTCTGCATGGGACGGTAGGGAAGGGGCAGCATCCGGATAACCCAAAGCAGTGGCAGAAGCCACGGACGGCGCCAGACGAACGGCAATTGCCAGAACAACTGGGAATGCACCAGCTCAAAACCGGCCAACTGCATAGCATCTTCCAGCGAGGGTAGCGTGAACGGCGTGATGTGCGTGTGATCAATATAGAAGGAGCCTTTGTAGCCGGTCTCCCAAGCGGGCACCATAATGATCACCACGCCGCCCGACTTCAGCGTGGACTTGATCTCTGCCAGGAGCTTTAGAGGCGCTCTTGTATGCTCGAGTACGGATTTGCTGAAGGCGAAATCGAAGCTATCCTTGTCGAAGGGCATTGCCTCGCGCTCAAGGTCGGCGACACGAACATCATGATTCGGCGCAAGCCCCGGCGCCGCTGGTGAAATATCCACTCCGGCGACCTGTAAGCCCTGTCCCATAAAGGCTTCGAGAAAATCGCCGCGGCCGCTGCCTACATCAAGAAGTCTGCCGCGCGGCGCGAGAAAGGATTTTGTCAGATAAGCTGCCAGCCGCCGCGGATAGGCCGTTTTGGGTAGGCGCTTCTCGTCATAAGTCAGCGAAAGATACCTGCCGTCGTGCAGGATAGGCGCGCCGCCGATTTCTTTTTCCGATTCTGTCATGGCGTCAATTTTTTCGCTTTGTTGAGTATCGTCAGCAGCGGGCTGCCATCGCGCTGCAGGATGAATTCCAGATGTTCGAAATCCTCCGGCCGGTCCACTTCCACGGTGAATGGCGTGATGCAGGCCAGCATGCGCGTGCCATGCAGGCTGGTGCCGGAACGTATGAAGCTTGTGCGCAAGATGTCGATATAGCCATCCGGCTGATAGGCGGTGGGGAAAGCCTGCCGCGGCATATTGTAATATTCCGGTCGCGGATCGTCCGGAAAAAAGCCTGTCAGGTAATCGCCGGTAACCTGGAGCATCTTGTGCGGCGATTCTGCCAGCGCGTATGCGGAACGCAGCGCCGTGGCTTCGGGATCGCTGGCGATCTTGTCGATCGCGGCCGCCATCAGTGTGGGATCGCGCAGGGGCGTGGTGGGACGCAGATGCACCAGGAAATCGGGATCGCGATTTTCATGGTCGCGAAACCAGTCCAGGGCGTGAATGACGAAGTCGCGATCCGGCGACCTGTCGCTCGCCAGTGCCGCCGGGCGCAGGAACGGCACTTCCGCGCCGTAGGTTTTTGCGATGTCGGCGATTTCCGGCGCGTCGGTGGAAACGATCAGCCTGTCGATTCGAGGGCAGGCATTTCCCGCGGCAATGGACCAGGCGATGAGCGGGTGGCCGCCAAGCGGGCGCACATTCTTGCCCTTGACGCCCTTGGAGCCACCCCTGGCGGGCACGATGGCGACGACATAGGGCTTGCTCATCCGGAACAGCAATTTTCCAAGAACTGAAGAGGCGAAGACATATACCCGACGTCATGGCCCGGCTCAATGGCCCGCAGAACGCGCGATCAGTTGCTTTTCTGGACAATTATGAATTGTTAGACTTGCTTGCTTCTATGCTTGCAGGGTTTATCTAGCGGATGGCCAGCGAACCGTCCTACGAATTTGCCGCCCAGTTGTCGGATCAGATAGGCGTCTTGGTCGCCGGGATCGCGTCCGCAAGTCCGGAAGCGTTTTTTTATCGAGGCCTGGATTTTGGCCATGCCTTTGAACTTTACACCTATTACTCGGTTGTCAATGACGAAGCCCTTCATGGCTTATATGCGGGAAAGGATCATACCGCCCGTATTCCGAAATTTTCCAGTGATCTGTCCCATCTCGTGGCGCGCCACTGGTTCGGAGAGGAAAAAGCCCGTCAGGGCGTTTCCGGCAAACTGATGCTTGTGCCGCTCAGGCGGCGTCTGCGGGCACTGCTGGGCTGGAAGTTATTTCATACCCCTCACCAAAAGAGGCGCGCCGGAGAAATCCTGCTTTTTGCAAGTTCCCTGCGTTTCGCGCGCTACCTCATGCCGATTGCGGACGCCCTGAAGGGACGCTGCGCCTTTCTGGTCAGCGCTCTTGCAACAGATCTGTGCGCCGAGCTCGCTGCTGCCGGGTATGAGTTCGCAACCTATGGTCCCGCCGGTCCGGCTTTGCGGCGCATGACGGGAATGCTGACGCGTCACGCACCGGCGATCACGCTTGTCGCGGATGAAATCGACGAGGCGCTCCGCAGGCTCGCGCCGAGCGCCATTCTGCTGTCCGAAGGCAACGCGCCCGATGATGAGATCATCAACCGGGTTGGACAGCGTTTGGAAATTCCCGTCGCCTGTCTTCAGCAGGGCTGGTCGCCGCTTGTCCATAGCGGGTTTCGCAATATGAGCTATGCCTCCATGCTGGTCTGGGGAGATGGATTTGCGGAAATTTTGCGGCCGCATAATCCGCGGCAGTCATTCGTTGCGGTCGGCAGTCATGTCCTGTTCAGTCATTTCGAGACGCCCGGATGGCAGCGGCGCGGAATTGCCGTTTTCTCAATGGGTGTTGGCCTTTGGATGAGCGCGCAGGACGAGAAGTTACTGTTGAGCCTGGCGCCGCACATTGCCAGGGCGATGCCGGGTCAAACGATTCTCGTAAGACCGCATCCAATTTTTCCCTTCGATGAGGAGACATTACGCTCCCTGGCTTTGCCCAATATCGAAATTGCCGCTGGGCCAGCCATCTCCCTCGCCGAGGTGCTTGCGCGTTCCCGTGCGGCGGTTTCGATCTATTCCTCCACTATTCTGGAAAGCATTGCCGCAGGCACCATACCCGTCGTTTTCAATATGACGACGATGCCGCACTATCTGCCTGATGTGGCCGCGGCGGGGGCGGGCGTCGAGGTTAAGACTTTCGAGGCGGCGGCGCAGACGCTGGTGCGCTTTCTATCCGATCCCGAAGCTGCGCGCGCGTTCGAGCCGGCAATGCAGACATTCGAACGAAAGTATTTTGCCGCGCGCGGCGCAGAAGCAATCGCTAATATCGTGGCGGAGCTGGAGCGCCTTATGGCCTCAAAGTCTTAGCTTGGCCCCTGCCGAGGCAAAAAGACCCGCTCAATGCCCTGAAAGTCAAGCTCTTGTCCACCGATTGAGATATTCCTTGAAATAGTCCATGTAAGGCCGAAATGCCCATGGAAGCCCATCCCATGTCAGGGATACCCGAAGATATCGTTGTCGCTGAACAAGCCTCTATTGAGGAGGTTTTCCACAAGCTCAACGCCAACAAAAAAGGCATTGTTTTCGTTGTCGACGATGCCCGGCGTGTTATCGGCTGCCTGACAGACGGAGATATCCGCCGCCAACTGCTGGTGCAGAACGATCTGTCGGTTTCCATTTCGACGTTCGCCAACCGGCAATTCGTTCACGCCTCGGCAAATGCACCGCGCGAACATATCTTAAAGCTGCTCGACAATGCCATCCATGTCGTTCCCCTGCTGGATGCGCAGGGCCGGCTGGTCAAGATTTGCAGCCGCGACGAATTTCATCTGCAGGACGAGGGTGAGATGTTTGCGCGCGCCCGCGCGCCGGCGCGCATCAGTTTCGGCGGCGGCGGCACCGACCTCACGCACTTTTTCTTTGAGCAGGGCGGTGTCGTCATCAACGCCACCATCGCCAAATACGCGCACGCGACGTTGCGCTGGCGCACGGACGGGCGCATCCATGTCTATTCCCACGATCTTCAGGCCCGGGTGGAGGCCGGCAATATGTCCGAGCTCAAGCTGGACGGTGAAATGGGGTTGATTAATTCGGTCATCTCCCTGATCAAGCCCCGGGCGGGCTTCGACCTGGAAGTATCGTCGGATTTTCCTGTGGGTTCGGGACTGGGCGGCTCGGCGGCGGTGACGGCGGCGATTATTGGCTGCTTCAACGAATTCCGCACCGATCCCTGGACGCGGCACCAGATCGCGGAGATGGCATTTCAGTCCGAACGGCTGATCTTCAAAATCGCTGGCGGCTGGCAGGACCAGTATGCCACCACCTTCGGCGGATTCAATTTCATGGAATTCTCCGCCGACGAAAACGTCATCGTGCCGCTGCGGCTGGAATCCCGTACCCTGCGGGAACTGGAGGCCTGCTTCCTGCTATGCCACACCGGCAAGGCGCACCATTCCGGTGCCATCCATGCCGACCAGAAAAACCAGATGCGGGCATCGCCTGGCGCGGCCAGCGCCGCCGGGCGCCAGAAGGACATCACCGCCGAAATGCACCGGCTCTTGCTGCGCGGCGAGGTGCACCGCTATGGGAGGCTGCTGCATGACGCCTGGCAGGCCAAGCGCCAATTCTCCAGCCTGATCAGCGATTCCGAAACGGATCGCATTTACGATCATGCCGTGGCCAATGGGGCGGAAGGCGGCAAGCTGCTGGGCGCCGGCGGCGGCGGCTATTTCCTGTTTTATGTACCGCCTTTTTCCCGCTACCGACTTTTAAATGCGCTCAAGGCCATCGGCTATGACTGCGAGCGCCTGATACTGGATGATGGTGGGCTGCAATCCTGGAAGATGCGCGTACCCGCCGCCGCGAATTCCAGTACCAAGGCCGCCGATGCGGATATGCTGGTTATATAATGCTGCACAGGCTCCCGCCCGCGCCATTCCTCGTCATCGGTTCGCGCAAAGTCGGGCCTGAGCAGCCTTGTTTCGTGATCGCGGAGATTGGCAACAACCATAATGGCGATTTCGACCGCGCCATCGCGTTGGTTGATGCCGCCAAGGCCGCCGGCGCAGATTGCGCCAAGTTCCAGATGCGCAAGCTCGACGAAGTTTATCGCGCCTCGAGCCTCAACGGCGCCGAAGACGATCTGTCGGTGGAATATACCCTGGACCTGCTGCGGCGTTTCGAACTTTCGACCCAGGACCAGAAACGCCTGCTCGATTATTGCGCCAGCAAGGGCATTCTTTATCTCTGCACCCCATGGGATCCGTCGAGCGTGAGGATTCTCGACGGTTTCGGGGTTCCCGCATTCAAGGTGGCGTCGGCCGACTTGACCAACCTGCCGCTGCAGGATGCGATGGCGGCGACCGGCAAACCCCTGATTGTCTCCACCGGCATGAGCACCAGCGCGGAGATCGAAGCGGCGATCAATTTCATCCATGGGCGGGATGCCGCCTTCGTGTTGCTGCATTGCCAGAGCACCTACCCGGCGGCGCTGCACAACATCAATCTGCGCTTTATCCAGCGGCTTCGTGAATTGCATCCCTTGGTCGGTTATTCCGGGCATGAGCGCGGCACCGCCGTGAGCCTCGGCGCCGTAGCGCTGGGCGCCTGCGTGATCGAGCGGCACATCACGCTCGACCGCAACATGGAAGGCCCCGATCATGCCGCCAGTCTGGAACCGGCGGAATTCGCCGCGCTGGTGGCGGGAATCCGCGAACTGGAAGCGGCGCTGGGTCCGCCGGCGGTGTCGCACGAGCGCGTCCTCAGCCAGGGCGAACTGATCAATCGCGAGAATCTCGGCAAAAGTGTGGTGGCGGCACGCGCCATCCCGAACGGCACCGTGCTGAAGGCGAGCGATCTGCTGGTGCGCAGTCCAGGGCAGGGGCTTGCGCCGATCCATCTGCCGCGCCTGATCGGGCACAAGAGCCGCCGCGCGATGAAGGCGGACGATTATTTCTTCCTCTCCGACCTGGAGGCCGCCGATACCGAGGCGCGCGAATACCGGTTCCGCCGCCCCTGGGGCCTGCCGGTGCGCTATCACGACGCCAAGGCTTTTCTGGCGATTTGCAAACCGGATTTGCTGGAATTTCATCTGTCCTACACGGACATGGACCGCGATCCGGCGGACTATTTCGACAGCGCGTTAGACCTGGATTTCGTGGTCCATGCACCCGAACTGTTCGCCGGAAGCCGGCTGATGGATCTGGCCACGGACGACGAGGATTATCGCCAGTTTTCGATCCAGCAAACCCAGCGGGTGATCGACGTGACGCGCGGTTTAAAAAAATATTTTCCGAGGACGGCGCGCCCGCCCATCGTTTGCAATGTGGGCGGCTTCTCGATGGACGCGCCCTTCGCACCGGAGAAGAAAGCGCAGCTCTACGAAACCTTCGCCAGAAGTCTCAGCGCCCTGGAGATGGACGGGGTGGAAATCATCCCCCAGACCATGGCGCCGTTTCCCTGGCATTTCGGCGGCCAGCGCCACCAGAACATCTTCATTTTTCCGGAAGAAAGCGCGGCCATTTGCAAAAAACTATCCTTGCGCATGTGCGTGGATATTTCGCACACCAAACTCGCCTCCAATTATTTCGGCTTCGATTTCCTCAATGGCATCGCGGCGCTCGGCCCCCATACGCGTCATTATCACCTGGGCGATTCCAAGGGCGTGGATGGCGAAGGTCTCCAGATCGGCGAGGGCGACATCGATTTCAAGGCGTTGGGCGAGGTGATGGCAAAACACGCGCCGGACGCCTGGTTCATTCCCGAGATCTGGCAGGGTCACAAGAATCTGGGTGAGGGCTTCTGGGTCGCGCTGAAGCGGCTGGAGCCGTATCTCTAGCAGTCAGCCCAGCAAAGGCCTGACGAAATCCAGCAAGCTGCCGCCGGAAAATCGGTGGCCCTTGATGCCTGCGGCCTCGGCCGCCGCCACATCATGCGCCATATCGCCCACCAGGAAACTGCGTGATGCATCCACCGGCCAGGCTTTCATCAAATCGTGGATCATGCCGGGGCCTGGCTTGCGCCGGTCGCAAGCCTTTCTATAGCGGGGATCGATCCCTTCCGGGTGATGCGGGCAATATTCAAAGGCATCAATATGGGCGCCGGCTAGGGCAAGATCTTCGGACATGAACGCATGAAGATCACGGACGTCGCGCTCCTGATAATAGCCGCGCGCAACGCCCGCCTGGTTGGTGACGACAAATACAAACCAGCCACGGTCGTTGGCAAGGCGGACGGCTTCCCGCGCGCCGGGAAGCCACTCAAGATCGCTGTTCTTGTGCAAATACCCTCTGTCGACATTCAAGACACCGTCGCGGTCGAGAAAGAGGGCGGGGCGCCGCAGTCGCGCGGGAAGCTCGGTGCGGGCACGTTCCAGGTCCTGTGGAATACCGATGTCGACAAAATAGCCGTCGAACGCGATCCCGCGCAAAAGCCCGGCCCTGGCCAGCCCGGGAAACACGTCGCGTTCCAGTGACGCCGGCCCGTCATGGATGCCGGCGAGAATATCCCGGCTCAGTGCATAGATGCCGCCATTGATGGGACCCGCTTTAATTTCGTCCGCTGCATCCAGGCTGCGCACCAACCCGTCCTCAAATCGCACGCGCCCATAGCGCACGCCGCTGACGCCGTTGCAAAGAGCCATAGCACCGCCACCGGGCGGCAATTCCAGTGCAAGTGCCCGCAGATTGATGTCGAAAAAAGTGTCGCCGTTGGCCAGCAAAAAAGCATCCGCCAGCTGCGGCGCCGCGAATTTCAGGGCGCCAGCCGTGCCGAGTGGCGCGGGTTCGACAAGCACACGCACATTTGCGCTATGCACCTTCTTATCGTGATAGCGGGCGATCATCTGATCGCCGAGATAGCCGCTCAGCAGAAGAATGTCGTCAAAGCCGTGGCGCGCCGCTTCCAAAACCAGGATGTCGAGGAATGGCCCGCCATTCACCTCGATGAGCGGCTTGGGCGTGGATTGAGTCAATTTTCCTAGCCGCGTGCCAAAACCGCCAACCAGAAAGACAGCCTGGTTCAGCAAGACCTATCCTCAGGCGCGACGCGGATCATGCGTGACTAATAATGCCCTTTCCCGCAGCTGGGAAGCCTATCAGTGGAACGAACACCCGAAGCTGCCAGGGTGCGGACGAATGATTCTGCGCCGTTTGTTACTGGTCGGCCGCGAAATCTTCCGCGTGATCCATAACCTCCGCTGTGCCGGTGCGCTGCACATAATCATAAAGATTGGCGTCGCCATCCAGGGCTTGGCCGCCGTCGCGCTGGATCGGCCGGATAACGGTGGATAGCACGCTTTGTGTGGACACGGGCATAGCCCATTGGAGAGGAATTTTGATGATAAAGCCCTTGTCGAAGCTGCCTTCGCCGAATTGCTGCGAGGAAACATTGGTCTTGGTGAAGAAGGCGCCCAGCTCCACGCCGGTTGAGAAACGGCGCGTTATCTCAACGGTCACGCCCTTGTCGCCGGCGAGATATTGTCCGGCCCGCAAGGCGAAGTGCAATCCGTACCAGGGTGAGGCGTAGTACAGGGTGACGTGACCGGTCACCGTTTTGTAGTTTTGGAACCCCAGCAATCTGTTGAATGCGCGCTGCTGCACATCATAAAGGTCGGCGCCGATTGCCCAGCGCGCGTCTTGCGGGCGCCATAGCACCTCTCCGCCCACGCCCGCGAACATGCTTTCCAGATAGCCGGCCCGAGCTTGCGCAAAGACGTCAGGGGTAAGCCGGGTCAGATAATCGAGTTCGAGCTGGCCGATACCGTCTTTTCCCTTGGTGAAAAATCTGGTCCAATCCGTTCGAACGTGCGGCAGAACACTGCCGCTATCACGGGCGGTATTGAAATTGTCATAGACGCTGGCTTCCGCCTCCCCGACCGCAACCAGGCCAGGCCTCAACTCGGCTACCCCCAAAACGCCAGCGAGAAACTGGACCGCGAAAGGGTTGCTGGGATCGAATAGCTCCTGGCGGAACTGCGGGAAAAAATCATAGGACAGTCGGGGATATGTGCCGACGGCGGAGGCGGCAAGAACCGGATTCTGCAGCGGCGCATCGGTCAGGGTATTGCCGTTGCCCAGAAGGCTGTATCCCCCGGTCTGGGTGATGTCGCGTTCTGTGGGACTCCGCAACACGTCGAACTCCGCCTGTGGCAAGCCGCCCAGCGTCGGCAGCATGCGGAATCTCTCAATATTGGGCGGCGCATCCGCCAGCAGCACGCGCACCAGCCGTTTAATCGCATCGTCTTCGTGGGCGTATCGCAGGTTGCTGTAATAGACGATGGCTTCGTTGTCGGTGAAAGTGATGGCCTGAATAATGATTTTCTGCTTGGCCGCGTCGGCCTTGACGGCCTGGATTGCGCTTTGAGGATTGACGCTCGCGGGAGCCGAGGCATCTATGGTAAGGAGCGCCGTGGGCGCCATCGTCAGACCGCCCAATGAGGTCGCAGCCGGATTTTGGGTCAGTGTGGCATTGACGAGGGTACCGCTGCCACGCCTTCGCACGGCGCAGCGCGCCGATCGTCCGGCGGCGCCGGTGGTGAGGACCGATTCAACTTCCACATTGTAGCGCGCGATCATGGCCGCGGCGTTTGCGCAAACGGATTGCACATCGCCCCTGGCCACGGTCAGCATCAATGTTTTGCCGCGCGTGGAAACATCGTCAAGGTCGCTGATTTCGGCAAAAAGCGCATCGGAGAGCGCATTCAGGCCGCTTGAGGAAAACTGCAGCGAGCCTGTATCCGCCGGCCCCGCGCGCTGCTGAACCAGCGCGTTGAGGGCCTGTAGCTGTTCGGCCTGGGTGCGGATGTGCACCGGCGGCACTGGGGGATCGTTGATGTGCTGTGGAAAGGGGTCGGTGACAGGATTGAGCAGGAAAGTAACGCTGCCATTCAGCGTCGTGCCGTAAAGCCAGCCCAGTCCCAGCGAAATATTGTCAAACATCCGGTAGGAGGCGCCGAAATTGAGCTGTCCGCGCGGCCTGAAGTTTCCGAGGGTCCGCTCCTGCAGATAGGTATCGCTGCTATATTCGGTGATCAGCGAGAGATTATCCCAAGGCGTATGCCACACCACGCCGCCAAACAGGCCCGAAAAAGGTCCATGGAAAAATGCATTAAAACTCGCGCTGCCAGGGGTGGACAAGCCCGAGGATCTGTTTGCGAAAGAGGCCGAGATATGGGTGAACGGGTTTTGGAACAGGTCTGTTGACCCTAGACGGCCCCAGCCGATGCCCAGGGTGGCGTCGAACGGACCGAAGCGTTTCGATGCGACCAAATATTCCGCGTCGTAAATTCCAGTCCCGACAAGGTCGTTGATGCCGATGGCGACCGCGGGAAAAATAGCGGTTTCGTCCCATAGACGCGCCTTCATGGCGAAGGAACGGTCGTAATACACTGGAAATGCGGCATCGAAGTGCTCGAGGCCCGAATAGCGAAAATCGGTCTCCAGCCATGGCAAAGCCTGGAACGCCAAGTTGTAATGTTGATTATTCCTGAGAAAACTTGCCCCGACGGCAATCTCTCCGTCGGGCGCCATGCGGGCGCTGGGCATATCGATCAGGCCGATCCCGCCGTAATTGTCGCGGGGTTCCGGCCCTTTGTCATCCGCGGTGGCGGGGCGCAGCAGGACCAGGAAAATGGCGGCCGAGCAGGTGAGAAGGAAGGGGTGGGCCTTGCGCCGGGGCGCCCGCGCGGCGCTCGTCATTCTGGCCGGGCGGGGCCCTCTATTCACGGTGATCAACCTTCGTTCTGCCCGCGCAAGGGTTCCTTGCCTTTTGTCTAAGCAATTGCAAGGAAAATCTTTTTCTTCACCCGCGCGTCTGGCTTATGCTAGATGGTCTTCTGTCGAAGATGAAGCCGCCTCGAGGGGCAAATGCCGAAAATGCGCCGTGTCCGCAGCGGAGTGATGCAGGCTTGCCGCATCGCGGCGTTTTGCTTTTCCTTCGTTCTCGGGCTGGTCCTTATCGCCACGCCCGATCATGCGCAGATCGGCGCCGGCATCGATAATTCATTGCTCCAGCAGCAGCTGCAGTCGCAATCGGGCGGCGGCACGAACATCAGCGTCCAGCCTTCGGCGCCGGCCGATGTGACCGTCCTGCCGACCCCGCGCAGCGCACAATTACCCTTGCTGCAATCCCGCCTGGAACAGATCATGTCAGCGCGGGCGGGCGCGAAGCTGCAACAGTTCGGCTATGATGCGCTCGGCCAGGGGCGCGCCGTCACCATTCCCCAGACCGCCGCGGTTCAGGACGATTATATTCTGGGCCTGGGCGATGAAATCGTTGTGTCGCTGCGCGGCCAGGAAAACAGCGAGTTCCGCGCCACGGTAAACACCAACGGCCAGATCGTGCTGCCCCGCCTCAATCCCATTGCGGCGGCGGGCCGCAGCTTCGGCAGTTTCCGAAGCGACACTGAGGCGGCGGTGCGTCGCGCCTATGTCGCGACCAATGCCTTTGTTTCCGTGGCGCGCGTGCGCCAGATCAGCGTGCTGGTGTCGGGAGAGATCGACATGCCAGGCCAGCGCATCATTCCCGGACTGGCTTCGGTGGTGGATGCGCTGGTGCTCTCGGGTGGCATCAAAAAATCCGGGTCTCTGCGAAATGTCCGCATTGAACGCAATGGCAAAGCTTATGTCGTCGATCTTTACAGCGTGCTGAGCAACGCCAACAGCGAAGTCGCGCACATGCAGCTGGCGGACGGAGACCGGATACTTGTGCCCCCATTGGGCAAGACCGTGGCGATCAGCGGCATGGTGCGCCAGCCCGGTATCTATGAATTACCCTCTGGTGCATCCGGCATGCCTGCCCAGGCGCTGTTGGCGCTGGCGGGCGGCCTGGAAGTGCGGGGCCAATATCGCCTTTCGGTGCTGCGCGTCACACCCAACGGCAACACCCAGCTGGTGGCCCTGCCGGATGAAAATGGCGTCATCGGCGATAGCGAGATTCTGTTCGCGCAGCTTGGCGCCAGCCAGACCATGGGCCAGGCGACTCTGTCTGGCGGGGCGGCGCTGGCGGGCCAATATCCCATTACGGAAGGCACCAAGCTTTCCGAATTCATCAAACAGCCGGGTGCGTTGCCCGCGTTGCCTTATACGCTGTTCGGCATCATCGCGCGCAAGGATCCGCGCACCTTGCTGCGCAGCCTGCAGGCTTTTACTCCCGTTGCGGTTCTGAGCGGCAGCGAGGACCAGCCCTTGCAGAGTGACGACATCATCCGTGTCCTTTCGGTGGATGAAGTCCGTCTCCTGACCAACACGGTCCGGCTTTACAACCAGCGTCAGGCGCAGGAACAGGCCGCTATCCGCAATCCGCTGGGCGAACCCGATCAATCCGCTTCGCCGCTTGGCGGCGTCACGCTTCCCGCACCAGGCCAGACCGCACAAGGCCAGATCGCGCCAGGGCAGCAAACCGTCATAGTGGCGCAGGCACAGGGACAAAATGCCGGCGCGGATTCCGCGCTGAGCCTCGCCGAGATGCAGCGCCGCGATATCGCCGAACTCGCGAACCAGATCGATCCGGTCACCCGCCAAAATCTGACGACCCAGGCCCAGGCCGAGCAAGATCAAATCGCCCAGCAGCAATTTGCATACCGCCAAGCCAACCCCCAGCTATTTGGCGATCAGGCGTCGGCAGCGCCGCCGGTTCAGAGCTTGCAGAGCAGCGCCACGGCCGGCGCGAGCGGCGCGCAGGCCGCGCTCGCACCCGTTCCCAGGGTGCCGGTCCAGCCGCCCGCCGCCAATTTCCAGACCACGGACGCCAACTCCGGTCAGATCGCCTCCAACCGGGAGATCAGCAATTTTGGCGATCTGGCACGGCAACTTGCGGTCGATCAACTGGTGTTGGTCAATTTTCTGAGCGACCATCAAGCCGTATTGGACGGCGCCGTCAGCGGCCCGGGCTCCTATTTTGTCGGCCCCAGTGTTCCGTTGCAGGATCTCGTCCAGGCAGCGGGTGGAACGATCAACTGGGCTGACGAAAGTGGAGTCGAACTGATTTCCACCGCGGTTGACACCCAGGCGGGACGGTCTGCCACGCAGAGAGTGCAACTTCCTCTACGCCAGGGCGCGTTGGCCAACTATATCGTTCATCCGCGCGATGAATTCCGCTTCAACCAGATATTCACCGATGCCGGCATGGGATCTGCCACGGTGCAGGGCGAGGTTCGGTTCAGCGGAAGCTACCAGATTACCAGGGGAGAACATTTGTCGAGTCTCCTGGCTCGCGCCGGCGGCCTGACCAACACCGCCTATCCCTATGGCACCGTCTTCCTGCGCAAATCCGCCGCCGCGACGGAACGCGCGGGCTATATCCGCGCCGCGCAGGAGATCGAGGAAGAACTGGTGGTCGCCATGACCCGCATCGGCAATGACAAGGTTGATCCGGGAACCTTCGCTTCTCTGCAAACCTTTGTCACGGAGTTGCGCAATCAGAAGGCGGTAGGGCGGATCGCCATCGCGGCCGATCCCTCCGTGCTTGCGACCAGGCCCGAGCTGGACCCGCTGCTGGAGCCGGGCGATGTCGTCTATATTCCGCCGCGCCCCAGCACCATCTCGGTTCTCGGCCAGGTCATGCAGCCCGGAAGCCTGCCCTATCGGTCGGGCAGCACAATGCAAGACTATGTTGAGATGGCGGGCGGCTACAGCGCCACCTCGGATTCCTCCAACACATTCGTGGTCATGCCGGATGGTTCGGCACGCAAGATAGAACAGTCCTGGTTCGATTTCAGTCCCACCGATTTGCCGCCAGGGGCCACCATTGTGGTTCCGCGCGATGTGACGCCGCTGGATACGCGTCAGCTGATCCTGGACATCACGGGTATCTTCAGCCAGCTCGCCGTGTCGGTCGCATCCCTTGCGGTGCTTGCCAAGCAGTGAGCGCAGCCGTCGCCAGATCTGATGTCTTTAGGCGGATCGAATCACCGTCGCCTGTTTGACAATATTCGTGATGGTTCGCGATGGGGCTTGTTAAGGGTTTCTTAGCAAAGTCGCGCCGCGCGAATCGGGATTGCTATTCTGATAAAATATCGGAATAGGATATATCGTTGGAATAGCTGGCTTTTGACTTTGGCCGGGCGGTGACCGCATTCGAGGTGATCTATTTGCAATGTTGGAGTTTCTTCAAAATTACGGCCTGTACAACCGCGATTTTCTCAGTTACATTGCAACGCACAATGGGGCATCGAACGTGATGTTGACAGTTCAGTCCTGGACTGCAAATAGTTAAACCCGATCTTGAAATAAGAGGAGCAATCCCAATGCGGAATTTTGTTGCGGCGACAATGGCTGCTACCCTGATTGCATCTAGCGCCCTCGCTGCGACGGCTGCTGGGCCGTTGCCGGCGGGCAAGCCGGCAGGCGTCAAGCAGGCGCAAGACAGTGATGACAACACCGTGTGGTGGGTCGTTGGAGCGGGCGTTGTTGCTGCGGGCATCGCCATCATTGCCTCGGGCAGCAGCAATAACGCTCTGGCCGCTAGTTCGACGACAACGACTACGACCACCTCCTCCGCCAAGGCGGCAACGACCAGCACGTAAGCTGTCTTTAGCTACAAATTTCAAAGACCCGGAGGGCGAAGCTTCTCCGGGTTTTTGCTTTTGTCAGCCCGGTGGCCGGAAGATCTCGATCTGAAGCGTATCGCCCTTGGGATGGATATGCTGAATAGAGCGCCAGACAAATCCGGTCTGGGCATCCAGCCAATAAGAATTGCGGAATCGCCATTGGGGGTTGGGGCTTACGCAATCCTCGTCGACGCGGGTCGTTGGGATAGGCTGACCGAGAACGGCGATGGTTTCCCGTTCCTTCGCGTTGAGCCGGCATGTAATGGCAACGGAATAGCTGCCGATATCGGGAAAATCCGCCGTGAAAATATTGGTGGAAGGTCCCTCGAGAGCCGATGCGGGCGCGGGAAGGGATGGTCCGCGCACCGGAATCAGGGCGCCCAGATTGTGCGGCAAGCCGGTTGTACGCTTGACACGTCCATCCTGGGACAGAAACACGACATGGGCGCTTGAAGTCCAAAGCTGTTCGCCGTTGGTGTCGGTCGCCAGTACCAGCATCGCTTCGGAACCGTCATCGAGACGATACCCGAGGCTGGCATAGGGTATGGCCGCCGCCTGTTCGCGGCTGACGCCGCTGTTGCCGATACCATTCGAGAAGCTTTGCTTCACGAGCTGGAAATACGCGCCATAGTCCGAATCGGCCGAGCAGCCCGAGAGCATGAGCAGGGCGATTGCGGGCGCGGCCGCCCACAAAGCGGGTCGAATCACGTTTCGGTGCCCTTGAGGATTTTCCGCAAAGCGGGCGCGATATCGGGTCGGGAAAGACCCACCGCGATGTTGGCGTGTAGAAAGCCAACCTTGTCGCCGCAATCATAGCGGGTGCAATCGGTCTTTACGGCATGAAACGGCATCTTGCCTATCATCTGTCCCATGGCGTCCGTCAGCTGGATCTCATTACCGGCGCCACGCTCCTGCCGGTCCAGCACACTGAATATTTCCGGCTGCAGAATATAGCGGCCGATGACACACAGATTCGACGGCGCCTTGGCGGGGTCGGGCTTCTCGATCACACCCTTGACCTCGGTGACGTTGCCCCTGACCAGGCCGGGATCGACCACGCCATAGCGCTTGACCTCGGCGGGCGGTTTTTCCTCCGCCGCGACGATGATGCCCCCCCCGACATTGCGATAGGCCAGCATCATCTGGGACAGGGCGCCCGGTTTGCCCACCATCAGATCGTCAGGCAACAGCACCGCGAAGGGTTCATTGCCCACGAAATGGCGGGCGCACCAGACCGCATGGCCCAACCCCAGCGGCTGCTGCTGCCGGATGAATCCGACCGAGCCGGTCTGGGGGAGGGTTTCCAGAAGACTGCTCAATTCGGCGGTTTTCTCGCGCGCGGACAGCAGGGCTTCCAGTTCATAGGCGTGATCGAAATGATCTTCGATAACGTGCTTGCCGCGGCCGGTGATGAATACGAATTGTTCGATTCCGGCTTCGCGGGCTTCCTCGACCGCATACTGGATCACCGGTTTGTCCACCACCGGCAGCATCTCCTTGGGAACCGCCTTGGTGGCAGGCAGGAAGCGGGTGCCCATGCCGGCGACTGGAAAAACCGCTTTGCGGACGGGTTTGGGGGCTTGGGGCATGGTGGCTACCGCTTGGCTGCTTTATCGGGGGATGCTTTGGAAAAGCGCTGTTTTCATGGCACAGCCGCGCTATTAAAGTCCAGTTTTTCCCGGAATTTGGCGGTTCCGGCGCGGGGTGGATCAGGATGCGAATAGGGACCCGGTTTTGTGCGGCAATCCTCGCCCTGGCTGCGCTGTCCGGTCCCGCACGAACTGCCCCCACGCTTCCCTTTCCCGAAATCTCGGCCGCCCTTAACGCGGGCAATGGCGCCGAGGCCCTGGCGCTGGTCGATGCGGCCCTGGGCGAGGCTGGCCTCGACGGCGTCGATCGCGCCCGGCTCTTTCTGGACCGCGGCCTGGCCCACCAACTGCAGGCTGATCCCGAAAGCGCTCTGGCCGACATTTCTCAGGCGATCGATGGGCATCGCCTGACCAGTCCTGAGCAGGCGCGCGCCTATCTGGAGCGCGGTCTGATTCTGGATGGCATGGGCCAGCTCAGTGACGCGATCGGGGATTACGGTGCCGCCCTGCGCCTGGATCCCGCTTCCGCCGCCGCGCTCAATAATCGCGCCAATGTGTATCGGCGCCAAAACCGTTTTGAGGACGCGCGGCGCGATTATCTGGCGTCGTTGGCCGCAAACAATCCCGCGCCGGAATATCCCTATTATGGCCTGGGACAAATCGCCGAAATCGAGGGCAGACCGGAAGAGGCAAAAACCTTTTATGGCCGGGCTGTCGCCGCCAATCCGGGATACGGCCTGGCGGCGGCCCGTCTGGCGGCTTTGGGCATTGCGCCGACTGCCCCGGCCATCACCTTGCGGCCACCCAGAAGTATGACGGCGCAAAACGTCCCCCTTGCGCTGCATGCGCCAGCCCCCAAGGACGCCATGGTCATGGCGCCGCCCACCATCAAACCCGCCGGCTATTCGGAGCGCGCGCCGGGTTTGCGCCTTGCCCTGGACAATCCAGGGTCGGTGGGAGAACAGGTGCAGCTCGGTGCCTGGCGTCAGGAAGCTGAGGCGGCGGCAGGCTGGAACCGTGCGGTCCAACAGGCGGGTGAGATTCTGTCGGGACTTACGCCCCATATCCTGGCGGTCGATTTGCCGGGCAGGGGACGCTATTACCGCCTCAGGGTCGAAACGGCTGGGAGCAAGCAATTATGCGCCGTCCTGACCTCCAAGGGACTGGACTGCATTCCTGCCCGGGATTGACCGCCTTAATCCGGTCAAGTCCAAACGGTTAGTTCCGCCGGGAGGTTGTCACCAACGGGCGTCATGCGCGCGATTGAAAGCACACTTGGCTGGGCAAGGGCGTATGAGCGCCATTTGTCGGCGGCCGCCATGACAGGCGGCTTTGCCTTCGACTCCTATGCCTTCGGCCGCATAGACCGGCCGATGACCCAGGCCGTCTTTATTGCGTATCTGGCGATGGCCGGCGCCAGTATTGGCGTTCTGCACCGTCTTGAATCTGGGACCGACAAGCCCGACGCGCGGACCCATGCCATTCTTGTCGCCGCCACGCAGTTCGCCTTGGGGGCCCTGCTATCCGGATTCTGCGTCTTTTACATTCGCAGCGCATCGATCGGCTCGTCCTGGCCGTTCCTGCTGTTCATGGCGGCGATCTTCATCGGCAATGAATATTTCCGCGCCTATGCTTCGCGGCTGGTTTTCGGCGCGTTGCTGTTTTATTTCTCGCTCTATTCCTATGCCATTCTTCTGGTGCCGGTGGTGCTGGCGCGCATCGGTCCGATGTCGTTCCTGATTTCCGGCGCCGTCGCGGTGGCGGCCTTTTTTTTCTACATGTGCGCGCTGGTCTGGCTGGGCCATGGGCGCTATCGGGCCGCGCGCAAACAGATTGCCGCGGGTATGCTGGCCATCACCGCGCTGATCAACGCCTTCTATTTCGCGAAAATCTTTCCGCCGCTGCCGCTGGTGCTGTCGGATGCCGGCGTTTATCACAGCGTCAAGCGCGTGGGCCGCGATTATGAGGTCACAGCCGAGGACGAACCGCCGCGCTGGCGGGCGCTGTTCGGCACCTTTCCGGTTGTGCATGTCACGCCGGGCGAGAAGCTTTTCCTCTACAGCGCTGTGTTCGCACCCAGCAATTTGCGCACCCGCATTGTCCATGAATGGCAATGGCGCAATCCTGCCGGGGATTGGACTACAGAGCAGCGCATACTTGTTCCCATCTTCGGCGGACGGGAGGACGGCTTTCGTTTTTACACCAGCAGAAGCGACCCCTCCGCAGGGCAGTGGCGGGTCAATATAGCCACTCTGGATGGGCGGGCGGTCGGCCGGGTGCGATTTTCGGTCGAAGCGGTGTCCAAGCCGCCGCTGCTGGCAACCAGGCTATTGAACTGACTGGGTTTTACGTCAGCTTGCATAACCCCCGCTTTGGCCTTATTTCACAGTCAAATGTTGGGATAGTGGAATTTGTCCAGTAATAAAACTGTAATATCGCACCTCCGGCGCCTGGAAGCCGAGAGCATCCACATCATGCGCGAGGTGGCGGCCGAATTCGCCAATCCGGTGATGCTCTATTCCATCGGCAAGGACTCGTCGGTGATGCTGCATCTGGCGATGAAGGCCTTTTATCCGTCCAAACCGCCATTCCCGCTGATGCATGTGGACACGACCTGGAAATTTAAGGAGATGATCCGCTTTCGGGATGAAACCGCCAAGCGCCTGGGCCTCGACCTGATCGTCCATGTCAACGAGGACGGACTCAAACGGGGCATAAATCCCTTCGATTCCGGTTCGTCGCTGCACACCCAGGTGATGAAAACCGAAAGCCTGAAACAGGCGTTGGACAAATATGGCTTTGACGCGGCGTTCGGCGGCGCGCGGCGCGACGAGGAAAAGTCCCGCGCCAAGGAGCGCATCTTTTCCTTCCGCACGGCTTCCCACGCCTGGGACCCCAAGAACCAGCGGCCCGAACTCTGGCGCGTCTACAACACCCGCATCAACAAGGGCGAGAGCATCCGCGTTTTTCCGCTCTCCAACTGGACCGAGCTGGACATCTGGCAATATATCCTGGCCGAGAATATCCCCATCGTGCCGCTCTATTTCGCCAAGAAGCGTCCGGTGGTGGAACGCGACGGCACCCTGATCATGCGCGATGACGAGCGGATGGCGCTCAAGCCGGGCGAGAAGGTGGAAGACCGGCTGGTGCGCTTCCGCACCCTGGGCTGTTATCCCCTGACCGGCGCGATCGAATCCGATGCCGACAGCCTGGAAGACATCGTCACTGAAATGTTCACTGCCCGCACCAGCGAGCGCCAGGGCAGGCTGATCGACAGCGACGAAAAAGCTTCGATGGAGAAGAAGAAAAAGGAGGGCTATTTCTGAAAATGAATGCACTCCCCACCGAGCTTCAGAAATTTCTCGCCGCCCAGGAAAAGAAATCCCTGTTGCGCTTTCTCACCTGCGGCAGCGTCGATGACGGCAAATCCACGCTGATCGGCCGGCTGCTCTACGACACCAAGTTGCTGTTCGAGGACACGCTGGCCTCGCTGGAGAAAGATTCCCGGAAATTCGGCACCACCGGCGATGATATTGATTTCGCGCTTCTGGTGGATGGGCTGGAAGCGGAGCGCGAGCAGGGCATTACTATCGATGTCGCCTACCGGTTTTTCGCCACCGACCGGCGAAAATTCATCGTCGCCGACACGCCGGGGCATGAACAATATACCCGCAACATGGCCACCGGCGCCTCCAATTCCGATCTCGCGGTGATTCTGATAGACGCGCGCAAGGGCGTTCTCGTCCAGACGCGCCGCCACGCCTATATCGCCAGCCTGCTTGGCATCCGTCACATTGTGCTGGCGGTGAACAAGATCGATCTGGTGGATTATTCGCAAAGCCTATTCGACGCGATCGTGGCGGACTTCTCGGCTTTCGCGGCGAAACTCAATTTTACCAGCCAGGTCGCGATCCCGCTTTCGGCGCGCTATGGCGTCAATGTGATGGCCAAAAGCCCCGAGACGCCCTGGTACGAGGGCCCCGCGCTGCTCTCCCATCTGGAGACGGTGGATGTGGATACCGCCGCCTCCGGCAAGCCGTTTCGCATGCCGGTGCAGTGGGTCAATCGCCCCGATCTCGATTTCCGGGGTTTTTCGGGAACCATTATGGGCGGCCGCATCCGGCCGGGCGACAGCATCGCGGTTGCCAAATCGGGCCGCGTCACCCAGGTCGCGCGCATCGTCACCATGGATGGCGACCTTGCGGAAGCCGTGGCGGGAGACGCCGTGACCGTCACGCTTGCAGATGAAGTGGATATTTCACGCGGCGATGTGCTGGCCGCCCCTGACGCCAGGCCCGATGTTTCCGACCAGTTCGCGGCGCATCTGCTCTGGATGGCAGAGGAGGAGTTGCTGCCGGGCCGCCAATATCTGCTCAAGCTGGGCACCGCCGCGGTGCCGGCTTCCGTGTCGGAGCTCAAGCACAAGGTGGACGTTAACACCCTGGACCATATGGCGGGCAAAACGCTGGCGCTCAACGAGGTGGGCTATGCCAATTTTTCACTGGCCCAGCCGCTGGCCTTCGATTCCTATCGCGACAATCGCGATACCGGCGGCTTTATCCTGATTGACCGATTCTCCAACGCCACGGTGGGCGCGGGCATGATCGATTTTGGCCTGCGCCGCGCCACCAATGTCCATTGGCAGGCGCTGGACGTGAACAAAGCCGCCCGGGCGGCCATGAAGGGGCAGAAGCCGGTGGTGCTTTGGTTCACCGGCCTGTCGGGATCGGGCAAATCCACCATTGCCAATCTGGTTGAAAAAAGCCTGGTGGCGGAAGGCAAGCACACCTATCTGCTGGATGGCGACAATGTCCGCCACGGCCTCAACCGTGATCTGGGCTTCACCGACGCCGACCGGGTGGAGAATATCCGCCGCGTCGGCGAGACCGCCAGGCTTTTCCTGGATGCCGGCCTGATCGTGCTGGTGTCGTTCATCTCTCCGTTCCGCTCGGAGCGCCGCATGGCCCGCGACCTGGTGGGCGCCGGCGAGTTCATCGAAGTGTTTGTGGATACGCCGATCGAAGTCTGCATGCAGCGCGACCCCAAGGGTCTTTACGAAAAGGCCAAGGCCGGCGCGATCAAGAATTTCACCGGCATCGACAGTCCCTATGAGGCGCCGGAGAAGGCCGAGTTGACCATCAAGACCGTCACCGCGAGCCCTGAGGTTCACGCCCAGGCCCTCGTTGCCTATCTTCGGGAACGCGGCTATCTGGTTTAGCCCCGTGGTCTGGTCCGGCGCGTTTTTTTTGAGGTTGTGATGAGCGATCTGGTCTTGGTGACGGGCGGGGCCGGCTTTATCGGCAGCCATCTCAGCGCGCGCTTGATCAAGCGCGGCTACCGCGTCCGGGTGCTGGACAATCTTTCCATGGGCCGGCGGGATTGGGTGCCTGAGGGCGCCGAGTTCGTCGAAGGCGATATCCGCGATCTGCCCACTTGCCATAGCGCCTGCGAAGGCGTCCGCGGCGTGTTTCACACCGCCGCCATGTCGCGCGTCGGCCCCTCGCAGGAAGCGGTGGACATCTGCACCCAGCAGAATGTCGTCGGCACTCAGAACATGCTGCTGGCGGCGCGCGATGTGAAGGTGAAAAAATTCATTTATAGCGGCTCATCCACCTATTACGGCAACCAGGATGTGCCGCACCGCGAGGATATGCGCGGCGAATTCCTCAATTTCTACGCCCTCAGCAAATATGCCGGCGAGGAGTATTGCCGGATGTTCGATCGCGTCTTCGGCACGCCCGTCGTCATCCTGCGCTATTTCAACGTTTATGGGCCGCACCAGCCCCAGACCGGTCCCTACGCTCTGGTGCTGGGGATTTTTCTCAAGCGCTGGCGTGACGGCCAGACACTCGAGGTTCATGGCACCGGCGCGCAACGGCGGGACTTCGTCCATGTCCGTGACGTGGCAGACGTCAATATCGCCGCTTATGAAAGCCCCCTGCATGACAACACATTCAATGTCGGCAGCGGCAGCAACATTTCCATCAAGGAATTGGCGGACCAGATATCGTCCGATCAGGTTCCTGGTCCGGCGCGTGCCGGCGATTCAAAGGAGACTCTGGCCGACATTTCGCACACGGCGTCTGCCCTGAACTGGAGGCCTTCCGTCACGCTCCAGGACGGTCTGGCGGAACTGAAATATCTCACCCGCCAGGGCCTCGAATGAGCCTCAGACGCCGTAATAGTCCTTGTACCAGGCGATAAATTTTGGAATGCCGATGCGGATCGGCGTGACGGGATCAAAACCCAGATCGCGGCGGCTGGCCTCGATATCGGCATAGGTGTGGGTCACATCGCCCGGCTGCATTTGTTCCAGCTGAATTTCGGCCTTGCGCCCCAAGGCGCGTTCGATCTCGGCAATGAAATCGGTAAGTTTTTCCGATCGGTGATTGCCCAGATTGTAAAGCTTGTGGGGCGGCGTCCCCGTGGCGGGACGATCCAGGGCGCGCACCACGCCATCCACAATATCGTCGATGTAGGTGAAATCGCGCCACATCTCGCCCTGATTGAACACTTTGATCGGCTCGCCCGCGATGATCTGGCGGGCAAAAATGAAATAGGCCATATCCGGCCGGCCCCAGGGACCATAGACGGTGAAGAAACGCAGGCCCGTAGCGGCGATGCCGTAGAGATGGGCATAGGTATGGCCAAGCAGTTCATCGGTGCGCTTGGTGGCGGCGTAAAGCGAATTGGGCCGCTCCACCGGATCGTCCACCGAAAAGGGCAGCTTGGTGTTGCCGCCATAGACCGATGACGAACTGGCATAGACGAAATGCCTGAGGTTTTTGAACTGGCGCGCCAACTCCAGCATGACCGTCTGCCCCATCACATTGGCGGTAACATAGGCGTAAGGATCGGTCAGCGAGTAACGCACCCCTGCCTGCGCCGCCAGATGCAGGATGGTATCGATGGCGGGAAACGCCTCCGCCAGTTTCAGCATGCCGTCGCGGTCGGCGATATCGAGTTCGCGGAACATGAAATTCTTTTCCGCCAGCAGCGGTTTGAGGCGCGCCTCTTTCAGTCCGACATCGTAATAGGCATTCAGATTGTCGACGCCCACGACTTCGTCGCCCCGCGCCAACAATGCCCGGACGGTGGCGGCACCGATGAAGCCGGCCGCCCCGGTAAGCAGAATCTTCGCCATGGAAGTCCTTGCAAGCTTTAGGGGCGAAGATTGCCGGTGATGGCCCGGGGGTCAATGGCGCTTTCAAAAAAGCCGCTGGTTAACGGACCTTGCGATAGGCTAATGAGGACGGGACAGGGGCATCCTGGCACGCCGCAGAAGCGCATGGGGCAGGGAACGGTGGGCGAAGCGCTTTCAGACGGCGGCAGGCAAAGTCTTTGGCGTTTTTTGACGCCGGCCACGATATTTCTCGCGGCCCTGCTGCTTTTTGAAGTCGAGCCGCTGATCGCCAAGATGATTCTGCCCTGGTTTGGCGGCTCTGCCGCGGTCTGGATGGCGTGCCTGTTGTTTTTCCAGACGGCGCTGCTGGCGGGATATCTATATGCGCACCTTCTTTCCACGCGACTATCCGTCCGCTGGCAGTGGCGGGTGCATGTCCTGCTGCTGGTGGTCAGCCTGGCATCTCTTCCCATCATCCCGGCGATGCACTGGAAACCGGCGGGAAGCGAAAACCCCCTGATGCTTATCCTGGGCTTGTTGTCCGCGACGATCGGGCTGCCTTTTCTTCTGCTCTCTTCCACGACCCCGCTACTGACCGCCTGGACGACATTGCAGGGTTCCGCATCTCAGTCCCTGACGCGACTCTATGCCTTGTCCAATCTTGGCTCCATGCTCGCCCTCATCAGCTATCCGGTGCTGATCGAACCCCTGATCGCGACACACGGCCAGGCCCTGATCTGGTCAGGGCTTTATGTCGGCTTTGTTGTTCTCGGCATAACCGCAACCTGGCGCCTGCGCAGCGGTCAATCCGGCAATGTCCTTCCGGAATCCGGCAACGGCTCCGCGCCGCTCCTCGCCGACCGGATCTTCTGGTTCCTGCTGCCGATGATGGCCTCCGCCCTTCTTCTGGCCGTGACCAACCATATCTTGCGCAACATCGCGGCCATTCCGCTTTTGTGGGTGGTGCCGCTGGCGCTCTATCTGCTCAGCTTCGTCATCTGTTTTGATTCTCCGCGCTGGTATGTCCGGCTGTTCTGGTATCCCTGGTTCGCTGTCTTCAGCGGGGCCATTATTTACGTCATGGTGGGGTTGTTCCTGCTGCAGCATTTCCTGGCGCAGCTGGCGTTCTTCGCCGCCGGCTTCCTTGTTTGTTGCGTGGTCTGTCATGGCGAATTGGCGGCGCTCAAGCCTGCGCCGCGACACCTCAGCGCCTATTACCTCACTATCGCGGCCGGCGGCGCCGCGGGCGGACTGTTTGTGGCGGTGATTGCGCCCCTGGCCTTCCGGGGCGACATCGACCTTGCGCTAATCCTGCCCCTGACGGTTCTGCTGATCATCCGTGTCGCGTTTCGCCGCTGGCCTCTCAGCCCCGATTCGCCCTTATCGGCCCTGGTCCTGGCGGCGGTTCTGGTTGCCTGGCTGCTCGATACCGGGCGGCTGGTGAAAATGGAGAGGGATGATTTCGCCAGCGCGCGCTTTGTCGAGCGGAATTTTTACGGCGCCCTGCGAGTGGAAGATCTTGGCGCGGTCCGCGTGTTGCAGAATGGCAATGTGGTTCATGGCCGCGAATTTCTGGCCCCCGACCGTGCCGCCGAACCCACCAGCTATTATGGCCGCCAGTCCGGACTGGGGCTGGCGCTTGCCGCGCTTGGCGAAAACGGTCCGATCAAGGTCGGCGTGATCGGGCTGGGCGCTGGTACCATCGCCGCCTATGGCCGGGCCGGCGACTCCTATATTTTTTATGAGATAAATCCGGCGGTGCGGGATATTGCCACCAGCTGGTTTCGATTTCTGTCGCTCAGTCCAGCCAAAAAACACATCGTCTTGGGCGATGCCCGGCTGTCGCTGGAACGCCAGGCGCCGCAGAAATTCGATCTTCTGGCGGTAGACGCCTTCACCAGCGATTCCATCCCCATCCATTTGTTGACGCACGAGGGCTTTGCCCAATATTGGCGGCACCTGAAACCGGGCGGCGTGCTAGCGGTGCATGTTTCCAATCTGTACATCGATCTTGCGCCGGTGGTGGCGCTGGCCGCCCGCGAGGACGGCAAAACGGCGCGCATGGTTACCGATCCCGGCGATGACAAAAAGGCGCAAGACCTTTCCGACTGGATTTTGGTTACCGCCAATCCCTCATTTTTCCAGCATCCCGCCCTGGCCAAGGCTGCCGCGGTTGCCATACCTGAGCCGGTAAAACTATGGACGGACGATTATAGCAACCTGTGGCGTTCGCTTCGTTGATTAGGCCCGCCGATGGCTTTATAGGGGGTGCCCATAACAAGAGCCGGGGAACACCATGCTGAAAACCATCGCCGCCTTTGACCGGATCGGCGAGGAAAACGCCTTCGCGGTTCTGGCGCGCGCAACCGCACTGGCCGCACAGGGCCGCGACATCATCAGCCTGGGAATCGGCCAGCCGGATTTTCGCACGCCCGAACACATCGTCGAGGCCGCGATCAAGGCGCTGAGAGACGGCCATCACGGTTATACCCCCGCGGTCGGCATACTGCCGTTGCGCGAGGCGGTCGCCGAGGACCTGCACAAAAGATTTGCCGTCAGCGTTTCGCCCGATGAAGTGATGATCATGCCAGGTGGCAAGCCCACCATGTTCATGTCCATCCTGATGTTCGGCGAGCCGGGGGTTGAGATCATGTATCCTGATCCGGGCTTTCCCATCTACCGCTCGATGATCGAATATACCGGCGCCACCCCGGTGCCGATTCCGATTCAGGAAGGTTACGGTTTCAGCTTCTCGGCGGAAGAAACCCTGGACCTGATCACGCCCCGGACCAGGCTGATCATTCTGAATTCGCCCGCCAATCCCACCGGCGGCGTTTCGCCGAAATCCGAACTGGACCAGCTGGTGGCGGGTCTCGAGAAATGGCCGGACGTGGCGGTGATGTCCGACGAGATTTATGACCGGATCATCTATGATGGCGAGACGCATGTCTGCATGCTGTCCTATCCCTCCATCCGCGACCGGTTGATCCTGCTTAATGGCTGGTCCAAGACCTTTGCCATGACCGGCTGGCGGCTGGGCTATGCGGTGTGGCCGGGAAAGCTGTACGACCAGGCCCGGAAGCTTGCGGTCAATCTGTACTCCTGCGTCAATGCTCCGACCCAGTTTGCCGGCATCGCGGCGCTCACCGGGCCGCAGGACCCGGTGGAAAAAATGGTGGCCGAGTTTGACCGCCGCCGCAAAGTGGTGGTGGAAGGCCTGAACAAGCTGCCGGGGGTGTCCTGCATCGTGCCCAAGGGCGCTTTCTATGCCTTTCCCAACATCAGCAAGACCAGATGGAAGGCCAAGCCCTTGGCCAACGCGCTTTTGGACGAGGCCGGCGTCGCCCTGATTGGCGGCCCTGATTTCGGCGTGTTGGGCGAAGGCTATTTGCGCATCTCCTACGCCAATTCGACGGAAAATATCCTCAAGGCGCTGGACCGGATGGGTAACTTCCTCGCGTCCCACAAGCACGCCTAGCAGCACAAAGAATTATTTGCGCTCGCCGATTATTGTTGCGGGCTCGCCTCTGCTCGCCCGATGCTGACATAGCGGAAACCCGCCTGCGCCATCAGGGCGGGCAGATAGATATTGCGCAAATCCACCATCAGCGGGGTCTTGAGCGCTGCCTTGATGCGCGCGAAATCCAGGGCGCGGAATTCATTCCATTCCGTCAGGATCACAACGCCGTCGGCGCCTCTCAATGTGTCATAGGCATCCCTGCCGTATTCCAGCTGCAGATGCTTGGCCGCTTCCTTCTGGCCTTCGGGGTCGAAGGCGCGGATGATGGCGCCCGCCTTTTGCAGGTAGGGCAGGATCACCAGCGACGGCGCGTCGCGCATGTCATCGGTGTTGGGCTTGAAGGTCAGGCCCAGTACCGCGATGGTCTTGCCGCTCACGCCGCCGAACGCCGCTTCGATCTTCCTGGCCATTGCCAGCTTGCGCGCGTCATTGACCGCGACCACGGCTTCGACGATGCGGCTGGGTGTGCCCAGGGCTTGCGCCGTCTGCACAAGCGCCAGAGTGTCCTTGGGAAAACAGGAGCCGCCATAGCCCGGACCGGCATGGAGGAATTTCTTGCCAATGCGGCCATCCAGGCCGATGCCGCGCGCCACCTCCTGCACATCGCCGCCCACCTTCTCGCAGATATCCGCCATCTCGTTGATGAAGGTGATCTTGGTGGCGAGAAAGGCATTGGCGGCATATTTGATCAGCTCGCTGGTTTCCCGGCTGGTGAACAGGATCGGCGTCTCGTTCAGGAACAGGGGCCGATAGACTTCGCGCATCACGTCACGCGCCCGGTCGGTATCGCAGCCCACCACCACCCGGTCGGGGCGCCGGAAATCCTCGATCGCCGAACCTTCGCGCAGAAATTCCGGGTTCGAGGCCATGGCGAATTCCACGTCCGGACGCTTTTTGCGGATGATCTCTTCCACCTTGCGGCTGGTGCCCACCGGCACTGTGGATTTGGTGACCACCACGGCATAGCCGGTCAGGGCGGCGGCAATCTCCTCGGCCGCGGCAAAGACATAGGATAGATCGGCATGGCCGTCACCGCGCCGGCTTGGGGTGCCCACCGCGATGAAAACGGCATCCACGCCCGCCACGGCCTGGCCGAGGTCGTCGCCGAAGGTCAGGCGGCCCGCCTTGACGTTGGCCGCCACAACCTCATCCAGGCCCGGCTCGAAAATGGGAATGGCTCCCTGACGCAGGGTCTTTATCTTTTCGGCGTCCTTGTCGACACAGATCACGTCATGACCGAATTCGGACAGGCAGGCACCGGAAACCAGGCCGACATAGCCCGAGCCAATCATTGCAATGCGCATCAAAATCCCCTGAAAGCAGCGCCTTTCTGACCCGGACGGCCGGGCGATTCAAGGGCTTTTAACAGGAACTCCCCCCTCCGCGGCCACGTTCCGCCCCAATCCGTTAATGGGATTAACCCAAGCCGGCTTGGGGAAAATGTCGGGTTTACGACAGGGCGTTCGACTGGGCGCGGATTTGAAGAATTATCTTCGCCTACAATGATGCGTCAGGCGCGCCATCACGAAATCCTGCTGATCGTCTGTCATGGCGGAATAGATGGGTATGGACAGAGCCCGGGCATAATAGGCTTCCGCGGCGGGCAGTTCGCCGGGCCTGAATCCGAACCGCCGGTAATGGGGCTGCAGATGAACGGGAATGTAATGCACATTCACCCCAATCTCGTCCTTGCGCAGGCTATCGAAAAGTTGCGAACGTCCGATGGTCGCGTCCTCTCGCAGCTGAATGACGTAGAGGTGCCAGGCCGAATAGGCATCGGCATGCGGTCGCGGCAGGATCAGGGGCAGGGCAGCAAGCCCCTTGTCATAGCGCGCGGCCAGAACGTGCCGCCGCGCCACCCGTTCCTCCAAAAGCCTGATCTGGGATGAACCCAGCGCCGCCTGGATGTCGGTCATGCGATAATTGAAGCCCAGCGCCACCTGCTGATAGCCCCATCCGCCTTCCGAGGGATCCACCATGTCCGCGGCGTCGCGGGTGATGCCATGGCTGCGCAGCAGGGCCATCTTCTTGGCCAGGGCGGCATCATTGGTCACCGCCATGCCGCCTTCCCCGGTGGTGATAATCTTGACCGGATGAAAACTGAACACAGTGATGTCGCTATGGCGGCAATCTCCCAACGGGTGGTCCTGATACCGCCCGCCGATGGCGTGCGAAGCATCCTCGATCACCGCAAAGCCATATTGCTTCGCCAGCGCGGCGATGGCCGCCATGTCGCAGGATTGACCGGCCAAGTGCACCGGGATGACAATTTTCGGCAGGGCGCCGGATTTTCTGGCCTGCTCCAGCTTCGCGGCAAGGGCCGGCACGCTCATGTTGAGTGTCGCCGGATCAATATCCACGAAGTCCACATCGGCGCCGCAATAAAGCGCGCAATTGGCGCTGGCGACGAAGGTGATGGGGCTGGTCCATACCAGATCGCCGGACCCGGCGCCCAGGGCAAGGCAGGCAATATGCAGCGCCGAGGTGGCGCTGTTCACCGCCACCGCGTGTCGGGTGCCGCAATGCGCCATCACGGCGGCCTCGAAGGCGGGCACGGCCGGACCCTGGGTAAGGAAGTCGGAACGCAGTACCTCGGTTACAGCCTGGATATCCTCTTCGCTGATGGTCTGGCGGCCGTAGGGAATGAATGCCATAGGTTTACGCCTGGAAATCCGGCTTCACATGCGCGCGGATGAGTTCGCGGATCTGCGGCACGGTGAGGAAATCGGGATTGCTGCCGCTGTCATAGGAGAAGCCAGGGGCCAGGCGTTTCGCGCCGGTTCTGGCGCAATAATCGTCGGTCGTGTACCAGCCGCCGGTGGTGGGAAGGATGGCGAAATAGCGTTTCAGGTCGATGGCATTGTAGCCGTCGCTGACCGTGATCATTTCCTCATGCACCTTTTCGCCCGGGCGGATGCCGACAATTTCCTTGCGGCATTCCGGCCCGATCGCGTCCGCCACGTCGGTGATGCGGTAGGAGGGAATCTTGGGCACGAAAATTTCGCCGCCGATGGCATGCTCCAGCGCCCATAGCACCATGTCCACGCCGTCCTGAAGGGAAATGTTGAAACGAGTCATCTCGGTGGAGGTGATGGGGAGCACGCCGCTGGGGCGCTTCTCCAGAAAGAAGGGAATCACCGAACCGCGGCTGCCCATGACGTTGCCGTAGCGCACCACGCTGAATCGCAGGTCGCGGGCGCCGCGGATATTGTTGGCGGAGACAAACAGCTTGTCTGAGCATAGCTTGGTCGCGCCATACAGGTTGATCGGTGCCGCCGCCTTGTCGGTGGACAGCGCCACCACGCGTTTCACGCCCTTTTCCAGGCAGGCATTGATGACGTTGTTGGCGCCCATGATGTTGGTCTGGATGAATTCAAAGGGATTGTATTCCGCCGCCACAACCTGTTTCAGCGCCGCGGCATGCACGACATAATCGATACCCTCCAGGGCGCGCGCCACCCGTGCCCCGTCGCGCACATCACCCAGGAAGTAGCGCATTCCCCTGTGATTGCGTTCAGACCAGACTTGCGACATTTCGAACTGCTTGAGTTCATCGCGCGAGAAAATGACGAGGCGCTTGATCTCGGGATGACGTTTGAGCAGCGTATCGACAAAGGCCTTGCCGAACGAACCGGTGCCCCCTGTAACCAGGATAGAGGCATTCGCGAACATTTCCTTCTCCTTTATGGAGATATTGGCGTGGCGGCCACCCGTGCGGGCCATCCCTGTTACGCCAAATCTCCTTTTTTTCCAACAATCGAAAAACCGACGCGCCGCGGGCCATCGCGATAAGGCGCGGGCTTGCGCGTGTCATCCAGCTCCAGCGCCGACAGCACCAGCTGGCAGAACAATTGCTCGCCGGCCATGCGGTGGATCAAGAACCCGATCAAAGGCGCCTGTTCGCGGTCCACTTCGATTCGCAAGCCCCGGACCTTGTCGCCCAACTCCAACCAGCCTTCGCTTAGCCCCAGGGCGCAGCTGGCCGACACCAGAAAAGACACCGGCGCGCCGTGCTCGACAGTCTGTCCGGCCAGGGAAAAATGTTCCGCCGTGAAGCCGCCATTGGTGGTGGCAAAAGAGAGGCTGCCGGGATCGAAAACGCCGGGCAGCAGGGTGATATGCCCCAGCCGCAATGAACCGCGGCCCCAGTTTTCCCATTGAAATTCGATGGCGAAGTCAATCCGGGGGGCGCCGCCATGAAACGTCATGGTCTTGCGTATCGGCCCCAGCGGCGTCTGGATCTCGCCATCGAGGACGACGCCGCCATCCGGCGTCTGCGCGATTCTGGTCTTTGCCCAATCCAGGTCTGTCACCTTGGGCTCGCCCGGGGCCTCGAACACGCAGTCGCCAGTGTACCAGTCCGCCTGCAGGGCAATATCGTCGAAAAAGCCATGGGCGATTCCACCGATCAGGGGCACGAAGTCGGGCGCGAACCCGGCGCGCTGGATGGCAAGACCGCGGCGACGGTCAAGCCGGGCCTGGATGAAGGGCGTGGTGACGTCGATGAACCGGTCTGCCACCGGTTCGCCGTGCGGAACGGGCAGCGGCTTGTGCGAGCCGGTGCCCAGGCGTGCCTCCATCGCCAAGAGGTCGCGGCGGTAATTCTGCCAGCGCGCTTCGGTGATATGGGTGCGAAAATCGCTGGCCCAGAGCCGGCACAATTCCCGCCAGTCCGAATCCGGCGCATGCTGTCTTTTCAGGGCGCCATAGATGCGCTGGCAGGCGGCATTGATGGCGATGTCGTCACGCCCCGTCACCGCCCAACGGGTGAGATTATATTTGCGCTGTTTTTTGACCGGCACAGGATAAGCGGCGGATTCCAGCCGCACTATTTCTCCCGCATGGTCCGCCGGGACCGGCAGGGCGCCTGATGGCGCAATCATCCGAGCGCCCTCCATCGCCGCCACGGCGGCAAAGGCATCGCCAATGCGGCGCCATTCCGCCGGGCCCTGATTGGCCTCCTCGGTACGGTAGCGGCCGGGACGGAATCCGAAAATTTCCGCGTCGCTGGCATAGAGGCAGAATATCCGCGCGCGCGCGCCCTTCTGGGCGGCGACGAAACCGAGATAATCCCCGAGGCTGATATCTTCGTGGGCCAGCCGTTGCAGTTTCTGGAAGGCGACGGTGCTGGTCCACAGGATGGGAATGGCGCGGCCGTCGCTACCCAGGGCGCGCTGCGGTGCATAGCGGTATTCCGGCTTCCAGGTTGGATGGAAATTGGCGACATTGTCCCAATCCACCAGCAGGGCCTCATAGCCCGCGTCGAGATAATGACCCACAAGTCCGGCGGAATAGGCCTGTTCATTGACAAGCGCGATCCTGGGGGTGACACCCAAGATCTCGCGATAGGCCATGTTGCCCAGCCTGAGATTGGCCGCCACCACATCGGCGGGTACCAGCGGCCCGATGATCTGGGCATAGCCGGAGCCGATCAGTTCGGCTTTGCCGTTCCCGATCAGGCGGCTCAGCCGTTCCAGCCAGGCGGGATCGCAGGCCCGGATCGCCAGCAAGGTATAAGCGGTGACTTCGATGCCGATGGGGCCGTGGCGCTCCACCAGATCCAGCAACGGCGCGTAACAATCGCGCACCACCTCGGCGCGCTGTTCTTCTTCGATCGACGAAAACGCCAGATTGAGGTGAAACACGGCAAACAGGTTCAGAGTCTTGGTCAAGGCAGGCACAACTTTCGTTCGCAGGCAATCATTCAAGTCCTTCGGGCTGGTCACCAGCGCGATGGCGTTAGCAGCTTTTCATCGTCCAGCGCCAGCGCGCTCCAGTCCAGCCGGGGCAATTCCATCGCCGCCGCCGCCAGAATCTCCTCGAGTTCAGCCAGCGCCGTCACGCCCACCAGCGCCACGCCGATTTCCGGCCGCGACAGCACAAACCCCAGCGCCGCCGCCAGGGGCGTCGAACCGGCCGACCGGATGGCCAATTTTACCGCCGCCAGTCGCGGCGCGGCATGGGCCAGCCGGGGCGGCAGTGCGTCCATGAACAACAGGCCCTGCAGGAATACCGAGCGGGCATGCAGTTCGACCCCCAGCTCGTTCAGCCGCGCCAGGGTACCATCCTGGAGCAGCCGCTGGTCCAGGATGCTGAAGGGCAGCTGCATGACGTCGGGGCGATAACGCGCCGCCAGGCCGGCCGGATCATCGCCGACATAGACCGAAATCCCGATATTGCGGAATTCGCCCTCCGCTTTCAGGCGCTGCAATGCCGGCCACAATTTGTCGTCAGTCAGGTCGCCTGCGGCATGAACCAGCAGCGTGTCGGCCTTCAGGTCTCGCGCCGATTGCCGCGCTCGCGCCACCACCGCCTCCACGCCATGCTTCACGCCGATGGTCTTGGTGACGATGCGGAAATTTCGGGTACCCGACTGGCTCAATATCTGTTCGGCTTCACCATAGTTGGCGGCGGTGTCCAGCACCGCGATGCCGGCCTCGGCCGCCCGCTTCAGCAGGGCGCGCACCGCATCCGTGGAAACCTGGCCATGGACATTGGAAATGCCATAGGCCTGGCCGAACTGAACCGTACCCAGGCCTAGTTTCCTCATCGGAAGCGTCTCCTCTTGCGCCAATCGTTACGGGAGGGGCCGCAAGCGATCCGCTATTTCGATGCGAAGGCGGCGAACGCGCCGGCAAAGCGCGGCATCACCGCGTTCCAGTCGCCGCATTTTTCCGGGCTGAAGACTTTGGTATTGGCATGCCAGGGATATTCGTCGGTTCCCAGCTGTGGCCAGCCTTGGCCAGCGCTGAGAAACCAGACTTCCGTGCCGACGCTGGCCGCGATATGCGCCGCCGCGGTCGGAGCCGACAGAACCAGATCGAGCGCTGCGCTCAAGGCCGCGGCGCCGTCTATGTCCTGCTTGAGGTCCAGCCCATCCATCTGGTGAATGGTGACGCCGAACTTCTCCTGGGCGCGGGCGATTTCGGCGGCGCTGTCGCCATATTGCAAATTGACGAAACTGACGCCCGGCGTTTTCAGGATGGCGCCCCAGCTCTCGATAGGCATGAAATATTTTCCGCGCTTGGCGCCCATCATCATCGAGCGCCAGCAAAGCCCGACTTTCCTGCCGGGCAGGCGCGCCAGACTTTCCTTGAATTTCGCCGCGCGATCCGCGTCCGGCACCAGAATTGGCTTGTGCGGAAAATCCGCCAGCGCCTTGCGATAATATTGCAGGGCCGAACCCATCGGCGCCCATAAATCCGGCTTGTTTTCCTTGGAGGCAAAGGGCACCAGCCGCAGCGCCTTGTTGCCGTCATTGTCGATCAAGGTGCGGTCGTCATAGGTGCCGACTTCCGCCTCCGGAAAGGAGCGCTGGAATAATTTCACCATGCGCTGGTCCACGCAGATCTGCAGCTTGCCGGTTTCTCCCACCGCTTTTTGCGCATCGGGCAGGACATTGGCGAACATGATTTCATCGCCCAGGCCCTGTTCACCCACCAGCAGCAGTTTCTTGCCGGTCAAATCCTCGCCCCGCCACTGGGGCGCGTCGATGATGTGATGGAAATAGGCGCGAAAACGTTCATGGTTGCGGATTTCATACTCGCGAAAGCCTTCCTCGAGCCGGCCGGAGCCGATCAGGCAGATGCTGCGCGAATGGCGGGTTTCGATTTTTTCGGCCGGGTCCACCACCAGTTCCAACGCCCTGTTGTAACTGACCAGGGCATCTTCCAGGCGGCTGAGGTGCTGGTAGGCATAGCCCAGATTGTGATAGGCGCGGGCAAAATTGGGCTCCAGCCGCGCGGCTTCTTCGTAGAACACCAGGCTTTCATCGGCGCGGCCTTCTTCGGCCAGCACCGTGGCCAGCGAATTCCAAAGAATGGCCTGGTCGGGCATGCGGTACAGCGCGGCGCGCAGGGTCTCGATCGCCACATCGGGCTCGCCCATGTCGCTCTGGACGCTGCCCAGATTGTTGTAGCCGAGGGGCGAATCGGGACAGGCGGCGATGTAAAGCTTGAACATATTGGCCGCGCCGTCGGTCAGTTTGAGATTCCAGGCGGTCAGGCCAAGATTGATCAGCAGTTCGGGGTCTTCCGGGTCGAGCTGGAAGGCGCGTTCATAAGTCACCAGGGCCTTGTGCAGATGGCCCATGCGTTCCAGCGCCATGGCCAGAACGTGAAACGCCTTGGAGTTTTCGCCATCGATTTCGGTGGCTTTCAGGGCCCATTGCCCGGCCTTGACGATGTCACCCTTGCGCCAGGAGCGGATGCTGCGTTTGAGCGTGACATTGGAACGGTGGCGGGCCTTTTCGCGCACCACGTTTTCGACCAGGACCTCGAGCTTTTCGAGGGCCTCCATTCTGGCGTCCACGCCGGCGCGCAGGTCCATGGTCGGCAGGGGAACGGCCTGGGCCATCAGCAAATCTCTGCATGAAAATCGGCCCTTATCAGAGCCTTATATCCTTAATCGTTGGTGAACAAAAAGGTACAAAAGCCCGCCGAAACACCGCTTTACCGTGGTCTTTCGCCCATGGACGCAAGGCCGCTCAGGGCCCCCGGGCCAGGATGACGAATTCGCGGCCAATGCCGGCCTCCGCCCAGGCGCGATAAAGCGCCTTGGCCGTCTGCTTGTCATGCATCAGCAGTTGGGATTCGAACGCCTTGCGTTCCTTGTGGCATTCGCGGCCAAGGACGCTGTTGCCGACATAATTCCTGCCGCTGAGAAGGAATTGCTCGATCGGGTAGCCGGCCTCGACATGCAGGACGTCGAACCCCATGCGCCGGAGCAGTGTCTGTATCGAAGCGGTGCTGAAATAATTCAGATGGTGCTTGGGCACCACCCACCAGGGATCGAAGCCGGCATGCTTCCACAAAAGCTCCTGATAGGGACTGAAATCGTTGGGTGAGGTGATGAACAGGATGCCGCCGGGATTAAGAACCGTCTTGGCCTCCTCGATCAACCCGATCGGATCGCGCAGATGTTCCAGCACCAGGTTCAGCGAGACCACGTCGAATGTGCCATGCTGTTTGGCGCTGGCAAGGGTGAAGAGTTCGTTGACGACTTTCAGGCCACGCTTGCGCGTATACTCCGCCGCCATGCGCGAAGGCTCAAAGCCCAGCACCTCCCAGCCATGGTCGCGGCCAGCCTCGATGAAATAACCGGGTCCCGAACCGATATCCAGCAGCCGCCGTCCCGGCGCATGGGCATCGAGCAGGTCGTAAAGGTGGTGGTAGCGTAGCATCCACCACTCCTTGTCCTCTTCGGCATTCTTAAAATAGTCCGGGCGCTCGCTTTCATAGAACTCCTTGTCATAAAATTGCTTGAGTTCTTCGTCGCTGAGAAGCGGATCGATATGGCGAAAGCCGCAAGTGCGGCATTCGATGACGTCATAGCCGTCAACCGAGACCAGCACCGGTCCGCCATGCTGCTGGTTCGCGCGCGCTTCGGTCATCGCTCAGACAGGTATGCGATTGAGCGTGTAAGCGGGATCGAAATCGATCACGCTGCCGGAAATATAGCGTGCGCCTCCGGTGGCAAGCCAGGCCATGTAGCTCGCCACCGCCTCGGCGGGAATCAGCTCCCCGGATGGGGTATGGGCCTTCACGGCGTCCAGAAACGCGGGATTGGGCTTGGTCGTGCGCATGAATTCCTTGAGGTGCCCCAGGCGAATGCAATGCGTGGCGATGCCATGGGCGCCCCATTCCACCGCCAGCTCGCGGATCAGGCCTTCCAGGCCAGCTTTCGACGCGGCATAGGCGGCGCGCCGCGGATAGGGATGCAGGGTGTTGATGGAGGAGATACAGACAAAGCTCGAATGACCGGCCGCCGCCAAAGCCGGGAACGCCGCCTTGGCGAACAGGAACGCGCCGGTCAGGTTGGTCGCCAGGACGCGGCCCCAGTCCGCCTCGCTCAGATTCTGCGTGTCCTCGACCACGTTGACGCCCGCCAGATAGGCGGCGAAGTGGATTTTTTTCGGAAGCTTTTCATACGAGGCTGCCAGCGTCGCATCCGGCCGTTCGGCGCTGCGCCACACCGGATCGATATCGTAGCCCACGGCCTCCAGCGCGTCGCAGGTCGCCCTGCCCAGATTTCCATTGGCGCCGACAATGACAGCCGTCTTTCGCTCCTGCTGGCTCATGGCCTATTTCACTTTTTCCCAGCGGGCATGCTTGGCCAGATAGACCCAGACATAGGAGACGTTGACGCCGGGCTCGCCGACGACGGGATGATAACCCATCGGCACGGTGCCGAAGGTTTCATGTCCAATGGGCCAGACATCGTCCACCGCGGAATTGTCGAACCATACGCCCCGGCCAAGTTGCAGGGCGCGCATCGGCTTTCCCTTGAGATAATAGAAAAATACTTCCTCGAAACCGGGTTCCGTGTTCAGCTCAAAATCATGGGGCAGGCTGGACCATGTGCCCGCGCCGCGGTGATGGGTAATGCCGACCCGCATGGTGGGCGCCGGGCCGCCCGGGGCCAGGAAATGAAGAACGTCGCGAGTGGCGTTGCCTTCGCCGACCACAATCGCCTTGGCGGCCTTCGCCGCTATTTCCACTGCCGGCTTGTCCTTGGCGGTGAAGACGACCCTGGTGATGTCGCCATCCTGAAGATGGACCACGCACTCTTCGCCGGGCGCGCGAAATTTCAGAACCCCATTTTCGCCTTCCGCGGAAAGCGTCTCGAGTCTTTTATCGTTGCACCAGGAATAGGCCATCAATTTTTTTCCCATTGATTTTTTGACGTCAATGTTTCTTGCACTTAATTCAGGAACTTTCCAGCCCGCAGACTTTCATAAGCCTGCCGCAACGCGCTGGCGCGGTCGGTCCCGATGCCGGGCGCGAAATCCCGGCCGATACAGTCCCGGGCGCCCGGTTCGACCCGGGCAAGAACCGCCGCGACACGCTCGGGATGCCGGTACCGGAAATAGCGCCGCCAGAGGGCGTCATCGAGCGTCTCGCCCATGGCCAGCGCTAGCACGCCGCCGACAAAATCCGCCCCCCGCTGGGGCGAGGAAAACGAGCTGTCCCAGCCGCCGGAAAGGCGCGGCGTCAGTTCCAGAATCATCGGGCCGCGCGTCGTCAACATGATGTCGGCCTTCAGGATGTGGCCGCCGTGCTGGCTGCCCATCCCCATCGCGTCCCCGGCGCGGCGGACAAGATTTTCCACCTCGGCCCGCAATTCCGCCTTGTGATCGGCGGGATTGAAATGCGCCAGCTCGATGGCCCAGGACATGGCGCTGTAAGGATCGCTTTGGGCCGTCCAGGGAATCTGCAGCAGCGAAAAATCCTTGCGGAAAAGCCGGTCTACCCAGTTTAGCCAGCGCATCTTGCCGTCGTGCCACACCGTCTCTACCGACTGTTCGGCGATTTCGCCCGGCAGCGGAATCAGAAGCTCCTCAATGATGGCAAGGCCCGTCGTACCGTTCGCCAGGGCGTGGGCAAAAGACCGCTCGTTGAGGTCCGAGGTCTGGTCGAGCCGGGTAAAGCCCTTGCTTGCCGAATTGTCCGTCGCCTTCAGTGCGGCGGGCAGGCCGATGGCGGCGAGCGCTTTTTCCGCTTCTGCAAGACTGCTCACGATGGTGTAGCGCGGTTGGGGAATGCCCGCCGCGGTCAGGATTTTCCGTGTCTCGTATTTGAACCGGCAGGCATGCGCGATGATGGGATCAATGCCCGGCAAATTGAGCGCCCGTGCCACCTCGGCCACCGTCTCATGGCAATCCGCCGCCGCCGTGAAAACGGCGCGGATATCGTAGTCCTTCACCAGTTCCACGGCGCGCGCCTTGTTTTGCGCGATGGCGAAAGTATCGAGATGAAGAAAGACATCCGCGCGCGGCGCCAGAAGGCAATGGGGATTGCCATCGGTGAGGATCAGCTTCAGTCCTCGCGCCCTGACGGCATCCGCGGCGGCGCGCTGCATGCTGCCGCCCGCGAAGAGCCATGCCGCCTGGGGACGATCGAATCTGGACGACATAGTCAACTGTTCTCAGGCGAGGATTTTTTCATACCGGATTCCGTCAGCGGGCAAAGAAATCGCCGAATTCAAGCGGCGCCCGCGCCTTGACGTCATGCGCGAGTTTCCTGCCCATCACCAGCCCGGCATGTTTGGGCTCAATGCCGCCCCAGGGGCGCAAGGTTATCACCATCTCCGCGGTCAGAATTTCGCCCGCCCTGAGATCGCGCGCCGCATAGAGCGAACGCCGCGCCCAGCGGTCGTTGATTTCATCGCCGGCATGGTCTTGCGTCACCACCGGCTGCTTGATTCCGCTGTCGCGCAAGGCCCCCTCGGCATAGCGAATCTCCGCGACAAAGCGCGAAAGATCGTCCGGGGAGAGAGAGTTCGGATCGTCATTGCTGCCGCCATCACGGTTCAGGGTGAAATGTTTTTCAATCGCGCAGGCGCCGAGCGCCACCGCCGCCACGGATGCCGCCGCGAAAGGCGGCGGCGAATGATCAGAATAGCCGATGGGAAGCTTGAAGGCGTGCGCCAATGTCTTGATGGCGCGCAGATTCAGGTCCTCAGCGCGTTTTGGGGGGTAGATCGAGGTGCAATGAAGCACCAGGATATCGGCATTTCCCTCTTCCTGGATGGTTCGCACCGCATGCGCCACTTCTTCCAGATAGGCCATGCCCGTGGAAACAATGACCGGCTTGCCGGTGCGGGCGATGGCGCGTAGCAGGATGTCGTCGGTCAACTCATAAGACGCCACCTTGAAGGCCGGCACTCCGGCTTTGTCGAGCAAAGCCACCGCCTCCAGGTCGAACGGCGTCGAGAAAAACAGAATGCCGTGCTTGCGGGCATGGGCCATCAATTTCTCGGTCCATTCCGGCGGCAGTTCGGCGGAACGGTAGAAGTCCGAAAAGGCGCCGATCTCCTTGCCGTGCCACTGGTCGTAGACGATGGTGTCGGCGGCGATCTTGTTATGGGTCAGGTGCTGAAACTTCACGGCGTCCGCGCCTGCCTCGGCGGCTTTCTCTATGGAAAGCAGGGCATGCTCCAGCTTGCTGTGATGGTTGGCGCCGACTTCGGCAATGATAAACACGGGATGGCCGCGCCCCACCAGCCGGTCGGCGATACGAACCGCGGCCACCGGCTCATAGCGAAGATGTTCCGGCAGGCTTTTGAAAAATTTGTCGCGCTCTTTGCCCATTTGGGAAAATTACTTTCTTCGTACAAATTTATCTTTAAAGGCATTCCGGTTGGAGGCCAACTATGCCACCCCCGCGGGGCTGTGTCATAAGCCATTGATCTATCAATAACAATAAGGCTTGCCGGGACCTTGGACATTCCGCCTTTGTGGCGGGCGGGACGAGCTATAGAAAGAGCCGGCGGCGCCATTCCGGCCCGCCTGGACCGGAATTGCCGCCAATGCCGGATATTTCACCGACCATCGCCGTCATCCAAGCACGCATGGGCTCGTCACGTCTGCCCGGCAAGGTGTTGATGCCGATCGCCGGGCAGCCGCTGCTTTGGCACATCGTTCATCGCCTGGGCTATTGCCGGCATGTCGATGGCATTGTTATCGCCACGTCCACAGACCCGAGCGACGACGCGATAGAGGCATTCTGCAGGGACCAGAATATTCTGTGCGTGCGCGGATCGCTGGACAATGTGCTGGACCGCTACCGGCTGGCGGCGGAGCGGAGCGGCGCCAGGACCCTGCTGCGCGTCACCGGCGACACGCCCCTGGTTGACCCCGGCTTTGTCGACTATCTGGTGACCGCGATGATTGGGAATGATGGCGATTTTGCCGTCATCGAACCTGGTGCGCTTTGCGCCCATGAGGGCGTAGATGTGTTTTCCCGCCGCGCCCTGGACTGGCTGCTCCGCCACGCGGCGGACGATCCTGTCGCCCGCGAGCATGTCACCAGTTACTTCAAGCTGCGCCCCGGTGGGGTGAAAGTGGTCACCGTGCCAGCCTATGCGCCTCTGGCGGTCGCACATGAGCGCTTCAGCATCGACACCGTGGATGACCTGACGTTGATCCGCGCTGTCTATGATCGGCTCGGGGCCGCGCCGGGAGAATTGAAACTGGCGGATGCCCTCAAGCTGCTCGGGGACGAACCCTCCTGGCGGCAGATCAATGCGCATGTCCGGCAGAAGTCCATTAGCCAGGTCGAACGTCATGCCCTGATCTGCTGCCAGGGCGGCAGCAAGGCGGGGCTGGGCCATGTCCGCCGTACCCTGTCGCTGGCGCGCGCCTTGCGTGACAGCCAGGGCTTCGGTGTTGTGGTCGGCATCCATGGCGATGAAGATATTGCCGATTTGATCCGCGCCGCGTCCTTCGAGACGGTCCGGCTGGAGCGAGACCAGGACCTTCAGGCGCTGGCGGGAACGCGAAAATTTTCCTTAGGCATTGTCGATGTAAAAGACTGGCTGACGCGTGGCGATGTCGCGACCCTTGCCAGAAATATTCCCGTTATCGCCGTCATCGACGACATCAGCGACCGGCGGCTGGCGGCAAGTCATGCCTATTATCCGCCGATACCTCAGGCGGGCGAACTGGCCTGGGCCGGCTCCGCCTGCAAGCCTCGCATCGGCTGGGAATGGTGCATCTTGGGCTTCGATCCAGCGCGCCTGGCTGCCCCGGACAAGCGCGCGCCGGGCCAATTTCGCATCGCCATCAGCATGGGCGGCGCCGACCCGCTGAACCTCACCGCCACGGCGCTGGAAGCGCTTGACCTAATCAAGCCGTCCTTTCAGGCCGATTTTGTGATCGGTCCAGCCTTTGCCGATCCCAAAACCCTGATTGGCCGGATTGAAAAAGCTGGACCGAACTTCCACGCCCTGACCAACGTCTCCGACCTGGTGGGACTTTTCGCCAACGCCGATCTGGCCTTGATCGCCTTTGGCGTCACCGCCTATGAAGTCGCCGCCCTGGGCGTGCCGGCGATTTATCTGCCGATATCCCAGGACCATCTGCGCTCGGCGTCGGCCTTCGTTTCCGCCGGCCTGGGTCTTGCGCTGCCGGAAGCTGCATCCGCGTATGCCATCGCTGCCGCCGTTTCGAGCCTGATGGAAGATGACGCGCGGCGGCGCGACATGCATCTGACCGGCCCCAAACTCATAACCGGCGGGGGCGCGGCCAAAATTGCCGCGGATCTAGCCGATGCCGTGGCAAAACAGTCTCAGCCGGTCCTGAGATAACGCACCGCTTCGTCGCGCCCGAACAGATAGAGCAGCACGCGCAGGGCATCGCCGCGCGGAGTTTTCAGGTCGGGATCGCGGCTCAGCACCAGCCTGGCATCGTCATGCGCCACGGCCAGAAGATCGCCATGGGCGGCCAGGTCGGCCAGGCGGAAATCCTCCATCCCGCTCTGGCGCCGGCCCAGAAGGTCGCCGGGACCGCGCAGCTTCAGGTCCATTTCCGCGATCACGAAGCCGTCGTCGGTCTCACGCATGATCTTGAGCCGCGCCTTGGCACCTTCACCCAGAGGACCGTGGTAAATCAGAAGGCAAGACGATTTTCCCGGCCCACGCCCCACCCGTCCCCGCAATTGATGCAGCTGGGCCAGGCCGAAACGCTCGGCATGTTCCACCACCATGATGGTGGCCTCGGGCACATCCATGCCCACTTCGATCACGGTGGTGGCGACCAGAATTTTCGTTTCGCCGGATTTGAAGGCGGCCATCGCGGCATCGCGCTCCGCGGCTTTCATCTTGCCATGCACCAGCCCGACTTTTCCTCCCAACACATTCCTCAACATCACCGCGCGCTCCTCGGCGGCGGCCAGATCGATCTTCTCGGATTCTTCGACCAGCGGACAAACCCAATAGGCGCGCTGGCTGCTTTCCAGCGCCGTTTTCAGATGCGTGACCAGATCGTCCAGCCGCGCCGCGCTCATCACCCGCGTTTCCACCGGCTTGCGGCCCGGTGGACGGCCGATAATGCGCGAGACATCCATGTCGCCAAAGGCGGTGAGCGCCAGGGTGCGCGGAATCGGCGTCGCCGTCATCACCAGCACATCCGCCAGTTTCTGGCCCTTGCCCTGCAGGCTCATGCGCTGGTGCACACCGAAGCGATGCTGTTCGTCAATCACCGCCAGGCCCAGATCGCGGAATGCGACGTCTTCCGAGAACAAGGCATGGGTGCCCACCAGGATATCGATCTCGCCTTCCGCCAGCGCGCGCAGCACCGCCTCGCGCGCCGCGCCTTTCTCGCGCCCGGTCAGCGCCGCCAGCCGCACGCCCGCCGCCGCGGCATAGGGCTCCAGCGCCGCGCAGTGCTGGCGCACCAGAATTTCTGTCGGCGCCATCAGCGCGCCCTGAAAGCCCGCTTCCACCGCATTCAGCAGCGAGAGCAGCGCCACGATCGTTTTTCCCGATCCGACATCGCCCTGCAGCAACCGCAGCATGCGCGTGTCCCCCGCCATGTCCTTTTCGATTTCGCCAAGGGCCGTCAATTGTCCGTCGGTGATGGCAAAGGGCAGGGCGGCGATAGCACTGGCCCGCAGTTTTCCGTCGCCTGCGATGCGCCGTCCGGCGGGGCCGCGTAGCTGCGCCCTTATCAGCATCAGCGCCAGTTGGTTCGCCAGCAACTCGTCATAGGCCAGCCGCCGCCGCGCCGGCGTCTCGGGCGACAGGTCGGGTTCGTGCACCGGCGCATGCGCCGCCGCCAGCGCGTCCCGGAACGGGGCGAAACCCTCGCGCTTGAGGAAGGCCGCATCCTGCCATTCCGGCATCGCGGGCACACGCTCCAGCGCGCCCTTCACCGCCTTGGCCAGCGACTTGGCGGGCAGCCCTTCGGTCAGGGCATAGACCGGCTCGTGCTGGGGAAGCGCCGCCGCGTCCGCAACCACATAATCGGGATGCGGCATCTGCAGCTTGTCCTTGAAGCTTTCGATGCGCCCGGAAACAATCCGCCGCGATCCCGGCGGCAATATTTCCATCAGATATTTGGCGTCGGCGCGGAAGAACACCAGGTCCATCACCGCGCTGTCGTCCGACACCCGCACTTTATAGGGTTGGCTTTTCACCCGGGGCGGAAAATGATCCAGCACGCCCACGGCAATGGTGGCGATGCGGCCCGGCTCGGCGGCGATCAGCCTGGGCCGATAGGAGCGGTCAATCACCCCCACCGGGAGGTCGAAGATCAGGTCCACCAGCCGCGGCCCCGCCACCCTGGCGATCAGTTTTTCCAGCTTCGGCCCCACCCCGGACAGGGTGCGGATCTCGGCGAAAAGCGGGAACAGAATCGAAGGCCGCATGGCGGCAAAGACTATGGCCCATCGCCATTTTCAAACAGTGCCGTTGTTCTGGCCGGGTTCCAAAGCTATATCCCCGCCATGGATGACGGCGCACAAGGTGGCTCTTCGGAGAACCGCCGCAAAAAGCTATTGTTCCGGGCCCAGCGGCGCGGCTTCAAGGAGGTTGACCTGATCTTCGGCGCCTGGGCCGCGCGGTATCTGGCAGGCCTGGACGAAGCGGGTCTCGACCGGTTCGAGGCACTGCTCACTGCCCCCGATCATCAGGTCTATGCCTGGCTGCGCGGCGCTGCCCCCGTGCCCGCCGAGCATGATAATGACGTTTTCACCGGGCTGAAGGCGCTCTGCGGCCGCAAGGATGCGCCTTGGAACGCCTAGATTATATCGCCAGACACGACGCGAAATTGACCGTCTCCGGCGCCCCCGCCGGCTATGACGCCTGGCTGGCGGTCGAGGCGGCGCGGCGGCGGGCCAAATCTGGCGAAAAAGGGCCGGTGCTGTTCGTCACCGCCGATGAGAATGAGGCGGAAGCGGCGCTCCATGCAATGGCCTTCTTCGCCCCCAAGATGAGGCTGCTGGCTTTCCCCGCCTGGGATTGCCTGCCCTACGACCGGGTCTCGCCCAAATCCGATATCGAAAGCGCCCGTCTGGCCACGCTGGCCGCTTTGGCCAAGGGCGTGGAAGCCTGCGTCATTGTTACCTCGGTCGCCGCCGTCCTGCAGCGTGTGCCGCCCCGCGCCGCCATTGCCAAGGCCAGTGTCCAGGCCAGGACCGGCGAAGAGGTGGACCGCAATGCGCTGGTCGCTTTCCTTGCCGCCAATGGCTATGGCCGCGCCGACACGGTGCGCGATCCCGGCGATTTCGCCCTGCGCGGCGGCATCGTGGATCTCTGGCCACCCGGCGTCGACGAACCGCTGCGGCTCGACTTCTTTGGCGAGACGCTGGAAGCGATCCGCAAATTCGATGCCGCGACGCAGCTGTCCAGCGACAATGTCCAGTCCATCGCGCTTTTGCCCGCCAGCGAAGCGCCTCTTACGCCCGCGGCCATCAGCCGCTTCCGTGCCGGCTATGTCGCCCTGTTCGGGCCTGCCGGCGACGACCCCCTGTATGAAAGCGTCAGTGCGGGCAGGAAGGCGCAGGGCATGGAGCATTGGCTGCCTCTGTTCTATGAAAATCTCGACACCCTGTTCGACTATCTGCCGCGATGTCTGGTGATGCTGGGTCACCAGCTCGAGGAAGCCAAATCCGCGCGTCTGGCGGTCATCGCGGAATGTTATGAAACCCGCGAGCAATTCCGTCGTCAGCAGCCGGATAAGAAAACGAGGAGCGTCGGCGCAAGCCGGAGCGACCATAAAATAAGCGCCCCGCCTTACAAGCCGCTGAAGCCGGAGTCGCTCTACCTCACCGACGCACAATGGAAAGCGGCGCTGGCGAAAAATCTCATTCGCCAGTTGACGCCCTTCCAGGCGCCCGAATCCATGTCCAGCACGGATGCGGGCGGGCGGTTGGGCCGCGACTTTGCCCCCGAACGCAGCGCCGGCAATATCAACGTCTTCCAGGCCGCCGCCGATCACCTGAAGGCACTGCAGGGCGCGGGCAGGCGGGTCCTGGTGGCGAGCTGGACCGAAGGCTCCGCCGAGCGCATGGGCGGGGTTCTTTCCGATCATGGCCTTGCCGCCATCCGCCGGGTCGCCAACTGGCCTGACGCGCTGAAACTGCATGAGACCGCCATCGGGCTGGCCTGTCTTGGCATCGAGCATGGCTTCGAAGCGCCCGGGCTTGCCATGATGAGCGAGCAGGACGTGCTGGGCGACCGCATGGTGCGGGCGCAAAGCCGCCAGCGAAGGTCGCAGAATTTCCTCTCCGAAGCTTCGACCCTCGCGCCGGGCGATCTGGTCATCCATATCGAGCATGGCGTCGGCCGCTATCTCGGCCTCAAGCCCATCGAGGCGCTGGGCGCGCCGCATGACTGTCTCGAACTTCAGTATGACGGCGGCAAGCTGTTCCTGCCGGTGGAGAATATCGAACTGTTGACCCGCTACGGCTCCGACGAGGGCGCCCAGCTTGACCGGCTGGGTGGGGCAGGCTGGCAGAAGCGCAAGGCCGAAATGAAAGAGCGGGTGCGCGAGATCGCCGCTGAGCTGATGCGCGTCGCCGCTGCCCGCGAACTCAAATCCCTGCCAGCGGTCGAGCCGCCTGCCGGCCTCTATGACGAATTCTGCGCCCGCTTTCCCTATCAGGAGACCGAGGATCAGGAAAAAGCCATCGCCGACACCATCGCCGATCTGGCCAAAGGCCGCCCGATGGACCGGCTGATCTGCGGCGATGTCGGTTTCGGCAAGACCGAGGTGGCGTTGCGCGCCGCCTTCGTCGCCGCCATGGCGGGCGAGCAGGTGGCGCTGGTGGTGCCGACCACGCTGCTGGCGCGCCAGCATTATCGCGCCTTTGCCGAACGCTTCCGGGGCTTTGCCCTCCAGGTGCGGCAGCTCTCGCGTTTCGTGGACGCGAAAGAGGCGCGCGAAACCAAGGATGCGCTGACCGACGGCAGCGTGGATATCGTGATCGGCACCCATGCCCTTCTCTCCGAAGCCATCCAGTTCAAGCGGCTGGGCCTGGTGATCGTGGATGAGGAACAGCATTTCGGCGTCGCCCATAAGGAAAGGCTGAAAAGCCTCAAATCCGATGTCCATGTCTTGACCCTGACCGCCACGCCCATTCCCCGCACCTTGCAATTGGCCTTGTCCGGCGTGCGCGATCTGTCCCTGATCGCCACCCCGCCGGTGGACCGGCTGGCGGTGCGCACCTTCGTCACGCCTTTCGATCCCCTGGTTGTGCGCGAAGCCCTGCTGCGCGAGCATTATCGAGGCGGCCAGAGCTTCTTCGTCGCCCCCCGCATCGCCGATCTGCGCGAGGCGGAGGAATTCCTGAAAGCGACAGTGCCGGAAGTGAAAACGGCGGTGGCGCATGGCCAGATGGCGTCCCACCTCCTGGAAGACGTGATGACCGCTTTCTATGAGCGCCGCGTCGACGTGCTGATCTCCACCAACATCGTGGAATCCGGCCTCGACATCCCCACCGCCAACACCATGATCGTCCAGCGCGCCGACATGTTCGGCCTGTCGCAGCTTTACCAGATCAGGGGCCGCATCGGCCGCTCCAAGGCGCGCGCCTATGCCTATCTCACCACTGCGCCTGACAAGAAGCTCACCGACACCGCGACGCGGCGGCTGGAAGTGCTGCAATCCCTCGACCAGCTCGGGGCAGGCTTTTCCATCGCCAGCCATGACATGGATATTCGCGGCGCCGGCAACCTCCTGGGCGAAGAGCAATCCGGCCATGTCCGCGAAGTCGGCATCGAGCTCTACCAGGAAATGCTGGAAGAGGCGGTCTCCGCGTTGCGCGAAGGTGGCGATGCCGGCGCGGCGGACGATCAATGGTCGCCCACCCTCAATCTGGGCGCTTCCGTCCTGATCCCCGAGGAGTATGTCGCCGACCTCAATGTCCGCATGTCGCTCTACCGCCGCCTCTCGGGGCTGGAGACTCGCGCTGATATCGACGCCTTCGCCGCCGAGCTGATTGACCGCTTCGGGCCGCTGCCCGACGAAGTGCGTCACCTTTTCGAGATCGTCACCATCAAGCAGCTGGCCCTGGCGGCGGGGGTGGAAAAGATCGACGCCGGCCCCAAGGGCGGCACCATCACGTTCCGCAACAATGCCTTCGCCAATCCCATGGCGCTGGTCAAATTCATCGGCCAGCATGCCGGCACCATGAAGGTGCGGCCCGACCAGAAGATCGTGGTCAGCCGCGACTGGCCGACGCCGGATGATCGCCTGGCCGGTGCCAAGGCGCTGCTGGGCCAACTGGCGAAGTTGGCAAAATCATGAGCCGCCCGCTGGTGTCTCGTCCCGCACCGCTTTGCGGCGGGCGAGGCTGTCGGCGGGCCACTGGTTTCGCAGATCGTAATAGACTGGAAAAGCGGGAATATGGTCCGGCAACACCACCCAGGGCTGCTTGCTGCGGGTGAAGATAAAAGCATCGGGCGGGCAAAAGGCGGGATCGTCCAGCGTGCCGGTGCGCACAAAGGAAATCCTGGGTCCCGCGCCGTTGTAATGGCTCCATAGCGCGACATGGCAGATGGGACAACGAGCTATCTTCTGGCCCTTGCCGCTTTCCGATGGCGTTTCGACCATCGCCACTTCGCCCCGCGTCAGGTTTACCCGATCGGCCTCGATGATAGCGTTGATCACAAAGGCGCTGCCGGTTTCGCGCTGGCACCAGCTGCAATGACAGCAATTGACGAACATTGGCTTTGACAGTAGCCGATAGCGCACGGTGCCGCAGGTGCATCCGCCGTCCATGGCAAATTCTGCCATCAGTTGAACGCCATCACCGTCTCGCTCCCCGCCTGGATACGCTCCAGCAGCATGGGGCATTCGGGAATCAGCCGTTCCATCCAATACCGCGCGCACATCAGCTTGTCCTTGTGTAGCGGATCATCCTTGCCCAGCGAAATCTTCGCCATCCGCGCCCACATCCAGCCCACCGAAACAATCCCCATCAGCCGCAGGTAGTCCACCGCGCCCGCGCCCGCGTCATTGGGATTGGCCATGCCGTGCTGCGCCAGCCACATCGTCGCGCCCTGCAACGCTTCCAGCCCGCGCCTCACGCCCTTTACGTAAACCGCCATCGCCTCGTCTTTTTCATTCTCCGCGATCCATGCCGTCAATGCCGTGAACAGCGCCAGCGGCGCCGCCCCGCCCTTGCGCCCCAGCTTGCGCCCCACCAGATCCATCGCCTGCACCCCATTGGCGCCTTCATAGGTCTGGTTGATGCGGGCATCGCGGACAAACTGCTCCACCCCATTGTCGCGGATATAGCCATGGCCGCCATAACATTGCATCGCCAGATTGGTGGCCTCGAACCCCATGTCGGTGCAGAAGGCCTTGATCACCGGCGTCATCAGGTCGGCGAGATACCCCGCCGCCTCCGCTTCCGGCCGCTTGGAATGGGCGATGGCCATGTTCAATGTCGTCCAGCAGGCCAGCGCCCGCGCCCCTTCCACGAACGCCCGGGCATGCAGCAGCATGCGCTTGACATCGGGATGTACGATTTCCAGATCGGCGGACTTGTCCGGCTCCTTGGCCCCCGTCAATGCCCGTCCCACCCGCCGCTCATGCACATAGGCCATGCCGTTCTGGTAGGCGACATCGCCCAACCCGATGCTCTGCACGCCAACCCCCAGCCGCGCCGCATTCATCATCCCGAACATCCCCGCCATGCCGGCACTCGAGGACCGTTTCTCGCCCGGCTTCAAAGGTTCCGGCTTGGGGCCCAGCCGCCAGGCCACCGCGCCATCGAAATTCAGCACACAGGTCGCTTGGCCCTTGATCCCCATCTTGTGCTCGATGCCGCCGGTGTTCACGCCATTGCGCGCCCCCATCTTGCCTTCCTCGCTCACCAGCACCTTGGGCACCAGGAAGAAATTGACGGTGGAAAGATCGTCGTGAATCTGCCCCTTCTCGTCGGGGATCTTGGCGATCACCATGTGAATGATGTTGTCGGTCAAATCCTGGTCGCCGCCGGAAATGAAAATCTTGGTCCCGCTCATCCGATAGGTGCCGTCCGGCTGCTCCACCGCCCTGGTCTTCATCAGCCGCAAATCGGTGCCGCAGCCCGGCTCGGTCAGGCACATGGTGCCCGCCCATTCGCCCGAGACCATTTTCGGCACGATCGCCTTTTTCATCCAATCCGCCCCGGTGGCGATCAAGGCGCCATAGGCGCCGGCCGTCAGCATGGGATACATCGCCAGCGACTGGTTGGCGCCCATCCCCATTTCGCCCAGCGCCATGGTCAGAAGGGTGGGCATCCCCGCCCCGCCATATTCGGCCGGCGCGCCCAATCCGCCCCAGCCCCCATCGCAATAGGCTTTGTAACCCTCCTTGAATCCCTTGGGCGTGCGCACCACGCCATTTTCGAAATGACAGCCTTCCTCGTCGCCGGACTGGTTGAGCGGCTGCAGCACCGCCTCGCAGATCTTGCCGGCATTCACCAGAATGTCGTCGATCAGGTCGGGAGACAGGTCCTCATACTGGGGCAGGTCGCGATGCTTCTCCACTTCCAGCAATTCATGGATGAGGAAGCGGAAATCCTCGACCGGCGCGCGATAGATGGGCATGTTGTCTGGTCCTCCCGGGCTGTTCAGCTTTTACGCCGGGGTGAGCCAAAAGAAAACCGATCCTCGGACGGGAAAACGGAGCATCGGCCAGAAGCCGCTAGCGACAGCGTCGCGCGGCGCGAAGCGTTGCCTACGCTGCCGCTAGGCAACTTTCGTGGGCCGTGCGACCCTTTGCTAGCGCCAGCGTAGCGCAAAGAAAGCGGCCGGATGCTTTCGCACCCGGCCGTCCCGTCCGCCGTCCGGGCCCTTGCGGGCCTTCCGGCGGGTTTCCTACTGCGCTGTGGCGCTGGCCGATCCGTTCGCCGAGCCGTTGGCAGTTATCGTCGCCTGCTGGTTGTTCAGATCCTTGGTGGTCTGTGCCTCCAGGGCATTCTCCTTGGCTTCGGCGGCGCCGCTCAGTTTGCCCACCTTATGGGTCATGCTGGGGGTGGCGTTGGTCGCCATGTTGGTCATGCCCTTGGTGCTGGTATCGCTGTTTACCGTGGCGCTCTGGCCGCCCGCTGAGGCGCTCATGTTGGCATTGGCCTTGGTATTCGCCGCCGCAGAGCCTTCCAGAGTTTTGGCGGCATCCTGTTGCACCTTCGTGGCCTGATCGTCCGCCTGGTTCATCGCGCTGGCGGTGGTGTTTTGCGCATCAGCGTTGGCGCTGTTCACGGTGTTGGTGGCCGCGATGGTCGGCGGCGTGGTGACGCTGCCCTCGATTCCGGTGGTGGCCGCGCCGTTCACGCCGCTTCTGTTCGCACCGGCCATGCCGCCTGCCGTGCCGCCAGCCGATCCGGTGATGCCGCCCGCCGCGCTGCCTGCGCCGCCGGCTGTTGCGCCCACCGCGCCGCCGAGTTGCGCGAAAGAAGGTGTTGCCAGCGCCACCGCGCTGCTGAGCAGTGCTGCCGTCAAGGCTTTCCGCATGATGCTGTTCATCTCATATCTCCTGGTTGCGGCGCGATCAGCCGCGCCGGATGTTTTGCCCGTGGAGACGAAACGGCCTGGTCGCGAAAGCTATCCCGATGGAACCCGCGCAAGGCGAAGTTTCATGCATCGCGGCGGAATTGCGGCAGGCTGGACCAATGTGCAATCGCTACAGCATCACGAGCACCAGGCGATCACCCTCCCCGCAGGGAGACAGGCTAGCCTGTCCCGGCTTCTCGGGGTGTCAATTGCGCGCGTCTCTCCAGTCTGCGTATGGTTCTTCTCATCTTGGGCGGAGCCTGGTGATGTCGGACGAAGTACCGGACAAGCGCGCGCAATTTACGGTCGAGATCGAGTGCCCCAAATGTGGCCACAAAGGCCAGGCGATATGGGAAAGGGACGCGCTGCCCGGTCCCCTGGGGCCACAGCCGGCGCTCCTGAGCCTTCCCGGTGGATTCTCTGAACGCATTCGGACAAATCTGGCCGAGCTTCCAGAAATCGTTTGCGATAAGTGCGGTACGGTCCAGCCCGACTAGGAATAGGGCGTCGGCGATTCGGGCCTGAAAGCCGCTGGCCATGGCGCTGCGGCCTCCTTCGGGCCAGCAGGCAGGGTCATTCGCTGTCCGTTGACTTAATCAACGGTGGTAATCGTAGCGCCCATCATCATCGCGGCCGCCGTCTCTGCGATAGCCTTGGCCTCCGCGAGAGTAATTATCGTCGTTCCGGTAATTTCCACCATAGCCGCGCCCATAGGATTGGCCATAACCATAACCGCCGCCATAGCCGTATCCGCCGCGATAGCCGTATCCGTCGCGATAAACACAGCCCGTCAGCAGCATGAGGGCCGCCGCCACGCCCAGCGCCGTTGCAAATCGCTTCATGTTTGACTCCATGGTCAAGGAAAGCCTCTCGATCTTGCCGACCGTGAGGCTGCGCATGTGAATGGGGGATGAACGGTTGCAGACCTGGAAATGATAAAATTTTGATGCTTGAAAGTTCCCAAGGCCTGCTGGCGCGGCAAGCTTTTGAAATGGCTGCGGACTTATGGCGCACTTGCCACCGGGAGCGCCTAAGTCAGGGCCATGGCAGCGGTGGTGGCACAAATATCAATCATTTTGGCATTGAGTCTTTAGGGCCTGGTCAAATAGGCCTCCTCAGCACAGGTATTGAACTGAGTGGCGGCGGCGTTGGAGGGAATGAACATCCCGCAGAAAGCAGTTTCTTTCGATCCAAATATACTGAAGGTATCCCGGTATTTGATCCAACCAAAAATATAAACTTGAATTTCTCCCGAAATGATTTTGTTTATTGCCTCTTGCGGGAACGATGCGCGCACCTTTCCATCGAAAGCTTGTGGAAGAAAACTACCTCTATAGGTAGCTCCTGCTGCTATCTCATGAGGGAGGGCATTGCTGCCTCCATTGACGTACGCCGGTTTGGGTGGCAATGCCTTATCAGTAACCAAATAGGTGAAATTGGCCCCCGTTATCTCAGCTTCGGTTCGCCCGGCGTTTTGCACGCTTATGGAAACCGTCAAGGGCTGGTCGTGAATCAATGGGAATGGGGTTATATTTTCCAGGCTTTCAAAAACAAAGGCGCGCTCGCTTTGAATGAAGGCCCACGCCTGAATAACTCCGACAATAGCCAACACAAGCGTCAGGCAGGCAATATATCCCGTAAGCCGGGCAACAGGGTCATCTTCATTCCAAAACCATGATCTTGGTGGCTTCGGCGTATCGCCCTGCTCTTGAGCGTGATTTCCACTGTCGTGATGTTTGCCTACCTTCTTGGGCCCCATAATAACCCCCGCCTATACTGTGGTGACCCCAGGAAGACTCGAACTTCCGGCCTACGGTTTAGGAAACCGCCGCTCTATCCTGCTGAGCTATGGGGTCATACAAAGGCATCCAATACCTTAGCAGAGTTGTGGCGGGCAAGCCGCCGCTCTTCCCGGGCGCGCCCATTACGCTGCCGCTGATGGGCGGCGCGTTCTCGGGGCTGGGCGCCCCTCAAACTCTCGGGGCGCGCCACGACGCGCCTCTCTTCCTGGGCGTGCTTGGGCGCACGCCCGTTCTCGGCGCTGGACGCGCCTCGAACCCTGCTGAGCTATGGGGTCAGCCGGCGCAGAAGTGCCTTATTTTCTCCGCCAAATCCACTATTTCAACCACAACCAGCGCGTCCCCTGAAAATCCCGGGCATTGGCGGTCCAGCCCATCACCCTCGGGCCCACCACATCGCTCTGGGCGGGAAACCGCAGCGGCACCCAGGGGTAATCCTTGAGCGCGATTGCCTCCGCCCCGGCAAGCGCCCGCCCACGCCGCGCCGCATCCGGCTCCTTGTCCGCCGCATCCATCGCGGCATCGAAGTGCGGATTGCGGTAGCCGGCGTAATTGTTGCCGCTGTCCGAGCGGAGCAGGTCCAGGAAATTCGAGGCATCGTTGAAATCGGCGAACCAGTTTGCCGAAGCCAGTTCGAACTGATGCAGGCGCAGATCGCGCAGGTGAATCTGCAATTCCACCGTCTGGATGCCAAGGTCGATATAGATCGGCTTCAGCATCGCCTGGAAAATCGCCGCCAGCCTGCGATTGTCGGAATTGATCGTGGTCTCGTAATTCAAATGCAAGCGTTGGAACGGGCCATAGCCGGCATCCCGCATCAGTGTCTGCGCCTCGGCCAACCGGGCGGGCGGGGGCAGCCCGCGAAAATCCATCACGGCGCCTTGATTTTTGTCGCTCGTCCGCACGCTGCCGCTACGGGCCCCGCCGACGCTCCCCGGATAGTTTGCCGTGCCAGGCGGCACATAGGAATAGGCCGGCGGCTCGCCCTGTTTCAGCACCTTCTGGGTGACCGCCTCGCGGTCATAGGCCAGGTTGATCGCGCGGCGCACCCGCGCATCTTTCAGCGGCGCGTCGGAAAGATTGATCGCGATATAATCGATCGCCAGTGACGGCGTGATGCGCAATACACCCGGCATGTTGGCCTTGAGCCAGGCGGTCTGGCTCATCGGCACCGGCGTCTGCATGTCCAGCTCGCCGGCGCGAAAACGCCTCAGCGCCGCATCGGCGTCGCTGGTGGGAAAATAGACCACGCTGGCGATTCGCACATTCGCCGCATCATAGAAGCGGGGATTTTTCATCAGCGTGATGTGATCGTTCGGCACCCAGTCTTTCAGCTGATAGGGGCCGTCGCTGACATAATTGCCCGGTCTCGCCCAGCCCGCGTCTTTGGCCTCGACCGCGGAACGCGGCAGCGGCATGGCGCTGGGATGGGTGAGAAGCTCCGGCAGATAGGGGGCGGGATGTTCCAGCGTCAGGATCAGCGTGTCAGGCCGGGGCGCTTCCACCCCCAGCGCGCCCAGCGGCAGCTTGCCGCCGCTGACGGCGCGGGCATTCTTGATCACCCACAGATTATAGGCATAGCGCGACGCGGTCTTGGGATCGAGCAGCCTGCGATAGGCGAACACGAAATCATCGGCGCTGACGGGCTTGCCGTCCGACCAGGCGGCCTTGCGCAGGTGAAAACTCCATCTCTTGCCGTCCGGCGACACCGTCCAGCTTTCCGCCACGCCGGGGATCGGCCGCGCCGCCGCGTCCAATGTGACAAGCCCCACCATCAAATCGTTGAGGATATTTTCCTCGGCGGTGCCGCCGACAAATTGCGGATCGAGCGAATCCGGCTCCGCCCCATTGCCGCGCCGAAGTTCGGTCTGCGCCTGGGCTGTTCCAGCCAGCACCAGCAGAGCCAAGCCGATCACCGCCCGAAGCGTCATTCAAACACTCACGTCGTTGCGATCGATTGACAGCCAGCGGCTCCGGTTGAAATTCGTCGGGTTGGAAATCCAGTTCTGGACCTGGGGCGAAACCAGGTCGCGCGTCGTGTCGTTGATCAATGTTATGACACCGGCATCGTCCAGCAGAATCTGCTCAGCTTCGGCCATGGTCTTCTGCCGCTCCACCGCATCGTGGATGAAATCCGAATTGGCGACCAGCTGGTCGTATCGCGGATTGGAATAGCTGCCATAGTTCAGGTCGGTGCTGGAGGTCATGAACAGCGACAGGTAATTCCTGGGGTCGCGGTAATCGGCGATCCAGCCCGCCGTGGCGACATCGAAATCCTTTTTGCGCAGCATGTCGTACAGGATCTGGGAATCCACCGCCGCCGGCTTCATAGCGATCCCGGCCTCATGCCACATGGCCTGCAGGGTGATCGCAATCAGACGCCACTCGACCGAATTGTACATGGTCAGGTCGAAACTGAGGGGATTGCCGGGCCCATAGCCGGCCTCGGCCAGCAGCGCCTTGGCTTTTTCGACGCGCGCCGGCATGGGCATGTCGCGGAAGCGGGCATAGGCGGTATAGGGATAGTCCGGCATGCCGGTCGGCACGTAAGTGTAGGCCGGAGTCTGGCCGATGCGAAGCACCTTGTTCACCAGGGTCTCGCGGTCGATTGCCATTGCCAGCGCCTGGCGCACCCTGACGTCATCGAACGGCTTGCGCAGATGATTGACCGGCAGCCAGTAATTCGAAACGATGGGCGTGATGCGCAATTCGCGCGGAATGACTTTGCGCAGCACCGGCACTTCGCCGTAAGACGGGCAGCGATTGGCCAGATCCAGTTCGCCCGCCCGGAACCGCTTCAGCGCTGAGGCGGAATCCTCTGTGGGGAAGTAATAGATTTCATCGAAATGCACCGTGTCCGCGGCATAGAAACGCGGATTCTTGACCACCCGGACATGGCCATTCGGCACCCATTCCTTCAGGACAAAGGGGCCGTTGGAAACGTAATTGCCTGGATTGGTCCAGGCATCGCCATATTTTTCCACCACATGTCGGGGCACCGCATACATGGTGGCGTGCATCAGAAGCTGGTCGATATAGGGCATCTGGTAAAGCACCTGGATTTCCAGCGTGCGCGGATCGATCGCCCGCGCCCCGATTTCCTCGGGCTTGACCTTGCCCTCCGCCGCTTCCTGCATATTCTTGATGAAGTAGAGAATGGAAACATATTGCGACGCGGTCTTGGGATCGCCGATGCGGCGCAGCGAGAAAACATAATCGTCGGCGGTTACCGGCATTCCGTCCGACCAGTCATGCTCGCGCAGCTTGATGGTGAAGGTAAGGCCGTCCGCCGAAGCGCTGTAGCTTTCGCAGGCGCAGGGGATCGGGTTCCCCGCGGCGTCGTGATGCATCAGCCCGACCATCAGGTCGCCCATGATCCAGTCTTCCCAGCTGCTGGCGGACTTGTGGGGATCCAGAGTGGCGGGCTCGGCGGAGTTGCCGCGCTGCAGGATGCGGGGACTGGCTTTTGACCAGTTAAAGCCATTGCCGCCGGGCCGTCGGAAGGCCAAATAGCCCAGTCCCAGCGCCGCCGCGCCGCCGCCCAGCGTCCAGCGGCGATTCCAGCCTTTTTCGTCCTGTCCTGTCATGGCTTCGACTTTAGCACGCCGGGGCTTGATCTGGTCCGCGTCAGAGCGTCATGCTTTTATGGAGTTCCACCGGCCAGTTGCCCTTGGGGATGCGCCTGGCGGTAAGCAATAGCAGCGGCCGGTCCGCTGCCGCATAAGTATGAAGCAGGAGAAGAACATGAGACTTTTTTTTGTCGTTGGTCTGGGGCTGGTGGCGCTGGCGGCGCCTGCGCTGGCCGGCCCGCGCGACGATGTGCTTTCCGGCATTTCACGCTGCGGTGGCATCCCCGACGACCGCACCTGGCTTGATTGCGTCTATGGCGCGGCCCAGCCTATGCGTTCCCAGCTTGGCCTTCAGCCCGCGCCCGCCGCGCAGCAGAAATTGGTCCCGCCCATCGTCCCCGGTATGCCGCCCGCGCGGCCTTTGCAGGCCTACAACGCCGCCCCGCCACCGCCGCCTCCACGCCCGGGATTTCTGATGCGGATGATATCGCCCAAGCACGAGGAAGCGGAAACGCCGGTCAAGATGACGTCCTACAAGTTTGATGCTGCGGGCAGTTTCACCGTCACGCTGGCCAATGGCGAAACCTGGGACCAGGATATCGGCGACTCGGCGCGGGCGCGTTGGACCAAACCGGCCCAGACCTACACCGCGCAGATCCTGCCAAGTTCATCGACCTACCATTTTCTCAAAGTCGGCCCTGAGAAATTTATGGTGAACAAGGACTGATTGAAAAATTCAATCATGTTCTGCCACGAAATGTCCCGGCGACACTTCGAGCAGAACAGGCCGGTATTGTTCGGCTTCCGGATTTTCGATCCGTTTCGACTTGAGGAAAGTCAGTTGCGCGCGGCGGTCCAGCGGCGAAGGCAAATCGCCGGTCAAGAGTACGCGCTTCTTCGCCCGTTCGGCCCTGGGATCGGGCGTCGGCACCGCTGAGAGCAGCGCCCTGGTGTAAGGATGGCGCGGATCGCCATAGATCGCGCCCGCATCCCCCATTTCCACCACCTGGCCCAGATACAGAACCATCACCCGGTGGGAAAGCTGGCGCACCACCGAAAGATCATGACTGATGAATATCAGCGACAGCCCGGTCTCTTCCTGCAGCTGCCTCAGCAGCGTCACGATCTGCGCCTGGATGGAGACATCCAGTGCGCTCACCGCCTCGTCGCACACCACCATGCGGGGTTCGACGATCATGGCGCGGGCAATGCCGACCCGCTGGTTCTGCCCGCCCGACAATTCATGGGGATAGCGATTGATCCAGGCCCGGTCGAGACCGACCTTGTCCATCATCGCGCCCGCCTTGGCGCGCAGCTCCTTGGCCGACAGGCCGGGCGCCAGCGCCTTCAGCGGTTCGGCGATGGAATCGCCGATCGGTTGGCGCGGGTCCAGGCTGGCCAGAGGGTCCTGGAACACGATCTGGAACTCCTTGCGCGCGGCACGGATTTCCTCCCGCGTTTCGCTGGAAAGATCGCGGCCCAGCCACACCACCGTGCGCTCCCCCTTGGGAAGATAGGTTTGCGGCACAAGCTGCAGCACCGCCCGCGCCAGGGTCGACTTTCCGCAACCGGATTCGCCCACCACGCCCAGCGTTTCGCCCTGGCGCAGCACAAAACTCACCCCGTCCACCGCGCGCAATTCCTTCGGCTTTTGAAAAAGACTCTGGGCGATGGGAAAACGCACCCTGAGATCCTTGACCTCGAGCAGTGTGCCGCCAATGCGGCCATGCACAGGCGCGGCGCCTTTGTCCAGGCGCGGCATCGCTTCCAGCAGCATGCGGGTATAGGCGGTCTTCGGCTGATAGAAAATGTCGTCCACCGCGCCCTGTTCCACCACCCTTCCATGGCGCATCACCTGGACCTGGTCGGCAGTGCCGGCGATCACGCCCATGTCATGACTGATCAGGGCGATGGCGGTCTTCTTGTCGGTCTTCAGGGCTTTCAGGATTTCCAATATCTGCGCCTGCACCGTCACGTCCAGGGCGGTGGTGGGCTCGTCGGCGATCAAAAGATCGGGGCCGGTGATGGTGGCCATGGCGATCATCACCCGCTGGCGCATGCCGCCCGACAATTCATGCGGATATTGCTTCATGCGCCGCGCGCTTTCGGAAATGCGCACATAGTCCAGCATCTCCCGGGCGCGCGCCTCGGCCTCGCCTCGCGGCATTTTCCGGTGCAGCGCCAACGCCTCGACAATCTGGCGGCCGACCGTCATGTGCGGGGTCAGCGAGGTGAGGGGATCCTGGAAGATCATGGTGATCTTTGAGCCGCGCAACACATTCAGCTCTTTCAGGGATGTGCCCAGCAATTCCTGCCCGCGGTATGTGACGCTGCCGGTGGCTCTGCCATTGGCGGCCAGCAGCCCCATGGCGGCCAGGAAAAGCTGGCTCTTGCCCGAACCGCTTTCGCCCACCACGCCCAGGCAACTTGATTCGGCGATATCCAGGTTGACGTCCTTCACGGCATGAACATCGCCGTCCGGGGTGTGGAAATGCACATTCAGGTCGCGGATCGAAAGCAGCATCAGCGATCCTTTGGATCCAGTGCGTCGCGCAAACCGTCGCCGATGAAATTGAAGCAGAACAACGTCACCGCCATGAACAGCGACGGGAAAATCAGCATCCAGGGGGCGGTTTCCATTTCATTGGCCCCGTCCGAAATCAGCACGCCCCAACTGGTCAAGGGCTCCTGAATCCCCAGGCCCAGGAAGGACAGAAAACTTTCGGTCAAAATCACTCCCGGTACGGTCAGGGTGACATAGACCACCACCGGTCCCACCACATTGGGAATGATATGGCGGCGGATAATGGCAATGCCGCCAACCCCGCCCGCCCGCGCCGCTTCGATGAATTCCTTCTGCTTGATGGAAAGCGTCTGTCCCCGCACGATGCGGGCCATGGTCAGCCATTCCACAGCGCCGATCGCCACGAACAACAGGAAAAAGTTGCGGTCGAACAGCACCATCAGGATGATGACGAAGAAGATGAAGGGCAGCGAATAGAGAATATCGACAATCCGCATCATCAGATTGTCCACCCGCCCGCCCAGGTATCCCGCCGTCGCGCCATAGATCACCCCGATCAGCAGCGACACCAGCGTGGCGACGAGGCCCACCGCCAGGGAAACCCGCGCGCCATACAGCACCCGCACGAACAGGTCGCGGCCCACTGCGTCGGTGCCGAACCAGTGCGTGCCACCCGCTTTGCAGGCCGCCTGCGCCGGCCACCAGTTCGGGGCACAGGCCACGATGTCGTAATTGATCTCGTTATAAGTATAGCGCGACAGCAGGGGCGCCAGCAGTGCCATCAGTATTACCAGTGCCAGAAGGATGATGCCGGCCATAGCGGCGCGGTTGCGCATCAGCCGCCGCCGCGCGTCCACCCACAGGCTGCGGCCCTTGATGCCACGCGCCAACTCCATCGTCTCGGCGTTCCCGCCCGTTGCTATCATGAGATTGGGGCAATCATGTCAGGCGGACTCGGGGATCGAGCAGGCCATAAATGATGTCGGCCAGGAAATTGAGCGCGATGATCAGGGTCGCGTAACAGATCACCACCCCCAGCATCAGCGTATAATCGCGGTTGAGCGCGCCCTGCACAAAATAGCGCCCTATGCCGGGAATCCCGAATATTTCCTCCACGATCAATGAGCCGGTCAGGATGCTCGCCACGGCCGGCCCCAGATAGCTCACCAACGGCAAAATAGCGGCCCGCAGCGCATGCCGGAAAATAATGCGGTGTGTCGGCACCCCCTTGGCGCGGGCAGTGCGGATGTAATTGGCGCGCAGCACCTCCACCATGCTGCCGCGGATCAGTCGTGCGATTACTGCGATCTGGAGCAATGCCAGCACGGTCACCGGCAGGATCATGTTGCGAAGCGCGCCGTTGTTCCAGCCACCCACCGGAAGCGAAATGTCATAACCAAAAAGGGTCACGCCATAAACACCGAAGATCAGGGTCAGAATCGGCGCGGTGACGAACGAGGGGATGGTGATGCCAATCATGGCCAGGGTCATCACCGAATAATCCTGCCATCGATTTTGCCGGAGCGCCGCCCAGATGCCCATCAGGGTGCCGAAAAACACCGCCAGCGCCATGGCGGAAAGGCCGATGGTGGCGCTGACCGGCAGGCCGATGCCGATCAGTTGCGCCACAGTAAAATCCTTGTTCTTGAACGAGGGGCCCAAATCGCCATGCGCCAGCCGGCCCAGATAGATCAGGTATTGCTGGTAGACCGGCTTGTCGAGGTTGTAGGCCGCCTCGATATTGTGTTCGACCTCTGGCGGCAACCGGCGATTGGAATCGAACGGACCGCCCGGCGCGGCGTGCATCATGAAGAAGGTCAGGGTGACAATAATGAATAAGGTGGGCAGCGCGCCAAGAAAGCGCCGAAGAACATAGCCTGCCATTTAAGAACCGGTTCGGACCGCGCGCCCATTCAGGCCATCGCGCCGGTTCCTGTCAATGCGTCATCACTCAGTGCGCGGCCAGCCAGTTCCGCCAGGCACGATCCACACGGGCGCTGTTGTCGCGCCACCACTCGTCATCCACCGCAAAGGCGGTGTCGAAATGCGCTGTGGGCATGAAATCGCGCATCGCCACATGGGTTTCCGGATTTTCACTCACCAGGGCCAGGCCCGACCGCCGCGCCGGGCCGAAGGGCTGCCAGTCCGCCACGCCCGCCAGCGCTTTCGCTCCGGTGGCGAAGCGAATGTAATCCATCGCCAGGTTCTTCTTGGGATCTCCTGCGGGTATGCCAAAGGCGTCGAACTCGTAAAGCTGCCGGTCCCAGATCACATTTGGCTTGGCCCCATGCTGGGCCGCGTCGAACAGCTGGATGTTCAAGGCCGTGGCGAACATTGCGCCGCCTTCTTGTATCAATGCCAGCGATTCATTGTCCTTGTCGTACCAGATGAGATCGGGACTGAGACTGTCCAGCTTGTGCAGCGCCCGCGCCAGCCCCAGGTCGGTGGACAAGGTGGCATAAACGTCCTTTGGCGCGATTCCATCGGCCAGCAGCGCCATCTCGAGGTTGTATTTTCCGCTGCCGCGCTTGAGAGCGCGCTTGCCGGGAAACTTCGCTCTGTCGAAAAAATCCGCCAGCGTGGCGGGCGCGGCGCCGGCGAATTTGCCGCTGATGATAATCTGCGAATACACATTGTTGCCGACCCAGCAGGCGCCGATCGCGCCGGGCACGAAATCCCGCGCCGCCGGGGTGCCGCCATCGCCGTCGGGCAGGCTGGCGGCATCGATCTTTTCCAGGAGGCCGCGATGGCAGGCTTCTACCGCTTTGGGCAGTTCGAAGTCGATCACATCGCCTTTCAGGTCGGAAAGCTCGCCTTCCCACTGGGCGATATGCACATCGACACGGTTTGCGCTCGCAAAGGGGCGCATCTGGGCGGCGGCCTGGGCGCGGCCATAGGCGCCCGCCCAGCTGGTGACGGTCAGGATCGGCAGGGGCCGCATATACCAATAAAGGGCGGCAAGACCCGCCAACAGGAACAGGACGGCGATCGTAAGGAATTTGCGGGCCATGACGCCAGACTAGCCTGCCCCCGGAAGGACGGAAAAGGGCCGGCTGCCTTGGTTTTGGCGGGCATCCTCCAACATGGGGACAATGGTACAGTCGGGTGGGCTTGAACCACCGACCTCCGGATCCACAATCCGGCGCTCTAACCAACTGAGCTACGACTGCACATGCCTTTTAAAGAGGCCGGAAACTATGGGCGGGGATGTCCAAAAGCAAGGTTGAAAGAACCGGGCCGGAGGGTCTTTCCTGGGTGCCCAAAAAGCCGTCGATTTGGGCGGGCGTGCGCCCGTTTTCGGGGCGCGCCACGACGCTGCCGCTGTTGGGCGGGCAAACGCCCGCTCTCGTCTTGAGGTAGGTCGGTGTTTTCGCTCCCGGGGCGCACTTGGCCGTGCGCCCGTCCTCGCCTTTGGCTCGGACCCATTCAGAATGCCTTGCGTAATTCGACAAACCATCTTGGCCGCGTCCGGCTCACCACATCCTGAATGGACGACAGCGGCGCGCTGTTGCGGGGGCCGGCATAGTTCACCAGTTCCTGCTCAAAGCGATAGGGAATGATGTTGTCGGCCTCGAACTTGATGCTCAGGCTGGCGGTCGGGTGCCAGGTCCAATAGGCATAGGTGTAGGGATTGTGGATCGTCACCATGCTGATCTGGGCAATGCGCCAGACTTCATTGCTGAAGGAAGGCGAAGCGCCGAATACCCAGGTCGAGTTCCAGGCGTCCAGGTCCTGGCTGATTTCGGCTGTCAGGTTGCGGTCGTGCTGTGCGGAGATGCGCCGCGGCATGCCGGTGACCGGATCGTTGAGACGGCTTTCATACCAGTAAAAAGCGGGCTTCAGCAGGCCGTTTTTCAGGCCCAACCAGTCCAGCGGCATGGTCCCGCTGAGGGTGAATTTGTCATTGACGGTGCGGGGAATATTGCCCGGCGCATCCAGCCCGCCGCCGACCGGAATATAATCCTCCAGGTCGGTGATATCTTCATGCAATACGCTCAGAACCAGCGCACCCTTGTCTCCGAAATGACGTTCCAGATTGGCTTCGAATTGCCAGCGCTGGTCGGGACGCAGATCGGCATTGCCGGCAGCCACGCCATAGGTTGACAGGCTGCTGCTGGCGACAAAATCGGCCATGTTCAGTTGGCCCACCACGCGCTCGGCGCGCAGGCGAAGCTGGGTGAGGCTGTCGGGCGTCCAGGCCAGCAAAAGCCGCGGCTTGACATAGAGGAAGTCGCGCCTGCGGTTGGTGTCCCCGCTTTCGGCAATCACGGAATATTCCAGCCGCGCGCCGCTTTCCAGAGAAAAGTCCGGCGTGATCTTCCAGCTTGAGTTCGCGAAAATCTCGCCGCGCTTTTCGTCCACCGCGACATTGGTGTTCGGCAAAGCGATGGCGGCGCCATTGTCGGCATAGCTGGAACGGCCATTGAGGAAATTGTAAGCCCCTTCGGCGCCGGTTTCCAAATTCAGCCGCGGCGATACCGCATAACGCAATGTCGCGCGGGCGATACTCTCGCCGCTGTTTTTGTTGCCCAGGAAAATCGCGCTGTCGCCAGGTTTTGCGCTGGTGTTGACGTCCGTTTCGCCGCCCAGCCGCTGCAAAATAAGCGTCTCCAGGTTGAATTCGCCCAGCGTCTTCTGCCAATGGCTGCCGAACTCGCCATTGCGCTTGCGGGTGATGGAATCAAAACGCGATCCGCCATAGCCCGCATACAATTGGCTGCTGGTATAATCGGTGGTCTGCAGGGTGAGATTGTTGCTCCATTCGCCGCCCAAAAGAGGCGCAATCACCTCGCCATGGGCGCTCCAGCCCAATTGCATGATGCCAAGCCGCCGCGCTTCATCCCGTTGCGGCGCGCCGCCGGGAAGCGTGATCCGGCGATAGCCGAATCCGGGGGAATCGTCCCAAATCGAAGCGGTGCGCGCCAAGGCCGCTTCATAGCGCAACACCCCGTGCTGCCCCCGATAGTCCACGCTGCCGCTTGGCACCCACTCGCCATCCTCGATCAACATGCTGCGGCCGGTGACGATGATCTGGCCGGGCGCGTCGCTGCGGCGCACGATATTGGCGACCACGCTCTGGCCCTGCATATCGATGCCCGGCGCGCCGCCGCGGATAACGTCAATCCGCGTCACCTCGCTGGCGGGAATACGCTGCAGGATGGTGTTCAGGTCATCGGTCTTGGCGGTCGGGCGGGACCCATCCACCAGAATATTGCCCGCCGTGCCGCCGAAGCCCCGAGCGGTGTTTGCCGTTCCGGTGTCCAGACTGAAGCCGGGCAGGCGGGAGATCATGTCGGCGGCGGTGTTGGGCCGCGCGTCGGCAAAGAAGGAAGCCGGGTAGCTGGACAGGCTCTGGCCCGACTCCGCCTGTGCTTCAAAGGCGCCGGCCAAAAGGAAAAATCCGCAGAAAACAAGATTTTTTATGGCTGTCATGCGAAATCTCCGCACAAAAATAGCACATGCAATGCACCATACCTTGCATAACACGATATTGTTGTCTATACGGTTCTCGAAGGGAAGACCAAGGAGTGACTGCAATGACCAATCTGTCCTTTGCCCGCGCGGCGTGTGCCTGCGCCCTGCTGTATCTGAGCGCGTTGCCCGCGCTGGCGCGCGACTGGTCTTCGGCGAATTTCCGTGAGCCGGCGGTAACGCAACCGGGTCACCGGGAATGGGCCTGGGATGGCGGCGACCGGCTTGCCGTCGGGGTGCCGGCGGTCGTGCATTATAGCGAGAAGGGGGCTCCGCGCGTGGTGATCAATGGTCCGGAAGACGTGTTGCGCCAGGTGCGCTTCGGCGACGGGGTGATCGCCTCGGATGAGGATCTGTTCTGGGCCAGACGCCAGACGCAGGAACCGCTGGACATCACCGTCAGCGGCGTGGCGCTGAATGAATTTGTGGTCTCAGGCAGCGGCAGGCTGCTCTTGGGAAAGCTTGCGCGCGATCATCTTGCCGTCATCATCAGCGGCAGCGGCTCCGCCAGCATGGACGGCGCCACGGTTCATGATGCGAAGCTGGTGATTTCCGGTTCCGGCAAGGCGGATTTGGGCGCGCTGCAGGCAGGCCATGTCATGGCGCAAATCTCCGGCAGCGGTTCGCTCAGCGGCGCGGGGCATGCCGATGACATCGACCTGAAAATCTCCGGAGCGGGCGATGCGCATTTCGGTGCCCTCTCCACCACCAGCGCTGAGGTGGACATTTCCGGCAGCGGCAAGGCGGAAATTGCACCGCGCGACGAAGCCCAGATTCGTATCACCGGGTCCGGCACGGTGCGCATGGACACCAAGCCGGCCAAGCTCGAGACGACGATTCGCGGCTCGGGCCACGTGATGACCGCGATGGCGGATCGGAACTAGGCAAACGAATCACTCCGTGGAGGATCCGGCAATTGCGGCGTCGCGGGGCTCCGGTCATCATGAGCCGTCTCATCCCGGCGGACCGGAGCCTTTGCCCGAAAGCATACAGATTCAACTCAAGAAGGGCGTGCTGGAAATGTGCGTCCTGACGCGGCTGGCGCGGGGCGATTCGTATGGCTACGAAATTTTCAGCCGGCTACTGGCGCAGATCGGCATGGGCGAGGGCACCATCTATCCCCTGATGCGCCGGATGCAGGCGGACGGCCTGGTCACCACCTATCTGGCCGAATCGAGCGGCGGCGGCGCGCCGAGAAAATACTATAAGATCACCGAACAAGGCCGCGCCGCGCTGGTGGCGCAACGGGCGGAATGGACGGACTTTCGCAGCGCCGTGGACGCCATCCTGGCGGAGGAACCATGACGCGGACGCAGTTTCTTGGGGCATTGCGCCGGGGGTTGCGTGGCCTTTCCCCGGCCGAGATGGACGACATTCTGGCCGATTATGAAGCGCACTTTGTTGACGCCGTCGCCAGCGGGCGCGGCGAAGCCGAGATCGCCGCCTCGCTGGGCAATCCTTCGCGTCTGGCGGGAGAGCTGCGCGCCGAAACCCGCCTGCGCAACTGGGAAACCAGCCGCAATCCCCGCACCTTTGTGGGCGCCGGCATGGCCTTGGTGGGGCTGCTGGCATTCAATCTTCTGGTGTTGCTGCCGGTGCTCCTGGCCCTCCTGGCCTGCGCCGTTCTCATTGCCTATGTGCTCTATGTGGTGGGCCGCGCCGGCCTTGATCTGCTGATGGGCATGTTGTCCGGCGGCGATGTGCTGATCCAGGCTCTGATCGGGCTGGGGATGATATGCGGTGTGATCGGGACCGCCAGCTTGCTGGCGCTGCTGCTAGATGTCGGCCTGCGATTGCTCGCGCGTTACGCCCGCCTGAATTACCGCCTGCTGAAACCGTCCGACGACGCATAGCGGAGACGCCCATGTCCAGAACCCTTGCTGTCATTTCCGCCACGAGCTTGATCCTCTGTGTGGTTTTTTTCGGCCTGGCGCGCATGATCGGCGGCGCGGAAATATTCCACGACCAGAAATCCCTCATCGGCGTGAAGCCCTTGATCGACCTGGCGACCCACAAGGAGTGGCGCTGGGAAGGTGGCGACAGCCTGGACGTGGATGCGCCCGTCGATATGCGCTACCAGGCGGGCGGCCCGCCGCGTGTGACGGTTACCGGCGATGCGGATTTGCTGGGCCATGTCCGAGTGAGCAAGGGCCGCATTGTCTCCGACGAAAAGCAGAAGAACGACAAGGAGAAGAGCGGCAAGAAGGAGCGGCTGAACGCGGTGATCAGCGGTGTTGCCCTGAAAAAAATTTCTGTCGGTGGCCTGGACAGACTGGATCTGGGCGAAATCCATCAAGATGAACTCGCAATTACCGTCAGCGGGGTGGGTTCGGTGACAGGAAAAGGCACTGTCGGGCACCTGGATCTCACCGTCTCCGGTGCGGGAAAAGCCGATCTGGGCGAACTGGATGTCGGAACGGCGGTTGTTTCCGTGGGCGGCGGCGCTCGCGTGTCCATTGCGCCAAGGGATGATCTCAAGGTGCAAATTTCGGGTGCAGGCCGAGTGATTCTGGCCTCGACACCACGCCAGATCCAGCAAACGATTACGGGTGCCGGCAGGCTTGAAACCGAGGCGAGCGAGCCGGCGCCGCCATCAAAGCAGCCACCGCCTCCTCCCCAGCCGCCGCCGGCGCGATAACCGCCCCCAGGCTTCAGATGCTAAACAGCATGCCCGATCAACGCGCCAATCCCTGCCGTGACGGCCATCGCCATGGCGCCCCAGAAAGTCACGCGGACTACGGGGCGCAGCAGATCGGCGCCGCCGGTCCTGGCGCCCAGCGCGCCCAATATTCCCAGAAATACCAGCGACGCCGCCGATACCGTGAAAATCAGATAGCCAGGCGGGCCGAGCAAGACGGCGATGAGCGGCATGGCCGCGCCGGCGGAAAATGTCGCGGCGGATGTGAGCGCCGCCTGTATCGGCCGGGCGGTGCTGATCTGGGATATTCCCAGCTCGTCGCGGGCATGCGCCGCCAGGGCGTTCTTTTCCATCAGCTCGTGCGCGACCCGCCGCGCCAGCTCGGGGTCGAGACCGCGTTTCACATATATTCCGGCCAGCTCGGCCTGTTCGCCGGCAGGGTCCGCCCGCAATTCCTCGCGCTCCCGCGCCAGATCGGCATGCTCGGTATCGGATTGGGAACTGACCGAGACATATTCCCCCGCCGCCATCGACATCGCCCCCGCCACCAGCGCGGCAGTGCCGGCCAGCACAATGTCTGCCTTGGCCGCGGAAGCGGCGGCGACGCCCACGATCAGGCTTGCCGTCGAGACGATTCCGTCATTGGCGCCCAGCACGGCGGCGCGCAGCCATCCAATCCGCTCCACAAGGTGGCGCTCCCTGTGCCGATGCAAGCTGCGCATGGTCTGTTCTCCGAACGGCCTCGTCCGCAGCGGACCATCAGCATGGCGCGCGCGCAATACAAAAGTCTCGCTGGTGCGGTGCCTTGCGCCACATCGGCGAGACTTTTGTCCGGACTTTGGGTTAGGGTTTGCCGCTGGCCGATTGCGAAGAGCGCCTGTAATATCGGAATATTGGCAAAGAATCCCGTCTGGAATGGCAAACCCGCATGACCAAGGATGAGATCACCCACTGGGCGCTGGCCAATGGCTGGCAGATGATCGACGGCTATCCCAGCCTGACCAAACCGTCCGCGCCTCATCCCGCGATTGTCCGGCTGGTGCTGAAGGCGACGGTGGCGAGCGTGGAAATAAAAAAGCCCGCCGGAAAATGGGAAAAAGTGTCCGGCGAAAGCTATTCCAGGATCGAAGCGGATTCGGAAACCGGAATGCCGGGCGGTCTCGGCCTCACCACGATTTCCGGTCTCACAATGCTGATGCGGGACAACAAGGACCGGCAGGTTTTTTCGCGCCTGTCGAAAGGCTAGTGCCGAAAACACTTGGCCGTGGGTCCAACCAACCCACGGCCATTGTTTGCGTCACGCCTGCAAGTTTACGCGCTTACTCTTCGGTGAATTCGCCGTTGTTGGGAATATTCGCCATCGCCAGGGCGCCGCGCGAAGCCGAACCTACGCAGTCCTGGCTTTCCGGGACGGGTATATAGACCGACTGCGGAAATTTGGCGTCCAAGGCATTGCAAGCCTCCCTAGCCGTGGCATGGACGCGATTTTCGAGTTCAATCCTGTCCGACGGCTTGGAAAGATCCAGATCGCGATAACTGACATAGCGATTCAGCGAGACGATGGTGGTTTGCATGCCGCCTTTCAGCGGAGCGCCGGATTGCGTGGAGTAAGGCGGCACCACCGTCACCGTCTCGCTGGGGTCCGACTTGATGGACTGGGCATTTGCCGCGCCCGCCAGGCACAGAATGGCGGCGGCGCCGGTTATAAGGAACCTTTTCATGCTTTGCTCCTCGGTTGAACACGATCTCTAAACGTTGGGGCAAGGAATCCGTGCCGCGTGAGCTTGTAAGGCGGTGGGCCGGAATCGAGACCATTTTGTGGCCAAATGCGACCTGCCTGCTGCGGGCAGACGCCTGGCAGTCGCAATCCAGTTGCACCCCTTGGTCAATGGGCCGAATTGACAAGGCCTTATGGGAAGTCAAAACTCGACCCCATAACCAATAAGAGGTCGGGGATGAAAAATTCTGTACTGTTCTCTGCTTTACTGTTTGCCGGCATGACAGCGCTACCACTGCGCGCTGCCGACACCGATGCCTTGACCAAGAACGGCGTGCTCGACCGGTTGATCCAGAACACCGGCGTGTACAACAAATCCAAGACCGGCAAGGCGCCCGGCTTCGTTTCCGATCCCAGCTGGCCCAAGAACCTGCCGCATAGCTGGCTGCTCGGCCAGGTCGGCGGCCTTTATGTGGACAGCCACGATCACATCTGGGTCTATAACCGCCCCCGCACGCTGACCACCGACGAAGCCGGCCTGGAAGACGCGGTGCCCGGCGCCAAGAACGCCGCGGGCGTGCCGATCGACGGCATCGGCCATCCGCGTCCCTATGGTCCGCTGGAAGATTGCTGCAAGGCGGCGCCCTCGGTGCTGGAATTCGACACCGACGGCAATCTGCTTCAGGCCTGGGGCGGGCCCTCCGATCCGGGCTGGCTGGCCACCCATTGCAAGGAAGCCGACGGCTGCATCTGGCCCAATTCCGAGCACGGCATTTATGTCGACCAGAATGACAATGTCTGGCTGGGGGGTAACGGCGGCGCGGTTGGGCGGCCTCCGCGCGGCGGCGGCGTGGCGGAAGCACCCCCGCCCTGGACCACCAACAGGACCGGCGGTGCCGACGGCTTCGTCGAGAAGTTCGACATGAAGGGCAATTTCAAGATGCGGATTGGCGGCACACCCCAGGGCCCCAATTCCAACGACACCAATGGCGGCATCAACGGCACCCCGGTGCTGGATCTGCCCGCCGACATGACGGTGGATCCCAAGACCAACCGCCTTTATGTCGCGGATGGTTACGGCAACCGCCGCGTGCTGATCGCCGACGCCAACACCGGCAAGTTCATCGGCTATTTCGGCGCCTATGGTAACAATCCGATCGACGACGAAGCCGCCCGCGCCGCCGGCCCCTGGATGAACGACTATACCAAGGGCAACAAGAAACCGGCCTTCTTCCGCAACCCGGTGCATTGCGTGAAGATCGCCAATGACGGCAAGGCCTATGTCTGCGACCGCGGCAATGACCGGCTCCAGGTTTTTGACACCCTTGATCCGAACCTGGGCAAACCCTGCAGCAATCCCGCCGGCCAGCCCGGAAAATGCGGCTTCGTCGCCGAGCAGGCGATCAGCGAGCACACCAACTCGCCGCCGCCCGGCACCTCCGTGTCGCTGAACTTCTCCAAGGATCCGGCGCAGAGCTGCCTCTATGTCGGCGACAATTCCAACATGACCATCTACATCCTCAACCGTTCTAATCTTCAGGAGCTGGGCCGGCTGGGACGCAGCGGCCGCATGGCGGGGGATCTGCACTGGCTGCACCAGGTCAGCGTCGATTCCAAAGGCAACATCTACACGGCGGAAGTGGATGTCGGTAAGCGCATCCAGAAGTTTATCCATTACGGCGATGACGGCTGCAGCGGAACCGGTTCCCCGGTTGTCGGCGGCGTCGCGCCGGAGAATAAGTAGGCGCGTTCTTTTGGCCGCCGAGTGCGTCGCGCGTGCTCACGTACGTCCGTACGCTCCGCGCGACGCTCCTGCTCGGACGGCCAAAATTGACGTGCCTGAACGACGCTGGTAATCAAGAAAAAGCCGGGCATCGTCTCCGCGATGCCCGGCTTTCCTATTTCTCCCAAATCCTCCATGGCCGGGCTTGACCCGGCCTCCAGCCATCAAAGAGTCCTCACCCTGAGCCTGTCGAAGGGTGAGGTGCCGGAGCGCAAAAGGCGATGCGGCGGAATTTAGGATACTAATGTTAGTAGCTCGCGCCCAAGCGCGGTTACTATTGGCCAGTTGTCGCGTGACCCCATGGTGTTGTCCATTGCTACATCTAGGCGCAGCAAATTCCGAATTGAGAGTTCTATTTCCGGATTTCTGCGCTTCAATTGGCTCGCAATGAACTCAATGCGCGATGGCTTATAAGAACCGGAGCTAGCGAGCAAAGGAAGTACCAATACGTCGACCGGTTCAAGCTGCTTAACGATTTCAACAAACTCGCGGCGATATTGGGTACTGCTGGCGGGATTCAGCGCGGCAGCAAGCAACTTTGCCCAAACATTCAACAAGTCTTCTCTTCCTTCATCCTGTGCGGCGCTCAATAGGGGAGCCACAACCGAAGGAGAGGGGTCAACGTCGCCTTTAACACCCGCGTCTGAAAGAATTTTGGCCGTCTTTTGCTTCAGCTTTGCGCGATTGCGTGCGCGCGACTCGCTCAGCCAGTCTCCACCCATCCGACCGAGTGCATTTTCAGCGATGTCAGTAACCGGCCTGAGGATCACCTCCATGCCGGTTTTTATAAGATCGTTCTCGTCCAAGCCGCCGTCCTCTACATGCTACCATCCGAGCATATACCGGACGTAGCGATGGGAATAGAAATCGAACGAAGACAGATAGAGTTAGACCCTTCTGGCGAAACTCGCTTCGGTCTTGGCGATCACGTCCACAAAAGTGACCTCCGGCGCAAGCTCGATCAGGGTGAGGCCGCCTTTTTTGCGGTCCACCTCGAATACCGCCATATCGGTGATCACCATGTCGATACAGGCGCTGCCGGTCAGCGGCAGGCTGCATTTCTTCAGGATCTTGGACTGTCCCGCCTTGTTGGCATGTTCCATCACCACGATCACCCGCTTGACGCCTGCCACCAAATCCATCGCCCCGCCCATGCCCTTGACCATTTTTCCGGGAATGGTCCAATTGGCGATGTCGCCTTTTTCCGACACCTCCATCGCCCCCAGCACCGCCATGTCAATGTGACCGCCGCGGATCATGGCGAAACTTTCGGCAGAGGAAAAATAGCTTGAGGAGGGCAGGGCAGTGACGGTCTGCTTGCCGGCATTGATCAGGTCGGGGTCTTCGTCGCCCTCATAGGGAAACGGCCCGATCCCCAGCATGCCGTTCTCGCTCTGCAGCGTGACCTTCATGCCGGAAGGGATGAAATTGGCCACCAGGGTGGGAATGCCGATTCCGAGATTGACGTAATACCCGTCTTTCAGCTCGCGCGCCGCGCGGGCGGCCATCTGTTCGCGTGTCCAGGCCATTACACGCTCTCCTTTGCGGGGCGCGGCCTGACGGTGCGCTGCTCGATATATTTCTTGTAGTCTGTCCCCTGGAAGATGCGGGTGACAAAAATCCCCGGGGTATGGATGCAGTCCGCATTCAGCGCTCCCGGCTCGACCAGCTCTTCCACTTCCGCGATGGTGATCTTGCCCGCCATCGCCATCATCGGATTGAAATTGCGCGCCGTCTTGCGATAGACGAGGTTGCCTTCGGTATCGCCTTTCCAGGCCTTGACGATGGAAAGATCGGCGCGCAGCCAGCGCTCGCGCACATAAATCTCGCCCTCGAACATTTCGGTCGGCTTGCCTTCCGCCACCACCGTGCCGACGCCGGTCTTGGTGTAAAAGGCCGGGATGCCCGCCCCGCCGGCGCGGATGCGCTCGGCCAGGGTGCCTTGCGGATTCAGTTCCAGCTCCAGTTTGTTCGACAGATACAGGCTCTCGAACAGCTTATTCTCGCCGACATAGGAAGAAATCATCTTGCGGATCTGTCCGCTTTCCAAAAGCACCCACAACCCGCGATTGTCGGCGCCGCAATTGTTGGAGATGATGGTGATGTCCCGGGCGCCATTCTCGCGCAGGGCGGTGATCAGATTTTCCGGATTGCCGCACAGCCCGAAGCCGCCCGCCATCACCGTCATGCCGTCAAAGCATACGCCGTCCAGCGCTGCCTTGGCATCGGAATAGACTTTGCCTGCCATCATCGCTCCCTGGCCGCGCTCGCCCGCGGCGCCTTATGTACGCCATGCCCCATGGGCCTTGGCAAGGCTCCCTTATGTCATAAGTCTTTGAAGAATCGGTTATTTACCGGGGAGGGGACGGCTTCCTTGCCCACCCTCCGGCCCCCCATTACAAACCCCTGCAATTCAAGACAGATTTCCCTATGGCCGAGTCGAAAATGAACCGCCCCAAAGCGCGGCTGCCCCGTGGCTTCCGCGACCGCGGCCCCGCCGAGATCGCGGCCGAACGGGCCGTGCTCGAGACCGTGCGCCGTGTCTATGAGTCGTATGGCTTTTCTGCGCTGGAAACGCCGGCCTTTGAATATACCGACGCCCTAGGCAAGTTCCTGCCCGATGTCGACCGTCCCAATGAAGGCGTCTTCTCGCTTCAGGACGATGACGGCCAATGGCTGTCGTTGCGCTACGACCTGACCGCGCCGCTGGCCCGCTATGTCGCCGCCAACTTCCAGCACCTCACCAAGCCCTTCCGCCGCTATCAGTTGGGGCCGGTCTGGCGCAACGAAAAGCCCGGCCCCGGCCGCTTCCGCGAATTCCTGCAATTCGACGCCGACACGGTGGGATCGGCCTCGCCCTCCGCCGACGCCGAACTGCTGATGATGCTGGCCGACACGCTGGAGGCGTTAGGCCTCAAGCGTGGCGAATATATCGTCAAGCTTAACAATCGAAAGCTCTTAGATGGCGTGATAGAGACGGCGGGTATTCGTCTAGATGATCGCGCTCGCCGGGGTACTGTTATGCGAGCTATCGACAAACTCGACCGTCTTGGCATCGAAGGGGTCAAAGCCCTTCTCGGAAAGGGTCGAAAGGACGAATCGGGGGACTTCACCAAAGGGGCCGAACTAGGGGATGAGGCGATCGGCAGTGTTCTGATGTTTGTCGTTTCAAAAGAGCCGATAATACAAAACAGTTACGAAGCGACCCACTCTCAGATTTCTTACGCAATCTCAAAATCTGAGATCGGCAAAGTTGGCCTGAGCGAGATTGACGCGATCCATAGTATCTTACGGTCGTGCGGGTACGGGAATGACCGGATTCGATTCGATACCGGTATAGTTCGCGGCCTCGACTATTACACCGGTCCTGTGTTTGAAGCCCAACTCACCTTTCCGGTGCAGAACGAAGCCGGCGAGACTGTGGTGTTCGGCTCGGTGGCCGGCGGCGGGCGCTATGACGATCTGGTGGCGCGCTTCACCGGCCAACAGGTTCCCGCGACAGGCGTTTCCATCGGCGTTTCGCGCCTGATCTCGGCACTGGCCTCGCGCGGCCTTTCCGCCGCCTCCCAGCCCCTGGTCGTGGTGACGGTGATGGACAAGGCGGATGCCGCCGCCAGTTTCCAGACGGTGGCGGAACTGCGCGCCGCCGGCCTCAGGGCCGAGGCCTATGTCGGCACCGGAAAATTCGGCGACCAGATGAAATATGCCGACCGGCGCGGCGCCGCCATCGCGGTGATCGAAGGCGGCGATGAGCGCGCGCGCGGCGAAGTCACTCTCAAGGACCTCGCGCTGGGCGCGGAACTGGCCAAGTCGGTGGAAAGCCGCGCCGCCTGGACGGCCAATCGCCAGGCCCAATTCAGCGTCAGGCGCGCCGATCTGGTGGCAGAAATCAAGAAGCTTCTCTCGGGGCGCTCCTGATGCCCGCCTTTCCCTATTACGACGCCGCCGATATCGGCGCGCTGAACGATCAGGCGCTTGTGCTCCTGAAGCTGTTCGCGGCGCGCGGTTACACCCGCGAGGAACCCTCCATCCTCCAGCCCGCCGATATTTTCCTCGATCGCTCGGGCGAGGAAATCCGCCGCCGCACTTTCACCCTCACCGATCCTTCCGGGCGCGAATTGTGCCTGCGTCCCGACCTCACCATTCCGATCTGCCGGCACGCGGTGGAATCAAAGGCGAAATTTCCCGCCCGGCTTTGCTATAACGGCCTTGCCTTCCGCTACCAGCCCAAGCGTCCTCTGCGCCCCACCCAATTCTTCCAGGCCGGTGTGGAACTGTTGGGTTTGACGGACGCCGTGGTGGGTGAGACGGAAGTCCTATCCATGGCCTTCGAGTCACTGCGCGCGGTGGGCCTTGGCGATTTCGAGATGCGTTTCGGCGACTTGGCTCTATTCGGCGCCCTGGTGGACGCTCTCGAACTGCCGCCCCACTGGCGCACCCGGCTGAAACGGCATTTCTGGCGCGCCGGCTATGTCGAAACTTTGCTGCGCCGCCTCGGCTCCGGCGGAGGCGCGTCGCTCTCGCGCCGCCAGATCGAGGCACGGTTGGACGCCGAAGCTGGCGCGCCGCCCGCGGGTCGCGAGCGCCAGGAGGTCATTGCCCGCGCCATGGAGCGTGCGGCGGAAGCCGCTACCCTGCATTTGGATCCCGCCATCGCCGGCGCGATCACAAAATTGTTCGGCATCTCCGGCCCCGCAGGTGAAGCGCTGGACGAGATTTCTGCGCTTCTGGCGGCGGCGGGCATCACGCTCGACGCGCCGCTGGCGGCGATGCGGGCGCGGCTGAAAACCATCGCCAGCCTGGGGGTTGACCTTTCGCGGGTGCGCTTCACCGCTCATTTCGGCCGCAATATGGAATATTACACCGGCTTTGTTTTCGAACTCTGGTCGCGCGACAGGGAAGGTCCGGTCCAGGTCGCGGGCGGCGGCCGCTACGACACGCTGATGGAATCGCTGGGCGCCGGCCATACCAGCGCCATCGGCTGCGCCCTCCGGACCGAGCGCATGTTGGCGGCGCGCAAATTCGCGGGAGGCGCTTGATGCTCACCATCGCGCTTCCTTCCAAGGGGCGATTGAAAGAGGCCTGCGACGCCTGGTTCGCCGCTGCCGGCCTCAAGCTGGAACAGACGGCGGGCGCGCGCGGCTATCGCGCCGCCTTCAACGGCCTGCCCGGCGTCGAGGTCATGCTGCTCTCGGCCGGCGAAATCGCGTCTTCCCTTCTGGCGGGCGACGTCCATCTCGGCATCACGGGCGAGGATCTCTTGCGCGAGGCCGCGCCCGAGCTGGAAGGACGCATGCATCTTGTCGCCCCTATGGGCTTCGGCTTTGCCGATGTCGTAGTCGCGGTGTCGGGGTACTGGATCGACGTCTCGACCATGGCGGATCTGGATGATGTCTGCGCCGCCTATGCGGCTACGCATCGCCACCGCCTGCGGGTTGCGACCAAATACGCCCAGCTGACGCGGGGCTTCTTCGCCCATGCCGGCATCGGTGATTACCGCATCGTCCCCAGCGCCGGCGCCACCGAAGGCGCGCCCGCGGCGGGCACCGCTGAGGTGATTGTGGACATCACCACCAGCGGCGCCACCCTCAAGGCCAATGGCCTCAAGGTGCTGGACGATGGCGTGATCTTGAAAAGTCAGGCCCAGCTGGCCGCTTCGCTCACCGCCGACTGGAACGCCGAGGCGCGCGCGGCTTGCAAAATGCTTCTGGAGCGCCTGGAAGCAAAGGCTGGCAGCCCGCTCTATCCGGCGCTCGCGGAGCGTCTCCCCTAGCAATCAATGTGGATTTTCCGCCACCGTGTCCCTGATATCCAGGTCGCGGATATGTTCCTTCTTCCAGCGCGTCATCACGGCGATGCGATTGCGGCCGGAGGGATGGTCATAAAGCAGCGCCTCCTCGATCCCTCCCGGATCGAGCTTGCGGTAGGGCGAAAGCTTCAGCACCAGGCTGGCGAAGGCATCGGGCTTTCTCACCGCATTGACGCCAAACAGATCGGCTTCTGCCTCGGTGCTGCGCACGATGGAATTGGTCACGGGAGTGGCCAGGAACAGGAAAATGCTCATCAGCGCCACCAGAAGCGGCAGCCCGGCAATGTCGTCCGGCTGGCGCACCTGCCAGTTGCCGCCGAACAGGCCGGTTGCCAGGCGAAAGGCAAACGCCACCGCGGCGAAACCCGCGATGATCACCAGACCCATGAGAAGGATAAGCCGCACGGTATGGTCCATCACATAATGGCCCATCTCATGGCCCAGCACCGCCAGAACTTCGTCATGCGTACCCTGGCTGAGGAGATTGTCGTTCAGCGTGATGCGCGTGGTGCCCAGGAAACCGGAGACATTGGCGGAAATGCCCTTCCATTGGCGCGATTCATCTGCCAGCCAGATGATGTCCGTCGAAATTCCATTGGCGCGCGCCAGCGACAGGATGTCCTGTTTCAACGGCCCTTTGGGAAGCGCGGAATAGTGATTGAACAAGGGCGCCACGGCGAGGGGATAAATCACCTGTGCGGCCACCATGAATAATATCGCCGCGCCCGCGCCCCATAGCCACCAGTCATGGCGTGCCTTGCGGAGGACGGCATAGAAGACAGGCAGGAATATCGCGGCGGCCACCAGCGTCACGCCAAACAGCGTGGCGAAATCCCCCGCCCAGTCCGCGAAGCTCTGATTGGACAGTCCATAGGCGTGCTGGCGGAAAAAGCCTTCATAGAGGCTCAGTGGCAGGCTCGCCGCGGTGATGGCGGAAACATAGATCACCCCATACAGCATCGCCTGGACGATGCGGCTGCGGCTGCGCGCCTCGGCCCAGTCGCGGACACGCGCGGAAATCTGCAGCCACAAAAGAAGCCCTGCGACCGCCAGTCCGTAAACCAGGTTCAGCAGCGCCAGTCCATAACCGCCATTGGTATAGGCGTCGGATTTCTCGCGCGCCGTGCCGCTGACGCGGGCAAGATAGGCGTTGGTGGCCGCATCGGGATCGTATTGCGGCGTGGTGTCCAGCGCCGGCAATTGGCCGACCTCGACATGCTGGGTGGGGGCGGCGTGGGGCGGCAATTGCTGATCGGGCGGCAGATCCTGCGCCCCCGCGGCGGGGGCGAGCAATATCAGAAGAGCGGCCAGAACCAGGCCGGTGCGCGGCGTCATACTATCCTCCCGCCGGCACCCTAACAGATGCGTCAGGGGCTGCCACTTCCGTGTTTTTGCCGCAAAGATCGTGGCATGATCGGTCCCATGCTGACCCGTTCGCTCCTTCTGGTTGTCCTATTGTGTGTCGCGGGTTCTGCCGCCGCCGCGCCCAGCATCACGCAAAGGGAAGCCGACAAGCAGCGCTACGACAATTGCCTCAGTCTGGCGAATCTCGATCCTGCCGCCGCCCTGGGCGCCGCCGGCAAATGGGCCAATGAGCGCGGCGGTCCTCCCGCCCAGCATTGCGCCGCGGTGGCGCTGGTGGGCCTCAAACGTTACGCCGAAGCCGCCGCAAAGCTGGATTCGCTGGCCCGCGCGCCCGGCATGGGCGATCTCAGGTCTTCCCTGTTCGACCAGGCCGGCAATGCCTGGATGCTTCAGGGCGAAATCAGCAAGGCGGTGGAAAGTTTTCAGGCAGCATTGGCTCTCTCGGCCAGCGACGCCGATCTTTACGCCGATCTCGCCCGCGCCCAGGCCATGCAATCCGACTGGCCCGAGGTTGAATCCGATCTCAACGCCGCGCTGGCGATCAATGCCAGACGTCCCGACCTCCTGGTACTCAGGGCCAGCGCCCGCCACGCTCAGAACCACATCATCGACGCCCGCGCCGATGTCGAGGCGGCGCTGAAGCTTTCGCCCAAGAATGCCGAAGCGATGGTGGAGCGCGGCAGCATCCGGCGCGACAGCGGCGATCTGCCCGGCGCCCGTCAGGATTTTCAGACGGCTCTGGGATTGGGCCCGGCGCCGGAAACGGCGGACGCGGCCAAACGCAATATCGCGGCCCTGGACGCGGCGTCCATGACTTCGCTGCCCAAGCCTCTTGTCAAACCCAAGAAGAAATAGCCTCCCACTCCGCCAGCACATCGGGGTTGCTCTCGGAAGTTTCTGCGGCGAGAGACGTGAACTCCGCGCGCGGCAGCAAGCGTTCCAGCGCCCACACCGCCGCGCCGCGCACCAGCGGCGAAGCGTCACGCAATAGCGCGCGCGCTTCCGCCGCCAATGCCGCGTCACCGCTGTTGCCGATCGCGATCAGCACATTGCGGACAAAGCGGTCGCGGCCGATGCGCTTGACCGGCGATTTGCGAAACAGGGCACGAAACGCTCCATCATCCAGCCGCGCCAGCGTGGCAAGGCGTGGCGAAGCCAGTTCCTCGCGCGGATTGAGAACCGCGCTGGCGGAGGCAAACTTGTTCCAGGGGCAGACGGCCAGGCAATCGTCGCAGCCATAGATGCGATTGCCCATGGCCGCGCGCAACACGCGCGGGATCGGCCCCCTATGCTCGATGGTGAGATAGGAAATGCAGCGCCGCGCATCCAGCTGATAGGGCGCCGGGAAGGCGGCGGTGGGGCATACGTCCAGGCAGGCATGGCAGGCCCCGCAATGATCCTGCTCCGCTTCGTCCGGCGGCAGTTCCAGGCTGGTGAAGATCGAACCCAGGAACAGCCAGGACCCGAACTCGCGGGAGACCAGATTGGTGTGCTTGCCCTGCCAGCCCATGCCGGCTTTCTCAGCCAGCGGTTTTTCCATCACCGGTGCTGTGTCGACGAAGACTTTCACCTCGGCGCGGTATTTTTCGAAGATCGCGCCCGCCACCAGTTTGAGCTTCTTCTTGATCAGATCGTGATAATCGTCTCCTGACGCGTAAACTGAAATCGCGCCGCGATCCTTGCGCGTCAAAATCGCCAGCGGATCGCCCTTGGGGCCGTAATTCAGCCCCACCACCACCACGCTTTTCGCTGCGGCCCATAATATTTTGGGATCGGCGCGTTCCTCGGCGCGTGTTTCCATCCATTCCATCTCGCCATGACGGCCTGCGGCGAGATAGGCGCTGAGGCCCTCGCGATTGCGCAGGCTCGCCTCGGCCACTGCAAAACGCACCACATCAAAGCCTGCGCCCAGGGCGCAGGCTTTGATGTCTTGTTTTATTGTCGCATGATCTCGCGCGCTCATTCTCCAGCCATCGTCTCAATCACGCTCCGCGAGATCATGCTCCGGGGCGAAACCCGCGCCCAGCGCGCGGGCCTTGATCTCTTCTTTTATGGTCTCTGGATCGGGCATGACGCCAAGCTTTTGCCACAGATAACCACTTTCATGCTTCCGGAAAATCGGTGAGTATCCCGCCGCAAATCAGCTGACATTACCAAGGAAAAGCCCATGAAAACCATAATCGCCGCCGCGTTCCTTGCCGTTCTGGCGGTGCCCGGCTTTGCCCAGCCAACCTCCGCCGCGCCGCCTCATGCCAACGCCCTGGTCGAGTTCCCCGCCAAGGGCAGCGCCAAACTCACCGTCACCACCCCCGCCTTCAAGGATGGCGGCGACATTCCCTACGAGAACACCCAGTACCGCACCAACACCTTCCCGGGCTTGGTATGGACTGCTGGCCCGTCCGGCACCAAATCCTATGCCGTGATCATGCAGGATACCGGCGGCACGATGCGCGACGGCTACCCGATCCTACATTGGACGCTCTGGAACATCCCCGCCAATGTCACCAAGCTCGACGCGGGCATGCCAGCCACCGGCAATCCCGCCGGCTCAAGCTATGGCCCCAACGCCAGGGGCGCCGCCCAGCCCTATATGGGACCGCGCACTCCCGCAGGCCCCAAGCACCCTTATCATCTTCAGGTCTTCGCACTCGACACCACCATCCCGGTGGATGCGGCGGCCACCTATGTCAGCCTGACCGGCGCGATGAAGGATCATATCCTGGCGTCCGGCGCAGTGGTCGGCCTGGGCTCCGTCGATCCCACCGCCCCGCCACCGCGTCCGGCGCAGTAGCTGATTTTCGCGCAAGTCAATTCGCAGCCGGGTGTTTTCGCGCCTGTTCACATTCACCAGGCCCGGTAACCACGAATAGACAATGACAGCACGTCGCCGATCATCTAATTTTCTCCGGTATCAAATCCGTGGGGTCATGACGTGCCTTTGCTTGAATTAACCCGGCTTTCTTCCGATGTGATCGCCCTCGACAAGGCGCAGTGCATCGAGGCAGGAGCACGACTCCATGACCAGTATGTTGCCGCCGAGCCGTTCCCCCACATCGTCATAGACGATTTCATGGACAAGGACATTCTGCGCGGTCTCCTGGCGGAATGGCCGCTCGCCTCGACAGACAAGAAATATTACAACCGGCCGCAAGAGCGTCTCAAATACGAATGGCAGCCCCATGAGCTGAATGCGCCATTTCTGCGCAGCTTTTTGGCCGAAATGAATGCCGAGCCGATGATGCGTTTCATCGAGGCGCTAACTGGAATTCAAAATCTGATTGCCGACCCTTATTATGCCGGCGCCGGCCTGCATGAGATCAAACGCGGCGGCCATCTGGGCATCCACGCAGATTTTAATATCCACAGGGGCCTGAATGCTCTGCGGCGGATCAATTTACTCATCTATCTGAACGACGATTGGGATTCCTCCTATGGCGGGGACCTGGAATTATGGGCCAAGGATATGTCTGAAGTCCGGCACAAGGTGGCGCCCCGGCTGGGCAGAGCCGTCATATTCAATACGGAATTGGACAGTTTTCATGGCCACCCCGATCCCCTGACATGTCCACCGGAAAGAACCCGGCGCTCAATGGCACTCTATTATTACACCGCGCCCGAATCCGGATTGCAGGATGTCCCGGTGCGCACAACGACATTTCAAGCGCGCCCAAAAAGTACCGATTCGCGCGACTGGCGTGTTCAGTTTCGCCATTTCATGCAGGATTGGGTTCCGCCCGTCTTGCAGCGGATGGTCAGGGCCAGGCGCAAGACCGGCTAGCTTCCGTCCGGAGGAAGGCTCACATCGTTTCCTGAATTGGTGATGACGGCGGGGCTGAATTTCCAGCGCCGCAGGATCTTGAGCGCCGCCTCCAGCGCATCCTTCACGGTTCCCCGCGCCACCGCGTTCCGCATTTGCTCTGTGTTCAACAGCACGGTCGCCGCCTGGTGGCCGCGCGGCCCCGGCAGGGACAGGAACAGCGGCACGGAGTTCATCACCCCGGTCATGACAAAGTCCTGGAACCATTTCCGCCGCACGATCTTCGCCGGATTGCCCACCAGCATCAGCCCGATGCCGGTGGAAAGTTCGAAATGCTCCGGAATGCCTTCCGTCTCGACTTGCGCCAGCACGCCGGATTTGTCGGGGCGCCAGTCCTCGCTGAAAATATCGACGGTTCGCCAGGCGCAATAGAAGCCCCGGCATACCGGCGGCCGCGTTTCATAGATGGCGCAGCCGCCTCCGGTGCAATGACGGCAGGGCGCGCCGGACAGTTTCTGGATTTCCGGCTTGTCGATGCTGGGCGCCACACAGCAGACAGTGCATTCCCCGCATTGCCGCCCCGGTATCAAGGTCATGCCATCCCACATGCCGGCAAACATGGCATCTTCGGGAAATCGTCGCCACCCTACAGGCGGGATCGGATTTCAGACTCTCAAAAATCCAGTTCCGCGTAATGCGCCACCGGCGGCTGGCCCGGCACGCGGTCCAACAACAGCGACCGGAAGCTTGGCCGCGATTTCATCCGCACATACCATTCGGCAGCGGCGGGATAGGCCTCCCACGGCACTTCCCCATAATAATCCAGCGCCGAAAGATGCGCCGCCACCGCGAAATCGCCCAATGACGGCGCCCGCGCCGCCAGATTGCCGTTGGTCTCGGCCGCCTTGCCGAGAGCCGCCAGCGCCAGTTTCAGTTCGTCGCGTCCCTGGCGGATCACATTCATGTCCGGCGCCCGCCGGCCTGGCGCGCCGGTAAAGCGCTGGCCGGCCTTTTCATAAACAATGCGCTGGGTGACCTGTTCATGGAAGGGTCCCATCGCCCAGTCCAGCCAGCGCAGTGATTCGCGCCGCTCGCCCGCATCTTCCGGCGCCAGGGGATGCTCGGGATAATGGCCTTCCAGGTGATCCAGGATCGCCCAAACCCCTTCGCACCTTGTGCCGTCCATCTCCACGAACACCGGCATGGGATTGCGCCCATCCTCGGCGGCCACCTGGTCGCAGGCGACACGCTTTTCCGCCACCATCAGGCGGGCAAGGCGGCAGCTTGGCGACAGTATCAGGTGAATCAGGCGGCGCATCGCTTCTCTTTAACGCTTATCGGATGCAGGCATCCAGCCCGTCCCGCGAAACCACCGCCGCCTGACCCAGCAGAATCCGGGCGCGCTCCGTCACATAAGGCCCGGGCACGGTGGCGTTCCATTTGCTGGGGTCGGGCAAAATCGCCGCCAGCCGCGCCGCCTCGTTCCGCGTCAGCCGCGCCGCGCTGGTGTGGAAATAGGCCCGCGCCGCGGCCTCGGCGCCGAAGTTCCCGTGTCCCCAATCCACCAAATTGAGATAGGTCTCGAGAATCCGTTTTTTCGGCCACAATGCCTCGAGTAAAACGGTCAGATAGGCTTCAGCCCCTTTGCGGATCCAGCTGCGCGCGGGCACCAGGAACAGGCTGCGCGCGGTCTGCTGGGAGAGGGTGCTGGCGCCCCGCATCGGCCGCTCGGGGTGGCGGCGATACTCCTGCATCACCTGGTTCAGCGCCGCCCAGTCGAAACCGTTATGGGAACAGAAATTCTGGTCCTCCGAACCGATCACCGAGCGGCCCAGCACCGGATTGATCGCATCCGTCCAAGCATAACGCGCGCCCTTACCCTCGACCAGGCTCAGCAGCATCTCCGGCGTGCCCGGCACGGGCAGAAAACGGAAGAGCAGCAGCAGCGCCACCGGGGCCGCCACCACCGCCAGGAACAACAGGACCAGAATGCGCCCCAGCCAGCCGCCCCGCCTGATTCTCTTTTCTGCCATCGCGCCAACCATACCAAAACTTAAGACGGGGCAGGGGCCGGCGCGGATGCTAGGGTCGCCCCGCGATTCAGCGGCGGGCTTCATGCACGACATCATCACTTCCATCATCCTGGGCATTGTCGAGGGCCTGACCGAATTCCTGCCGGTCTCGTCCACCGCTCATCTGCTGGTGACCGAAAGGCTGCTGGGTCTTGGCGACGAGTGGGAGGCTTTCACCGTCGTCATCCAGCTCGGCGCCGTCCTGGCGGTGGTGGCGATCTATTTTCAGACATTCTGGCAGGCCCTGATCGGCCTTCCCAGTTCCGCCGAGGCGCGCCGCTTCGCCCTCAGCGTGATCATCGCCTTCCTGCCTTCCGCGATTGTGGGCGTGCTTCTGTCCAAACACATCAACGACACGCTGCTCAATCCCGCCATCGCCATGCCCTTCATCGCCGCCTGCTGGATCATCGGTGGCGTCGTCATACTGGTGCTGGAGCGCCTGGCGCCCAAGCCGCGCTGGTTCCATGGTGACAAGCTGCCCTTGGCCAAGGCCTTCCAGATCGGTGTCTGCCAGATACTGGCCCTGATCCCTGGCACTTCGCGCTCAGGCGCCACCATCCTGGGCGGTGAGCTTCTGGGCGTGGAGCGCAAGGCCGCCACGCTGTTCACATTCTATCTGGCGGTGCCCACCATGCTGGGTGCCACGGTGTTCGAGCTTTACAAGAAGGGCGCCGCTCTCAGCCATGGCCAGGAATATGACATCGCCGTCGGCTTCGTCGTGTCTTTCCTCGTTGCCTGGGTGGTGATCCGCGGCTTCCTGAATGTGGTGGCCAAATATGGCCTGTCGCCATTCGGCTGGTACCGCATCGCCGCCGGTATCGCTCTTATTGCGTGGTTGATGATCTGAACTTCGCGCCGGCCGCCAGATCCGCATATTCGCCCTTGGCGCGGAACCGCCACAGATAGCCCGGTACTTCCGCCTCGACCGAGTTGGCGGCGATACCAAGGTCCGCCAGGGTCAGCGCGGTGGGCGAAACAACATTGTCATGTTTGAGCAGCCTGACCTGATCGGGGGTCAGGAGCGGTTTGGGCATCAGCTGCAGGAAAAAGGATTTGAACAGCGCCAGCCCAAAGGGCAGGGGCAACAGCAGCCGTTTGCGGCCGGTCTCCCGGCACACGATTTCCATGAGTTCCCTGAAACTGTAGGTCATCGGCCCGCCCAGCTCATAGGTCCTGCCCCTCGAGGCTTCGCTCGAGAGCACCACGCCAACGGCCGCCGCCACATCGCCCACAAACACAGGTTGAAAACGGGTCCTGCCGCCACCGATCAGCGGCAGGATGGGCGAAATGCGGGCTAACCCGGCGAAGCGGTTGAAGAAATCATCCTCGGGTCCGAACACAAGGGAAGGCCGCAGGATGGTTGCCCCAGGAAATGCAGCCCGTACCCGCGCTTCACCCTCGGCCTTGGTCTGGGCGTAACGCGAATCCGATTCGCTGTCCGCGCCGATGGCCGAAACATGTACCAATGCGCGCACACCGGCGCGTGCCGCTGCTTGCGCGATGTTCCCGGCGCCGTCGCAATGCACGTCTTCAAAGCTCTGTCCGCGCGAATGGAGAATGCCGGTCAGGTTGACCACCGCCTCCGCGCCGGCGACGGCGGCAGCGACCTGGTCCGCATCGGTCACATCGCATTTGAAGGGCGCAATCTGGCCCACGGTGCCGGCCGGCTTCAGGAAGAACGCCATATTGGGGTGACGCACGCAGACCCGGATGCGCCAGCCTGTCTTGGCCAGGGACCTGACCGTGTGACGGCCCAGAAAGCCCGAGCCTCCGAAGATCGAAACCAGCTTCGCTTCCAATCGTTGTTCCTTTTTGCGGATAGTGTGTTTAGCCAATCGGCCAAATCGCCAGAAGGCCATTTTTGTCCAGGCAGTCGGAGGGGGCCACCGTCCCTTAACTTCTTGTCTTTTGCTTCCATCCGACAGCGAACCGACAGGGTCGGAAGGCATTTACTTACTATAACAACTCTTTTGGTAAAAGTTCAGAAGTCCGTGCTAAAGCCGGCGGAGATCGTAGGTATTAACTGGGGGCACTTAACGGCATGTCGCCAAAAAGCCTATTGAATTCAAAAACTAAAGTACTCGCCGTGGCTTCCGGGGGCGGCCATTGGGTTCAACTGCGCCGCCTTTATGGAGCATTTGACGGCTTGGATGTCGTGTTTGTGAGTCTGGACTCGCATTATTCGGAACAAGTTCGAAACCATCGGTATTATACGGTTCGCGGTGTTACGCGTTGGGACCGGTGGGGATTCATCGTTCTGGCGATTCAGCTTGTGAGAATTTTTTTGCTGGAAAGACCGACCGTCGTCATTACAACCGGTTCGGCGCCTGGTTTGATGGCACTCGCCCTGGCAAAGAAAGTGTTTGGCGCGAAGACCATCTGGATCGATAGCATCGCAAATTGCGAACGGTTGTCGTCGTCCGGCGCATACGCGCGCCGCTTCGCGGACGTTTGGCTGACCCAATGGAGTCATCTTCAAACTCCAGCAGGCCCCCACTATTGGGGTGCGGTGCTGTGATATTTGTCACCGTCGGCTCATTGGTGCCCTTTGACCGCCTTATCAGAATGATGGACAATTGGTCGAAGGCGCATCCCGACACAAAAGTCCATGCGCAAATCGGTGCGGGCCAATATGTGCCGCAGGCCATGAGTTGGAGCAGGAGTGTTTCGCCAGCGGAGTTCGAGCAGTTTGTTGAAAGCTCTGAAATCATTGTTGCCCACGCCGGCATGGGCACTGTCATAACAGCAATGCAAATCGGCCGGCCGTTGGTTCTGGTGCCTCGCAGCGCTGCGCATCGCGAACACACGACCGATCATCAGTTGGACACGGCAAGATGGCTTGACGGACGTCCGGGTGTAAAAATCGCCAACACCGGAGATACCCTGGAATCCGCAATCCGCGAACACATGGCGAATTTCGCAGGCAATCTCGATCGCATTGGGGACGCCGCGCCGCAGAGCTTTCTTGATCGAATTCGCGGCGCTCTGGTCGATTGACTTCTCAAACGCCATTTGGCCAATCGGGCGTGGCCTTGGGAAAGCTCATTTTTGTCCGGCTAGGGACGGTCTGTTGACGGGAGCCGCCCGCGCCCCTAAATATCCGGCCCTTCGGCATCTGCCCAGATGGCGGAATTGGTAGACGCACTAGTTTCAGGTACTAGCGCTGCAAGGCGTGGAGGTTCGAGTCCTCTTCTGGGCACCATTTGTTCTTTCGCAGTCGTTCGCGAAGGACCGTGAAAGCCACAACACCCAACAGAATGGCGACTCCAAAGGAAGCGCGCGAACTCGTCGAAAGCAGCTTCAACTTTCGGGTCGATCGGCGCGCCGGCCTTTCCACATCCGTGCGCTGAACACTGGTTTAACCCAGCTTCGCGGCACCTGTCCTTAAACCAGTTGTTGAAGCCGTTGGAAGTAAATGGCTTATCGGCGTTCTCGTTCTCGAAATGGCGGGAGCTGGCGCGGCGCTCAATTGGATACTTGGATTTAATCGGCACGCCGCCAGACATTAGAGCAACGTGGAGTGTGAGATTTAGAGGCCCGGAGCCAATGCTTCCGGGCCTTTTCTTTTGCGGTCGAAAGCGAAATCTCGCAGCCCCTGCACCACTGGCTTTTCCACAAACAGATGGAGGGCCACTCCAGCAGAAACGCCGCCCACGAAAAGGAACGCTTGACCCGCGCCGAACGCCAGCAATCCATGCGGGAAATATGCAGCAATTCTCTGCAGTATGACATTTGCTGCGGTGTGGATCAGATAAATCGAATAGCTGGCGTTTCCGATCAGCACCAGCAGCGAAGGAAATACGCGGCCTTCCAACGACAATAGATCGAGCAGCAAGCCTCCGAATCCAGCGCCTAGCACCAGCGTCACCCAGGCCGTCGTGACCGCTGTATATGAAGTTCCGCCTTCCTGATAGTTTCGGATCATCCAGAAGGCGCTCAATGTCATCGCCAGCGAAATCAGCCCGGCGGAAAGGCTCATGCGCAAACGGCCTTTGAAATACGAATAAGCGACCGCCGCGCCAAAAATGAAATCAATCTGGTAGGTGGAAAGCACTAAGGATGCGGTGCCTTTGATCGGATGTCCGAATGAGATCAGCAAGAGTTGCACGAATACTACCGCAGCCCACGCAACGAATAGAACTATCCCAGCCCGGACATTGATGATCAGCACAACAAAGGCGGCATAGAAAAGAACCTCATGCCTGAGCGTCCAGACAACCGTGGGAAGGGTTCTCGCCAAGCTCGGGTAGAGCAGCAATGAGTCTGACAATGACGCTCCAGCCGCGTTGTGACCGCCAAAGATAATCGTCGGGATCCCATACGCCAGCACCACAATCCAAAGGATCGGGTAAAGCCGGATGAAGCGTTTCAGGAGATAGCCCGTTGCCGCTTCCGGGCGCCCTATGTCATGGCGATGTGCGAAGAAAATTATGAATCCGGACAGGACAAAGAAGAAGTCCACGCCGTGTTGCCCGAAGAACATCCATGCGAAAGTCGGTCCGCGATATTGGCTTGCTGCCGCATTGGCATGAAAAAGCACAACGGCCATCGCTGCGAAAGCGCGGCCCACCTGGAGGCTCAATAACTGCGCGCCTGGGTTTTTCAGCGGGACCTCTGCTTGATGTACTCTAAAATGATCGCCGCCAGCAGAAAAACGAATGCTGTCCACTGCAAATAATCAGCGATGTTTCCACACGCGAAAACGTAGTTTGTATCCTCGGGAGTGCTGCATTGGGCACGAGAAGCAGATCCCACCACCAGAAGCACCAGGCCCCCAACGCTCAGTCCCGGGTTAATGATCCACAAAAAGTTGCCCTCACAGCGCTGCATAGTGGAATTGACGCCGACGCTGGCCGAGGCTTTATGGTTTTGCCTGGTATGCTCACAACTAACATTACTGTATGTCAGTCTAACATTGGCCGGAACTGCAATTCTCCATCGAAGGTTAACTAAAAAAGCGGTGGGACCATCCGCGACTATCGATGTCCCTGGTGTTGGGCGCCTTACCCAGAAAGTGGACCGGCCTTAAGCCGCAAGAAGTGGATTTTCCAAAAGTCGTCCAATCCATGTCTACCCTTTTTCATTGCGCTCCCCGTTGTTTGCCGTCATTCATATTGATACGCGCCGCGCACTGGTATTTTGTTGGTACCTGCGTGATTCTAAATAGTTTTAGCAAGCAGCATCAAAGCCTTGCCAGGGATTTGTGGTGCCTCTTCTGGCACCATTTAGTTATTCGCGGACGACCGCGGATGTCTGTAAAACACCAAAAAAATAAGGCATAATTGGGCGTGTGGCTTTCGCTGACGGCTGCCGTGATCGCCCGTAATCGGGGGTCGCTCGGGGTCATCTTGGGGGTCACCTAAGCAGACCCTGTTGGAATGACCCCCATGGCACTATCTGATGCCGCCATCCACACTGCCAAGCCACGCAAGAAGCAATTCAGACTCTATGACGAGGGTGGGCTGATCCTGATTGTGAGGCCGTCCGGCGGAAAGCTGTGGCGGTTTGAAATACCGCCATCTGGGCAAAGAACAGGCGCTTTCACCGGGCCGCTACCCAGCCGTGGGTTTGAAGGAGGCGCGGGCAGGCCGGGATCAGGCTCGCAAGCTGATTGACAACGGTAAGAATCCTGCCTTCGAAAAGAAGCGCGATGCGGCGGCTGCGTCGGCGGCCAATACCTTCATTGCCATCGCTGAAGAATTAATTGCCAAGCAGGAAAGGGAAGGTCTCAAGAAGATCACCACCGCTAAGGCACGGTGGTTATTATCGTTGTTAGCGCCCGACCTGGGCAAGCGGCCAGTTGCCGAGATTAAGTGGAAGGACCACCCCCGGCCAGCGCGTTCTGCACCCCCGCCGATGATGCCGCAATGAAAAGGACCACCAGCGCCATGCCAGCGGCATCGCATTTTAGGGGCCGCGAGACAAGCAGTGCCGGGGCTTTTCCCCCTCTCCGCCAACAGCTATCCTGCAGCAGCGGTCGTTGACGGGAAGAGCGGATATGCTCGGAACCAAGTTTACCAGATATCTGCGACTCACGGGAATAACAACTGGCATTTGCCTGTCGATCGCAACCCAGGGATTTGCTGTCCCGGTTTATCCCAATGGGTTTCCAACAGACCCCAGCTTCTTTCCATTGGGCGTTTGGCTTCAATCGCCAGGCAACGCCCCGGAATTCAAAGCCCTTGGAATCAACACATACATCGGGCTTTGGAAAGGCCCGACTGAAGATCAATTGGCCGCGCTGGCAAAAAATAACATGCTGGTTGTTGCCGGCCAGAATGACGCCGCCCTCACCTCGGGAAACGGCCATGTATTGAAAGGTTGGCTGCATCACGATGAACCTGACAACGCGCAACCGGACGGCAAAGGCGGCTATGGTCCATGTATCCCGGCGGCTGACGTTGCGGAACAAAGCCGCCAGTTCAAATTGCGCGATCCTTCGCGGCCTGTTTTTATCGATTTTGGCCAGGGCGTCGCCTATGCCGGCTGGCTCGGCCGTGGCAATTGCACCGGCGACATGGCGTATTATGACACCGCCAAGAAAAACGCGGACATTCTGAGCTTTGACATTTACCCGGTCGCCAGCAACCAGGCTGTCGTGCAAGGCAAGCTGGAATATGTCGCCTTTGGCGTGGACAATCTCGTAAAACGCGCCAGCCCTGACCAATCGGTGTGGGCCGACATCGAAACCACGCAGATAAATTCTCATAATCTCGTTACGCCAGACCAGCTTCGCAGCGAAGTGTGGATGGCGCTGATTCACGGCGCGACAGGCATTGACTATTTCGTTCACGAATGGACCGGTGGATTTCGCGAAGACGGTATTTTCCGGCATCCGGAAATCGTCGATGCGGTGACCAGGATCAATCAGACCATCAAGGCGCTGGCACCTGTATTGAAAAGCCCGAATGCGCCGATCCGTTTGTCCGTCACATCTCCGGCGATTTCAACGATGATCAAGATGCGGGGAAATATTTTATATATTTTCGCGGTTTCGCTGCAAGGCACTGGCGTGCAAGCTTCATTCACCTTGCCTGACGTCAAAGCTCCGGTGGCATCCGTGGCGGGAGAGAATCGCTCAATTGCCCTGGTCAACGGAAAATTTCTTGACACCTTCTCTGGATATGGCGTGCACCGATATGAAATCTCGCTGGCTGCGGATAAGTGATATGGTCAGACCCTCGCCTGGCGCCCCATGGCTTGAAACGCGGAAGCGAAAAGCGTTTTTGCCCTAGCTGGAATCACAGGGACCGCGATATAAACCAGGCTTTCCTCTGTCCCGGCGAAGGGTTAGCGTGCGGGCCTGGAATCCGCAAATCATGACGCAGGAAAACGCCCGGCATGCCATCGCCCTTGCGCTTGGCGCGCTGGCCTTGGGCGCGTGCGCGGTGGGCGCCATGGCGATCGGCCATCTGGCGATCGGCAGGCTGACGATCGGCGGGATGGTGTTGAAGCGGGGCCGCATAAGGCGGCTGGAAATCGACGAGCTGGTGATCCGGCACATCCAGCAGCCCGATCCGCTCAGCGACGCTTGAAATACTGGACTGCGCGCTCGTGCTTTCCGGCGGCCTGGCGCGTTTTGAACGTTCCAAGATTGCGGCGCTGGCCGGTCCTGGGATTCTTCTTGCGAGAATAGAGCCGGTGATCGCCCGAAGCCAGTTTGCGGATCATTGTTCCTCCTATTCGCGCCAGAGACCGCGCCGCCTGTGCCATTCCTCGATCGAAAATTTGGGATACTTCCGGAACCGCACATTGCCACGTCCAAAGTCCGGTTTCACCCAGGGCGCCTTGAATTTCAGCATCATGTCCACCTTGGACGGCGGCGCGGGAAGCTTGGTGTCAATGGCCGAGGCGAAGGGATGCACCAGTTCAGGCCAATCCGGATCGTAAAGCTATAGCGCGTCGGCGCATTTCGAACAGAAGGGCCGCTGGCCCCGGCTTTTCTCGCAGTGACCCGACTCCTCGATTTCGGCGTGGGAAATGCGGATGGCCTTCTTGCCGCGGATCCTGAGCGTTTTGTAATCGCCCGACAGGTTGATGGCGAAACCACCGCCGCCGGCAGCCTTGCGGCAGATCGGGCAACAGCAATGCTGATACGGGTAAGGACCACTTGGCAGCACGGATACCGTTCGCGTACCGCAGCAAATTCAGAATTAGGACACTACCAGGGTTCTAACAAAATGTTCTAAATAGCCATTAATCCGACGGGTGAGGCGGGGAGTTCGATCTCTTCTCCTTCTTCAGCCGGTGCAATGATTTTATCATGTCCAACACACGATCTTTCTTCACGAACGGCATGTGGAAGAAGCGCTCGACGCTAGTGTTGAAGCGGGTCGGGTCGTCTACAGGAATCATGTGCGTTGCGTCGGGGAATATGGCCAGTTGGGCGTTAGGGAGGTTGTGGTAGATCTCCAGCGTGTGTCCGTCCGCTATGAAGTCGTGATCTGAAGCCAACACCAGGGTTGGAGCTGTGATCGCCCCCAAGGCATCGAGCTTGATATGCGGCTCTTTCCGGTACAGTTCGGTGACCCGCTCAGCCCGCGTTGGAGCGTGAGCGGGGTCGGCATTCGGCAGCGCCATCTGCTGCTTGAGGAACTCGGGCGCTATACCCTCGGGGTCCAAATTGGCAGCCATTGCCGCTATCTTCATAACTTTGCCTGGATGGCGCATGCCCAAGAGCAGCGCCTCGATGCCACCATCACTCCAGCCCAGCACCAGCACGGGTCCCGTGTGCAGATGATCGAGCAGCGCTGCGAGGTCATCCGTCATTGCTTCGAAGGTCAGAGGGCCGTTGGTGTCACCGGAGCGGCCGTGATCACGGCTGTCCATTGCGATGACTTGATATTGTTTTCTGAAGTAGTTGATCTGGTACTTCATCGACCAGATATCGCCGCCATTGCCATGGATCAGCAGCAGGGGTTGGCCCTTGCCGTAGACCTCGTAATAGAGCTTCACCCCGTCATGCTCAAAATAGCTGCTAGCCGCGGGGTTCGAGCCATAGGCGAGGTGGCGGGACGCCGGCGATGCGGTCATTGGAGTGGCGGTTGGCAAGGCGGCCTTTTTGAAAATCATGATCTCAACCCCAAAATTCTGCGACATCTAAACCGACATTCTCCGAATGAGCGCGGATTGAAGCGGACAATAGCGCGTTTTGTTGCCGCCGGAAGACGCTGGAACAGATCGGCGTGCGGCTGCCATCTTTTACCGCTGGTTTGAGCATTATCAGGTGGGCGGTCCGGAAGCGCTATAAGACCGGTCATCGCAGCCAAGCCGTGTCTGGAACCGAATCCCGGATGATGTCAGGGGCCAGATCATCGCTTTGGCGCTGGAGCAGCCCGAGGTGATCCCCGGGGGCTGGCGGTGCGGTTCACCGACACCAAGGCGCCTATTTCGTATCCGAAGCTACGGTATGTCGGCTGCTGCTGGTGCAAGACCTCATCACCGGCTCGGCCGTCATCGTGATGACGGCGGCCAATGAGTTGCTCGAAACTGCCCACATCAAACAACGGACCACCACTAGAGGACCCTTGCTTCAACAAAGATCGCCGATTGATATCGACCAAACAGATGAGGCCAAATCTCCCTTAATCCACGCCGTCAAGAGTCTCAATTGCTTTGATGACGGACCAAAAAGCAGTAAAAGGCTCGGCGGTTTCGCGCGAAGAGCGTACATCTGATATACGCTTTATATCGTCGCTGGCCGGGTGATCTGATATAGAGGTTTTGATGCCTGTAATTCGTGATAGATTGTTGTTGGCGCCGCTTTTTGCGCTGGCTGCATCTCCCGCCAATGCTCTGGTTGGTGCCGCTGGCTGTGAGCAGCCTCCGACTTCTGCTAGCACGACCATTTACGTTGATCCGGTGAAGGGCAGTGACGCCAGTGATGGTTCGCTCAGTTCGCCGTGGAAATCGATTCAGGTACACCGCATAAGGAGCGACTACAAAGTTCTTCTCTATAGCGGGGATTATGGTGCCGTTAAGATCGACAATGCGAGGCTGAGCGGCTTCGCAACGATTGCCCCCGTACCCGGGCAGACGCCGGTATTCTCGACACTGGAGCTTCTCGGCAGCACGCGCTGGGTTGTTCAGGGCGTAAAAATTCAGGCGCAAGCCAACGGCTATAGCCCACTTGTAAGTGTCGCTGGAAATAATGGAAGCCCGAGCGCAAACATTGTTCTCGATCACATCAATGCGTCTTCGGCTGACGACGTATCCGCGTGGTCACAAGCAGATTGGTTAGCCAAAGGACGCTATTTTGCCGTGAATGTGGATGGTGGGGATGCGAATTCCAGCGGCGTGAACTGCATCGCAATCACTGACTGGACCATCAAGAACGTTCGCTGGGGCATTGGCGTCACTGGAAACAACATACTCGTGAACCATAACACAATCAACAATTTTGGCGATGATGCTATCGATTATGCGGGGAACAATCTTGTTCTTTCGCACAATACAATCACGAATAGTCTCTACCTTGGAGACAGTAATCATAACGACGCTATGCAAGGTCAGATTGGGCACGGTATCGCGGGAACGGTTTACGCAAATATCAAGATAGATAGCAATGTTGTCATCGATAAGAACGTTTCAATTTTGCCTTTAGCCGGCATAGGTGAGAATGGCCTGCAGGGCATTGACGCCTTTGACGAGGATTGGAACAACCTCATCATCACCAATAATGTGGTTGTGACGAACGCCACTCACGGGCTTTCATTCTACAGTATCCATAATAGTTTGATCGCAAACAATACGGTGCTGGCGACCACCGCTAACGGCACATGGTTAGGCGTGTTTGGCCTGAGCCATGAGGGAAGAAAATCGGACCATGTGACCGTGCGTAACAACATCATTTCGAACTTAGCAAATGATTTCTATGACCCGACCATCACATTTGATCACAATCTCGTCGGGGTCATGATCGCCTGGTGGGTTACCGGCCAAGCTCAATGGCTGAAGGCGCCAGGCACGTATCCTGGACAGAACGTGATTGACCCAAATGGTCTCTCCACGACTTTTTTGAGACTCGATATCCCAAATGCGAGCTACGATCTGCACCCAGCTGCCCGAAGCCTCGCTATCGGTACAGGCAACCCCATAGCGCCCGCCGGCATAGATGGTCAGCCCCGGACGCACCCGGTTAATCTTGGAGCATACTGATGGCCTCGGGTTTCCGGCATAAGAGAGCAGAAGACTAGTCGCGCATCGGCGCTGGCTGGCAGAACACAATCTGCCTAGGCCGACGCCGTGGGAGCAATGCGCCAGCTGTTGCGTGTGCGGGGCGAAACGGGGACAAAGCCGACCCCACCGAAGCCCAAGCGCTCCAGCATCGGCTAGGCCGCGGCCCTGGCAGAATTGCGGAACGATGGGATTTTGCCATAGCCTCCCCGAATCAATGAATATCGCCTGTCACCTGTCGCCAGATGGCAAAACAATGAACCCTACCAACAAATCTTGGAAAGAGGTTTCAATACCTCCAGCGCTGGCCAAACGTCCAAAAGATATTCGTGGCATACCAATTCCGTTCGTCGCGATGGTGGATGACTCAGGTAAACCTCATTTCACCGTAAACGATACCTCAAAAGTCAGCTTCGTACTGCATAACGATTTATGTGGCTTGTGTGGACTCAAAAATTATCGCTGGCGATGGTTCGTTGGCGGACCTATATCTGCTTTTAATCCAAACGGCATGTATCTTGATCCACCAATGCATTGGGATTGCCTGCATTATGCACTACAGGTCTGCCCATATCTTGCTTTAAAAAAATATCACGAAATTCCATACGAAAGCATGGTGGGACGCATTGATCCAAAGACGCTGGCCACCAACGAAATGACAAAAGATCATGCCATGATCAAAAGTAATCCTGTCTTGCTTGTAGTTATCAAGGCATCAGGAACCAAAATCCTATATCCCGGGCAGACGAAAACAAAACCGCGTACCCCCTATGTTTCCGTCGAATACTGGCAATGGGGGCGGCGTTTGCCGGATGAAAAAGGCCGGGCATTGGTGCCACCAGACCTCAGGCCGGAGGATTTCCTATGATGATAGAGTTGGCGCCGAAGAAGCTCCCAAGGAGTGGGAAGGCAAGAGCGCATGGCGCTGGCGGATAAATCAAGGCGCGGGGTGTTGGTCACAATTTGTAATTGCGGCTCCGGAAATGATTGAAGCGCTAATAAGGTCCGCCGTCCCAAAATCCTGGTATAAGTTCAGCCCGCATCTTATTGGCGGCTATGGGATCTGTGGCATGACGTTGAGACAAGCCGTTCCGCCGATATCAGCACTTTGAGCGTAGTGGGGCCCAATCAAGCCTATGGGGTCAACTATGAGGGCATCGGTTCGGCAGTCCGACAAATCATCAGGTAACTTCCCATTGACCATGAACACTACGGGTTTGTGGATTTTGGCTCCGGCAAAGGCCGAGTTCTACTGCGGGTCCATCCCGATAAGTCTGACCGCATCAATCCTGGACCTTAGCGTGGCCGGCAAGGTCGAACTTGTGGAATAGATGCCGGTTAACGGCCGCGCGGGTTGAAGGTGCCGAAGTTAAGCCGCGGTTCGATTAATAATTTCGGACCTGAGCACCCTTAGATGCGGTTTCGGCGACCCGAGTCGAAATTTATTTTGGCGAAACGCAAGGGCAGCAATCATGCCCATCATCATGAATACGAGCGCGTGGCTGTCTTCCTGGCTGAACACCGCTTTCATCACACAGAAGGCCAGCAGGGACAGTATGAGTGGGACAAACAGAGTAAGTTCTTTTTCCGTGCTGTTGTAATTCAGCCAGCATTTTCCTGCCTGATAGATCGATAACGCAAACATCCCGTAAAATATGACTAAACCGATTATTCCGTATTCCAGCAATAACGACAGGTAGTAGCTATCAATGGTGAGTAAGCCGTCAGGCTCCCTAAATCCCAGCGTAACAGCGCTCATGGATATCCCATACCCCCAGGGATGACTGATTATCTTTGGAATCGCCATGGTAAGCTGCGTCAGGCGGGCGTCGTTGCTGGCCTGCTGCGAGCCGTCTCCCACAACAAGATTGCGTATGCGACCGACAAAAAACACGGCGCCAATGGAGGCAGCAAAAAACATCGGGTAGCTTAGAACCAATGCGGGACCGATCAGGCTGTTGGGCTGACGGCGCCACCGGTCGATGCCCCAAGCGAGTCCATATCCCAACGACGAAATCAAGCAACCGACCAGGCCAAGCCGGGCACCTGATAGAGTGATGGTGTACAACAGGATAGGCAAGCTTGCCGCTGCCGCGATGCGAACTTTCATGCGGTCGTCACTGGTCGCAATGTGAATAACAAAAGGAAACGCCAGAGCAATATACTCACTCAGACCTAGGGAAACGCCGAACGTGCCTTGCGCCCGATATTTGGTGGTGTAGGACCGCATACCGCCCTTGAGCCCGCGCAAGACAGATTCGTCTTGGATGGCGAGGAACGAAGGAATGTGGCCCGCCCAGGGCGGATGGCCGATGCTGCTTTCCCACATCGCAATAACGGTCACGAAAAGAGCCATAAACCACAACAAGTGCGACCAAAAGATTGCCCGTCCTGGCTTCAGGAAATAGTAGCAGCTCGCGAAAAATATCGCGGTCCAGTTGAACTGGGCTGCAACGAACTTCTGCGCGGAAGCGGTGAAATTGTTTGAAAACGCCAACGATAAAAATTGAATCGCGACGAACGCGAGGAGAAATTTCCACAACCAGGGCGATGTGCCCAGCACGTCCTTAAGTTTCGCGCGAAATTCGCTTGATACCGATACGCAGATCAGTAGAGCAATCGTGAGAGGAAACCCCGTCAATCGCGTTACCGTAATCCAGGGCAGGCCAGGCAGCGCCACCGCCAGATAGTTCGGCCAAATGATCAATGTGACAAAATACGCCACGAAACAGGCATTGAGCAGCCTAATCGGGCCCTGGCCGGTTTCCGGCAACGCCCAAATGACAAGGCCCGCCAAAACAACGGGGGGTATAAAGAAGGGCAAAATTATATTGGGCGCGTTGGTCGCGAAGAGGTATCCATATATCAGGCTTGAGAAGACCAATATCGGGACGAAAAGCCACCACACGCTGCGCCGGCGAAAAAACGCCGGTGGCACGGGCAAGGACATTGTCAAACTCGGCAGACGAAGCAAATTCAGGTCCTCTGGTTGCCTGGTGCAGCCGGAACCTTTCCGTCCGGTCGCTCTGTACTTGTTATGAATTTGTTCCGCAATTTACCCGGAAAATCCAGCCTATTAGGGATGATAATGTTTAACGACTTACCGAATGTTTATACCCGGCGAATATTGTGCTAATAGGCTTCATAGTCGGATTAATTCCGCTCGCATGGGAATATTTGAATGAGCTTGATCCAGTTCTGGCGCATTTTGTGGGCGCGAAGGTTGTTAATTATCGGCGTCACGGTCTTAAGCCTTATAGGCGGCGGCGCCGTTTTGGTCATTGTACCACCCCGCTGGCAGGCGGAAGCCCATGTATTCCTTAATATCCTGAAACCGGATCCGGTTACCGGCCTGACAGTGGCCCAGGACCCGCGGTCCTACATCGCCACGCAAATTAATCTGATCACGGATTATAGCGTCGTTGGGCAGGCAGTAGACAAGCTGGGTTGGAAGTCCGACCCCAAACTGATCCAGGCCTATCAAAATCGTTCCGGCAGCGACACCAGGGACTTCGGTCATTGGCTTGCCCAGATCATTACCGACCGCGCCAAAGCGGAAATCGGCGATGGAAGCAATATTCTGAATATAAGCTATACCGGCTCAAATCCCGATGCGGCAAAAGCCGTGGCGGATGCCCTGATGCAATCCTATCTGGATACCAGTCTGGCTTTTCGGCGTGCGGATGCAAACAAGAACGCTGACTGGTATGGCCTCCAAGCCCAAAAGGCGAAATCTTCCCTTGAAGCTGCCGAGACCGCCGTGACCAATTTTGAACGGGATAATGGCGTCGTCCTGACACAGGACGACAAGACCGATGTCGACAGCGCGCGGCTGGCGTCCATGGCCGCGCAGGGCATGATTGGCGGTGAAGCAGCGGGAAGCACAAGCGTGGACGCTATGCTGGCTGAAACGGATGCCGCAATCAAAAACGCTTCCCTGGAAATGGGTCCGAATAACCCGCAGATGCAGGCTCTCCAGGCCAAGCGTGCGGGCTATGCCGCGTTGATTGCCCGGGAGCATTCGGCAGCAAGCAGTACGCCGTCCGCTTCTGGCGGCTCCCGCATTGACGTACAGAAAGCGCTGGTTATTTCTCAATCGGGCAAGCTTGCCAAGCTCAGAAATCTGCAGACGGAGGTAGATATCACGCGGGACCTGTATAACAAGAGTGCCCAGAAGGAAGTCGATTTTCGCCAGGAAGCGGCGGTAACGGATGCAGGTCTTACGCCCCTCGGCAATGCCACCGTGCCCGCATTTCCGTCATTTCCAAAAAATACCCTTGTCATCGGGGTGGCCTTTGGGCTTGGATTGTTTGCCGGCACCGCACTTGCCTTGCTCATCGAGCTTCTCAATCGCAAGGTCCGCGGCGCAGAAGACCTGTTTTCCGCGCAGAACCTACCCGTGCTGGCGGTCCTCAGTGCACCCCGGTAAGCGATCCACCGCGTAGATGTGATTCTGTTGATGGCGCGCCAAACCAGCATGGCCCAGGGCGGGTTTTGTCCGCGACCGCGAGAGAGTGTTTAAATGAGCCTGATCCAGTTCTGGCGAATTCTGTGGGCAGGGCGGTTGCTGGTCCTGGGCACCACAATCTGCTGCCTTTTGGGCGGTGTCGCCGCCATTGTAATGTCACCGCCTCGCTGGACGGCGCAGACCCATGTATTCCTCAATATTTTAAAGCCCGATCCCATCACGGGCCAGTTCCTGGATCGGCAAACCCAGACCTACATCGCCACGCAAATTGACTTGGTTACGGATTATTCCGTCGCGGGACTGACCGTGGACAAGCTGGGATGGCTGTCCGAGCCTGCCTTGATTCAGGCCTATCAGAAGCGGAACCACCGAGACACCAGGGATTACCGCCACTGGCTTGCCCAGCTCATTACCGTTGGTACCGGAGCGTGGGTTGAGTATGGAAGCAATATTCTAAACATAAGGTATACCTCGGCAACTCCGGAAGGCGCCATGGCCGTGGCCAATGCTGTGACGCAATCTTATCTGGATACAAGCCTGGCTTTCCGGCGTGCCGATGCCATCAGGAATGCCGACTGGTATGGTCTGCAAGCCCAAAAGACGAAAACGTCTCTTGAGGAAGCTGAGACGGAAGTCGCCAATTTTGAAAGGGACAATGGCGTCTTTCTGACGCAAAATGGCAAGACCGATATCGATAGCTCACGTCTTCTGGCATCCATGGCTGTGCAAGACTTGCCCGGCAGCCAGGCGGCGAGCAGCACAAGTGTGAATGCCTTGCTGGCCGAGACGGACGCCGCAGTCAAAAATGCTTCCTCTATAATGGGTCCGAACAACCCCCAGATGCAGGCGCTCCAGGCCAAACGCGCAAGCTATGCGGCGCTTCTCGCCCGCGAGCAGGGGGCGGCGAACGCCACGCTGGCCGCAACGGGCGCCTCCCGCTTGGACGCACAGAAAGCTTTGGTTATTTCGCAATCCGGCAAGTTGGCCACGCTCAAAAATCTGCAGGCGGAGGTGGATATCAGACGAGAGCTGTACAACAGGACCGCCCAGAAGGAAGCCAATTTTCGCCAGGAAGCGGCGGTCACAAATGCGGGTCTTACGCTTCTAAACGACGCCGCCGTGCCTGAATCGCCGTACTTTCCGAACATACCTCTTATTGTCGCGGGATCGCTTATGCTTGGACTGTTGAACGGAGCGCTGCTGGTATTGCTTGTCGAATTCCTCAATCGCAAAGTTCGCGGCATCGAGGATTTGCTTTCGATGCTGAATCTTCCGGTGCTGGCGATTGTCGTGGCGCCTCGCTGAACGTGTGGCTTTCCGGCTGCTGATCGTCGTCGGGCCGATTTGGACGAATTGGCTTGGGAGCTAAGAGAGTGTCCGGAAGTTCAATTCAGGGGGATGGCTGATGAAATCGGTCGCCAGGGCTGCGAGGATGTTGCTGGACAAAATCGGCAAGCGGTATGACCGCTTGATCGGTCGGCCGCGCTGGACCGATCTCGTGGAAAGATATGCACTCGATCCGGCGAAGCGCGATGAAATCGCAGCTGGTCTGCCGCAGGGCGACGTTGCAAAATTGTTTTTCGACCATAAGGGCCGCACGATCCATAAGTGGACCCATTATCCCGAAATATATGATCGCCATTTTGCGCCATATCGCAAGCCGGATATCAAGATGTTGGAGATTGGCATTTTCAAGGGCGGCTCACTCGAAATGTGGCGCGAGTATTTTGGTCCGCAGGCAACTATCTTCGGTATCGACATTGACCAAGCCTGTGCCGGCCGGGTGGACGCTCCCAATCAGGCACGCATCGGGTCACAGGATGATGAAGAGTTTCTGCGTAAAGTCGTGGAGGAAATGGGAGCGCCGGATATTATTCTGGATGACGGCTCGCATCGCGGCGATCACCAATGGACGAGCTTCAAAGTCCTTTTCCCGCTGCTCAAGCCTGGCGGCATCTATGTTATCGAGGATTTGCATACGGCCTATTGGCCCGGTTCCCATGACGGCGGCTATGGTGCAGCACGGACAGGCATCGGGCTGGTGAAGCAGATTATTGACGACATGCATGGCTGGTATCACCGCGAGCCAACCCAGACGCCTTCCCAAACCTGGGTCAGCGGGGTTCATGCCTATGATTCTGTGGTGGTGATTGAAAAGAATAATCGCGGTCAGCCGGGGAACATTAAGACATAACAGGAGCTGCGATGACTTCGGTCAAGTTCCTCGGCGCATGCCAGAGATAATTGCCATTAGGTTTCCTATTCGGTAAGGGTGACCGCCAGGGTAATTCGCTGGCGAATGCGGTTCAGCAAATCTTAGGGATATTTGCCATATTGTCACCGAACGGGAAAGACCACAGTGAGCTTAAGCAGACATACCAGTTATAACCTGATTGGTTCTGTGCTTCCCATCGGCTTGTCTCTGATCACCGTGCCGATCTACCTGAAGCTGGTCGGTTCGGAACGGTATGGCGTGCTGGCGATCGCCTGGCTGCTGCTGGGATATTTCGGCCTGTTCGATCTGGGTCTCGGTCGGGCGACGTCGTTCCGCATTGCCTCGCTGCGCAATGCCACGCCACAGCAGCAGGCGGATGCCTTCTGGTCGGCGATAGCCGTCAATATCGGCATGGGCCTGGTCGGCGGCCTGGTTTTGTGGATCGCCGCCAGTTATTTCTTCGGCCACTTTTTGAAAGTCGATGAGCATTTGCGGCCGGAGATGCTGGCGGCGGCGCCTCTGCTGGCTTTGGGCGTTCCAGAGGCCACGGCCATCGGCGTACTCACGGGCGCCCTGCAAGGCCGCGAGCGCTTTCTCCAGACCAATGTAAACTCGGTTTTGTCGACCGCCCTTTTCCAGTTTCTACCCCTTCTGGTGGCTTGGAAATTCGGGCCCAATCTCGTCTGGCTTCTTTCTGCCGCCCTCCTGGCGCGTGCGCTGGGAGCGTTGAGCCTGTTCTGGCGCTGTTGGCAGGAACTTGTTCGCGGCCAAAAAATCGCGCCGCATCGGTCGGAGATCATGACGCTCCTGACTTACGGCGGGTGGGTGAACGTCGCCTCGATTTTCGGGCCCATATTGTACATGGTCGATCGATTCGCTATTGGCGCCTTGCTTGGGGCTACGGCCGTAACCAGTTACACTGTTCCGGTACAGCTTTCGTCACGCATGGCCATCCTGCCCGGCGCCCTGATCACGGCGCTGTTCCCCCGATTGTCGGGGGCGAGTCCGGACGAGCGGCGGGAGCTGTCCGAGCGGGCCATGCTGACGTTGGGCGGCCTGCTGACCGTTCCCTTCATCGGCGCAATCTTCGTGATAGGCCCTTTCCTGCAGCTGTGGGTGGGACAGCGCGTGGGACCAGAAGCGCCCATGATTGGCCGCTACATGACCGCTGCGATGTTCGCCAACGCTCTGGCGCTGGTCTCCTTCACGCGCCTGCAGGCCTCCGGGCGGCCGGACCTGGTCACAAAAATTCTTCTGATTGAAATTCCGCCCTATCTGATCCTGCTCTATCTGGGGATTCATTTCCTGGGGATGACAGGCGCTGCGCTTGCCGCCTCCGCGCGCTATGTCGCGGACTTCCTGCTGCTCACCTGGATGGCAGGGCCGCCTGAGCGTGGCCGCGGCCTAATCGGGTTCATATTTGTTCTCATGTTGCTTAGCGTCTGGTTCGCCGGACTGTGGTCCTTCACCGATTGGCGCTGGTGGCTTTCGGGCGGGTCCATGGTCAGCATTGGCGCCCTTGCGGGATTTGTGGTAATTCCCATACAGATTCGTCAACAGCTCATTACGCGGGGACGCGGCTGGTTTGGCATTGCGCCGGCTATCGCCTTGGCACGTCCGGATCGGGAGTGATAACAAGAATCATGCCGGCCAAACCCATTGCGTATTCCATGATTTTGGCCTCTGCGGTGAACAATACCGGCGTCCTGGAGAACTGCCTGCAGCGCTCGCCGGATGTTGCCGAGGGCCGCCTGGCATTGAGAACCTACCGCGATTATCGCTCGGCGAGCCTGGCCTACAATGTCGCCCTGGACGAGCTGACCGAGGACGTTATCGCATTCGCCCACCAGGATGTTTACCTGCCCGCGGGATCCTTGACCCGGATCCAGAACCTGCTGACCGAATTGTCGGTGTGCGATCCCGACTGGGTTGTCTGCGGTGTGATCGGGATGAATGCAGCAGGCGCGACGCTTGGCCAGACCTGGTGTACGGCGAATGGGCGGCTGCTGGGCCCTCCGGTGGACACGGCGGTCGAAATCATGACTTTGGACGAAACCCTGCTGCTCTTGCGCCGGGCCTCGGGCGTGAGGTTCGATGCCGGCCTGCCGAGCTTTCACCTGTATGCGGCCGATATCATCCAGACGGGCATCGCGCGCGGCCAGAAAAGCTATGTGCTGCCGGTGCCGATCGTGCATCACAGTCGCGCCGTGGTGAATCTCGACGCGGGTTACCGCGCTGCTTACCGGCATATGCAGCGAAAATGGCGGGCGGTTCTGCCGCTGCACAATCTTTGCTGCGAGATCCACCATTCTGACTTCTATCTGATAAAAGAATATCTGCGCCACCGTTGGCGCCATGGCTTTGGGCCACGCCCGCCCGAGCCGAAGGATAACCCGGCCCTGATTGCCCGACGCCTCGGCTGGGAACCCCGTGCTTAGGCGCGCTTGCGGCCGCAAATCATGATCTGGGTTGTGAACAGCCGCCACAGGCGCCCGCCGCTTGCCGCATTGATCAGGCGCGCCTTGAGGCGAAGGGGTGTCACAGGCCCCACCGACGTCACCTCAACGCCGGCCCCTTCGAACATTGCGCTGTAGGTCGCCGGGGTGAACCAGCGCAGATGCGTGCGGTCCATGACGCCGGTTTCGGTATAGTCGAATCGGCCGAGCGCCAGATTTCTGATCACGTGCCAATGGCCGATGTTGGGTGAACTGGCATAGACCTCGCCGCCGGCCCTCAAGCAACGGACAAGTTTCTCCAGCGTGGTCCAGGGATCGGTCAAATGTTCTAGGACCTCGCTGACGATCAGTGCGTCGAATTGGCCCGCAAATTTTCCCAGATCGAGCGCTTCAACATTGCCCACTAGCACTTCGCTAAGCGCCTGGGCGGCGATGGCAGCGGCGGACATGCTGAGTTCGATACCCACATAGCGGCCTGCCTTGCCCGCCGCCAGGACCGCCCGTCCGCTCCCGCCCGCGCCGCAGCCCAACTCCAGCACTGCGCTTCGCGGTCCCGTTTTCAACAGGCCGACAATGTCATACCGCGTGTTGGCAAAGTAGCTGGGCAGCTTGTCTTCATAGATGGACTCGATTCCCGGCGTGGATTGCGGGGAACTCGTTGATGGGGACGAATGCTCCATGAAGGTATCCTCAGTCTTCCTGCCCTTGGGTAACTATGGCAGAACACCTATGCAATTGTGCATGTCCAGGTGTCAATAAAGGCTCGAATTAGGCAAACATCCTGACCCCAATTGAATTCCAGGCTGTCACGCCATGGCCTTTTTGCCGACGAGGCTGTTTTATGGAAATTGCGCTGGAAAGGCGTTTTGTCATGTCGAAGGGGCAAGGCTCGATGAAGATAGAAAAGCAGTCATCTGGGCGGAGCGAAGCATGTTGTGCCTTCCTTTGAGAAACGACCTATGCCAGAAGTTTGCCCGGCCAGTTCCGAGGCGATATTTTTTAAATCAAGCGATCTGAGGGTAGATTCGTGCACCTCGGCTTAAGAAACCGATTATCGTCGCAATTCCGAAAAGGGCGCGACAGGATTTTGAGAGACCTGATCATTTCGATTTCTGCCGGTGCGAATCGCATCAGCATTCTGGATGTGGGTGGGCGGCTGGATTATTGGCAGCGGCTCGGCCTTCCGTTTCTTCGCGAGAGAAACGTGAAGATTATTCTTCTGAATCTTCATAAATCCGAGCTCCCGGAAAATTTTTCCGATGGTATTTTTGAGGCAATGGTTGGAAATGCATGCGATTTATCGGAGTTTGGCGCGGGCCAGTTCGATATCGCTCATTCCAATTCCGTAATCGAGCATGTCGGGACCTTGAAAAACATGCAGGCCTTTGCAAGCGAGTTACGACGTGTTGGAAAAAGTTATTATGTGCAGACCCCTTACTTCTGGTTTCCCGTCGATCCTCATTATTACGCTTTCCCGATGTTTCACTGGTTTCCCAGATCGATCAGGGCGCGGCTGCTGATGTATCTGCCACTGTCTTTTGCGGGCCGGAGTCGCGGCTTGGGTGAGGCATTCGAGGACGTGGATAGCACGCGTTTGCTGGACGCCCGGCAATTCTCGTCCCTCTTTCCAGACTCGAAGATGAGATTCGAGAGATTTCTGGGACTGCCGAAATCGATGATGGCTATCCGGCGCTGCTAGGCTGGAATGAACTGGCGGGCTGACTTATCGGCGATCATGCGCGAAACACGGCGCATTGTCTTGGCTTGGTCTGAATCGGAAGGCCTTCAGAGTAGACCGGAAAAGATGCTCCGCTCGGACCCGAGCGTGTGATGACCGTGTCGGTGATACTGAAGGTTGGATCAGTGGTGTCGGAGATCACATCGCCGGCATAGAGCTAGGCTCTGCCAAACGTGATGCCGGGTCCGGAAAGCGCCGTGGCGGTGTAAGTGCAGTTACCCGCGTGGAAATCACCGCCGTCATAATAATAATCGACCAGCGTCACGACTTGAGCGGCGGTCGTCTCGGACATGAACAGGATCGCGCCGCTTTAGTGGAAACCGCTAGTCAGTCAGACTGACTCAGATCGCTAAAAAGTGATCAGTCAGCGTGGTGTCCAGTGACGGCGGTGTCCATCAAAAATATGCGGTTTTCATCATCTACTCAAAAATACCGCGCGATTTTTCGCTGTTACAACGAGCACGCGGTGTCAGTAAATCTACGTAGCCAATCGGCCTGGCGTGTAAATGCGCGATTAAGAATTCGAGACGAACATCGCTGCCTGAAAACCCAATCGAACTGCGCTTGATCCGCCATCTGCTGAAGATCCCATCATTCCACTCTTGTCTGAACATTTCACCGTCTCGATTTCAACCCGATCTCGCGGAGGAATTGGACGGCCTATTGATTAAAAACAAGAGGACTCGCGGCATCGTTGGTTTACTCGGGATTGATAGGGTTCGTGAACATTATTGAGGAGCGTCTTTTCGATGAATCACCCCCGGTTTGTGTGTCTGCTGCTTGCAGCAACTTTTCTTGGCAATGGCGTCGCTGCCGCCGCCGCCCTTCAGGCGGCCGCCGGGTGCGCTCCTCCTCCGGTGGCGGGCACAGGCAATGTTTTTTATATTGATCCGGTGAACGGCAACGCGGGCGGCGAT
>DATMNL010000024.1:0-5625 GCA_035568995.1 Rhizomicrobium sp. | reverse complement strand
TCCGGCTTCGAACCGATCCTACCGGGCGGCCGTCGACAGCCCCTTGAAGATGAATTTCTGCACGCGGTAGCCCTGCGATTCGCCGGTCACGATGTTGCCTTGCGGATCGACGTCGAGGCTGTGCAAATGGAAGAACTCGCCAGCCTTGCGGCCCGGCCCGCCGATGTGGCCGATCTCTTCGAGCGAGGTGCGATCCAGAATCGCGATGCGCTCGTTCGAACCGTCCGCGATATAGAGGAAGCGCTGCGCCGGATCGGCCGACAGGCCAACGCCGAAGGCGGTGCCGGTCCCTTGCGATTCCCGCTTGATGAATCCTTCCTTCAGGAATTTGCCCTCTAGCGTGAATGCCTGCACGCGGTTGTTGGCGCGATCGGTGACATAGACGATGCCGTCATTGGAAACCTCGATGCCATGCGGCGTGTTGAATTGCTGCGGGCCGCTGCCATAGGTGCCCACCGCCTTCAGCCATGTGCCGTCCTTGGCAATCTTGACCGCGCGCGAATTGCCATAGCCGTCGCTGACAAAGAAATCGCCATTGGGCGCCCAGGCGATGTCGGTCGGGCGGTTGAAGGTGCCCATGGTGCCCACCGGATGACGTTCGGTGACTTTCTCGCCGCGCTCCAGATAGCTTTCCAGATAGTCGATCGCCTCCGGCTTGCGGCCGAGTTCCTTGACCAGGTCGCCATTGGGCTTGGACTCGATCACCATCCCCGAACCTTCATCCACGATCCAGACATTCTGGTCCTTGTCGACGCGGACGGAGTGCGCGAACGAGGCGCCATACTGGTCGGGCAGCCATTGCTTGACGAATTTGTAGTCCGGGGCAGGCCCGAATTCATACAGTTCGGCCGCAGTGCCGCCGCGGGCACTGCCGCCCTTGCCGGTGCGGGAATAGACGAACAGATGGCCGGCGGCATTCATCGAAACGCCCTCGGTCTCGCCCAGCGTGTGATCCGGAATACGCAGCGGCAGGACTTGCTCGGTGAATTCCAGCTTCGGCAGGCTGGCTTCGAGAGCCAGTTGCTTTTGCGCTTCTGCGGCGCGCGCGGCGCGGGCTTCGGGTGTGCCGCCGCCCTGGGCGTAAAGCGGCGAAGTACCGAGCAGCAGTAAGGCGACCAAGGTCGCGGGTTTGCGAAGTGTCATGAACATTTACCCCTTGATGTTCCATCCGGGCAATCCGGCCAGGATCGGTGATGGTCTGGTTTCAGTATTTGAAGGTGATCTTCTCCACATTCCATTCGGAGCAGGCGCCGCCGCCAGCACCGCGAGCCAGATGGGATTTTTTCATGATGGAGATTTAACGTCAATCTGCCGCACCCGTTGTTGCAACGCAGTGCGAGCGGAAAAACGGCAAGCCGCATGCACGATGCCGAAGACAATGAAGGGAATTTTTCTCCGAAACGGCGCGAACAAAAAATTAGGGTGCTCGAACTGATGGCTCGAGCACCCTTCTTGAATTGAAATCCACTTCGTCAGATTTAGGACGGCAGCTTGCCGATCGTGACCTTCTGGACATCCCACATGCTGGCAGAGCCAATATAAACGGTGTTGGGATCCCGGCAATCGAGCGAGTGGATCAAGTCGCCTGTGTCCTCAGAACCATGGTCCTGACCCGTCACGGTCATACCCAGGACTTTTCCGGACATATCCATCTTGTAGAGTTTGCCGTTGCCGTCGCCGCTGAACATGTATTGCGGGGAAGAGTTGGTGATGCACAGGGCCCAAGGTGCACCCACGCCAGTGATGCTCCTCACGAAGTTCATATTGTCGTCATAAACCTGGATGCGAAAGTTTCCACGGTCGCCGACGTAAACGTTGTTCTGGGCGTCCACGGCGATGGTGTGCGGCGTGTTGAACTGATCCTTGCCATTACCATTGGTTCCCACCGCCTTCAGCCAATGGCCATCCGGCGAAATCTTGACAAAGCGCGAGTTGCCATAGCCGTCGGAGATAAAGCTGTTACCCTGCGAGTCCCAGGCAATATCGGTTTCACGATCGAATTCGCCCAATCTGCCGACCGGCTTGGTCTTTAAAGGTGTGGGGTGGGCATACCGGGAGATTTCGAGGTTTGACTCGAGATAATCGATCGCCTCCGGCACCCGGCCCAGCCAGAAAACGTGCTGGCCCGCCGGATTCCACTTGACGACCATGCCCGAGCCTTCGTCGACCGACCACACATTGTCATCCTTGTCGACGCGGACAGCGTGGGCGAATGATTCGCCGTAATTGTTCTTGCCCCATTCCTTGACGAATTTGTATTTGTTGTCGAATTCGAAAAGCTTGGCGGCCTTGCCGCCGCGCGCAGGTCCCTGGTTTTCAGTGCGCGTGTACACGAACAGGTGCCCCTTGGAATTTGTCGCGACCCCCATGGTCTCACCCATCGTTTCTCCAGGGATGGAGAGTTGGAGGTACTGATCGGTGACCTGAAGTTGCGGATAGGTTTTCTCAAGCGCCGCCTGTGCGGCTTGCTGCGCTGCGTTGCCATTAAGCCCCTGCGCGTTGCTTAACATTGTGCCAGCGAGCAGCAACGTAAGTACGGTACCGGTCTTGCGAAGTGTCATGAACGTTTCCCCTTGTTTTGGCCCGCTTTGCCGTCAGGCCTCCTGATTAACTCTTCCACGCCCATGCCCCCCCGTCAATCTGGCGTTTTCGAGGAAAGTTACAGAAATTTATGCTGTTCAGGCGACCCTTTTGTTGCTGCACTGCGACATGCAACAATATGTCTGTTTTCCCGCAGCGCCGGGTTTTGCAGAATGGCCGAATGATCAGTGTCATAATTCCAACTCTCAATGCCGAACGAAAGCTGCCGCGCTGTTTTGACAGCCTGATAGCCGCTGCCGTGCGTGGTGTGGTGCGCGAAGTGATCGTCGCCGACAGGGGATCGTCCGACGACACATTGCTGATTGCCGACGGGGCGGGCGCGCGTATCGAGCATGCCGGAAAAAGCCAGAGCGCTTGCCTTCAGGCGGGCGCCACCGCGGCGCGCGGCGACTGGCTGCTTTTTCTGTATCCCGAAACCGCGCTGGAACCGGGATGGGAGACCGAGGCGGAATCTTTCATGTCTCAGGAGATGCCGGAGCGTCCTCGTGCCGGCATTTTCCGGTTTGCGCTGGAAGATTTTGGCGGTGAGGCACGGCGCGCCGAGGCCAAGGCTGCTCTGCGCGGCTTTATCCTGGCGCTGCCCTATGGCGATCAAGGCCTTCTGATCCCCAGGCGCTTCTACAACAAGCTGGGCGGCTATCGCGCCCTGGCGCGCATGGAAGATGCCGACATGGTCCGGCGCATTGGGCGGCGGCGGCTGGTGCATTTGCGGGCCCGCGCCGTCAATCTCTCCCGCCCGCATGAAAGCGCGTTCAGGGGCGCCTGTCTTTCTTTATTGCACGCTCTGCGGGTTCCCACCCGCGTCGTCGCCAAGCTTTGAAAAGCTGATATCGCTGAAGGCGCTGTCGTCGCCGGGGGCGGTGGCGGGCAGAGCGGGCGCGGCCGGCGTCGCCGGACGATAAATCGGCCAGGCGCCGCGCGCTGTTTCATCCAGGCTCTTGGCGTCCTGTCCCAGGCGGCGGCGATACATCCAATGATATTCCATCAGATGCTTGACGTAGTAGCGCGTCTCGGCCACGGGAATGCTTTCCACAAACAGCAGCGGATCGTCCTTACCGGCCTTGGTGGTGAGCCAGCGATTGACCGCTTGCGGTCCCGCATTATAGGCGCCGCCGATCTCCAGCAGATTGCCGTTCAACTGATCGAGCAGCTCGGCGATATAGCGCTGGCCCAGGGAAAGAGAATAAGACGGATCATAGAGCTGCTTCTCCGCGCCTCTGCCGCCGACCAGGGTCGCGGTCTTGGGCATGAACTGCATGATGCCCTGCGCCCCCACCGGCGAGGTGGCGCCGTTCTGGAAGCGGCTTTCGATGCGGGCAAAGGCCAGTACCAGGGAAGAATCCACACGGTAGCCATCTTTCGGCGCATAGGGCGGCACCGGGAACAGACCGGTCAGCAACAGACCGCGCGCCACGCTTTTTTCGCTGGCGCGCAGTTCCACATTGGTAACGCCGATATCGCGCGCCAGCGCCGCCATGGCAGGATCGAGAGTCTCGGCATTGTCCACGAAGGCGTGATTGAGTTCGGGGCCGGCAAAGTCCGTTTCGCCCGCTTGATAAAGCGCCACGGCGCGCCGGGCCGGAGGCGACGCCATCAGGACGTTGAAATCTTTCTGGGAGAGGACGGCATCCGAAAATCCGGTGCTTGTATCCATGCCCAGCATGCGTTCGGCGATCAGGCCGTAAAATGTCGGCTCTTCCTTGGCGGCGGCGGTGAGCAGGCTCACCACTTTTTGCGGGTCACCCAGCTGCATATGGGCGCGCGCCGCCCAGAACGCCGCCTGGGCGCGCAGCTGGCCCTGCGCCGCGTTGTTCTCAGCCAATCTTTCCAGATGAGGGATGGCATCGGCGTAACGCCCCATCCGATAGGCGGCGAAGCCCGCATCCCAGTCCAGTTGCGGCACGGACGCTGAGGAAATCGCGCCGCTGAGCTGGAGCGCCTGCGCGTCCATGCCTTCGGCCAGATAGGAGAGGGCGATGCGGTGCGACAAGACCGCCACATCGTCCGGCGAGCAGGTACCTGCGGCTTGCAACGCCGTCAGGCGATTCATCGCTCTGTCAGGCGCGCCAGCCTTGATGTCGGCGAGGATTTTTGTCAGCAGCGCCCGCGCCGGCTCGGCGCCAGGCGAGGGTTCCGGCAATTCGGCGTCTTCATAGCCGCCGGTGCGGCGGCCCACCGAAACCGGTGCGGGAATATTGGTCACCACCGCCACAGTGATCAGCTTCCTGCCGCGCCGCACTTTCTTGGTCGAGCGCGAAACCGCCAGCCGGTAGATGCGGTCGGCGACCGACAATTCGCGATATCGGTTGAGCCAATTCACCAGCGTATTGAGGGCAGGGTGCCTGGTCTCCAGGATGCCAGCCGCCTCGACATAGCCGGCGAGCATCGGATCGCCGGCATGCGCCACCAGGGCACGGGCCCGGGCGAGTTGCCCGCCCCGCGCGGCGGCGAACGCCTGGCGATAAAGAGCGCTGTCGGCGTCGCTCAATATGCTGGGCTTGACGGGCGGAGCGGCGGGCGCGGCGATCACCGGCACCTGCGGATTGGCGGGCTGCACCGGTGCGATGGCAGGCACAGCGGCGGCCGCCGCCGGAACCGTGACGCCATTTTCGGCGGGAGAGGCGGAATTGTTCATGGCGGCCTGACTGACGGAAGTCTGGCCGAATGCCGCACCGCCCAGCGCCACAGTGAATCCAAGTGCCAGCGCAATCCGCAATCCACGGTTCCTTCGATAGCAGCCCAATTATATACGCCCCGGCGGGAATGCCCGGCCCTAAGCCTATGCCAGATAGCGTTGCCCGCACATTAACCGGCGAAAGCTAGTTAGCCCCTGCCGAAAGTTCCGGCAAGTCCAAGGCCGGCGCGGGATTTTTGGTCCTGAGTTCGTCGCTCGTCGCTCATGGACTCCAGCGTCCACATCGCTCGTTGCCGCTACGCTGTCGCTAGGCAACCCTGCTCAGGCCCCAAAATCCCTCGCGCCGGTGGCGGGTAATCCCAACTTTTCCATATTTGCGGCTAGTGCCT
>DATMNL010000023.1:0-72469 GCA_035568995.1 Rhizomicrobium sp. | reverse complement strand
CGCCGCGGCGCAAAGGACCTGCACGCCCGCCGCCAGGCGCTGGCCCAGATCAAGGATGCCGACCAGGTCACCAAATTGTTCGACGTACTCGGTCCCCGTTACAAGGGCCGCCCCGGCGGCTACACAAGGGTACTCAAGGCCGGCTTTCGCTTTGGCGACAATGCTCCGATGGCGATCATCGAGTTCGTCGACCGCGATGTGGACGCCAAAGGCAAGGATTCCGGCCCGGTGGAAGTGGCGGCGGACGCCGACGCCTGACTTCTGCGCCGCGCGGCCATTCATGAAGGCGGCATTGGCCGCCCTTTTTGCTCGTTTTAATGCCTTGCCGATTCGCCACCTGAAGGCGATTTGCGCGTTTCCGTCCGGTATTTGGAACGGAAAGGTTTCGAGCATGCGCAAAGTCTTTATGGTCGCGATCCTGGCGCTGGCAGGCTGCGGCACCCATGACCGTTGCACCGCTCCGCCCCAGCCGAAACTGATGTCTCTGGCCGATATGAGTCTGGACGACAAGGCCAATGCCCTGGGGGTGCCGCCTTCCCGGGTGCCGGGGGAGCCCAGATCCGCCAGCAGCTATGGCGCCTTGATGTCGGGCCTGAACGACAATGCGCAGGCCCAATCGGCCTATCAGAGCTTTGTCGACCACAAAAATGCCGCGCTCCGGCAGCAATATTGCGCCGAGAACGAGGCTTTTAAGGCGCGCGGGATGAAGGACGAAATGGGCACCATCGGCCGTGCCGTGATGTCGACCTGCCACAGCGAGGACGAAGCGGCGGTGCTGGCGGTCCTGCTCAAATATCGCAATTGCGCGTCGGGCAATTCCTGATTGAATAGTGGGAAGTCTGTCGGAGAGGATCGATGAAAAGGGTGTTCCTTGCGCTGACCGCCGCCGCTCTGGTCGGGGCGCTGGTTTATGCGCTGCCCGCCCTGACGGCCACGTCTGATAAACCGGCGACCACCAAGCTGGCGCCACCCGTCAAACCGCTGCCTGCGCCGCTGGTGCCCGGCGGCACATCGCCTGCTTCCATGTCCCAGGTACAACTCACCTTCGCGCCGGTGGTGAGGCGCGTCGCGCCCGCGGTGGTGAATGTTTATGCCAGGTCGGTGGCGCAGGTTCAGGTCAATCCCCTGTTCAATGATCCGCTGTTCTCGCAGCTGTTCGGGGGTTCGCCCGAGATGCGCCAGCGGGTGCAGCAGAGCCTGGGCTCCGGCGTGATTGTGCGCGCCGACGGGCTGATCATCACCAACAATCATGTGGTGGCGGGCGGCACCGATATCGTGGTGGCCCTCTCCGACAAACGTGAATTCAAGGCCAGGGTGCTGCAGGCCGATCCGCGCACCGATCTGGCGATTCTGAAGATCGACACCAAGGGCGAGCGGCTGCCGGTGGTGCCTTTCGCCGACAGCGACCAGGTCCAGGTGGGCGATCTGGTGCTGGCGATCGGCGATCCCTTCGGGGTCGGCCAGACCGTGACCATGGGTATCGTCTCGGCGCTGGCCCGCACCCAGGTTTCGGCCAGCGATTATCAGTTCTTCATCCAGACCGATGCCGCCATCAATCCCGGCAATTCCGGCGGCGCCCTGGTGACCACCGATGGCAAGCTGGCGGGCATCAACACCGCGATCTATTCGCGCAGCGGCGGCAGCATCGGCATCGGCTTCGCCATTCCCGCCAATCTGGCGCGCCGGGTGTTGGAAGGAGTCGAGGGTGGGCAGGGCGTCAAGCTCGCCTGGATCGGCGCCAGCGGCCAGCCGGTCACCAGCGACATCGCCGCCAGCCTGGGCCTGCCCAGGCCCGGCGGTGTGCTGATCAAGGATATTTATCCCGGCGGCCCGCTGGCCAATGCCGGCGTCAAGAGCGGCGATGTCGTCGCGGCGGTGGACGGCAACCAGGTCGATGACATGCAGTCGCTCAATTACCGCATCGCCACCCGAAAGCCGGACGATAAGGTAAAGGTGCATGTGGAATCCGGCAAAACGGTGCGCGATGTCAGTATCACCCTGGCCCTGCCGCCGGAAAATCCGCCGCGCGAAATTCTCACCGTGACCGGTCAAAATCCGCTGGGCGGCGCCAAGGTGGAGAATCTTTCTCCCGCCGCGGCGGTGGATCTGCAGATGGATCTTCTCAGCCGGGGCGTGGTGGTGGTTTCGGTCGCTTCGGATTCTTTTGCCGCCGGTCAGGGGTTCCGCGCCGGCGACATTGTGCGCAATGTCAATGGCGCCAATATCACCCGCGTCGGCGATCTCAATCGCGCCTTGAACGGAGTCAGTCACTGGGACATGACTATCGAGCGGGGCGGACGGCAGTTGACACTGTCCGTGGATGCGTAAGCGTCCCTCCTCGCGGTGCTGCCGCTCGAAGGGGCGTCAAATTCAACGCATAGAATAAGATGGCAGAGCCCCGGTTCACGCCGGGGCGTTTGTCTTTATACTGGCCGGGTGAGCGACCTTTTTGACACCAGCGGCTTGGCCGGTCGGCCCAGCGGCAACCCGGACGATGCGCCCCGGCCCCTGGCGGACAGGCTCAGGCCCAAATCCCTCTCCGAAGTGGTGGGTCAGGGGCATCTGCTGGGTCCGGATGGCCCCATCGGCCGCATGGTCACCGCCCACACCCCTCATTCCATCATTCTCTGGGGCCCGCCCGGCACCGGCAAGACCACCATCGCGCGGCTGCTGTCCACCGCCTTCAATCTTCATTTCGAGCAGCTTTCGGCGGTGTTCTCCGGCGTCGCCGATCTGAAGAAAAGTTTCGAGGCGGCGCGCACCAGGCGCAAGATGGGGCAGGGCACCCTGCTCTTTATCGACGAAATTCACCGCTTCAACCGCAGCCAGCAGGATTCTTTCCTGCCGGTGATGGAGGACGGCACCGTGGTGCTGGTCGGCGCCACCACCGAGAATCCCTCTTTTGAACTGAACGGCGCACTTCTGTCGCGGGCCCAGGTGCTGGTGCTGCGGCGGCTGGACGATGCGGCGCTGGAAAAATTGCTGGAGCGCGCCGAGGCGCATTATGGCGAGGCATTGAAACTGACGTCCGATGCCCGGGCCAGCATGCGCGCTATGTCCGATGGCGATGGGCGCTATCTGCTCAATATGGCGGAAGAAGTGGCGGGCCTCAAACACGCAAAGCCCCTGGATTCCGCGGGCCTGATGGCGGCGGTGCAGCGGCGCATGCCGCTCTACGACAAGTCGCGCGAGGAGCATTACAACATCATCTCGGCGCTGCATAAATCCATTCGCGGCTCCGATCCGGATGCGGCGCTTTACTGGCTGGCGCGCATGCTGGCCGGCGGCGAACAGCCGCTTTTCATCGCCCGCCGCCTGGTGCGCGCGGCGGTCGAGGATATCGGCCTGGCCGATCCTGAGGCGGTGCACCAGGCGCTGGCAGCCAAGGATGTGTTTGATTTTTTGGGATCGCCCGAAGGCGAATTGGCGCTGGCGCAATGCGTACTTTATCTGGCCAGTGCGCCAAAATCCAACGCCGTTTATATCGCGCTGGGCGCCGCCAAACAGGCGGCGGAAGAGCATGGCTCGTTGATGCCGCCCGCCCATATCCTCAACGCTCCGACCAAACTGATGAAAAATCTCGGCTATGGCGCGAACTACCAATATGACCATGACGCGGAGCAAGGCTTTTCCGGCCAGAATTACTTTCCCGACGCCATGGCGCGGGAACAGTTCTACCGCCCCAAGGACACCGGCTTCGAGCGCGAGATTGCCAAGCGGCTCGAATATTGGTCAAAACTGCGGACCAGGCGGGATGAGTCGAAATGAATTATGCGGTGATGGGAGCGGTAGCTGCGGGCGGTGCGATCGGCTCGGTGGCGCGCTATATCCTGAGCGGCCTGATCCAGTCCGCCGCCTGGGGCGGATTTCCCTTCGGCATCTTCATCGTCAACATCAGCGGCGGCTTCATCATGGGCGTGCTGGCCGAGGCGATGGCGCTGAAGTTCAATGTCTCGCTGGAGATGCGCGCCTTTCTCACCACCGGCATCCTGGGCGGCTACACCACATTTTCCACTTTCTCGCTCGACAGCGCGCTCTTGATCGAGCGCCATGCCTATGGCCAGGCGGCTCTCTATATCGCGGGCTCGGCGCTGCTTTCCATCATCGCCCTGTTTGCCGGCCTGTGGCTCGTGCGTGCCCTCTATGCCTGAGCAACGCCAGATCGCCGAGGATGATGACGGTATCCGCCTGGACCGCTGGTTCAAGCGCCATTACCCGGCGCTGACTCACGCCAGGTTGGAAAAATTGCTGCGCAAGGGAGAAGTGCGCCTGGACGGCAAGCGCGCCAAATCCGCCGACCGCATTCTGGCCGGCCAGACGCTGCGCCTGCCGCCCCAGGTCATTCACGACAAGACCGAGCCGCGGCCGAAATCAGCGCCGCAAATCCAGACCTCGCGTAAGCTGGAAGACACCATCCTCTATATGGACAAGCATCTCTTTGTCCTCAACAAGCCGCCGGGCCTGGCGACCCAGGGCGGCTCCGGCCTCAAGGAGCATGTCGACGGCATGCTGGATCAGCTCACTTACGAAAAAACCATCCGGCCCAAGCTGGTGCATCGGCTGGACCGCGATACCTCCGGCGTCCTCCTGATCGCGCGCACCGCCCAGTCCGCTGCCGGCCTGTCTCGCGCCCTGGCCAGCCGCGATGCCTCCAAAATCTATTGGGCCCTGGTCAAGGGCGTGCCCAGGGAGAAGCGCGGCTTGATCAAGGGTGCGCTGGCCAAGGAAGGCGCCCGCGGCAAGGATGAGCGCATGGCGATCAGCGAGGAAGACGACGCCAAATTCGCGCTCACCGAATATGCCGTGATGGGACAGGCCGGCCAGGAATTCGCCTGGGTCGTGGCCAGGCCCGTCACCGGCCGCACCCATCAGATCCGGGTCCATTTGGCTAGTCTGGGCACGCCCATTGTCGGCGATTTCAAATATGGTGGGGTGGAAGCGCGCGGGCGCGGCGCCATCGCCGACAAGCTGCATCTGCATGCTCGCTCCCTCGATATTCCGCGTCCCGATGGCGGCCGGGTTTCCGTCATCGCGCCCTTGCCGTCCCACATGCTGAAAAGCTGGGCGCTGCTGGGTTTCGATCCCGAGGACAAGCGCGATCCCTTTCCACCCATGAAGCCGCGAAGGAAATGAAGCGCTTCTACAAAGAGGTCGGCTTGGACCGTTCGGGGGATGGTTTTCGCATCCTCCTGGACGGCAAGCCGGTGAAAACCCCCGGCCGCAACCTCCTGCTGCTGCCCACCCGCACGCTGGCCGAGGCCATCGCCGGGGAATGGCGCATCCAGGGTGAAAAGATCGTGCCCGCCTCGATGCCGATGCTGCGCCTGGCGAATACCGCGTTGGATGGGGTCGCCCGGACCAGGGAGGCGGTGATTGCCGCCATCCTGCGTTTTGGCGAGCACGACTTGATCTGCTATCGCGCCGCGGAGCCGGCCGACCTCGCCGCCCGCCAGCGCGAGGCCTGGACGCCGATGCTGGACTGGGCCGATTCCCGCTATGGCGCGCGGTTCGCCTCAGACACGGGGCTGACCCATGTCGCCCAGCCGCCGGAAACCCTTTTGCGGCTCGAACAGGCGATTGCCGAAAGGGACGATTTCGCCCTGGCGGCGCTGCATGTGATGGCCTCGATCACCGGTTCGCTGATCCTGGCCCTGGCCCTGGCCGAAGGCGAGATTAATCCGGCCCAGGGTTTTCAATTGTCCCGCATCGACGAGGACTACCAGGCAGGTCTCTGGGGCGAGGATGCCGAAGCTGCGGCGCGCGCCCGGGCCCTGGCAAGGGAAATGGACGTGGCGGCGGCCTTCCTTGCTGCGGCGCGGGATTGACGAACCGGGCCTCGCCACTAGTCTCCCATCCGATGAAGGACATCCTCGAAGAATTGGAGAAACGGCGTGCGCAGGCGCGGCGGAGCGCGGCCAGGAAAAGTGTTCAGCGGTGCTCCTACGCTGTCGCTAAGCACTCCGTCCGGCCGCGCGACCATAAAATAAAGGCCCGCGCATGAAGGACATTCTCGAAGAATTGGAAAAACGGCGCGCACAGGCGCGGGCCGGCGGCGGCCAGGCGCGGATCGACGCCCAACATGCCAAGGGCAAGCTGACGGCACGCGAACGCATCGAGATTCTGCTCGATTCCGGCAGCTTCGAGGAATTCGACATGTTCGTCGAACATCGCGGCACCGAATTCGGCACCGAGAAGAACCGCATTCCCGGCGATGGGGTGGTGACGGGCTGGGGCACCATCAACGGGCGCATGGTCTATGTCTATGCCAAGGATTTCACCGTGCTGGGCGGCTCGACCTCCGAAACCCATGCCCAGAAAATCTGCAAGATCATGGATATGGCGATGCAGAATGGTGCGCCGGTGATCGGGCTGTTCGATTCCGGTGGTGCCCGCATCCAGGAAGGCGTGGCGGCGCTGGCGGGCTTCGGCGAAATTTTCAAGCGCAATGTCCTGGCCTCGGGCGTGGTGCCGCAGATCTCCGTCATCATGGGACCCTGCGCCGGCGGCGATGTCTATTCCCCGGCCCTGACCGATTTCGTCTTCATGGTCCAGGGCACGTCCTACATGTTCATCACCGGCCCCGACGTGACCAAGACGGTGACCCATGAAGACGTGACCCCGGAGGAACTGGGCGGCTCACGTGTCCACACCACCCGCTCTTCGGTTGCCGACGGCGCCTATGAGAATGACATTGTCTGTCTCGAGGAAATCAGGCGGCTTTACGACTTCCTGCCCCTCAACAACCGCGATGCCGCGCCCTCCTGGCCGGTGGAAGACGATCCCCGCCGCCTCGAGATGTCGCTGGATAGTCTGGTGCCCGATAATGCGGGCCAACCCTATGACATGATGGAATTAATCGGCAAGGTCGTAGATGAGGGCGACTTCTTCGAGATCGCCGAAGCCTTCGCTCCCAACATGATCACCGGCTTCGGCCGCATCGAAGGCTCCACGGTCGGCTTTGTCGCCAACCAGCCCATGGCGCTGGCAGGCGTTCTCGATTCCGACGCCAGCCGCAAGGCGGCGCGTTTTGTGCGCTTCTGCGATTGTTTCAATATTCCGCTGGTGACATTCGTGGATGTGCCCGGCTTCATGCCCGGCACCGCCCAGGAACATGGCGGCATCATCAAGCACGGCGCCAAGCTGCTCTTCGCCTATGCCGAGGCCACCGTGCCCAAGGTTACGGTGATCACCCGCAAGGCCTATGGCGGCGCCTATGACGTGATGGCGTCGAAACATATGCGCGCCGACGTCAATTATGCCTGGCCCAGCGCTCAGATTGCGGTGATGGGCCCCAAGGGCGCGGTGGAAATCATTTTCCGCAAGGAAAGCCCCGACGACATCGTCGCGCGGACGAAAGAATACGAAGACCGTTTCCTCAATCCGTTTGTCGCCGCCTCGCGCGGCTATATAGACGATGTGATCCGCCCCCATTCCACTCGCTGGCGCATCGCGCGCGCCTTGCGCATGCTCAAGAACAAGCAGGTGGCGCAGATCTGGAAGAAGCACGACAATATTCCGCTATAGTCCGCCCTCAATAATCGGCCGCACTGCCAGCCGCGCCACTTTCCCGGCGGCGTGTTCGATATGGGCGAGACGGCGCGCCAACAGTTCCATCGCCACGCTTTGTTTCAGGGCTGAAAGCCCTTCGCGTGGCGGCGCCTGTTCTTCTTCCTTATGCACCGTGTCGGGCGACAGCAATGCGATAATGCGCAGACGCACCGCTTCGATCTCATCTCCCGCGTCTTGATCCAGCTCCGCGCCGCGCAGTTTCATCAAGACCGGCATGGAGGCGAGATCGGAAGCGAAAAGATAGTTGGCCCCCAGAAGCTCGGTCAGGGCCGCCAGCGCCCTGCGGTTGATATTGGGTTCATCGGCCAGGCGGCGGATCGCGCCTGACATCAACGCCACCGCATCCATCGCTTTTTTTCGCGCCAGCCGGTAGGCCTGGGGCGGCGGAGCAAGCCGTAACGCCACATTGGCAAAGCCGCTGTCGGCCGCCAGCAATCCGCGAACAATGCGGGGCAGGGTGTTACTCTCCCAATAAGGCAGCACGAAACTGAAAGCCCAGCTCAATCCCGCCCCGATCAGCGTGTCCACGATCCGCTCGAAAAACTGCGGATGATCCAGCGGCGCGGAAAAATGCAATAACAGAAGTGAAGACACCGAGGCCGAAATAGCGGTTACACGATACTTGACCAGGCCATAAGCGTGGCTCACGCCCACGGCCAGAACAATGGCGGTCAGCAACAAGGTGGGTGGAAAGATCATCAGAAAGACCACTGCCAGGGTACATCCGATCAAGGTACCGGTGACGCGGTCCCAGCGCCGCTGGCTGGTGACGCTGTAATTCGCCCGCATGATCAGGGCGATGGTGAGTAGTACCCAATTGGCATGGGCGAAGCGGGGAAAGAGCAATGTCAGCCCCAGCCCCGCCGTCATCGCCAGCGCCAGCCGGATGCCATAGCGCATCGCCGGCGCCTTCAGGTCGAACTGGCGCAGCAACACGTCAATACCGTGCGGGGAGGGCGCGCGAAAGGCATCGAGATCGAGTTCCGCCGCCAGCGAGGAAGGCGGGGTGTCACGGTTCAGCGTCATAGCCAATGCCGCAACATTGGTGTCGGCCAGCCTCAGTTTGGCGGCGCTGACCGTGAAAGCATGATCGACAGCTGAGCCTTCCGGCGCATTGTCATTGGCCTCACGCACGGCGGCGATCAGCGCCTCGCATTCTTCTTCATGGGAGCGCGGCGTGACATCGGCGTGGCGGCGGCGCAGCGCCAGAGTCAGCCCGTCCACTTCCTCGGCGATATGAAGCACCAGGGCACTGATGCGCCATTTGATCTCGCGCCGCCCCGAACGGCGCAACAATTCCACATCGGCGTCGCTGGACAGCATGGTCTCGAAGGCGTCGAGCAGCGCGATCAGCGTGTCTATGCGTTTGAGCTGCGTCGGATGGTTGCGCCTGGCGAACAGGGCGTCGCGCGCGGTCTGCAGCCGGTCCACCAGCGCGGCATGGGCGTCAATCAATGCATGAAATGCCGCGGTGCCTTCGGCATCGGGATTGTAGAGCGCGGCTTTGGCGCGCAGATAGGTGGCGAAACCCCGCATTGCCTCGGCAAGCAACAGACGCCGCACCCGGTCATCGAAAGCCCAGGCGAACAATCCCGCGTAGGCGGTGTAGAGCACCACGCCAATAACGGTATATGCCAGATGCACCGCCGCTTGGGCGGGCGTGACGAGGTGCTGGCCCATGGCGAAAACGAAAGCCAGCACCGCCGTCATGGAAAGGCTGAGCGCCCGTTTGCCATAAGCCGAGATCAGCCCGGTGAAAAATCCGGTGAAGGCGGTCGCGGCAATCAAGCTCACCGGATAGAAGCCGGCGAAAGACGCCAGCGCGGTGAAAAAGATCGCCAGCGCCAGGGCGAAACCCAATATCCACGGTTTCTGGCGCAAAGGGTCGGGCTGATCGGAAATCGACACCGCCACTGCGCCGGTAGCCGCGGCGATGGCCGCCGCAAAGCCCAGGGCCCACCCAACCGCCAGTCCGGTCAGGCCAACGCCCAGGGCGACCGACAACCCGTTTTCGATATGCACGCGGAACACGGCAAGCGCCAGGGTCCGGCTCACGGGGGTGCGAAGGGTATTCGTCATTGCCATGGGGTTACAGCGGTTTACGGGGCGGCGGCAACCCCGTAAGTTTCGCGCCTCGCTTAGGTCCCGGGGAAGTCCTTGTTTCGCAAAATATTGATTGCCAATCGCGGTGAGATCGCCTGCCGCATTATCAAGACCGCCCGCCGCATGGGCATAGCCACCGTGGCGGTCTATTCCGATGCCGACCGGGGCGCCTTGCATGTGAAAATGGCCGACGAGGCGATCGCCATCGGCCCGGCGCCGGCGGCCCAATCCTACTTGGCGATGGACAAGATCATCCAAGCCTGCCGGGCCACCGGCGCGGATGCGGTGCATCCCGGCTACGGCTTTCTTTCGGAGCGCGCCGCCTTTGCCGAGGCGCTGGCCAAGGCCGGCATCGCTTTTATCGGGCCGAATGCCAATGCCATTGCTGCCATGGGCGACAAGATAGAATCCAAGAAGCTGGCAAAGGCTGCCGGCGTTTCGACCGTGCCGGGCTTTGTGGGCGAGGTCGCCGATGAGGCGCATGCCAGGAAGGTCGCCGCAGAAATCGGCTTTCCCGTGATGGTGAAAGCCTCGGCGGGCGGCGGCGGCAAAGGCCTGCGGGTCGCGCATCGGGAGGCGGATCTGGCGCAGGCGATCCTGTCGTCGCGCAACGAGGCATTGGCCAGCTTCGGTGACAATCGCCTGCTGGTGGAAAAATTTGTCAGCGAGCCGCGCCATATCGAAATCCAGCTGATCGGCGACAAGCACGGCAACGTCATTCATCTGAACGAGCGTGAATGTTCGATCCAGCGCCGCCACCAGAAAGTGATCGAGGAAGCGCCTTCTCCTTTCCTGGATGAAAAAACCCGCGCGGCGATGGGGTCTCAGGCCGTGGCGCTGGCCAAGGCGGTCGGCTATGACAGCGCCGGCACCGTCGAATTCATCGTCGACGGCAACAAGAATTTCTATTTCCTGGAAATGAACACCCGCCTTCAGGTCGAGCATCCGGTGACGGAAATGATCACGGGACTTGATCTTGTCGAACTGATGATCCGCGCCGCGGCCGGCGAGAAATTGCCGTTCGCCCAGAAAGACGTGAAACGCGATGGTTGGGCCATAGAGGCGCGCGTCTATGCCGAAGACCCGTATCGCGGTTTTCTGCCTTCCGCGGGGCGGCTGTCGCGCTATGGCCCGCCGGCGGAAGAAAGCGGCAATGGCATCACCATTCGCAACGATACCGGCGTGGTCGAGGGCGGCGAGATTTCCGTCCATTACGATCCCATGATCGCCAAACTATCCGTGCACGCGCCGTCTCGGCTCGAAGCGGTGATGGTGATGGTTGCGGCACTGGACCGTTTCGAGATTTCCGGCATCGCCAACAATCTCGAGTTCCTGGCAGCGATCATGCATCATCCGCGCTTCGGCGAGGGCCGCCTGACTACCGGTTTCATTGCCGAGGAATATCCGGGCGGCTTTCATGGCGCGCCGCTGACGGGGAAAGACACACAGCGCTTCATCGCTGCCGCGGTCGCGGCAAAAATCCTGCGCACCCAGCGGGCGGGGCGCATTGCGGGCGCGCTCAATGGCGGCCACAAGCTTTCCGACAATTTCATCGTCACCCTGAACGGCAACAATCATGCCGTTGCCGATGCCCATCTGGAAGTGGGCAGCCTGCGTCTGGTGATTGACGGAGCCCTGATGGAAGGGGTGGTGGATTGGTTTCCCGGCCGCACCCTGCTCAGGCTCAAATCCAAAGGGGAAGAGACGGTTTTCCAGATCCGGCGCGAGGCGGGCGGCTATTGCCTGTCCCAGGGCGGGCGCGAGCGGCTGGTGACGGTGCGTTCGCCCGTGACGGCGGAACTGGCGGCGCTGATGCCCATGAAACCGCAGCCCGACACCTCGCGCGTCCTGCTCTGTCCCATGCCGGGGCTGGTGGTGGCGCTGCCCGTAAAAGAAGGCCAATCCGTGCAGGCGGGCGAAACCCTGGCGGTGGTCGAAGCCATGAAAATGGAGAATGTCCTTGTCGCCGGTCGGGATGCCACTATTTCGAAGCTGCGGGTCAAAAAGGGCGACAGCCTGGCGCGCGACGAAATCATCATGGAATTCACATGAGTGCTGATGAAATCACATCGCTGAAAGTCCGGGTCGAAGGTTTTGTCCAGGGCGTTGGATTTCGCGATTTTCTGCTGATGTCGGCGCAGATCAACAAGCTGGATGGCTGGGTACGCAACTGTGCCGATGGTTCGGTGGAAGCGCTGGTTTCCGGCCCCACCAAAGCGGTGGAGGCTTTCGTGAGCGCGGCGACGCAAGGGCCGCGCGGCGCGCGGGTCACGGCGGTTGACCTTCACAACAGCGAACCGCCCGCCGAAAAAGGCTTTCGGCGCAAAGCGTCGGAGTAACGCATGGAAAAGCGCAAACTGGGTCTTTCCGGCATGGACGTGGCGCCGCTTTGCCTGGGCGGCAATGTGTTCGGCTGGACCACCGACCAAGCCACGTCATTCGCGCTGCTTGACGCGTTTGTCGATGCCGGCTTCGGCTTTATCGACACGGCGGACGTTTATTCGGTCTGGGTGCCAGGCCATGAAGGCGGCGAGAGCGAAAGCGTGATCGGCAATTGGCTGGTCCTGCGCGGCGGGCGGAACAAGCTGACCATCGCCACCAAAGTCGGCATGTGGCCGAAAATGCCGGGACTCAAAACCGCCAATATCATCGCCGCCTGCGAGGGTTCGCTGAAGCGGCTGAAGACGGATTATATCGATCTCTACCAGAGCCATCGCGACGAAATGGAAACGCCGCAGGACGAAACGCTGGAAGCTTTCGGCAGGCTGATCGCGGCGGGCAAGGTGCGGGCCATCGGCGCCTCGAATTTCGAGGCTGAGCGGCTGAAATCCGCCGAGAAGATCGCGGACGAGGGCGGCTTTCCCCGCTATGACACGCTCCAACCGCTTTACAATCTGGTGGAGCGGGATTTCGAGAAAGCGCTGCAGCCGCTTTGTGTGGAACTGGAGATCGGCGTCATTCCTTTTTATTCCCTGGCGGCGGGATTCCTCACCGGCAAATACCGCAGCAAGGCCGATACCGAAGGCAGGGCGCGAGCCGGACGGGTGCAGCATTACCTGAACGAGGAAAATCTCGCGCTGCTGGACCGGCTGGAAAGCGTCGCCAGGGCGCGCGGCGCGGCCATGGCGGAAGTCGCCATCGCCTGGCTGCGCGACCGGCCTTCAGTGGTGGCGCCGATCGCCAGCGCCACCAGCCTTGATCAGCTTCAGTCTCTCATTCGCGGGGCGGCGTTGAAATTGTCGCCGGAGGAGATTGCGGCGCTGGGGTGATTTCGGGCAGAATTGACCCATGCTACGCCGCTTCATCAAATCCTGTTTTGCCACGGCTTTTGCGGTCTCGGTTCTGCCGCTGCAGGCGGGGGCGCAGGCCTTTCAATGGGTGCAGGCCGGGGCTGAAAACCCCACCATCTGGTACAATGTCAGCGCATCCGACAAGGCGAAGAAGACCGTTTCTGTCATGGTTGCCTATATGCGGCGTCCGACCAGCCCTTCCTTGCCGGGTAATACCGGTTCGATGAAAACCGAGATGATTCTCTGCGGCCGGGGCGGCTATGAAGACATCCACCAGGACACCGACGGCAGCATGCATGAAAGCGCCGACAGCTTTCGCGCCTTCGATTTCACGGCGCCCGGGCCGATGGAGGATATTTCCCGCGCGGTTTGTCCCAAGGCCTAGAGCGCGATCCGGAAAAGTGGACACCGGTTGGCACGCTGCCGCTACCAACTCCGCCAGATCGCGCGACCGTACAATAACCTATCGCGGCCGCAGCAATTCGCGTCCCACCGAAACGGCGAAAATCAGCATTCCCAGCACGGTGAGAACTTCACCCACCACCATGACGGGGATGTATTTGGGGTCATTGCCGTGCCCCAGATACAGCGCCAGCGACGGGATCAGCACCAGCACGCCCAGCGCCGAGACGATCAGGTTGGTCCAGGCCAGCCGCGCCGACATTGTCTGGCGGGTCAGGGCGTAGAAGGTGCCGTAAAGCGCCATGGTCACCCAACCCAGCAGATTGAGATGCGCGTGCGCCGGGGCCATGGTGAAATCATTGGCCGCGCCCATTTGCATGCCCCATCCCATTCCAATCAGTACCAGGACAACACCGAAAGCGAAAAACGCAACCGAAACGCGCGGCATGGAAATTCCCCCATTTTGTTTGATGATCAGCCGAATATTTTCTCGAAGGATTGCTTCATCGCGGCATTCACCTCCGCCATTGTGACGGTAATGCCAAGATCGGCAAGGCTGGTGACGCCATGCCCGCGCACGCCGCAGGGTACGATCCCGGAAAAATGGCTGAGGTCGGGCCTCACATTCAGCGCCACGCCATGAAACGTCACCCAGTGGCGGATGCGAACTCCCAGCGCGGCGATTTTGTCTTCCTTCTTGCCCCGCGCGACCCAGATGCCGACGCGGCCTTCACGCCTCTCGCCCTTGACGCCGAAAGCCGCCAGCGTGTCGATCAGCCACTGCTCCAGGTCCTGGACATAGGCGCGTACGTCCGGCCCCTTTCCAGGCACGGAGCGGCGCTTGAGGTCGAGCATCACATAGCCGACACGCTGACCCGGCCCGTGATAGGTGAATTGGCCGCCACGGCCCGTGCGATAGATCGGAAAGCGCGCATCGATCAGGTCCTCGTCCCTGGCGCTGGTGCCGGCGGTATAGATCGGCGGATGCTCCAGCAGCCATACCATTTCTCTGGCCAATTCTCTGGCTTGCTCCCCCGCCCGTCCGGCGGCGATGGCGTCGGCACGTGCTTCCATTTCGGCCAATGCCTCGGGGTATGGCACCGGCCCCTGAGAGGCTTTCCATTCCAGCCGCGGCTTTAGGATGGCGTCCAAATTAAGCTTTCCGAAACCATGATCAGGCACCCTTAAGCCCAAGGTCCAAAATATAGGGTGCGCGCAGCATGGCTTCCAACCTGGATAGTGTGAAGGTCGAGATTTCGGTAGTCCTGGGCCGCTCGGTGATCCCGATGCACCAGCTTCTTCGCATGGGCCGCGGCGCGGTCATCGAGCTGGACACCAACCAGGACGACCCCGTCACCATACTGGCCAACGATAAGGCCGTGGCAAAGGGCGAAATCCAGATCCAAGGCGATAAGATCGCTGTTTCCGTGGTGGATCTGCTCCAAAGCTATGAATAACACCGTTTTCTTGTGAAATTTTATATTCTCCACCCCATTCTTGCATTTTAGCCCCCCCGGGAATACCTCTCTGGTCTAATTGAGAGGCCGGAATGCTGCCGCTTGTCTTCAATCCCCATGCCATAAAAGTCGGCCTGGCCGGGCAGGGCGAGGCCTTGGCGCGCCGGGCCGCCCTGTTGGCTGAAGCCGGGGTCGAGGCGCGGCTTCTCTCGGCGGACGCCTCGGATTCGGTCCTGGAACCTCTACAGCTTTTTTTTGTGGCGGGATTGCCTGAAGGCGAGGCCCGGCAGTTGGCGGGCCGGGCGCGGGCGCTGGGGCTCCTGGTCAATGTCGAGGACATCCTGCCGCTATGCGACTTCCACGTCCCGGCAATTGTCCGCCGGGGCGATTTGCTGATCACAGCTTCCACCGGCGGGGCTGTGCCGGGGCTGGCGCGGCGGCTGCGCGAATGGCTGGCGGCCGCTTTCGGACCGGAATGGACGGGACGCCTTTCGGATCTTTCCGCTGCTCGCGCCCGCTGGCGCTCGGCAGGGTTCGGCCCGCCCGAGGTTTCCCAGAAGGTTCGCGACCTGATCGATGAAAAGGGCTGGCTGTGAGCGTCCCGAACACTGTCACGGTCATAGACACTAGGCGTGGCCTTGTTCCGCGCGCCTTCGACCGGGCGGGCATTGGCGCTTCCGATCCGCGCGTCTTGGCACGGCTGTCGGCCCTGCAGGAAAAAGCCGCCGGCCGTAGCGCCGACGGCATCCTGGAGCTGGCGCTGAAAGAAGAATTCGTAGGCAAGACGGCGGTGGTTTCGTCTTTTGGGGCGGAGTCCGCCGTGCTGCTGCACATGGTGGCCCAGATTGATCCCAATACGCCCATCCTGTTCCTCAATACCGGCAAGCTGTTCGGCGAAACCTTGCGCTACCGCGACCGCCTGCAGGATGTGCTGGGCCTGGGCGATGTGCGCAGTCTCGCCCCGACGCGCGAGGCACGCGAAAGCCTGGATCCCGATGGCGCGTTGTGGTCGAAGGATACCGACGCCTGCTGCAATTTCCGCAAGGTGATTCCGCTGGCCCATGCGCTGGAGCCGTTCGAGGCCCAGATCACGGGACGCAAGCGTTTTCAGACCCGCGAGCGGGCCAGCATGCAGCCGGTGGAATATTTCGACGGGCGCTTTCGCTTCAATCCGCTCTGGCAATGGAATCTTGCCGAACTGGAAGCCTATACGACGGCGCACAGCCTGCCGCGCCATCCCCTGGTGGAGGACGGCTATCCCTCGATCGGCTGCATGCCCTGCACGCGAAGGGTCCAGGCGGGCGAGGATTATCGCGCCGGGCGCTGGGCTGACAGCGAAAAGGACGAATGCGGCATCCACCTTACCGATGGCGGCGGCATCTAAGCGGCTCTCTGTTCGCAAGCCCGCAGATGGCTATTGCTTGGCGAATTTTCGGACATCTCCACGGAAATCCGCGCCATAGACATTGCCCTGGGCGTCGGTCGTGACGCCTTCGGCAAGCTCGGAGGCGGTGTTGTAGGGATAGGGGCAATTGTTGGGAATGAAGTACTTCACTTTGCCGTCCTTGACGCTGCCGATCCGAATGCCGCGCGCAGCCCCCGCATTGAAACCATAGCCGGCGGTGCCCATGCCGCCGCGCCCGATATTCGTGCGGCCGTCGCGCGACTCGGAATCGGCGGAATAGAGGATGTCGTTCTTGTCGATATAGATGCCGCTGGGCCGGCCGAACTGGAACATCTGCTTGATGAACTTGCCGTTCTGGTCGAAAACCTGGATGCGGTTATTCTGGCGGTCGGCGACGTAAAGGCGGCCTTCCTGGTCCATGGCAAGCGCGTGGGGCATATCGAACTCACCCGGACCCATTCCCTTTTTGCCCCAGCTCATCAGGAATTTGCCGTTTTTGTCGAACTTCATTATCCGCGCATTGCCGGTGGACATGCCGCCGCCATCGTGACCGTCTGAAACAAAAAAATCGCCATTGGCGCCGAAGGCGATATCGGTGGGCTGGTCGAATTCGTCATTGCCCGCGCCGGCGACGCCTTTCTTGCCAAGGGTCATCAGGACCTTGCCGTTCTTGTCGAGCTTGAAAACCTGATTGCCGCTATTGTCCGCGACCCAGATGTTGCCCTCCTTATCCACTTGCATCTTGTGCGGGCTGACAAACAGGCCGGCGCCCAGCATCTTGAGTACCTTGCCCGATGTGTCGAGCTGGATGAGGGGATCAATACCGGCGCTGGCGCCGGTGCAGCTTTCGCCGCCCGCGGTTCCCGAATGGCCGCAACGGTCCGCCACCCAGATGGTGCCGTCAGGGCCGGTGACGACGCTGGCGCTGCCGCCCCAGGGCCGGCCGGCCGGCAACTGACCCCAGTCGACACCAGTTCCATAGGGATTGGGCAGGTTATTGGGTGCGCCCAAGAGGGACATCGTCGGCAATTTCACGGGATACTGACCGGCCGGGAAAATCGGCGTTGCGCCCCTGTCGGCCGGGGTTGTGGCGGGGGCTGTCGCCGGAGCGCAGGCGTTGGCGCCGGGCGCGGCGGACTGGGCATTCAGATTCTGTACTCCCAACACCAGGACGCCGATCATCGAAAGCAACGCCGTTTTGGATTGGCGGAGCAAATTCTTTTTTTGAATATCGCGGGACATGCCGGCCTCCTTGAAAGATTGGACAATCACCAAGTCAAAAAACCATCACGTTGGGCCATTCTGCAGGCGGTCAAACGGCGCCAGGGCCGACAAGCGCGCCATCAAAGCCTTGCGCCGTAACAGGTGAATTTCTCTGGCTGTCTGGAAAATGGAATCCGCCCCCAATCCCTGATTTTCTTTGGGAGTAGAATCTCATACGGATCAAGGTCTGGCAATATGTCCGGGCGGCGGCGCGTTACGGCGCGCCGGGCTTGTTCGGATCGATGCGGATCTGGCTTTGCATCGAGGCGTCAACCGGTATTTCGGCGGTGCCGGCCGGTATATGGTTCTGCGACAGAAGATAGGCCACCACATCGGTCGAACTGGCGGTGCTGAGCGCCCCTGGATTGTCCATCGGCATGGTGTTGTGAATGCGCTGGACCAGATCGGCAACAGACTGGGTTTCCCAGTCGGCCATGAAATGGCCGCCCGAAAGGGGTGGAATCTCGTCCATGCCCTGGAGCTGGCCGCCATGGCATTTGGCGCAATTCTGCTCGAAGGCGGCCTTGCCGCGGTTCGCCTGGGCGTCGGTGTAAACACCGTCCCATACCGAACGCATGGCGGATTGCTGCGCCCAAAGCATGGCGGACGAACCGATTGTCGCCGCAAGGGCAATTGCGGCAATCACAAACGGGCGCAAAGTCATGGGTCGTATCCTTAAGGTGCTGAACCGAAGCGGCAGGCCGTCCTTTTGGACAGCCTGCCGTTTCCTGTCAATTACCGGAAGGCAGACTGAAGGCGATATAATCGCCCGAGTAATTGCCTCCGCTGACGGCAACAATGATATATTGCTTGCCGGCAAAGCTGTACGTCATGGGCGAGCCGCTCTGTGGCGCGGGCATCCAGACGGCGCCCACCTGCTCACCCGTCTTCTGATCATAGCCCCGCAAATAGGAACCGCGCGGGTGACCAGGCTGGGTGGAGTAAAGCGGATCACCCATCACAACGAGGTTCTTGGTAATCACCTCGCCGACATTGCCGGCCTGGCCGGTCTTGGGAATATTGACGCCTTTGAGCGCCGGATTGTTCTTGATCTCATCGGGCGTATCGCCATGGGCCACCTGCCACATGATCGAGCCTTGATCCATGTTGATCGCCGTCAGGGTTCCATAGGGCGGTTTGACCAGCGGCAAACCGTCCACGCTGCGCGGCGGGGGCGGTCCGATGGAGGTTTGCGGATGCGCGGCCAGAGCAGCCTGCAGTCTCTGGTCGTCGAGACTGACCTTGGGTGCGTCGGAGGCGGAACCGAAACCCGGACCGGCGCCGATGCGGAACGGCTGGCCGCCCACGCCTTCGTCATATTTGAGGTCTGAAAGTCCTTCCGGCAGCGGCACCAGGCCGAACAGCGAAACGCCCGCATTCAGCGCCGGCAGGAAGGCGACATGGGTTTCGGGATTGAATCCGGCGCCCGGCCAGTTGGTGCCGCCCGACAATCCGCCGATGGTCAGCGAGGCTGATGGGAAGCCGCCGGTAGGATTGCTGACCACCGCCGGCAGGTACATCGGCCCCATCTTGTAGTATTTCTTGATGAGGTCCTGTGCCTTGGCTTTCAATTCCGGCGTGAAATCGATCAGGTCATCATTGGTGATGGCCTGGCGCGAATAGGCCGGCGGTTTGCTGGGGAAGGGCTGTGTCTTGGACGTCTTCTCACCCGGCACATCGCTTTGCGGGACAGGTTTTTCCGTAACCGGCCAGATCGGCTTGCCCGTCACACGATCGAACATAAAGAGGAAGGCCTGCTTGTTCGGTACCGCCACCGCCTTGACCGGCTTGCCGTCCACCACGATGTCGGCCAGCAGCGGCGGCGACGACATGTCGTAATCCCAGATCGGATGATGGGTAATCTGGTAAAACCATTTCAACTTGCCGGTGTTCATGTCGAGACAGAGAATGCTGTCGCCATAAAGGTCATTGCCCGGGCGCGCGCCGCCATAGGCGTCATCGGTGGGATCCTCGACGGGCACATAGACGTTGCCCAGTTCAGGATCCACCGTCATGCTGGCCCAGGTGCCGGTATTGCCGTTGAAGTCAGCGGAATTGTTCAGCCAGGATTCGTAGCCGGGTTCGCCTTTTTGCGGGATGTTGTGGAAGGTCCAGAGCAGCTTGCCGGTCCTGGCGTCGAAGGCGCGGGTCAGACCCTTGGTGTTGTTCTGCTCCAGGGGCTGCGAGCCTTCCTTGAAGGACGAACCGACAAACACGATGTTGCCCACGACGGTGGGAGTCGAGTGCAGGCCGATCTCGCCGGTGGTCAGGTCGATCTGCTTGTAGACGCCGGGCTGGCCTATCACGCCGGTATAGGCGCCGACTTTCAGGTCCACCATGCCGTGGTCGCCGAAGGAATCGACCGGCTTGCCATCCTTGGCGCTGAGCTGCACCAGGCGATAGCCAGGCGAGACGTAGATGATGCGTTCGTCGCCATTGCCGTCGGTCCAGTAGGACACGCCGCGGCCGGAAAGCTGGCGCGGCGCATAGGCTGCGGCGCGCACGCCCTCATTCATGCTGTAGACCCATTTCAATTCGCCGGTCCTGGCGTCCAGCGCGATCACGTCGCGCCGTGAGCCGGCGGTGGTGTAGACCGTGCCGTTGACCTCGATAGGGGTGCCTTCCAGTTTGTATTCCGGCTTGGCGCCCAGACTGTCGGTCTTGAAATGCCAGGCGACTTCCAGCTTGTTGAAGTTGGAGGCGTTGATCTGGTCCTGGGGCGAATAGCGCGAGCCCGAGGGATCGGCGAAATACATCGGCCAGTCGCCCTTGGCGGTGGAAGGCTGGCCATAGGGCTGGCCGCTTTGCGCGCCCGCCTGTCCCACAAACAAGAATGGCGTGAGCGCGACAGCCGCCACCGATGACAAACGCGCTATCAAGGCTTTGCGATGCAACATGCGTATTCCCCCAAGTAAAAATAAGGCGAAGCGGCGAATCCTGCCCCACCTTTTGGCTATTATCAGTTTGAACCTTTCACATTGAGGCAACCCTGGCAATACGCCCGGAATGCATGAAAACGCTGCCAAAAAAATGCTGCGATGCGGCAGGAAGGGACGGGCTGACGCGGCGGTTAAAGCAGTCTATATGTGCGCCGGGAAAACAAGCCAATCAGGCGGGGAGAAAAAAATGTCGAAGAGAAGCGTAGCCAAATTTATCGCAGGTGCAGCATTGCTGTGCACGGCCTCGGGGGCAGCGCTGGCAGCTGCGCCCACCACAGCCACGATCATCAGCAAGGAGGATGTGGACAAGGTCCTGAAATTGGGGGTCAAGGCCACGGATCACACCATCCGGGTGGTGGATATGGGTCAGGATTATCAGATGTCGGTCGCAGTGGTGCATCGCGGTTCGACCAGAAATCCGGCGCCGCGGCCCGCGGCTGCGGCAAACGCGCCGCCGGCGCAACCGGCTTGCGGCTTGGCGGTTGCGCCGGCCGGCGCCAAAACGGGGCCGAAGGGCATGCTGGCCCATACCTCCACGGCCGAGACCTATGTCGTGATATCAGGAGCGGGCACACTGGTGACGGGTGGACAGATACTTCAAGGAAAGATGTCGCCGCCCGATTCCGAGGTGACCACCACCTTGAACGGCCCAACCTGTGGCGGCACGGCGGTGGGCAATTTCGTCATGACGCCGGTGAAGGTTGGCGATATTGCCGTCATTCCCGCCGGCGTGCCGCATGGCTGGAGCGACATCCCCACCGAAGTCACCTATCTCAGCGTCCGTCCGGACCCCAAGCATGTCCTGCCCAAGGCGGGCTTCAAATATCCCGGCCTCTGAGTAGAAATTTTTTGTTTGACCGAACGGCGCTGCATTTTTGTGCAGCGCCGTTCGACATTTTGCCCCGCCAAAAGGCGGCCCTCAGCCGGTGACGGTCGCAAGCTTTTCATCTCGCGGGCCGAAAGAGGAATGCAGAATGTCCCGGTTGGTCATCCCAATGCGAAAACGGCATCAAGCGTCAGACGGGTTTCTGAACCCAGAAAATATACATGCCTGCGAATGTGTCGGGATTGTCCAGCTCGAAGGCCTGCCAATGATCGAGGTTGGTTGCGGCACGATCATCCGGAAAAATTTTCCTATAGGCATGAAGCACGTCGTCTTCAATTTCAAATCCCAGGAATGCCAGGCCGTTGTCCCGGAGGAAAGCCGCGATGTCGCCCAGCGTCATCTCCAGTTCCTGAGAATGGAAAAGCAGATCGCGGCAGCTGCTCATGCCAAAAAAATCGCTGGAGGTGGTCGCATTACCGAGGTCTTCGCGGTCATTCCAATTCAGCAGATCCTGGCGGCACCGGCGAATCTCATCGGCGCTTGCGCCAAAACCCAGCTCCGCGATAAGCCGCCGCGCCCGCGCAATATCACGCCTGGCCACTTGGCTGTACAAGCCAACCAGCATGAATCCGCCCGGGCGAAGCAGCGACAGCAACACGCGCCATCCGGCAAAGGGGTCGGCCATGTGATGCAGCACGCCGGAACATTCTATGGCATCGAAATGCCTGCCCGTTATGCCAAAGTCTGGCGCGCCAAGCTCCAGAAGGTCTGCCCGGGCGTATTCTATGGAAGTCAGGCCCAGCTCCCGCGTTTTGCGCTTGGCATAGACAAGACTGCTCAGGCTCAAATCCACGGCCAGCAGGCGCGCCTTTATTGCCATTGCAATCTCAATGGCGACCTGGCCGGTGCCGCAACCGGCGCTGAGCAATTCTTCACGATTGCCGCTGCTCTCGCGCCGGAAAGGCGCAAATGGAAACTTCTTGCTCAAATATTCCGTGATGGTAAGTGCGCCATCACCAGGCGGCAACCTGACCCAGCGCGGATATGGATTTTCTTCATACTGATCCCGGACCAACCGCGATACCGTGTCCTCAATTGGGGTTGTCCGCGCGATGGTGGCGCGCAATTGCTCTTCCTCTCGCGGCTCGGCGAGCTGTTGCGTCATAATGGCGGCCGCCGGCGCGGCCCATGGCATGTCCAAAAGCCGGCCAGAATGCGGCAGGGAGTACAACGGATAATAAGCCGCCACCGCAATCACCCAGAGCGATGGTACCCGCGTCCCAGTTTCGAGCGCTTTGACCAGCGCATCGCGCAGGTTGCCAGCCTTGTGAATTTCGTCGTCGGCGTGACAAAAAACATATTCGTTGATGAAGCACTGACGGGCCAGCGCGCTGTAAAAGGGCAGGCCCGCGTCCGCCTCATCGCCAGCCTCACCATCCTGGGGCGGCATGCCGGCGGCTTCGTCGAGCATCAGGCGCCGCGCCATGGTGAGGAAGCGCTCAAGCGCGATGTCGGTATTTTGTGTCGAAGTCAGCAGGCCGCAGAGCAACGGGTCGGCCGAAAGCACGCCAAGGTCCATCGCGCCGAACAGCTCCCGCGCGGACAAGGGGTTCGGCCACGCCTGGGCCGCTCGCTCCACACAGGTTCCGATTTCAGGGCTGCGTTTGACAAGGTCGGCGGCAACTTGTGCCAAGTCGCCGGGCCGCGCCCATGGCTCCGTCAAGGCGCGGCTCACGGCCATGCGAATTTTTCCATTGTCGTTCGTCCAACCTGCTTTCTTGACGATGTCAACGAAGAGCTTCCGGCTTTTCTGCGTTTCGGCGATCTGCAGGGATTGCCAGATCGTATCCAGCGCCTCCGCGGTCTTGCCTTGCATCATCATCACCGCGGCCAGCCGGTCGAGAGCATCGGTACAATGAGGATCAATCTTCAATGCGCGCCGAAAGGCGGCCTCAGCTTCGTCAAGCTTTCCCTGTTCCCAAAGCACGGTGCCAAGATAGACGAGTGCCGCGACGAAATTCGGCTTGATGGCCAGCGCGCGGCGATAACAGGCCAGGGCCTCGTCCGGCTTTCCCAGGGAAAAAAGCGCCGCGCCGAGATTGCTATGTGCTTCGGCATGATCCGGCCTGAGCGCAAGCGCCTCACGGTAGCTGGCCACCGCCTCGTCCAGTTTCCCCTGCTGATGAAATACGGTGCCCAGATTGTTGTGCGCTTCAACGTCACCTGGCTCGAAAGTCAGCGCCAGGCAGTAACTGGCTTCTGCCTCTTCCAGCTTTCCCTGCTCAAAAAGCGCGGTGCCGAGATTGTTGTGAACGCCAACATATTCCGGATTGACGACAAGCGCCTGGCGATACCGGGCTATGGCCTCGTCCAGACGCCCGGCCTGATGATATCGAACGGCATCGGCAAGGATGCTCTGAACGTCCGGTGTTACCCTTTGCATCATTTCTCCGAACCCGCGCGACCGCCTGCCGGCGCCGTTCGGGACTTATAAGTCTCCCCAGGCAATGTCCTTGAGACGCTGTTTTTCCAAAGACAGCCTGCCGCCTGATCCCTGAGCCGGGCCTTCTTCTTCTCCATATCCTTCATCCCCTTCGCCGGCTCAAGCTGCAGAACGCCATATTCCTTGCGCCGATGGTCAAGCTCTGCTTCGGAATTTCTGCCTCCAGGCTCGCAATCTGGGCCGACTCGTCTGGCTACCTCGATCTGGCTAGCAACTCACTTCTGCTTCGCAGGGAGCCGCTTTCTTTGTTTTGGGCATAGATAATTTTCTGGCAGCGCTGCCAAAATTTCTTTTCAGAAAAATTCGCTTTCGCAGTTGCGAGATAGAAGTGTGATTCCGAAATTTCCGGCAGGTAGGCGGGGCCAAAAAGACACGCTTGGCTGTTAAGTGCGCCCCGGCGGCGGGCGCCACTGGCGATACGTTGACTTTAGGAAATGTTCCGCTCACCCTTTCGTCAAACCGTCGCAGACAGCGCAAAACGGTGGAGGACGGGGGAAACGATATCACGAGACCAATGCAGGGAGTTCGCAGAACGCGGCCGCTTTGGGCTGCTTGGCTAAATTAAGTAAGAAAATCGGGAACAGGTCCGCGTCATGCGGCAGACATTCAAGGGGAGAATGAAATGAATAAGGCCACGCTTCTTGCCGCATCTTCGGTGCTGGCGATTTCCTCTGTCATGGGTACCGCCGCATTCGCACAGGAGGGCGGCGCCGACATCGAGCAGGTGGTGGTTTCCGCCTCGCGCATTTCCATCGCCGGTTATCAGCAGCCGACACCGGTCTCCGTGGTCGGCGCCGCCCAGCTCCTGGAAGCCGCGAATGCCGATATCGGCGACACGTTGCGCCAGATGCCCTCGATGGGCACCTCTTTGACCCCCGAAAAAGGTTCCAATTCCAACGCCTCGAACAGCGCCGCTCTTGGGGTCAGCAACGTCAATCTGCGCAATCTGGGCACCAGCAGAAACCTGGTTCTGTTCGACGGCGCGCGCATGGTCTCGCCCATCCTCGCGGGCGGCACGGATCTCACGGTTATCCCAAATACGGTCATTCAGCGCGTGGACATCGTGACGGGCGGCGCCTCGGCCGCCTGGGGCTCCGACGCGGTCTCCGGCGTCGTCAACCTGGTCGTCAACAGGAATTTCACCGGCTTCAAGGCCAGTATCGACCTTGCCGACACCGGCCAGGACCTCAGGCGCAGCTATGGCTTCACGGTCACCAACGGCTTCGATCTTTTGGGTGGCCGCTCCCATCTCGAATGGGCGGTGACCTACAATGACAGCCCGAGCTTGGTGATGCAGAGTTCGGCCCACTGGTACAGCGCCCAGGGCCTGGTCGCCAATCCGCTCTATGAAGCGGGCAACCATGCCGTGCCGCAGCTTATTCACGCGACCAATGGCGGCGAGCGCGATGTGCCGGGCGGCGACACAGCCGCCAACACGGGCGCCGCGGCGGCGTTGAACGGCATCCAATTCGGTGCCGGCGGCGTGCCGCTAACTTACAATCTGGGCAATTGCGACTTTTATGCCGTTACCAATTCAGCCCCTTACATCGCTACGACGATCAGCAAATCCGTTTCATTCTGCCCGGGCGGCACGGCCACACAGAAGCAATCCGCGGCGGGCCTCGGCATCATGTCCTTTCCGCTGCAACAGGCTACGGGCTTCTTCTATGGCACCTACAGGATCACGCCGGATATCGTTGCGCACCTGATGCTGAATTACGGCTTTAACCATGGCCTGGGATCCAGCCTGACGATTGACGCTTCAGAGGCGATCAAGAGCGACAACGCCTTCCTGCCGGCCTCCGTGGCGGCGCAAATGGCCGCGTTGAAGGTGACCGCGGTCACCGTGTCCACCGCCGGCTTCAACACCCTCGACCCGAATACGTCGCATGACATAAATGATTTTTATAGTTCCTTCGGCACGCCCGTTTCCACCTCGCTGCGCGAGCTCACGCGCGGGGAATTCGGCCTGGATGGGGCGCTTGGCAACGACTGGTCGTGGAAAGCCAGTATCCAGCATAGCCAGAACCTTTATTCGGAGGTGGATACATCCATCGAGATCAAAGCCAACTTGGACGCCGCCGCTGACGCGGTGTTTGTCACGAGTGCGAATAAGGGCACCACGAACCTGACGCTGGGCAGCATCGCCTGCCGCGCCCTCACGGCCGATCCCACCGTCACCGCCGCGGCGCGGGCGGCCGCCCCGGGCTGCGTTCCTTTCAACATCTTCGGCACCGGGGTCGAGAGCCAGGCTGCCATCGATTACATCGTGGACCACAACGACTTTTATCATCTGAACATGCAGCAGGATACGTTCGACGCCTCCGTGCAGGGGGTTCTGCCCTGGAACCTCACCGGCGCCGGCGCGCCGGCCGTCTCCTTCGGCTTGGACTACCGCAAGGAAACCGCAGTCTCCACTGCCGACCTCCTCGGCGCAGTAGGCGCTTTGGGCGGCGGCAACTTCGTGGGAATACGCGGTGAGGTCAATGACTGGGAAGGCTTCGGCGAACTCGATGCGCCGATACTCAAGAACAGCTTCGTCCAGAGTCTCGACGCCAGCCTGGCCGGCCGTTTGACCGACTACTCGCTCAGCGGCCTGGTGGAGACCTGGAAGCTGGGCCTGACCAGCCAGATCAATGACGATTTCAAGCTGCGCGCCACTTGGTCCTATGACATCCGCGCACCGAATCTGGGCGAACTGTTCAATACAATCCCTGCTTCCGGCGGCCAGATCGACTACAAGAACGGCATCAATGCGCCTTCGGCGCTTTCCGAAGCCGCCGGCAACACGAACCTGCTGCCGGAAAATTCCGTGACCATCTCGGGCGGCATTGTCATGACCCCGACTTGGGTCCCGGGCCTCTCCATGTCGCTCGACTGGTATTCGATCAACGTGAAGGGAATCATCAGCGCCCCCTCGACAACCTTGGAACGCAACTTCTGTATTGCCGGTACACCGACGCCCACCGGCGGCAGCTATTGTACCGACTGGGTTTATAATAGCAGCCTCATCGTCGCCGGCAGCAATCCCAACGGTCTGCAATTCGTCTTTACCTTTCCGTACAACAACGGCTTCCTGCAGACCTCGGGCCTTGACTTCGTGGCCGACTATTCCATGGAACTGTTCAGCGGCAATCTCGCCTTGCATCTGCTGGGCAACTACACCGACGAGGAAACCCAAACCATCTTCGGCAGCACGACGGCGACCGGCGCGCCGCTGACCTATGACTATGCCGGCTCCATGGGAGGCGGGCCATTCAATGGCGTGCCCAAACTGCATGTGACCGCGTCGGCCACCTACACTGAAGGCCCCTGGAGCGGCACGTTTCAGACCCGCTATCTCGGCCATGCCAATCTGGTCAATGGCTGGACCTCGGGCGTCCAGGTGGACAACAACGACGTCTCGCAAGTCGCCTATGTCGACCTGCGCGGCTCCTACAAGTGGAACGACATGATCCAGTTGTATCTGTCGGTGGACAATGCGCTCGATGCGCCGCCGCCGCTCACCGTGGGTACCAGCCCCAGCACCAACGGCCTCTCGAGGACCAACCCGTCGCAGTACGATGTTCTGGGCCGCATGTACCATGGGGGTATACGGTTCAATTTAAATTGATCGTCAGATGGGCCCACTCTCCCGATCGGGGTGGGCCCGACCTGTGCGGCGCTTCAAGAGGGCGACCGTCCACCAAAAATGGGGAAGAAAGACATGAATAAATTTGTTGCAGGTACAGCGGCGTTGTGCCTGGCGTCCATAGCGGCCCAGGCGGCGGCGCCGACAACCGCCACTATCATCAGCAATGACGACGTCAATAAGATTCTGAAAGCCGTGCCGCTCGGCGACCACACCATCCGCGTGATGGATATGGGGCAGGGCTATAACATGTCGGTCGCCGTGGTCAGCCGCGGCCCGACCGGCGGGCCGCCGCCCGCCCGCACGCCCGAACAAATCGCCGCTGCCGCCGCGGCCCGGGCCAAGGCGGAGCCGTGCGGCCTGAAAGCCGCGCCCGCCGGCGCGAAAATCATCCCGTCCGGCTCCATCGCCCACGACTCCACCGCCGAAACCTATATCGTCATCAAGGGCGCCGGCACGCTGGTGACCGGCGGCCAGATCGTGGATGGACGCCGCTCGGCCCCCGACAGCGAGGTCACCACCACCCTCAATGGCCCGTCCTGCAGCGGCAATGTGGTGGGAACGCCCGTCCAGACCCCCATGAAGGTGGGCGACATTGCCGTCATTCCGGCGGGCATCCCCCATGGCTGGACCAACATCACCACGGAAGTGGTCTATCTCAGCGTTCGTCCCGACCCCAAGCATGTGTTGCCGGCGGCGGGCTATGTCTATCCGGCGCTGAAAAAGTAAGGGGCAGTTTTCGTCTGCCGCGTACCCTGGGGCCTGGCGGCAGCTAGCGGCCGCGCCGGACGTTTGGCGGTATTTCGGGCCGGAGCTTTCGGCTGCCGCGCGGCCCGGAAGACGCTGGCGCGCCGAGCGCTCGGCATTCATTCACGCGCCGTGCGCGTGAATGAATGGTGCGGTCAAGAAGACTCGAACTTCCACGGGTTGCCCCACTAGCACCTCAAGCTAGCGCGTCTACCGTTCCGCCATGACCGCACAGTCAGGAAAAAAGCTGGTAGGCGGCGGGGTTTAGCAACCCAACGCCCTCAAGACAAGTCAGCCGGGCTGGCGGTCTTCACCCCTGATCCGACCCGCGCTAGCCTCCCCTCCCGATAACGGCCCGGAAGGTTATATATGCGACGTCCTGCCCCCATCTTCGCCAATTGCGCCCTGTCCGGGACCGCCGAAGCCGCCGCGCTTTCGGCCTCTGACGGGATGGCCTGAACCGTCATGCTGCATTTGATCAAACTCTGCGTCGGCGTGGAAAGCCTGGAAGAGCTTGCCGGCTGGCAGAAAAAACGCTTGGCGGAAAAGAAAAAGAAAGGCCAGAAGCCCGAGCTCATTCACATCACGCGCCAGACCCCCAAGCGGGCCGAAGAATTGCTGGATGGCGGCTCGCTTTATTGGGTGATCAAGGGCCAGATCGCAGTCCGCCAGCGATTGATCGCTCTGCGTCCCATGGTGCGCAACGGCGTGCCGCATTGCGGCCTGGTCTATGACAAGAAACTGGTGCCGGTGATGCGCCGTCCCCGCGCCGCGTTTCAGGGCTGGCGCTATCTCGATCCCAGGGACGCGCCGGTCGATGTCGGCGGGCTGAAGGGCGCCAAGGGATTGCCGGAGGCCTTGCAACAGGAATTGGCGGCGCTGGGTTTGCTTTAGATGGGAAAATTGTCGATCAACCGGATCTTGCCGATCCTGGCCGCCGCCAACAGCCGCACCGGTTTTTCGAGGCCGCTGACCGGCGCCAGACTCTCGGCGTCGCGCAGCGCGACATAATCCACGCTTTCAAATCCGGCCTGCTTGAGGGCGGCGACGCCGGCGGACTGCGCCTGCACGACGTCCGCGCCGCGCTGAAGGGCCGCCACCACGTCCTTCAGCACCAGGTTGAGCTGGCCTGCCACTTTGCGTTCAGCCTGAGACAGATAGGCGTTGCGCGACGACATCGCCAAACCATCGGCTTCGCGCGCGATCGGCACGGCAATAATTTCCACCGGCAGGGCCAGGTCGCGCACCAGCCGTTTCACCACCAGCAATTGCTGATAGTCCTTCTCTCCAAACAGGACGTAATCGGGTGCGGCCGCGATCAGGAGCTTGGCGACGATGGTGGCGACTCCATCGAAGAAGTGCGGCCGAAAATCGCTTTCCAGGCCGGTGGCCGGTCCCTTGACCGAGACGGTGGTGGCAAAGCCGTCCGGGTACATCTCTTGCGCGGGCGGGGCGAAGATCAGCGTGGTTCTGGCCGCGGCCAGCTTTGTGGCATCAGCCTCCAGGCCGCGCGGATAGGAACTGAAATCCTCATGCGGCGCGAATTGGGTGGGATTGACGAAAATGCTGACCGCGACATGGCGCGTGCGCTCCCGGGCGGCCGCGACCAGCGCCAGATGCCCGTCATGCAGCGCCCCCATGGTTGGCACCAGGGCCACGCCGTCCTTGCGCAGCGGTTCGAGGGCGCGGCGCAACTCCGCCACGGTGGCGATCAGGACGGGGGCGGTCATTGTGGAGCATTTCCAGAAAAAGTGTGGTTGCTAGCAGCAGCGTGGCAACGTTTTTCGTCCGGAAATGCGACCATCGTTAACGTGTGACGACAGCGAAACAGGACTGGCCGCGCTGGGTCAACTGGCTGCAAACCTCGCGCGCTTCGCGCTCGGCATAGGGACCAAAGCGGGCGCGGTAAATCACATGCCCATTGGCCGATTGGATGGGCGCCACGATATGAGAGGCCTCGCCGATAATGTCTTTCGCCTTGGCCGCATAATTGTTGAGCTGCGCCCGGGCGAGAGCCTGATCGGCATAGGCGCCCACCTGAATGGTCCAGGTGAGTCCGGCAGGCTGATCCTGGTCACCCTCGCCAGCGGATTTGGGACGTATCGCTGGCACGGCGGCCAAGGCCTTGGGTGCCGCCGGATGGGACGCCGCCACGGCCACTTGCTGGGGTTTGGTCTGGCCAGGGTCCGGCGCGGGCGTGGCGATCGCGGTCTGTAGCGGCTTTGGCATGGGCGCGTCGGGCGCCGGGCCTGGCGCGACGGGAACGGATGAAGCTGGAACCGGCTGGGGCGGTGTCGCGGCGCTGGCGAGTTGCGGCGCCTCGGCCTTGAGCGTCGCGTAGTCTTCGTCCGGCGCGCGATGCGCTTCGGCGGTATCCTCGTCGGCGTCGGCGGCAAGCGGCGTCGGCACTGCCGAGAGCGAGGCGAATTGGGTGTTGTTGTTGCCGGTCACGGGCGCCACGACGAACCCCGGGGGAGGAGGCGCGAACGCAGCCTGCGCCACCGTCATCCACGGCACCTGGCCGCGCGCCACCAAAGTGGGATTGGTGCCGATCGCGGCGAATTCGGTGTCCATCAGATGCATCATTTCCAGATCGCGCCGGACGGCGGTGCGCCCGCCCATCACGATGCCGATAAGGTGCACGCCGTCGCGCACCACCGAGGAGGCAAGGTTGAACCCGCTGGCGCCGACATAGCCGGTCTTGATGCCGTCGGCCCCTGGGTAGCGGCCGACCAGATTGTCATGGGTGGGATAAAAAGTGCCTTTGTAGGTAAAGCCCAGGGTGCCGAAGTAAGGATAATACTGCGGAAAATCATAGGCCAGATGACGGGCGAGAACGCCCAGGTCCATGGCGGTGGTGATCTGGAGGGGATCGGGCAGGCCGGAAGCGTTGTGATAATTGGTCTCCTTCATGCCGAGTTGGCGCGCCTTGTCGTTCATCATCTCGGCGAAATGCGATTCGGTGCCGCCCAGGGCCTCGGCGATCACCACTGCCACGTCATTTGCCGAGCGGATCACGATGGCGCGAATCGCGGTGTCCACGTCAATGGTCTGGCCGTGACGTAGGGAGAGTTTGGTCGGTTTTTGCTGCTGGGCGTGAACCGAGACCGGCATCTGGGTCTGCATGGCGATTTTGCCGTTCTTGAGCGCGTCGAACAGCAAGTAAAGAGTCATCATCTTGGTCAGCGAGGCGGGGTGCCGCTCCAGCAACTCATTGCGGGCGAAAAGAACCTTACCGGTCGAGCCGTCAATGATCAGCGCGGCGTCCTTGCTCGGGTCGGTGGCGCCGGCGGGCATGGGCGTGATCCGGGCGGTAGCGGCCGTCTTGTGGCGCCGGGAAGCCGCCTCGGCCGGATAGGCCAGCGCCGCCAGCGACAGGCCGGCCAAAATCGCCGCCAGGACCACGGTCTTGGCGGGGAATCGGCGTTTCGGTCGGTTTGTTCGTTCCAAACCCGGCGTCCCCAGTGATTCGAAAGTCCCCCGAATGGCCAAAGAACCAAATTGCGGCATCGGGTGCAAGGAATAACGACGAATCCACGTGTATTTGCTTATGTTTAGGTGCAGATGCAAAGACCCCATCGGTTCCCTGAAATTATTTTGTTGCGCCGCAGCAAAAACTCTTGACGGCCCCCTTGGTCATTGGCATATAGGCTATGTTGCAGTGCAACAGGCCAGTGGAAGAGCATCCACGGACCGTCAACGGAATTGATCAGGGAAAGGCACACAGATGAGCAAGGCAAAGACGGCCGCCGAAAAGACCACCGCGTCGGCCGAAACGACATTCCTTAATGGCGCCGAGGCCATGAAGACCGGCTTCGAAAAGGCCGTCAAAAGCTATGACACCGTTCTGGGCTTCGGCAAGGACACAGTGGAAGCCTATATGAAATCCGCAACCGTCGCGGGCAAGGGCATCGAGAGCATCAACAGCGAGCTTTATTCCTATTCCAAGGATGCGATCGAAGAGTCCATCGCCGCCAGCAAGGCGATACTGGGCTCCAAGTCGATCCACGAAGCGTTCGAGCTGCAGACCGATTTCGCCAAGACCGCGTTCGAGGCCTATGTCGGCGAACTCACCAAGTTCTCCGAACTCTTCACCAGCACCACCAAGGACACTTTTGCGCCGCTTCAGGGCCGCGTTCAGGCCTGGGTGGAAGTTGTTCAGTCGGCGCGCGCCGCTTAAGGCGTCCCGTTTGCGAATGTCAAGGCAAGGCCCGGGGCGCTGCTCCGGGCCTTTTCCTTTGGTCCATCGGTAACCTTTTTGTCTTAATCTGCGCTTTAGTAAGACGCAAATCATGGTTTAGACTGGTGGAGCGGCACGGAAGTTTTCAACCCGAAGGCCTTTGTTTATGAAAGACGGGGGCGACAATAACGGCAAGGGCAAGGACGGTACCGGAACCGGTATCGTCACGAAGACGCGCCCCAAGGTCAAAAAGCCGTCGCTTTACAAGGTGCTGCTGCTGAACGACGATTACACGCCGATGGAATTCGTCGTCCATATTCTGGAAAAATTCTTCTCCAAGAGTCGCGAGGACGCGGTCGAGGTGATGCTGCATGTCCATCGCCATGGCGTGGGTATCTGCGGGGTGTTCACCTATGAGGTGGCGGAAACAAAAGTGGCGCAGGTCATTGAATTTGCCCGCCGCCATCAACATCCTCTACAGTGTACGATGGAGAAGGAATAGCGATGCCATCCCTTTCGCGCAGTTTGGAAACGGCCCTGCACCACGCCATCAAACTGGCCAGCGACCGGCATCATGAATACGCGACCCTGGAGCATCTGCTGCTGGCCCTGATGGACGATGCTGATGCGGGGCAGGTGATGAAGGCCTGCAACGTGGACACCGACGCGCTGCGCCGGGCGGTGCAGAAATACGTCGATGAGGAACTCGTCACCCTGGTGATCGAGGATGGCGAGGAGGCCAAGCCCACCACCGGCTTCCAGCGCGTGGTCCAGCGCGCCGTGCTGCATGTGCAGAATTCCGGCCGCGACGAAGTCACCGGCGCCAATGTGCTGGTGGCGCTGTTCACCGAGCGCGAAAGCCATGCCGTCTATTTCCTGCATGAGCAGAACATGAACCGTCTGGATGCAGTGAGCTATATTAGCCACGGCATCGCCAAGCGGCCGGGCATGACCCAGCCCAAGCCGGCGCGCGGGACGGATGACGATGAGGAAGCCGAAAAGCCCAACAAGCAGGGCACCGAGGCCCTTGAAGCCTATTGCGTCAACCTGAACGAAAAGGCCAAGTCGGGGCGGGTTGATCCCCTGATCGGCCGTGCCGCCGAGGTGGAGCGCACCATCCAGATTCTCTGCCGCCGGCAAAAGAACAATCCGCTGTTTGTCGGCGATCCCGGCGTGGGCAAGACCGCCATTGCCGAGGGCCTGGCCCGCAAGATCGTCAACAATGACGTGCCAGAGGTTCTGCGCGGCGCCACCATCTATGCGCTGGACATGGGCTCCTTGATCGCGGGCACGCGCTATCGCGGCGATTTCGAGGAGCGTCTGAAAACCGTGGTCAAGGAACTGGAAGGCGTCAAAGGCGCCATCCTGTTCATCGACGAAATCCATACCGTGATCGGCGCCGGCGCCACCTCGGGCGGGGCAATGGATGCCTCCAATCTGCTCAAGCCGGCGCTGGCCGCGGGCATCCTGCGCTGCATCGGCTCGACCACCTACAAGGAATACCGCCAATATTTCGAAAAGGACCGCGCCCTGGTGCGGCGCTTCCAGAAAATCGATGTGGCCGAGCCCACCGTGCCGGATTCGATCAAGATCCTGATGGGCATCAAGTCCTATTTCGAGGATTACCACAAAGTCCGCTACACCGCCGACGCGGTGAAGGCGGCGGTGGAACTGTCGGCCAAATACATCAACGACCGCAAGCTGCCCGACAAGGCGATAGACGTGATCGATGAAGTCGGCGCCTCCCAGATGCTGGTGCCCGAGAACCGCCGCAAGAAAGTCATCGGCGTCAAGGATGTGGAAGACGTGATCGCCAAGATGGCGCGCATTCCCTCCAAATCGGTGTCCAAGAACGACACCGAGGCGCTCAAGAGCCTGGAAGACGATCTCAAACGCGTGGTCTATGGCCAGGACAAGGCGATCTCGGCCCTGGCATCGGCGATCAAGCTGGCCCGCGCCGGCCTGCGCCAGGCGGAAAAGCCCATCGGCTCCTATCTCTTTTCCGGTCCCACCGGCGTCGGCAAGACCGAAGTCGCCAAGCAGCTTGCCGGTATCATGGGCGTGGAATTCCTGCGCTTCGACATGTCGGAATATATGGAGCGCCACACCGTCAGCCGCCTGATCGGCGCGCCGCCCGGCTATGTCGGTTTCGACCAGGGCGGGCTTCTCACCGACGGGGTGGACCAGCATCCCCATTGCGTGCTGTTGCTGGATGAAATCGAAAAGGCCCATGCCGACCTGTTCAACATTCTTCTGCAGGTGATGGATCATGGCAAGCTGACTGATCACAACGGCAAGAAGATCGACTTTCGCAATGTGGTGCTGATCATGACCACCAATGCGGGGGCTTCCGATGCCGCCAAGGACGCCATCGGCTTCGGCCGCGGCAAGCGGGAGGGCGAGGACGAAGAAGCCATCAAGAAACTCTTCACCCCGGAATTCCGCAACCGCCTGGACGCCACCATCAGTTTCGCGCCCTTGAGCCGCGACACCATCGACAAGGTGGTGGAGAAATTCGTCCTGGAGCTGGAAGCCCAGTTGGCCGACCGCGACGTGACCTTCGATCTGACTCCCGAAGCCACCCGCTGGCTGGGGCAGAAAGGCTATGATGATGCCTTTGGCGCAAGGCCGCTGGCCCGCGTCATCCAGGAAAATATCAAAAAGCCCCTGGCGGACGAGATTCTGTTCGGCAAGCTGAAAGATGGCGGCACGGTGCGGGTGCTCTTGGACCGCGAGGCCGACAAGCTGGCCTTTGAGTTCATTCCCGCCGCCGAGGCCAAGCCCCGCGCGCCGCAAAAACCCGGCAAGAAGAAGCCGGCGACCAAGGAAGACGTTTAAGGCCGGATTGAGAGCTTCTGAATCTGGGCGAAGACGCTACGCGCATCCGGAACGGCAAGGAATTGCGGCGTCGGATCGAGTGCAGGATTCCACCCGCCAAATCCACGTCCGTAGAACGGTGACATGGTCTGCTGGAATCGGATTGTACCTGTGCCGTCGTTACTTTCGTACAGGGACAATTCCGGCAGGCGGTCGATGGCCAAAGCAGTGAAACGTGTGGTTGGCACCGTCCGCAAAATCAGGACCCGTTGGTTGGTCACCGCATAGAGCGTGTGCCCGCGCAGCCAGGAATCGACAAAAAAGCGTCCAGCAATCATGTAGAGACCGACCAGGACAAAAGGAACGCCCCAGAGAGAAAAGAATGTCGGGGTATTCGGCGCCTGGGTTACACCCCATTCCCAGAAAATTGCAAAACCGCCCCACATCAAGCTGAAAGGGACAAGAATCAAGTCTTGCCCCGTCAATCGTAGCCCGGAGCGAGGCTGTCCGGTCCAGACGATGCGCTCACCGGGCATCAACCGCCCTTGAAAATCCACGTCGCCCATCTGCTCCCATTCCTACAGCGTCTCTTGGTAATGCTCCATCGCGGGCGGGCCGGCAAAGAACGGCCCCAGAAGCTGGCGCCATTCCACAAAGGCTTCGGATTCCCGAAAGCCTTTCATATGGTCGTCCACGCTGTCCCACCACACCAGCAGAATGAAACTGTCAGGGTTCTCGATCCCTTGCCGTATTTCAAGTTGGCTGAAGCCGCTGGCGCTTTCGATATAGGGGCGGGCCTTGGCGAAGGCGGCTTTGAATTCTTGGGAGGTGCCGGGTTTGATGGGGAAGATGGCGCGTTCCAGAATCATAAGGCGCTCCGTATTCTGGCCGCGATGGGCTCCAGGGTTTTGGCGTCCACCATGTCGCGCGCATGCAGATGCATGTCAACGCCGCCGCGCCGCGGAATGATGTGGAAATGGACATGAAAGACGCTTTGGCCGGCAGGCGCGCCGTTTAACTGGGCCAGCATCACGCCAGGAACCTCCAGCCCCTTGCGCACCGCCTTTGCCACTTTCTGGGTGGTCGCCATCATCGCCGCCGCGCCTCCGGCGGAAAGATCGAAGATATTCTCGGCGGGCTCCTTGGGGATCACCAGCACATGGCCTTCGGCCTGGGGCATCACATCCATGAAGGCGAGCGTGCGTTCGTCCTCAAACACTTTCACCGACGGAATTTCGCCGCGCAGAATCTTGGCGAAAATATTGTTGTTGTCATAGGCCAATTCAGTCTCCTTTCTTGAACGGGCCGCTCCTGGCCAGCTCGCCGATATCTTCCGCCACCGCCGCGCGCTCCCGCGCCAGATATTCGTCCACCGCCCGGGCAAGGCCGGGATGAGCGATATAATGGGCGCTGTAGGTTTCCTCCGGCATATAGCCGCGCAGGAGTTTGTGGGTGCCCTGCGCGCCTGCCTCCACTTTATTCAAGCCCCGGGCGATCGCGAAATCAATCGCCTGGTAATAACAGGTATCGAAATGCAGGAAGGGCAGGTATTCGATCGCGCCCCAGTTGCGGCCGAACAGGATGCCGCCGCCGAACAGGTTGAGCGCACCGGCGATATACCGCCCGCCGCGCCGCGCCATCACCAGCAGGATCTGGTCCGCCATGGTTTCGCCGATGCGGCTGAAGAAATCTCGGGTGAGATAGGGATGGCCCCATTTTCGGTTGCCCGTGTCGGTGTAGAATTCAAAGAAACGGTCCCAATGCGCCTCCGTGATGGCGCTGCCGGTCAGATGCTCGAATTCCACCCCCGCCTCGCGCACCGCCGCGCGCTCCTTGCGCAGGGTCTTGCGCCGCGCCGATGACAGGCGGGAGAGGAAATCCGCAAAATCGCGATAGCCATCATTCTGCCAGTGAAATTGGCGGTCGGCGCGCAGCAGGTAACCGGCGCTGCCCGCCGCGCGCCATTCCTCTTCGGTCAGGAAGGTCAAGTGCAGCGATGAGGCGCCAAGCTGCCTTACGATGTTTTTTCCCGTCTCCAGAAGGGCGCGGACAGCGTCCGGTCCCGCCAGCAGCCGCCGACCCGTCACCGGCGTGAACGGCACGGCACATTGCAGCTTGGGATAATAATCGCCCCCCGCCCGTTCCAGCGCGTCGGCCCAGGCCTGATCGAAGACATATTCGCCCTGGCTGTGGTTTTTCAGATAGAGCGGCATCAGTCCCGCAAGCCTGCCGTCTTTCTCCAGCGTCAGGTGGCAGGCCTGCCAGCCGGTTTCCGCAATCGCCGATCCGGATTCTTCGAGCGCCGCAAAAAACTCGTAGCGGGTGAAAGGATGGGGGCTGACGCTGGCTTGCGGATTGGCGCATGTGTTCCAGGCCGTGCGGCCGATCTGGGCGGCACTGGGAGCGAGCCGCGCGCGGAATTCGCTCATGAAATCTCGAGCTTATGAAATCTCAAATAGGCCTTCCACTTCCACCGCCACGCCGCGCGGCAGCGAGCTGGCGCCCACCGCGGCGCGGGCGTGTTTGCCGGCTTCCCCCATCGCCTCGACCATAAAATCCGAGGCGCCATTGGCGATTTCGGGATGCTGGGTAAAATCCGCTGTGGCGTTGACGAACACACCCAGGCGCAGGCAGCCCTTCACCCGGTCCAGATTGCCGCCGCAGGCGGCCTTCAGCTGCGCGATCAAATTGAGGGCGCAGAGCTGGGCGGCTTTCTTGCCGTCCTCAATCGAAATATCCGCGCCCAGCTTGCCGACGAAGCGGGGCTTGCCGTCGATGATGGGAATCTGGCCGGAAATGACCACCAGATTGCCGCTGATGGTGTAGGGCACATAGCTCGCTACCGGCGCGGGCGGGGAGGGAAGCTCGATTCCCAGTCCGGTCAGGCGTTGTTCTATTTTGGACATGTTTGGAAACTTTCAAACCGGCCCATATAAGACCTTATGCGGGGACAATTATCCAGATGAGCAAAGTCGTCATCGTCCAATTCGACGACCGCTCCGACCAGGCGCTGGGGCCGATGCTGCATCTGGTGGCGCGCAATGCCGCCTATGCCGCCGAACGGGGCTATGCCCATGTCTTTATCCGCAGCCATGACAATGCGGTGCCGGTGTTCTGGCACAAGGTCTCGTTGATTGAGCGCCATCTGGACGAGGGCTTTGAATATGTCGCCTGGCTGGATACCGACGCCGTTGTCCATGATTTCACCCTGTTCATCGAAAGCCTGTTCATAGGGCCTGAGATGATGGTCTTTTCCGGCGACCTGCCGATTTATCCGGTGCCTCTGCCCTTCAATGCGGGGGTTCTTTTTTGCCGGGGTCAAGGCGCGCGCGATTTGATGCGCGAATGGCGGGCGCTCTACCCGTCGCACCTGTGGCACAAACAGGCGGGCCAATGGAATTTCCAGGAGCATGTCTGGGCCGGACCGGCTTATGAACAGGGCAGCTTCGCAGAAAAGCTTTATCCGAAATATGCCGGCACGCCGGCTTTGCGCAGCCTGTCCTGGCGGCAGTTGCAGAGCCCTTATCCGTTGCCGGAATCGCTCACTCTGCATTTCGCCAACATGTTCCGCCCCAATTGCTATCTTTATCTCAACGCCCTCAAGAAGCCTTAACGCGAAGATTTGGCCCGCAACCCACGCCCCTTGGTTACGGCCCCGCCGCCGAATTTTCCGCGGATTTTGTCCATCGCCCGTTCCGCCGCGGCCTGCTTGTCGCTTTGCGGATCGATCAGGCTGCCCGGGTCAGCTTCGGAAGCTGGCGCTAGGTTGGAGATCCCAACCCCCAACAGGCGAAAGCGCGTGCCGTCCGCCTCGCGCTTTAGCGTCGCCCGCGCCACGCGGAAAATCCGGTCGGCCAGTTGGGTGGGCGCTTCCAGTGAAGCGCTGCGGGTGCGCAGGTGGAAATCCGCGGTTTTGAGTTTCAGGACAATGGTGCGTCCCGCCAGACCGTAGGATTTGGCCCGGGCTGAAACCCGTTCCGCCTGCCGCCAAAGAATTTTTTCCAGCTCGTCCAACCGGGACAGATCCTTGTCGAAGGTGGTCTCGGAGGAAATGGTTTTCATTTCCCCGCCGGGATCGACGGGACGGGAGTCCTGGCCCTGGGCCACGCGCGCCAGCCAAAGCCCGGTCGCGCCATAGCGGCTGGCGAGCGCTCGCGGATCGGCCCCGGCCAGCGCGCCGATGGTGCCAAATCCGTCGCGCTCCAGCCGCGCCGCCAGCACCTTGCCCGCGCCGCGAATGACGCCTACCGGCTTGTCGCGCAGGAAGGATACCGCTTCCGCCCGCCCGATCACCGCAAAGCCGCGCGGCTTATCGAGTTCCGAAGCCAGTTTGGCGAGGAACTTGTTATACGAAAGGCCGATGGAAACCGTGATGCCGATTTCCGCTTCGATCCGCGCCGCCAGCTTGGCCATGGTGCGGGCGGGTTCGCGGCCTTGCATTTTTTCGGTCCCGGACAGGTCGAGATAGGCCTCGTCCAGCGACAAGGGCTCGACCAACGGCGTCAGTTTCTGCATGAAACCGCGAATCTGCCGCGCCACCGCGGAATAATGGCTGTGGCGGGGCTTGAGGATCACTGCCTGCGGACACAGTTTCCTGGCCTGGAACATCGGCATGGCCGAGCGCACGCCATATTTGCGGGCGATATAACAAGCGGTGGAGACCACGCCGCGCACTTCCCCACCCACAATCAGCGGCTTGTCGTTCAACGAAGGGTCGTCGCGTTTTTCAATCGCCGCGTAGAAGGCATCGCAATCCAGATGGGCGATGGAAAGGCTTTCCAGTTCGGGATGGGTCAGGATACGGCTGCCGCCACAGTTGGGGCACGGTTCCCCCGCCACGCCGTCCGACAGGCAATCACGGCAGAAGGCAGGCCATTGTTTCACTTTTTGGCTTTCATCTTTTGGCCTTCATCTCGGTGCCAGCCATGCCGCGCCGCGTACCCCGCTCGAATCGCCGTGGCGGTTCTGCACGATCTTCGGCAGCCCCTCGATGGTGAAGGCATGTTTCGCCACCAACAGCGGCAAGTCGCGGTAAAGCCTTTGGATATTCGAGAGGCCGCCGCCCAGCACAATCACATCGGGATCCAATATATTGACCACCGAGGCCAGGGAGCGGGCGAAACGGTCGGTGAAACGCGCCATCGCGGCGCGGGCCTGGCTGTCCTGCGACACGACGATCTGTTCGGCGCTCAAGGCCGTGCCGGCATGGCGCGCATGGTCCGCCGCAAGGCCCGGACCGCTGATCCAGGTTTCGATGCAACCACGTTTGCCGCAATAGCAGGCGGGCGCTTCTTCCCATTCTTCGGGACTCATGCCGGGCAGGGGATTGTGACCCCATTCACCCGAAAGGCCGTGCCCGCCTTCCAACACCCTACCACCAACCGCGACGCCGCCGCCCGTGCCGGTTCCGGCAATGACGCCGAACACGATATCAGCGCCGGCGCCCGCGCCGTCGGTTGCCTCCGACAGCACAAAGCAATTGGCGTCATTGGCAAGGCTCACCGGGCAGCCCAGCGCGGCCTCCAGATCGGCCTGCAGCGGCCTGCCGTTCAGCCAGGTCGAGTTGGCGTTCTTGATCAACCCGCTGACTTTGGAAACGCAGCCGGGGATGGCCATGCCGACGCCGTCCGGTCTTGCCGGACCTGCGCGGGCCACCAACCCAGCCACCGCCACGATGGTGGCGGCGTAATCGTGGCGCGGGGTGGGCACGCGTTCCCGGAAAATCTCGGCCCCTTGCGAGTCCAAAGCGATCCCCTCGATCTTGGTTCCTCCCAGGTCCACGCCGATCCGCATTAGGCCTCCGGCTCGAGGCGGCGGCGGGCTTGGTGCAGAAGCCCAGTGCTGGTTCCAGTGGTTTCGCAGAAACTCATCAGAAGATCCTCATGGGCAAGAAGAAAATCCAGAACTGCGACCGTCAAGCCCGGAGTGCCGGCCGCTGCCCTAAGGTCATCCCCTGAGATCCCGCTGGCCGCCAGGAAGCGCGCAAGCGCATCCGGGCCGGCGGCAAGCCAGGCCAGGGCTTCAAGACCGAGGATTTCCGCCCTTTCCGGGCTCAAAGCGTGGGGCATCGTCAAGACGGCGTTAAGACCTTCTCTTTAATACTGCGCTTCCGGGGAAGTCTGCCATCCCAATGGTTTGGCGATCATGCCCGGGTCGGAGATTGAAGTCATGGATGCGAGAACCAAGACCGTTCTGATCGTGGAGGACAATGAGCTCAATATGAAGCTCTTCCACGACCTGCTCGACGCCCATGGCTACAATATCCTGCAGACCAAGGATGGCATGGAGGCCCTCGACATCGCGCGCGAACACCATCCTGACCTGATCCTGATGGACATCCAGCTGCCCGAGGTGTCTGGCCTGGAAGTCACCAAATGGCTGAAGGAAGACGATGCGCTCAAATCCATTCCCGTGGTCGCGGTCACCGCTTTCGCAATGAAGGGCGATGAGGATGTGATCCGCCAGGGCGGCTGCGAGGCCTATATCTCCAAGCCGATTTCCGTCACGGGTTTTCTGGAAACCGTTCGCCGCTTCATCGGATAGCACATGACGGCCCGCGTTCTTGTCGTCGATGACATTCTGTCCAACGTCAAGTTGCTGGAAGCAAAATTGACGGCGGAGTATTTCGACGTCGTCACCGCCTTCAACGGCCTGGAATGCCTGGCCAAGGTGGCGGAAGCCGCGCCCGATATCGTATTGCTGGATGTGATGATGCCGGGCATGGACGGTTTCGAGGTCTGCCGCCGTATCAAGTCCGATGCCAGGACCGCGCATGTGCCGGTGGTGATGGTCACCGCCCTGGACCAGCCTTCCGACCGCGTCGCGGGCCTGGAAGCGGGCGCCGACGATTTCCTTACCAAGCCGGTCGACGATGCCGCCCTGTTCGCGCGGGTGCGTTCGCTGGTGCGCCTGAAGATGATGACCGACGAATTGCGCATGCGCGAGAATACCGGCCAGGGCATGGGCCTGATCGATCCCGCCCAGGAGATGACCGATAACAGCCAGGGCCGCATTCTGGTGATCGAGGACCGCGCCGAATCCGCCGCCTGGTTCGCCGCTGCCCTGGAACCCCAGCACGAAGTCACGTCCGTGGATACCTTCGAGGAAGCGATGGTGCGGGTGAGGGGCGGCGATCCCGATCTGGTGGTGGTCAGCCTTGGCATGCGCAGTTTCGACGGCCTCAGGCTTTGCTCCCAGCTGCGCTCCCTGCCGGAAGGCCGCAACGTGCCGATCCTGGTCGTGGTCTCGGATGGCGACCGCCGCAAACTCACCCAGGCCCTGGAAATGGGGGTCAATGACTATCTCACCCGCCCGGTGGACAAGAATGAACTGGTGGCGCGTGTCCGCACCCAGCTGCGCAAGAAGCGCTATGCCGACCGGTTGCGCCACAATGTCCAGCTCTCGCTGGAAATGGCGATTACCGACCAGCTCACCGGCTTGCACAATCGCCGCTACATGAGCCGCCATCTCGACAATCTGGTCGAGACCGCCAAGAAGACCGGCAAGCCGATTGCCTTCGTGATCATGGACATCGATTATTTCAAGCGGGTCAATGACTCCTATGGCCATGACATTGGCGACGAAGTGCTGAAGGAATTCGCCAGCCGCATCGCCGCCAATGTGCGCGGCATTGACCTGGCCTGCCGCTATGGCGGCGAGGAATTCGTGGTGGTGATGCCCGATACCGACGTCGCCTTCGCCATGTCGGTGTCGGAGCGGCTTCGCAAGAGCATCGAGACCACGCCGTTCCCGATCAGCCGCGACCCGAAGAATCTGAGTCTCACCATTTCCATCGGCATTGCCGGCTCCGAAGGCGAGAGCGACAGCGCCAGCGCGTTGCTGCACCGTGCCGACCAGGCGCTTTACCGGGCGAAAAGAACGGGTCGTAACAAGGTCGTCGCCGACGCCGCCTGACAGCGTCCGGTGAATTGGGTATAATTCGTCAGTTCTTGGATGAGGGAACGCCATGCGACGCGCATTGCTTGCCTTTGGTCTGCTGATTTCGTCCATGCTTATTCCCGCCATGGCCCAGCCGCATGGCCGCGCGACAGTGTACCGGGACGCGGATTTCCGGGGCGAGCAGCGCCAGCTTGACCGTGACGTGCGCGATTTCAGCGCTATCGGCATGAACGACCGGATCTCAAGCATCAGAGTCGATTCAGGAACGTGGGAGTTTTGTGAAGATGCCGATTTCAGAGGTCGCTGCATCACGGTGAGCCGCGATGAGCGCGATCTGGCGGGCAGCGGTTTCGATGATCGCTTGTCCTCGGCGCGCCAGGTCGCCGACAGGCGGGAAGACAATCGCGACAATGGCCGCGGAGACGATCGCAGCGCCGGCGGACGCGGTGACGACCGGGGCGGCGGCGTGACGCTTTATGCCGATGTGGACTTTCGCGGCGATAGCCGGGAGTCTGGTGAGAACCGGGATTTCCGCAGCTTGAATTTTAACGACACGGTTTCGAGCATCCGCATCCGCTCCGGTGCCTGGGAATTCTGCGAAGACGCCGATTTCCGGGGCCGTTGCATGACCTTCGATCGGGACGTTCCGTCGCTGGTGTCTTACGGCTTCAACGACAAAATTTCGTCCATGCGGCGGGTCCGCTAGGAACTTCCCTCGTCACCCGGCACCGCGTCCGCCATGTCGAGAGCCTTGTCCATCACCATGACCAGCACGTCCGGCTCGCGCGCGCCCGATACCGCGAATTTGTTCGCAAAAATGATGGCGGGCACGCCGGTGACGCCCATCTCGCGCGCCAGTTGATCCTCGCGCTCGACCAGGGCCATATCGGCGTCGCTCTCCAATAGATCGGCGACCTCCGTGCCGTCCATGCCGCACAGATCCGCGATGTCGGACAGGACGCGAATATCGCCGATATCCTCGCCATTCTCGAAATAGGCGATGAACAGCCGCTCGACCACGTCATCCTGAACCCCTTGCGCTTCCGCCCAGCGGATCAGGCGGTGGGAATCCACGGTATTGGGCGTCCTTCGGATGGCCTCCCAATTGAACGCGATATCCTCCTTGGCGCCTTCCGCGGCGATGGCCTGATGAGCCTCTTCCAATTTTCCGTCGGCGCCGAAACGGGCGGCGAGGTACCTGGCGCGGTCGATGCCACCCTGCGGCACGCCAGGGTCCAGCCGGTAGGGCCGGTAGCGCACATCGAAGGCAATGCCCGGCCTGAGCGCCATAGCGCGGGTGAGGCGGCGCTTGCCGATAAAGCACCAGGGACAGATGGTGTCGGAAATGAAATCGATTTGCATGCTGGCTCTCACGGTAAGAAGCGGCAAGGCCTCTCAAAAGTTATTTTAATATCTGCGTGGTGATCTCGTTCGAACCGGACACCACCCGCACCGAAACAACGCCTTTGCGCATGCGCACGATGGTATTGGCGGCAACCGGCAAGAGGCCCACGATCACCGCCCGGGTGGGCGGCGGCGGGGTGGCGACAAATTCCACCACAATGGTATGGGCATCGCCCGCGCCCGATTTCACCGGCCGCAATTTTGCCCCGCGCCAGCCGCCGCTTTCCACCGCACCCTTGGCCTGGATAACGACATTGCCTTTCACCGCGGTGGCGAATAGGCCGTCAATCCGGGAGACCAGTTTTGGCGGCGTCACGGGCGGCTTTTCGGCAGCCCAGCCGGGACTTGAAAAGCCGGACGCGGCCAGCCCCATAACAATCACGATCCAATGACAAGCCCGGCGCATCCGGCCCTCTTTTTTCCTAGTATAGCGGAAATTGCGGCAACAATCAGATATCCAGCTCGCACCGTATGGTGCGCCAAGAAACCTGATCTTTCCAGCGTTGGTAGCGGCAGCGTGGCAACGCCGCAGGCTGCGGGTTCAAATGTCCAACCTACACCGTATGGTGCGCCAAGAAACCTTGTCTTTCCCGCGTTGGTAGCGGCAGCGTAGCAACGCCGCAGGTTGCAGGTTTAAATGTCCAGCGTGCACCATACCGGAACGTGATCGGAGGGCTTTTCGCTGTCACCGCGCACATGCCTGTCGATTTCGCAGGCCGTCAGCCGGTCCGCTGCCTGGGGCGACAGCAGGATATGGTCGATGCGGATGCCGTTATCGCGCTCCCAGGACCCGAAATAATCCCAGAAGGTATAATGGCCAGGTCCGGGATTGAGGGCGCGGAAGGCGTCGGTGTAACCGAGATTCTCGATCCGCCGCAGCGCCGCCTTGGCCTCGGGCTGGAACAGCGCGTCTTTCACCCAGGCCTTGGGATTATGGGCGTCCTTGTCTTCCGGGATGATGTTGTAATCGCCCATCAGCACCACCGGCTCTTCATTGGCCAGGAGCTTTCCGGCGTGCCGTTTCAGCCGTTCCAGCCAGGCCAGCTTGAAATCGAATTTGGGGCCGGGGAAGGGATTGCCGTTGGGAGCATAGATCGTGGCCACCCGCACCGCGCCCTTTTCGCCGCTGATCACCGCTTCAAGGTAGCGGGCATGATCATCGGCGTCACCGCCGGGCAGGCGCGGCGTCACGTCTTCCAGCGGCCGCTTGGACAGGATCGCGACGCCGTTATAGCTCTTTTGTCCGTGTACGGCGCAATTATAGCCCAGGCTCTCGAACGGTTCGCGGGGAAAATTCTCGTCCACGCATTTGATTTCCTGCAGGCAGAGCACATCCGGGCTGGCCTGTTTCAGCCAGGCCAGAGCCGGCTCAAGCCGCGCCTTGATGGAGTTCACATTCCAGCTGGCGATCTTCATGGCTTGTGTCCCTGCACGAAATCGGCCACCGCGTCCGCCACACCGGGCGCCAGCGGCAGATGCGGATCGCTATAGGTCGCCACATTGGCGGCGCGCGCGGCGGGGGCGGATTTCAGGACGTGATTCACTCCGTCCAGAATAACCAGTTTGGCGTCGGGTTTTGCCGCGGCCAGCAATTTGGCGTCCTCCACGGAAACCTGAATATCGGTGTTGCCCTGCAGAATAAGAACCGGGAGCTTGACTTTGGACAACAGCGAAGCGGGATCGATCGCAAACCAGGAGATCAGGTAAGGCTGCACACTGGGGCGGAAGAGGGCCATCAATTCTGGGGGAGGGTTCGGCACCAACTGCCCTTTTTCCAGCTGCGCGATGGTGTCGAAGGCTTGTTGTTTCAGGGGATCGGGAAGCTGCGGCCCCATCTGGATGCGCAACACGTCGCTGGCCTTGCGTCCGGCGCCCGAGATCAGCGCCAGGCCGCAGATTCCGCGCGCATCCTGCGCCGCCACTTCTGCGACCAGAGCGCCCTCGCTATGGCCCAACAGCCAGACACACGAAAGACCCGTCCGCCGGCGCAGCTCCGCCGCCCACGCCTTGGCGTCGTCCGCGTAGGTCTGGAAGCGCAGATCGATTTCGGCCGGCCCCGCCGCGCTGCTTTGCGCGATGCCACGCTTGTCCACGCGCAGGCTGGTGATGCCTTTGGCGGCCAGTCCTTCCGCCAGAAGCTTGTAGCTGTCGGTGCGCAGCCCGGCTTGCGAATTGCCGTCCCGGTCGGTGGGACCGGAACCCGCGATCATCAGGATCGCGGGTCCGGCTGTGCCGGATGAAAGCAATGTGCCGTAAAGGGCGCCGGGCGTTGAGGGGAGCGTGACCTGCTGCTCCGCGGCAGCAGCGGGCCAGGCCGGGACGAGGAGGAGCGCGAAAAGAAAACGGCCCCCCATGGCGATGCTATACCGAAAAACTGGTGCCGCAGCCGCAGGACGAGGTGGCGTTGGGATTGTTGACCTTGAAGGCCTGGCCCATCAGATCGTCGGAGAAGTCGATTTCCGCCCCGGCCAGGAAATCCAGCGACACCGGGTCGATCAGGATTTTTGCGCCGGCCTCCTCGAGCAGCAGGTCATCGTCCAGCCGGTTCTCGTCCAGGGCGAAATTGTAGGAATAGCCCGAGCAGCCCCCGCCGGTGACGGCCAGCCGCAACATGGTGGGATGGCTCTCTGCCGCCAGGATGGCGGCGATGCGCTGTGCGGCGCGGCTGGAGATGGTGACTGACAATCGGGACGTTGGCATGACGGTCATGAACAGGCCTCAAAGCGCGATCCAGAAAAGTGTGTAGCGTTCCTACGCTGACACTAGGGAACTTCCGCAAGATCGCGCGACAAATCAATAACCTGGAGCGGGATCGTGCTTCGTAAGCACGATCCCGCTCTGGTAAGGGGGTGCTACCCACCTTATGTAGTCTCACTCATGGCGTCCGCAAAGGCCCCCCAAAACCCTGGAAATGAGCCAGCAATACCCGCCCCTGCGGGCCGGTTGCTGGGAACCGTGGTGCCGCCGCCCACGCCCCTTGCCCCTTACGCCACCCTGGTCAGCGGCAGCCGGGGGCGCTTCTATCCCGAAAAGGAAAGCGCCACCCGCACCTGCTACGGCCGCGACAGGGACCGCATTATCCATTCCACCGCCTTTCGCCGCCTCAAGCACAAGACCCAGGTGTTTGTGGAACATGAGGGCGACCTTTACCGCACCCGGCTCACCCACTCCCTGGAAGTGGCCCAGTTGGCCCGCAGCCTGGCGCGCAGCTTGAAGGTGGACGAGGAGTTGGCCGAGACAGTGGCCCTGGCGCATGACCTGGGCCATACCCCCTTTGGCCATTCCGGCGAGGAGGCGCTGGCCTCGGTGACCGCCGATATCGGAGGCTTCGATCACAACGCGCATGCCCTGCGGCTGGTGACCAGGCTGGAACATCGCTACGCCGATTTTGACGGCCTTAATCTCACCTGGGAAACGCTGGAAGGGCTGGTCAAGCACAATGGACCGCTCGTGCCGCCCCCTTTTGGAAAAAATCTGCCTGGACCGATCAAGAGCTTTGACGCGCGCTGGCCTCTGGACCTTTCAACCTGGCCTGGCCTCGAGGCCCAGATCGCCGCGCTGGCCGACGACATTGCCTATGTCAATCACGACCTGGACGATGGCCTTCGGGCGGGCTTGTTCCGGGTGGACGATCTGAAAGACGCGCCCCTGGCAGGCGAGCATGTGCGAAATGTCCTCGCGCGCTACGGCGATCTGGAACTTTCGCGTTTCATCGGCGAGATGATCCGTACCCTGATGAGTGCGCTGCTGGACGATCTGCGCGCCGAAACCGCGAGCCGGCTGATAGCAGCAAATCCGGGGTCGGCCGAGGCAGTCCGGGCCGCATCCCATGCGCTGGTGGCGCTGTCGCCCGCCATGACGGAACAATTGCGCGCCCTCAAATCGTTTCTCTCCTCCCACATGTACCGGCATCCCCGCGTCATCGCCACGATGAGCCGGGCCCAGGCCGTGATCACCGACCTGTTCGAGGCGTTCTCAGCCGATCCCGGCCTTTTGCCCGGCGACTGGGCGATTTTGTGCAGCAGGGAGGCAACCGGCAGGGTGGTGCGGGATTATATTGCCGGCATGACCGACACCTATGCTCTGGCCGAATATGCCCGCGTATTTAAAAACCAAATAACGCTCTAGGTGATTGTGGACGGTGATTCGCGCCCGGGCGGGTGCTAGATTGCCTAGCATGAGATTCGGGAACTTTGGATATGGCTCCTTCTGATCACGGCGTTTACGAACCGGGTGATGACATTCGCGTTTTCGACGGATCCGAGGACGAGGAAGATGTCGAAGGCTCGCGCCTGCCGCTTCTGATCGTGCTGGCGCTTCTGGTGCTGGCGATGTTCGCGGGCGTGGTGTGGCTGGCTTATACCCAGGGCGTGGCGCGGGGCCGGACCGAAACGCCCGTGCTGACGGCGCAGAACGGCCCGGCGCGCGTGGCTCCGCAGACCCAAGGCGCGGCCGCCGAACCCTATAAGGGCTTCAAGATATACCAGCAGCCCGCGCCGCCCGACGATGAGGCGAATGCAGCGACCACGCCGACAACAACCGTTGCTCCGGCGCAGAAACCCATGGCGGTCGCGCCGCCGCCGCTTGCTCCCAGGGTCGCGGTTGCAACACCCGTGCCGCCACCTGCCAAAGCGGTGCCGGCCGCCGCCAAGCCGCCTGCGCCTGTTGTTGTCAAAAAGGTTGTTCCGCCTGCGGGTCCGGCGACGGCTGCGCCGCGCTCTCTGGCGCTGGCAACGCCAAAACCGGCGCCGGCGGCACCTGCAGCCGCGTCAGGCGGGGCCTTTGTCCTGCAGATCGGGGCTTATAAAAGCCAGGCCGAGGCTGAAGCGGCCTGGAAAGTCTACAAGGTCAGGCATGGCGCGCTCCTCGCCAGCGCCACCGACGATGTGCAACAGGCCGACCTGGGCGACAAAGGCATCTGGTTCCGTCTGCGGCTCACGGGTTTTCCCAGCAAGGATGTGGCCTCTGCCATGTGCGACCGGCTCAAGGCGGATGGAGGCGGTTGCTTCCTGGGTAAATAATGCGGAGCCGGGCGATCTATGGCTGCGCCGGCCTGTCGCTTTCGGCAGACGAGCGTGATTTTTTTCGTGGCGCGAAGCCCTGGGGATTCATTCTTTTCGCCCGCAATATCGAATCCCCGGCGCAAATCAAAAACCTGGTTTTGGCCCTTCGCGAATCGGTGTCAGATGCCGCCGCCCCCATCCTGATTGATCAGGAAGGCGGACGGGTTGTGCGGCTGACAGAGCCCGGCTGGCGGGCGCGGCCGCCGGCGGCGCGCTTCGGCGCGCTCTATGCACAAAACTCCGAAAGGTCCCGCGAGGCGACCTATCTCAATGCCCGCCTGATCGCGCATGACCTGGCGAGCCTGGGTATCAATGTGAATTGCCTGCCGGTGCTGGACGTCACCGCTCCCGGCGGACACGACATTATCGGCGACCGCGCCTTTGCGGGCGATCCGGCGACCGTGATTGATTTGGGCCGGGCGCAGATTCAGGGCCTGATCGAAGGCGGCGTGCTGCCGGTGATGAAGCATATACCGGGGCATGGACGGGCAGGCGCGGATAGTCATCTGACCTTGCCCAGGGTCGGCGCCACGGCGGCGGAACTTTCGGCCAGCGATTTTGTCACTTTCCGCAGCCTCAATACCTGTCCCATCGCGATGACCGCCCATGTCGTCTATGATTCGATCGATCCACAGCGGCCTGCCACCACCAGCCCTAAAGTCATTCGGGATGTGATACGCGGTGAGATAGGATTTGACGGATTGTTGATGTCTGACGATCTTTCCATGAAAGCGTTGGACGGGCCCCTGTCGCTGCGGGCGAAGACGGCGCTCTTTGCGGGCTGCGACCTGGTGCTCCACTGCAATGGCGACATGGACGAGATGACGCAAGTGGCGAGCGAAGCAAGGCAAATGGAGGGCATGGCCCTGAAGCGCAGCGAAGCCGCGCTTTCGCATCTTGCCGCGCCGGAGGCCGGCTTCGATCCGGCCGCCGCCCAGGCGAGGCTGGCCACCCTTCTGGGAGCAGACGCATGAGCGCGCAGGCGGATAATTTCGATGATTTTGACATCGGCGGCTCGACTCCTGAAGAGGGGTCCCTGGTCGTGACGGTGGACGGCTTTGAGGGGCCGCTCGACCTTCTCCTGACCCTTGCCCGCAACCAGAAAGTCGATATCGCCAAAATCTCTGTGCTCAAGCTTGCCGACCAGTATCTCGAATTCATCGAGGCGGCCAAGCGCATCAATCTTGAGCTGGCGGCCGATTATCTGGTGATGGCCGCCTGGCTTGCCTATCTCAAATCACGGCTGGTGCTGCCCCAGGAAAAGACCCCGGACGGCGAACCCAGCGCCGACGAAATGGCGGCGCGCCTGCGCTGGCGGCTGCAGCGGCTGGACGCCATGCGCGCCGCCGCTACCCGCCTGATGGGCCGCGAGCGGCTGGACCGCGATGTGTTCGGGCGGGGCGACCCCGAACCCGTCAATGTCATCAAGCTCAGAACCTATAAGGACACGCTCTACGATCTCCTCACCGCCTACGCCACCGACCGGGCACGCCGGCTGGGGGGCCATGCCTACAAGCCCGAGATGGCCCCCGTGCTGCAGATCGAAGAGGCGCGCGAAAGGCTGGAGCGGATGCTGGGCCGGATTTCGGACTGGAGCGGGCTGACGCGCCTCTTGCCGCTGGACTGGCAGGGCGGGGCGCGCCGCCGCTCGGCAATGGCCTCGACCCTCTTGGCCTGTCTCGAACTGGCACGGGACGGCAAGGTCGAGCTGCAGCAGATGGCGCCTTTCGAGGAAATCTATGTCAGGGACCGCAGTGGCCCGCAGGATGCTGCCCCGGCCGCTGGCGCAGCTTCAGGGAGTGTGACATGAGCAGCGTGGCAAAAATGATCGCCGAGATCGAAGACAAGATGGAAGCAGAGCAGGAAACGGCCCTGAATACCGCCAATCCCGAGCATCTCCGGATGGTCGAGGCATTGCTGTTCGCGGCTTCCGAACCGCTGGACCTGAAAGCATTGTCAACATCACTGCCTGAAGGCGCCGACGTGCCGGGCCTGATCGCCGCACTTCAACTGTTATATGAAAAACGCGGCGTAACACTCTGTTGTATTGCTGGAAAATACCAATTCCGCACCGCCAGCGATCTGGCCTTCCTGCTGCGCAAGGAAAAGCCCGAACAGAAGCGCCTGTCCCGGGCCGCGATCGAGACCCTGGCCATTATCGCCTATCACCAGCCGGTCACCAGGGCGGAGATCGAAGACATCAGGGGCGTCGTCATGTCCAAGGGCACGGTCGATCTTTTGATGGAAGTGGGCTGGGTCAGGATTCGCGGCCGCAAGCGCACCCCGGGCCGTCCCGTCACCTATGGCACCACCGAGGCTTTCTTGGTCCAGTTCGGGCTGGAGAGCGTCAGCCATCTGCCCGGCACCGATGAACTCAAGGCGGCGGGTTTCCTGGAGGCGATTCCGCCGGCCGGCTTTGATGTGCCGAACCCCAGCGACGCCCTGACCCCAGACGAAGATCCTTATATCGGGGAAGAGCCGGAGGATTTGCTCACCGGCAGCGTTAATTTGGACGAGGCGTAAGAGACTCGATTTCACTCACAGGCTGTGAAAATCGAAATTTTCACAGTCCGTGCAACAGGCGCAGACACCAATCCACAGCATAAATGTGGACAAGTGATTCGTTTGCCTTGTTGCAATCCCGCGAATCACCCATTTCTAGCGTGACAGCCAGGAATCAGAAAGGCCGGGTAGCAGCCCGGCCTTTCCTGGTGTTCCACAAGCGGAAGCGCCGCAGTGGGACGACCGTCGACACCAAATCAAATGGCGATTTGGAGGTAAACGTCAAGCGGCGCTTCGACACATAGTTGATTGATGAGGCGTCATACACATGGAACCACTCGAGATTTCGCTTTCCACTTTTTTGAAAATTTCCGCGAGCAAAGCGCGCGGCAAGGTATCCACGGTTGCAACATTTACCACACCGGGCGGATATGACTTCTACAAAGTTCTGAAGAAGCTTGCGGCACGTCTTGCGAGAAATGAGATTTCTCTGGCCCAGGCCGAACAGGAGATTGCGAAAATTAAACGAACGCCTGAGCGAGCACATACTCTGGAGGCAATTCAGCAATTTCAGTCATGGCTGTTATCCAACGGCCAGAAGTGGGCAGACCCGCCGAAGGGAAAATATGTTTCACCGTCAGGTTTGCTGAAAATCAGGTTGAATCCCGAGGTTGCATTTGTGAATGCAAACGGAGGCAAGACGGCGCTCTCGCTTTGGAACATGGCCAAGCCAGCGCTAACCGCTGGTCTAGCCGCAGAGGGAATTCAATGTCTGGTCAACGAATTCAAACCGAAAGCGTATGACGAAATCGGCATTCTACATGTCAGGAAAAAACTTACTTTCGACATGAGCTTGGTTTCGGCCGGAGCTAACGCGCGACTTGCTTATGATCTCGGGATTGTTGAGGAAATCTGGAAAGACCTCCATAATCCAGCCATGGGCATCGAAGACACCGTGATCCACATTGCTTCTCTGGGAGGAATTCCGCCCTCGCCTTAAGGCGCGTGCGCCAGCTCCACCATCTTGTCGATGCCCTGCTCGAACCTTGTCTTGCGCCGAGCGATGTCGGCCGCCTTGGCCTCCGGCGTCATGCCGGCAGTGTCGTACAGCAGGTCATAGACGATCTTGGAATGGGTGGCGTCCACCACCTCCACCGACAGATTGCCGTGGTAATAGATGGGCGATAGCGGCTGGGAATAGGCATAGGAGAGCGGCGTCTTGGCTACCATCAACTCATTGGTGGTGCCGGTGGGGCCGAGCGCGCGGTTGGTGCCGATCTCGCCATTGCCGGTGGTATAGGCGCATTTGGTGTTGAACCAGTCCGCGATCTGGCAATAGCCACCCACCTTGGCCCACACCGCCTGAGCGGGCCGGTCCACCACCCGTTCCATGTGAACGTCCGTGAATTCCGGCTTGGGATTGGTATAGCCCGTCATCGGCACCGGCGCGGGGGCTGGTGCCGGCGTTGCCTGGGCCAGGATGATGGCGCCGCCTTTTTCGCTCAACCGGTCAGCGCTCTGGGCGTGGGCCGATAATGCTATCGAGGCAAATGCCGCCGTCAGAAGATGCTTTCTCATTGGCGTTCTCCCTTCACGTTCTCCCTGCCGCTCGCTCAAGCTCGCGGCGTTCGCGGCTCGAATTGATCCACTGGATCAATTCGCCCGGCTTTGCCGGTCGCCGCTCACCCTTCCAACTCCACCACCACCGCCTCGCCATTTTCGAGGGCGATGGCCAGATCTCCCTTGCGCAGCAGTCTAGCATCATTTCCGAAGACTTCAGCCCGCCATCCGGAAAGGGCCGCCACGCCGTCATCCTCATGGGAGGCCAGTCTTTCGATATCCTCGGCATTGGCGATCAGCCGCGGCGCCACCCCCGCCGCTTCGGCCCGGAGCCTGAGCAGGGTCTTGAGCAGGTCCACCGCGGCAGGCGAGGGTTCGCGCCTGCGCCGGGCAGTTTGCAGTCCGTCCGCCCCCTCGGGTGCCGGCGCATGGGCGGCCGCCGCCAGGGCCTCCATCAGGCCCTTGCCCAGCCGGGAATTGGCGAAGCCCTTGGGCACGGCCCGGATCCGTTCCAGCGCTTCGCCTGTCTCGGGCGGGTGGGCGGCAATTTCGGTCAGCGCCTCGTCCTTCAGCACCCGGCCGCGGGGAATGTCACGCGCCTGGGCCTCGCGTTCGCGCCAGGCGGCCAGCCCCGCCAGCAGAGCCAGGAATTTTCTGCTGTTGGTGCGCGGCTTGAGGCGCCTCCAGGCCAATTCCGGATCGAGCCGGTAAAGGCTGGGGTCCTGCAGCGCCGCTACTTCTTCCGCCACCCAGGCGCTGCGGCCGGTCTTGTCCAGCCGCGCTTTCATCCATTCGTAGATCACCCGCAAATGGGTGACGTCGGCCAGCGCATATTCCAGCTGGCGCTTGGATAGAGGCCGGTGGCTCCAGTCGGTGAAGCGGGCGGATTTGTCGATCTCAACATGGGCGATTTTGCGGGCCAGGGTTTCATACGAGGCGGCATCGCCGAAACCGCAAACCATCGCCGCAATCTGGGTATCGAACAGCGGGTCGGGCAAGACGCCGCCCTGCAGGCAGAAGATTTCGATATCCTGCCGCGCCGCATGCAGCACCTTGACGATGTCCGGCCGCTTGAGGAGTTCGTAAAAGGGCGCAAGCTCAAGACCGGGGGCCAGGGGGTCGATGATCGCCTCGACGCTGTTGCCCGCCACCTCGGGCGAGGCCACCTGGATCAGGCAGAGTTTGGGATAATAGGTCTGGTCACGCAGGAATTCGGTGTCGAGCGCCAAATAGGGCGCTCCCGAAAGTTCGGCGATAAGGGCGGCCAGCGCCTCGTTGGACTCCACGATCCGCATGGCGTCCCTGATAACGGATTCGCCTCTCACGGTCTGTTATTTAATGACCGGCAACACCGGCGATGTGGTCCCGAACGCCAACAGCGTCGAAATGGCGCGCATCCCGCGCTTTTCCGGCCCAAAAAGGCGCCCGCAAGCCCGCCTTGACCGTCCCCCCATAAACCGCCAAAACCCGCCCTTTCCTGAGCGGTTTTGACCATGCATGCCTACCGGACACACACTTGCGGCCAGCTTCGCGCCAGCGACGTGGGCAAGACCGTGCGCCTGTCGGGCTGGGTCAACCGCCGCCGCGACCATGGCGGCCTGATCTTTCTGGACCTGCGCGATCATTACGGCATCACCCAATGCGTGATCGAGCCGGATGGGGCGGCCTTCCCGCTGGTGGATACCGCCCGCTCCGAATGGGTGCTGACCCTGACCGGCCAGGTGGTGGCCCGCTCGGCGGAGACCGTGAACAAGGACCTGGCCACCGGCGAAATCGAACTGCGCATCGAGCAGGCGGTGGTGCAGGGCCAGGCCCAGGAATTGCCGCTGCCGGTGTTCGGCGACATGGATTATCCCGAAGAGACCCGGCTGACTTATCGCTTCCTCGATCTTCGCCGCGAACGTCTGCACAAGAACATCATGCTCAGGGCCAATATCGTCACCTCATTGCGCCGGCGCATGAACGAACAGGGGTTCACCGAATTCCAGACCCCGATCCTGACCGCTTCCTCGCCGGAAGGGGCGCGCGATTTCCTGGTGCCCTCGCGCCGCTATCCCGGGCAATTCTATGCGCTGCCCCAGGCGCCGCAGCAATTCAAGCAGCTGATCATGGTGGCGGGCTTCGACCGCTATTTCCAGATCGCGCCCTGTTTCCGCGACGAGGATGGCCGCGCCGACCGCAGCCCCGGCGAATTCTACCAGCTCGACCTGGAAATGAGCTTCGTCACCCAGGACGACGTCTTCGCGGCAGTCGCCCCGGTTCTGGCGGGCGTGTTCGAGGAATTCTCGGGCGGCAAGAAAGTCATCAAAAATGTAGATGGATCATTTCCGCACATTCCCTATGCAGATGCGATGCTCAGATACGGCACCGACAAGCCCGACCTGCGCAATCCCATCGAGATCGCCGATGTCAGCGAGATTTTCGGCCGCGACGAGGTCGCCTTCAAGGCCTTCAAGAACAAGACGGTGCGCGCCATTCCGGCGCCGGGCGCCGCCGGCCAGCCGCGCAGCTTCTTCGACAAGATGAATGAATGGGCCAGGGGCGAGGGCGCCCCCGGTTTGGGCTATATCCAGTTCGAGCTGGAGGGCAGCAATGTCGTGGGCAAGGGCCCCATCGCCAAATTCATTCCCGAATCCGCCCTGGCCGATATCGCCAAAGCCGCCGGGATCAAGGCCGGCGATGCGCTGTTCTTCGCCGCCGACAAGCCCGAGCGTGCCGCGACCCTGGCAGGCCTGGCCCGCACCCGCATTGGACGCGAACTGGGTCTGATCCCGCAGGACGAATACAAATTCTGCTGGATCGTGGATTTCCCCATGTATGAATGGAACGAGGAGGAGAAGAAGATCGACTTTTCCCACAATCCCTTTTCCATGCCGCAATATGCGCGCGAAAAGTTTCTGGCCCTGTCGAAAGACGACAAGGATACCATTCTGGGCCTCAAGGCCTATCAATACGACATTGTCTGCAACGGCTATGAATTGTCGTCAGGCGCCATCCGCAACCACGATCCCGACGTGATGCTGAAAGCCTTCGAGATTGCCGGCTACGCCCGCGAGGAAACCGAAACCAAGTTCGCCGGCATGCTGAATGCCTTCCGCCATGGCGCTCCGCCGCATGGTGGCACCGCCCCGGGCATCGACCGCATCGTCATGCTGCTGGCGGGCGAGGAAAATCTGCGCGAGGTCACCATGTTCCCCATGACCCAGCAGGCGCAGGACCTTCTGATGAACGCGCCCAGCCCCGCCAACGAGAAGCAGCTCAAAGAGCTGCATCTGAAGATCGCCTATCCCGAAAAGTGAGCGCCTGGCTCGAAATTGGTGGATTACCGGTTATTCACCATCGTCCTCGGCGTTGGCTGCCGGCTTTTCGCGGCGTAAACTGAACCGCCGTGAAACGGGAGTTTTTTATGACGACACGCATCGGCATTTCCGCATTGGCTTTTCTTCTTTTGACTGCCTTTGCGGCGAATGCCACGGGCGACAATGTCGTCATCATCACGGTTGGCCATGTCGCATTGCCGGCGAAGCTGCCAGGATTGTGCGATCTCAGCGGCGCGGTCAGCCAGGTGCTGGAGGGCAAACGCTTTCGCGCCGGCCAGGTGATTTCCCTCAAAGTGCCGTGCAGCGGCGGCGAGTCCCATCTGATACCCGCTGTTGCCGTGCTCGGTGCGCCGGACAATGTGCGTTTCATAGCCGCCGACGTGCTGGAAAAATCCCAACACGGCCTGGCCCGGATTGACGATGCCGGCGCGCTGATCTGGCAGTATTCCAAAAGCGCCTATGGCCGGTGGGGCGTTGCCGGCGGCTATCGCGTGCTGGATGTGGGCGCGGTGCCAGCGGCACCCGCGGCGCCGCGTCTCTAATTCAGCTTGCCGCCCAGGTCCTTGATGCTGCCTTCGATCAGGGCGGCAGCACGCTTTTCATCCATGCGCGCGGCGATCAGTTTTTCCGCAGCGCCGGCGGCGGCATTGGCGGCCAGGGCGCGTATCTCGCTCATCGCCGCCGCTTCGGCCTGGGCGATCTTGTCCTGCGCCGCCTGGGCCCGGCGTTCGATTTGCGCCGTCAGGTTGGCGCGGCTTTCGGCGGCGAAGCGTTCGGCTTCGGCGCGCGCCTCGCTGACGATGCTCTGGGCTTCGGCTTCGGCGCCAGCGGCGCGCCTCTGATAATCGGTGAGGAGGGCGAGGGCCTCCTCGTGCAGGCGCTTGGCTTCGGCGAGTTCGGCGGCGATCACGGCGGCGCGGCTGTCGAGCCACTTGCCGAGCATGCCCGGCACGCCTTTCCACACCAGCAGGAGAATGACCAGGACAAAGCCGACACCGACCCAGAATTCCGCTTCGTGGAATATTTCCATATCAGGACTCTCGCACCGCGGCGGCGGCATCGGCCGGCGACACGGTTTCGCCAGTCAGCCGCGCCACAATGGCGATCGCCGCCTCGGCCGCCGCCTTGGCGACATGGCCGCGGGCCTGTTCCTGGGTGGCGGCAATTCGCTCATGCGCCTTGGCCATTGCGCTGGCGGCGGCCTGGTCGGCCCCCGCCTTGGCTTTGGCGATCTCGGCATTGAGGGTCTGGCGGTTATTTTCGGCCAGGGTTTGCGCCCGCTTGCGCGCGCCCTGGAGCGCGGTCTGGTAGGCGGCGGAAGCCTCCTCCGCGTCGCCCCGCGCCTTCTGGGCGGCGGCGATATCCGAATTGATCGCGCCACGCCGCGCCGTGATCACGCCGTTGATGCGCGGTCCCGCCACCCGCCACAGCACCACGAACAGGAATGCAAACGTCACCGCCAGCCAGAAAATCTGACTGGGATAGGTGGTGGTGTCGAACGGAGGAAAGCCCCCGGGCGACTCTGTCGAAGCCATGGTGCTGGCGTCGGCCATGATGGTCTTACGTGAACAGGATGATCAGCGCGATCACCAGTCCGAACAATCCGGTGGCCTCGCACAGCGCGAATCCGAGCAGCAGATTGGTGGTCTGGGTCGCGGCCGCGCCAGGATTACGCAACGCGCCCTGGAGGTAGCTGCCGAACACATTGCCGATGCCGATACCGGCCCCGACGAGTGCAATACAGGCAATGCCGGCGCCGATCATTTTGGCTGCATGAACGTCCATAGTCTGGTTTCCTTTAGTGTTGATCGTGAAGGTGAAGCGCTTCGTTGAGATAAATACAGGTCAGGATGGCGAACACATAAGCCTGCAGGAAGGCCACCAGCAGTTCCAGCAGCATGATCGCGACGATCAGTGCCATGGGCAGGATCGACAGGGTGGTGAGTGCGCCGCCGGCGCCGCCAAGCAGAATCACAAAGCCGGCGAACACCGCCAGCATGGTGTGACCCGCCAGCATGTTGGCGAACAAACGGACGGACAGGCTGATCGGACGGGTGAGGAAGGAGATCACCTCGATCGGGATCAGCAAGACCAGCAGGTACCAGGGCGCATGCGGCACGAACAACTTGAAAAAGCCGAGGCCGTGTTTGGCGAAACCGGTCACCACCACCACCGCGATCACCAGGCAGGCCAGCGAAAATGTCACCGCGATCTGGCTGGTGACGGTGAAACTGCCGGGCACCATGCCGAAGAAATTGCAGAACAGCACGAAGATGAAGAGCGAAAAGACAAAGGGGAAGAATTTGAGGCCGTCCTCGCCAGTCGCCGAATGAATCATGTTGGCAACGAATTCGTAGGAAACTTCCGCCAGGGACTGCGTCTTGTTGGGCACCAGGCGCCCCGGCTTGACCGCCAGGCTGAGGAACGATGCCGCCGCCATCACCACAATCACCATCAGCAGCGACTGGTTGGTGAAATAGATCGGATAGCCGAAAAGATGGAACAGCGGATGGTCCATTCCCATCGCCGGCGCCACTTCGAACTGTTCCATGGGTTGCATTGCCACGGATTATTTCTCCTCGTCCGTCTTCACAGCCATGGCGACGTTGATCTCATTTGCCGCGCGTATGACGTTGCGAATTCCCGCCGCCGCGCCCAGCACGAAAAATGCCACAAGGAAAATCGGGCGCGTGTGAAAGCCGAAATACCCGCATAGCCAGTCAATCCCCCATCCCAGTCCACCGCCCATCACCAATGCTGCGACCAATTCGGTCGTGAAGCGTCCGGCAATTCCCATCTGGCTGGGCGGCGGGCGTTTGACCACAGCCGCGCGGCGTTTCTGGGTCTCGTCGAGCCGCTTGCCCAGATCGGTCAGTCTATTTGGGTCGGGAGCCGTCAAATGCCGTCTCCAAATACCGAAAACCGCCAAAATCCAGCCGATGCATGCGCGTCGAAGGCGGGCGGAACATAGGAAGAGGGTTCTGGGGTGTCAAGAAAGACAGATTCGCAGTAAACCATTGCTATAATTACGAAAATACCCCACGTGCAATATGTCGCGTGAGATATTTTGTGCAACGCCGAAGAACTAGGCCGCACACCCGCTCACGGTTACCGCTGCGCTGCCGCCAGGCGACCGCGCGCTGTCGCTCACTCCGCCGCGACCTTTTCGGCATCCGCCAGGTTTACCGAAACCAGCTGGCTGATCCCGCGCTCCGCCATGGTGACGCCGAACAGCCGATCCATCCGCGACATGGTCAGGGCATGGTGGGTGATGACCAGGAAGCGGGTTCCAGACATTTCCTTGATCTGGTCCAGCATCTTGCAGAAACGTTCGACATTGGCGTCGTCCAGCGGTGCGTCCACCTCGTCCAGCACGCAGACCGGCGCGGGATTGACCAGGAAGACCGCGAAGATCAGGGCCATGGCGGTCAGCGCTTGTTCGCCGCCGGAAAGCAGGGCCAGGGACTGCAGGCGCTTGCCCGGCGGGCGGGCAAAGATTTCTAGTCCAGCCTCCAGCGGATCTTCCGATTCGGTGAAGGTGAGGCGGGCTTCGCCGCCTTCGAACAATTTGGTGAACAGGGTCTGGAAGTTGGCGTTGACCTTCTCGAAGGACGCCAGCAGGCGCTCACGGCCCTCCCGGTTCAGGCTCTGGATGCCGCGGCGCAGGCGCTCGATGGCGCCGTTCAGATCGTCGCGGTCGGCGGTCAGGCTGTTCACCCGCGCCTCCAGCTCGGAGGCTTCCTCTTCGGCGCGAAGATTGACGCCGCCCAGCCGTTCGCGTTCCTGCTTCAGGCGCTCGACGCGCTTTTCAGCCTGGTCGAGCGGCGGCAATTCCTCGCCTTCCTTGATCTCGGCGCGTTCGCGCAATTCTTCCGGCGCGGCCTCGATCTCGTCGCGGATGCGGGCGCACAATTCCTCGATACGCTGGGCGGCGCTTTCACTCATTGCCTGGGTGCGGGCGCGTTCCTCGCGCGCTGCCGACAGGGTGGCGTCGGCGGATTTGGAATGCTTGTCGGCCTCGGCCAACCGAAGCTCGCCTTCGGCGCGGGCGTCGCTGGCCTCATTGCGCGCGGTTTCGGCGTGGGCGATGGCATCGAGCAGCGCGGCGCGCTTTTGCGCAATTTCACCCGGAACCGCTTCGGCCTTGGCCAATTCGGTGCCCAGCTCATCATGGCGGCGGGTAAGTTCGGCGATCTGCCTGGCGGCGGCGGCGCGGCGGGCCTCCCAACGCGCGGCATCCCCGCCGATGGCGGCAAGGCGCTGCTGGCGCACTTCGCCTTCGCGCTTGAGACCATCAAGAGCGGCACGGGCTTCGCCGCTGGCCGAACGGGCGTCGGCGGCGCGGCCGCGCGCTTCGGCGACGTCGCGGGTCAGGGCAGCGCCATCGCCCAGGTCATCCAAGGCGGTGTTCGCCTGGCGGTGGGATTCGTTTGCGCCCTCGACGGCCTGTTCCAGGCGGCGAATTTCCGCTTCCATGCTGGCCAGCTGGGCCGCGCGCTCGGCATTGGCGCGGGCGGCGCGGGTGCTTTCATCCTGGGCAGCGATCAGCGCCTGTTCGCTCTGACGCTCGTCTTCCTCGGCTTGCCGCGCCGCCTGGCGCGCCGCAATGGCGGCGGTTTTCGCCTGGGAATAAGTCGCGAAAAGCGCGTCGCGGTTTTGTTTGGCGGCGCTCAACTCCTGTTCCAGCGCCGCCAGGCGGTTGCGCTGGGACAGGCGCAAGGTAGCCGCGGAGGGCGCGTCCGCCGAAGCGGCATAGCCGTCCCAGCGCCAGAGATCGCCTCGCGCCGAAACCAGACGCTGACCGGCTTTCAATTGATCTTGGAGCTTGGCACCCTGGTCCGGGAAAACCACACCAGTCATTGCAAGGCGGCGCGCCAGGGCTGGCGGGGCTTGCACGAAGTTGCTGAGCGGCTTGCATCCTGCGGGCAGAGGCTGGGCTTGTTCCAGCGCCCCCAGATCGCGCCAATGATGCGGCGCGGATTCATCCAGTGGCGCCTGCAGATCGTCGCCCAGCACGGCGGCCAGCGCCGCTTCAAAACCGGACTGGACCCGGACCGCGTCAATCAGCGGCGGGAAAAGACCTTCGCCTTCGGGATGCAGCAGATCGCCGAGGGCTTTGATCTCGGCGGCCCGGCGCTGCACGTCGCGCTCGGCCTCTTCCATCGGAACACGGGTTTCGGCTTCGTTGGCTTCAGCGAGGGCGAGACCTTCCCGTGCCGCGGCGGCGCTGTCGCGCACGCGCGCCGAAGCGGCGCGCGCTGCTTCGGTGTGGATGTCGGCGCTGGATGCGTCCGGAGCGCTCCCGGCCTCGGCAAGCCGGGCGCGAGCGCCGGCAAGCTGCGCGGCTGATGTCTCGATCAGGGCGTCCGCCACGTCGCGGCTGCGCTCATTGCTGGCCCTGCTGGCGTTCCAGCCGGCCAGTCTTTCGGTGAGTTTTTCCAGCAGACTTTCGGCTTGCCCGAGCGCCGCATTCAGGCGGGCGGTTTGCTCTTCCGCGGTGGTGATGTCGGCGGCGGAGCGCGAAGCGGCCTGTCTCAGCGCGTCATGTTCCTCCGAGAGCGTCGCAAGCGCGGCCCCGGCATCGCTGTCCAGATTCTGCTCGCGTTCGATATCGGCCGCGCCCTGGGCAATCAGCTGGCGGATGCGTTGCGCTGTTTCGCGGGCACGGGTTTCATCCTGGTCGAGCTGTTCGCGCTGGACGATCAACCGGTGATGGGCGGCGGATTTTTCGGCTTCGGTCTGACGCAGGGGCGGCAACAGGCCGGCGGCGTCAGCCTGGGCGGCGCTGGCGCGGGCGGCGATCTCGGTGGCGGTTGCGACCGACGCGGCGGCGGCGGCCAGATCGCGCGCGGCTGCGGCGGCGCGGGCATCGGCCTCTATCCAGCGCAGGAAATGCGCCAGGGCCTCGGCTTTGCGGATATGGCCGGAAAGGTTGCGGTAGCGCGATGCCTGGCGCGCCTGGCGCTTCAGGCCGGCAAGCTGGCCTTCCACTTCGCGGATCACGTCTTCCAGGCGCGAGAGATTGGTTTCGGCGGCGCGCAGGCGCAGCTCCGCCTCATGGCGGCGTTGATGCAGGCCCGCGATGCCGGCGGCTTCTTCCAGAATGGCGCGGCGGGCCAACGGCTTCTGGCTGATCAGAAGGCCGATCTGGCCCTGGCGCACAAAGGCGGTCGATCCCGCGCCCGATGAGGCATCGGCGAAGAAAATCTGGACATCGCGCTGGCGCACGTCCCGGCCGTTGATGCGATAGACGCTGCCGGCCTCCCGTTCGATGCGGCGCGAGACTTCGATAGTGTCGAACTCGGCATAGGCGCCGCTGGCCTTGCGGTCGGCATTATCAATGAAGAGCGTGACTTCCGCGACATTGCGCGCCGGACGTGCGGCGCTGCCGGAGAAAATCACATCGTCCATCTCGCTGCCGCGTACCGAGGTGGGGCGGGTTTCGCCCATCACCCAGCGCATGGCGTCGAACAGGTTCGATTTGCCGCAGCCATTGGGTCCGATCACGGCGGTCAGGCCGGGCTCGATGAAAAGCTCCGTCGGTTCGACGAAGGATTTGAATCCGGAAAGCCTGAGCCGTGTAAATTTCAAAACGATGTGCCTTGTTTTACCACCCGCCCGTCACTTTTTGGCGAGCGCGGTGTCTATGATTTTCTTGAGAGCGTCGTAGGCGATGAATCCCGAAGGCTGGGCGACGCCGTCCACCACGATGGTGGGGGTGCCGGTGATGTTGTATTTCTGCCCGCCGTCCTGGGCGACCTGGTTGATGCTGCTGTCCAGCGCTGTGTCCTTCATGCATTGATCGGCCTTGTCCGCGCTCATCCCGGCAATCCGGCCGAGCAGGACCAAACCGTCGTGAACTCCTTGCGGCGTGGCAAGCGCCGGATTCTCCTGCGAATACTCCACGTCCCATTTGGGTTGATTCCGGAACAACAGGTCAATGAATGGGAAATACTTATCCTCAGGCAAACAGCGGGCGATTTTCTCCGCCGCGCCGTCATCGCTGCGCAGGGGGAACAGCCGGAAGACGTAATAGACCTTGCCGGTGTCGATATAGTCCGTCTTGATTTGCGGCAAGGTATCGCTGTTGAAATGGGCGCAAACCGGGCAGGTGGGCGCGGCATATTCTATCAACACCACCTTGGCCTTTGGATTGCCAAGGGCACGGTCGCTGGCGGTGAGGGTATAACCCGGTCCGCCCCCGGCACTCGCGGCCCCGCCGTCTCCCTGCTGGCCCAGGAACCACCAGGCGATGCCGCAGGCCAGGGCCAGCACCAGAAGACCCAGAAGGATGGAAATCTGTCTCATGGACACGGGGCGACTCTCCGGCATTTTTCTCCCCTTGCTTGTGACAGAGGGTCAGAGCCGGTTCAACATGAGCGATCAGCCCTCCCGGGCGGGTCCCGTCCGGCGCCATCGGGCAAGGCTTTGCAGCGCCGCCTTGACCGCTTCTGGTCCCCCGTAAGCATTTGCAGGATCTGACGATTCTATGTTTTTGGCCGGCCTTGGAGGGGGCGGCGGGACGGGCGGCATGGTAAGCCGTCCCTGGACGAATTTGACCTTGGAAATCGCCGGGCGGCCGAGATAGGCATTGATGCGCGCCGCCAGCGCCCGCGACTCATGGGCGAGGAACAAGGCTGCCGCCGGCTCGGCCAGAAGGGTGAGGACGCCGTCCCGGACGGAAAAGCGCACCGGCCGGGCAATGCGCGCAACTTCCGCGCCGGCGATTTCGGGCCAATGCAGCACCAAGGCAGGATCGGTGAATCCGGCGCGGACAAAAGCGGGGGCTGCGGTGCCCGCAGCATCCCGGCCGATGGAAGCGGCCCAGTTGCGTCGCGGCGCGTCTTCGGCTTGTTTGTCGCCGTCTTGTTTGTCATGTGGCGGTTTGGCCATGGTTGGATTATGCCCCTGTCCTTAATTCCCGACAAACTGCTTGCCTGGTACGACGTCCATCGCCGTGTCCTGCCCTGGCGGCCATTCAAAGGCCGCCGCGCCGACCCCTACCGCGTCTGGCTGTCGGAAATCATGCTGCAGCAGACCACGGTCCAGGCGGTGGGGGCCTATTACCGCAAATTTCTTAAGCGCTGGCCGGATGTGAGGGCGCTGGCCGCCGCCAAGGAGGACGATGTGCTGGCCGCCTGGGCGGGGCTTGGCTATTACGCCCGCGCCCGCAATCTTCATGCCGCCGCCAGGCTAGTGGCGCGCGAAATGAACGGGAAATTTCCCGCCAGTGCGGAGGAATTGCGCGTCCTGCCAGGCGTGGGCGCCTATACCGCGGGCGCCATCGCCGCCATCGCCTATGACGAAAGGCAGGCGGCAATGGACGCCAATGCCGAGCGCGTGATTGCCAGGCTTTATGCCATTCAGACCCCGCTGCCGAAAGCCAAAGCCGAGCTTTATGCTCTCGCTCAGCCGCTGGTGCCGGAGCGCGCAGGGGATTTCGCGCAAGCGCTGATGGATCTGGGCTCGGCGATCTGCACATCCAAGCGGCCGGCCTGCCGCAATTGCCCGCTGATGCGCGATTGCCTGGCCCATAAGCGGGGCATTCAGGAACTGCTGCCGGTCAAGGCGCCCAGGAAGGCGAGGCCGCTGAAACGCGGCGCGGCCTTTGTGGCGCGCGACCGGACGGGCGCGGTGCTGCTGGTGCGCCGGCCGCAAAAGGGACTGTTGGCCGCGATGCTCGAGCCGCCGCAAGGTCCCTGGGGTGAAAAATTTCCAAGTGCCAGGGCGGCGCAGTTGCAGGCGCCGTTCGCCGCCAGCTGGAAAAAACGCCCCGGCATTGTCCGCCATGGCTTCACCCATTTCGAACTGGAAATGCAGGTCTATGTCGCCGATGTGGCCAGACGGTCCGCCCGACAAGGAAGCTGGGTCGCGGCGGGCGCCCTGAAAGACAGTGCCCTGCCGACCGTGATGCGCAAATTGATCGAACACGGCCTCACCGTGAATATTGGCCGCAAATCCGTCAAAGGCTGATCCATGCTTGCCAAACCGGATCGAATGCAGCCCAGGCCTTGTCCGGACGAAGCGCTGCTGGCGCGGCTGAAAAGCGTGCGTCTGGCCGACGCCGCCATTCCCGAGCATGAATTCCTGCAATTCCGCCGGTTGCAAAGCCTCATCTATACCCTTCGCCTGGCAGGCTATGATGTGGAAGCGATGCAGACTGAGGCTTTTGTCGGCGCGGCGATGGTATCCCGCGTCAAGGGCCGCGTCATCGTCACCCGCTGCGAATATGACATGGACGTCAATGACAGTGTCGCCAGGGAGATAATGCCGCGACTCTACCCGGACGCGATATGGCTCACCAGCAACGCCAGCGCCGGGCATGCGCGCGTCATGGCGCTTCCCCTGGGTCTCACGGATTATTGCGGCTATACGCTCTACCATCCGATCATCGGCGACACCGGATTGTTCGCGCGGCTGATGGCGCAACATCCCTGCAACGAGAAGAACCTCGTGCTGATGAATTTCAATGACCGGACCTTTCCGGTGCTGCGCGGCGCCGTGCGGCGGCTTTTCGAGTCAAAAAGCTTTGTCAGCGGCGGTACCTACACGCTCGATGGCGATGGCTATGCGCGCTATGTGGAAAGCTTGCGGTCCAATACATTTTGCCTGGCGCCGCGCGGCACCGGCATAGACACCCACAGAATCTGGGAATGCCTCTACGCTGGCGGGATTCCGATTGTGCAGAAAGATCCCGCGCTCAGGAGCTTTCAGGACCTGCCGATATTCTTCGTGGACCGCTGGGAGGAGGCCACCGACGCCGCAATGCTGGAGCGGGTGCGGGATGAATTTCACCAGCGCGAATGGAACCTGGAAAAGCTGACTGTGTCCTACTGGTACAAAGTCATTCTGCGGTTGCTGCACACGCCGGCCGGCTGACGGCGAGCTGGCGAAATTAATCCGGCCGCTGTGCGCGTGACTGCCGCGCGTCCCGCGGCTAGCGGCAGCGTAGTGCCGCACGCTGTCGCGCGGGGCCGCTTGGCATTAATCCGCCCGCTGTGCGGGCGGATTAATTCATTTCCGCGCGCAACTGCTGCCGCAACACATCAATCGGCACCAGGGCGCCATTGAGTTCGAACTGCCAGAAGGTCCAGCCATTGCAGGCGTCCAGACCCTGCACATGCGCGCCGACCTGATGGATCGAACCTTTGCTGTCGGCGGACACCAGGGTGCCGTCGGCACGAACCTTGGCCTTGTGATGCGCCCGCGTGCCCTGCAGCACCGTGCCGGGAGGCAAGAGACCGCGCTCCACCACCCAGCCGAAGGGAATGCGCGGCTCGGCGCGCTTGGAACGGGTGATCTCGATGCTGTCGCCATCGGCCTGCATCACCTCCGCGATGCGGGCGCGGGCCACGTCGGCATAGGTTTTTTCCCGCTCGATGCCGATGAAGTGGCGGCCAAGGCGCTTGGCCACCGCGCCGGTGGTGCCGGAGCCGAAGAAAGGGTCCAGGATCACATCGCCCGGCTTTGTGCTGGCCACGATCACGCGGTGCAGCAGGGATTCAGGCTTCTGGGTGGAGTGGGCCTTCTGGCCGTCCGCATTTTTGAGGCGTTCGCCGCCGGAGCAGATCGGCAGAGTCCAGTCCGAACGCATCTGCAGCTCGTCATTCAGCGCCTTCATCGCTTCATAGTTGAAGGTGTATTGCTGTTTGGGATTCTTGGTCGCCCAGATCAGGGTCTCATGGGCGTTGGTGAAGCGCTTGCCGCGGAAATTCGGCATCGGGTTGGTCTTGCGCCAGATCACATCGTTCAGGATCCAGAAACCCAGATCCTGCAGCGTGGCGCCGACGCGGAAAATATTGTGATAGGAACCGATCACCCAGATCGAGCCGCTGTCCTTGAGCACGCGCCGGGCCGCGCTGAGCCATTCGCCGGTGAAACGGTCATATTCGGCAAAGCTGCCAAACTGGTCCCAGTGGTCGTCGACCGCGTCCACCTTGGACTGGTCGGGGCGGTGCAGGTCGCCCCTGAGCTGCAGGTTATAGGGCGGGTCGGCGAAGATAAGATCGCAGCAGGCCTCGGGCAGCGCATTCATGCGCGCCACGCAGTCGCCTTCGATCACATGATCCAGTTTCAGCATGAACCCCGCCCCAACTATCAACAGCAGGATTCACAGTGATTCGGTCGGACTCCGCCGTCAAGAGTCTTGTGGAATCAAAGCGTTATAATTGAGTCCCCGGAATCATCCCCATACAAGATGTGGTGTACTGGGGAAAAAGAACGGCGGTGGTGAATCGTCACCCCACAGGTCCTGAGGCCCGCCAGATGGTCTGGCGTGCCGTAGCCCTTGTTGCTGCGCCAGTTATAGCCGGGATGCTCCTGATGCAGCGCCACCATCATACGGTCGCGGGTCACCTTGGCGATGATCGAGGCGGCGGCGATGGACAGCGAGCGCCCGTCGCCGCCCACCAACGTGTCGCAGCGGCAGGGCAGGGCTGGCGGATCATTGCCGTCGACCAGTGCGAACGCGGCCGGAACGCCAAGCGCCCGCACCGCCCGCGCCATCGCCAGATGGGTCGCCTGGCGGATATTGACCAAGTCGATTTCCCCGACACTGGCCTCGCCGACGCCAACCGCCTCCGCCATTTCCATGATCCGCGGGTAAAGTGATTCGCGCTCTTCCTCGCTCAATTGTTTGGAGTCATTGAGGCCTTTCGGAATACGGCCCTTCTTCAGGATCACGGCGGCGGCCACCACCGGCCCCGCCAGGGGCCCACGCCCGGCCTCATCTACGCCACAGACGGGACCGTCCAGCGTCTTTAGAATCCGGGACTCATAAATGTAATGGGGCATAGCCCCGCAAATTAGAGGAGCGAAAGCTGATCGCCAATCCGGGGCGGACGCCGGAAGCTGTTGACGGTTAGTGGTCTCCCCGGCTGGTTCAGTCCCAGCTTCTTCACCGCCATATGGAAGCGGCGGGCCATCATTTCGGCATAGGGGCCGGTTCCCCGCATGCGGCTGTTCCACTGGCTGTCATAATCCTTGCCGCCGCGCATGGAGCGTACCAACGCCATCACATGCCGGGCGCGGCCGGGGACTTCGGCCTCCAGCCATTCGCGGAATAGATCCTTGATCTCGAGCGGCAGCCTGAGCAGCACATAGCCCGCCGACCGGGCGCCGGATTCCCTCGCGGCCGACAGCACCGCCTCCATCTCGTGGTCATTGAGGGCGGGGATGGCGGGCGCGAACATCACTCCCGCGGGCACGCCCGCTTCGCTCAACCCCCGTATCGCCTGCAGACGGCGCGCCGGGGTGCCGGCACGCGGCTCCATGGCGCGGGCCAGCTTGCGGTCCAGGGTGGTGACCGACAGCGCCGCCTTGGCCAGGCCCATGGCCGCCATTTCGGACAGGATGTCCAGGTCGCGCAAAATCAGGGGCGATTTGGTGACGATGGCGACGGGATGCCGGAACTGGCGCAGCACTTCCAGGATGGAGCGGGTGATGCGCATTTTCTTTTCCAGCGGCTGATAGGGATCGGTGTTGGTGCCCATGGCGATCACTTTGGGCACATAACCAGGGGCGGACAATTCCTTCGCCAAAAGCTCCGCCGCATTGGGCTTGGCGAAAAGGCGGGATTCAAAATCCACGCCCGGCGACAGGCCCAGATAGGCATGGCTCGGCCGCGCGAAGCAATAAATGCAGCCATGCTCGCAGCCGCGATAGGGATTGATGGACTGGTCGAAGGAAATGTCCGGCGATTTGTTGCGCGCGATAATGCTGCGCGTGGCGTCATGGATGACTTCGGTGCGCAGGGGCGGCGGCATGGCGTCTTCCGCCCGCCAGCCATCGTCCCACCCGTCATCTTCGATGACGGCCGGTCCGCTAGTCTTTTCGGTAGCACGGCCCGGGCGCGGATGCGCCCCATTATTATGGGCGCCTCCGGCGCCGCTCGGAAAACCGCTTCGCGGCTGCGCCGCTGCGCTGTTCGGTACGCTGGCGCTACCGAACTCCTGGCCGATTCTGCTATCCCAGCCATCATCCACCAGGAAGCGGGTCTGTTTTTCATAGCGCCCCATCTGGTTGGAGAGGGCGCCGCGGCCGCGCAGAGTCCCCGGCCGGACGGTGGTGTCGAGAACTGTAACCATGGGGTGGCAGCATACACCCCGATGAGAACAAAACAAGTACGAAATGAAATATTGGGCTGAATACCTGGAAAAAAGCCCCGCTCTTGGGAGCGGGGCTTTGGCATCAGTTCGTGACTGTGGCGGTTCCAGGACGGATGGTAATTTTCTGCACCCGCCAGTTCAATTCCTCTGCGGCAAAGATGGTGTTTTCGTCGGGGCAAGCCAGCTCATGGATGTCGCCGAAATGGCCCAGAGTCTTACCGGAACTGCCGATGGTGCCCACCACCGTGCCGTCCAGTTTCATTTTGTAGATGCGGCCCGGATAGGAATCCGACGAGAAGAGGAACTGCTCTCCCGCCTTGTTGGGCGGGCTGATGCAGATCGCCCAGGGCGCGCCGGGGCTGATGGTGTGATTGGTCACGGTGGCGCCGGCCGCCGGAGGCTGACGGATGGCGTGAATGACGGAGGGCAGGGTTACGTCATTCATCTGGGTGATCATGTGTTCGAACTTGCCGTCGCGGTCGAACACCTGGATGCGGCCATTGCCGCGGTCGCCGACATAGATGTTGCCCTTGGTATCCGCCGCGATGGTGTGCGGGGTGTTGAATTGGCCGGGCCCGGTGCCGGGCTCGCCGAAGGAACCGACGATATTGCCGTCCTTGTCGAATTTGGCGACGCGGGAGTTGATATAGCCGTCGCTGACATAGCTGTTGCCTTCCGGATCCCAGGTGATGTCCGTCACCTGGCGGAACATGCCGGGCACGGGCGGGCGCGGGGGATTGACGCGTTGGATGCCGCCGGTACCGTAATCCGCCGCTTCCACTTTGCGGCCGAACACCATCAGCACTTTTCCGGCAGGGCTGAACTTGACCACCATGTCGGTGCCCTTGTCGGTGGTCCAGATATTGTCGTCCTTGTCCACCCGCACGGTATGGGCGAACCCGAAGCCGTACAAATTATGGCCGATCTCGCCGATATATTTGCCGCTGGCGTCGAACTCCAAAAGCTGCGAGGCGATCGAGCCATAAACCGGACCGGTGGTGTTGCCGCGGCTGAAAACATAGACATGGCCCTTGGAATTGACGGCCACGCCGGCGGCTTCGCCGATGTACAGGCCCTTGGGCATTTGGACGAAATCCTTGAAGTCAGCATTCAGCACCGGTGCGTCCGCGGCACGAACAGGCGCCGCGGCGGCGAGCAGAAGCGCGGCAAGCGCGAATAGTGATTTTTTCATGGAAAGCCTCTCTGGTGAATGACGTTGTTTACTCTTGCGATGGTTCGGGACGAACTTCTACGCACGCCAGATCAGGCCCGGCGAAATGTCATGGCGTTCCCCTTGATTGCCCGCTTGACCCACGGTTTTGAGGGACTGTTTCAGATCGCTTCTGGTCCGTCAATCTGCCGGGATGCGCCGCGCCGCCGGCTCGATTTGCGCGCCCGCCCAGCATGGTAAGATGCAGCACGTCGAGCCTTCGCCGTGAAATCTGGAGACAAAATGAGACGGAATATCCTGTTGGCGCTTGTGGTGCTGGCTTCGCTCGGCCCGGCCTGGGCCGCGGATGAGGATGCCCCGGATCCGGGCTTCAAGGCCCAGGCGTTGAAGGAGACCTGCGACCCGCCCGGTACTCTTGACCTGGCGGCCAGGGACGCTGCCGACCGGACCTGCCAGGCCTATCTGCGCGGCGTCGCGGACGGCTTGTTTATGCTGGGCATGATGCAGCAAAGCAGAACGCCAATCTGCCTGCCGGAGGACGGACCGGTTTCTCCCGCGGAAGCAAAATCGGAACTGGAGGATTACCTGGCGGATCATCCCGAGGCGGCCGATCATTCCGCCGGTCTGGCTACCGCATTCGCGATTGTCGCGGCTCATCCATGTGAGTGAGAGACCCCGGCGCGCCGAAGGCGTGTGAGCAGGTCCAGTGGACCTGCGAAAGGGGTCGAGCGCCGCGAGCTTGGGCGAGCTGCAGAGCCGCGATGCGCCGAAGGCGTGTGAGCAGGTCCAGTGGACCTGCGAAAGGGGTCGCATCCTCGCTGCGCTCGTGCCGTTACGCTGTCGCTAGGCACGGGCGAGCTTTTCTAAACTCGCTTTCGCTCGCCAAGAAAAGCTAAGCCAACGCCGCGCGCTTGAGCGAGCGGCCAGCGCGGCGCCACAATGAAAATGGGCCCGGACGATCGCCCGGGCCCATGTCAGCGTTTCGCCAGACCTTAATTCCGGAACGTGATCTTCTCGACGTTCCATTCCGAGCAAGCGCCGCGGATCAAGACCATGTCGGATACCGCGTGCAATTCATGGATCAGGCAGCCGGTCTGGCCCTGGCCCAGGCCGGTCTGGATCCAGCCCAGTTCCTTGCGGGTGGCGCGGTCATAGCGATAGATCTTGCCCGTGCCGTCGCCGCTATAGATGTATTTCGGCGTGGTCTGGACGCTCCAGGGCGCCCCCATGCCGGTGATGTCTTCTTTGTGGTTCAGGTCATAGTCATAAACCTGAATGCGGTTGTTGCCGCGGTCGGCGACATAGACATTGC
>DATMNL010000022.1:0-12235 GCA_035568995.1 Rhizomicrobium sp. | reverse complement strand
ATGACCGCCAGGCTGCTGCGTATTCCCAAGCTGACCGACGTGCCCTACGCCGTGCAGATGGAGCCGCACCTGATCGTGGAATTTTACTCGCGCTGATCCGCCGCCGACCCTGAATAGAAAAGCCCGCTGCGAAAGCGGGCTTTTTTATTTTCTATTGGACACTTTTACGCGTTCTCGAGTACCACGCCTTTTTCGGTCAGCAGCGACTTCAGCTCCCCGCCCTCGAACATCTCGCGCATGATGTCGGCGCCGCCGACAAACTCGCCCTTGATGTAAAGCTGGGGAATGGTCGGCCAGTTGGAAAACCCCTTGATGCCTTCGCGCACCTCCGGGTCGGCCAGCACATCCACGGCTTTGAACTTGGCGCCCAAAGTGGAAAGAATCTGCACCGCCATGGCGGAAAATCCGCATTGGGGAAAGACCGGCGTGCCTTTCATGTAAAGCAGCACATCGTTGTTTTTCACATCTTCGGCGATGCGGGCCTGGACATCGGACATGGAGCTATTCCTTGGATTTACAGGCCTGATCTAAGCACCCGGGCCGCCATGGTCAAGATTAAGGGTCAAGGTTCGGAAGGGTTAATCCTTGGCGGATGTGGTCAATTGCAGGGCATGCAGCACCCCGCCCATATTGCCTTTGAGCGCGGCATACACCATCTGGTGCTGCGCCACCCGGCTTTTGCCCTTGAAGGCGGCGGAAGAGACCGTGGCGGCATAATGGTTTTCATCGCCCGCCAGGTCGCGGATCGCCACATCCGCGTCCGGAAAGGCATCCTTGATGAATTTCTCAATCTCGGCGGCTTTCATGCCCATCTGAGGCCTCAGTTCGCTAAAGGAATTTCTTCGCCCGCCATGAAGCGGGGAAACCAGGCCTCATGTGTTTTCTTCAGCCGGGCCAGCGATACGCTGTCCTTGTCGTCGATGGTGATGGCGTCGCCGCCCGTCTTGCCCAGCTCGGCGACAAAGATCAAAGCGGCGCGCGCTTCGGCCACGATTTTCTCGGCCTCGGCGAAGGGCGCGGCGATCAGGTAACGCGCCTGGTCCTCGCCGAACCAGAAAGCAATGGCGCTGGCGATTTCCGCCTGACCCACTGAGGCGCCGATGCCGCCTGCCATCGCCATCTCGGCCAGCGCCACCAAGAGCCCGCCATCGGAAAGATCATGCACCGTATCGACCCGGCCCGAAGCGATCAGCCCGCGCACAAAATCGCCATTCTTCTTTTCGATGGCAAGATCCACCGGCGGCGCGGCGCCTTCTTCCCGGCTCTCGATTTCGCGCAGATAGATGGACTGGCCCAGATGCCCGCGCGTTTCGCCGATCAGGATCACCACATCGCTGGTGCGCTTGAACGCCACCGTGGCCATTTTGGTCGCGTCTTTCAACAGCCCGACGCCGCCGATGGCGGGCGTGGGCAGAATGCCTTCGCCATTGGTCTCGTTGTAAAGCGAGCAATTGCCGCCGATCACCGGAAAGTCGAGCGCCCGGCAGGCCTCGCCGATGCCGTCGATCCCCGCCACGATCTGACCCATGATGTGAGGCTTCTGCGGATTGCCGTAATTGAGATTGTCAGTGACCGCCAGCGGCAGCGCCCCCACTGCCGTCAGGTTGCGCCAGGCTTCGGCCACCGCCTGCTTGCCGCCCTCCTTGGGATCGGCTTGGCAATAGCGCGGCGAAACATCCGTGGTGATGGCCAGCGCCTTTTTGGTGCCATGCACCCGCACCACCGCCGCGTCGCCGCCGGGGCGTTGCACCGTGTCGGCCATCACGCTGTTGTCATACTGCTCCCACACCCAGCGGCGGGACGCCATGTCGGGCGTGGCCAGGATTTTTTCCAGCGATGCCAGCACCGGTTTTTTCCGGTCATAGGCCGGCAGCGCGCCGGCGGCGGGCGCGGGATAGGCGAAGGGCCGCTCATAGACCGGGGCTTCGTCGGAAAGCGCCGTGACCGGAATATCGGCCACCACCTGGCCCTTGTGCTTGACGACAAAGCGGCTGGTGTCGGTGGTGACGCCGATCACCGCGAAATCCAGCTCCCATTTCTCGAAGATGCGGCGGGCCTGCGCCTCCCGGCCCGGTTTGAGAACCGCCAGCATCCGCTCCTGGGATTCCGACAGCAGCATGTCATAGGCGGTCATGTCGTCTTCGCGCTGGGGCACCTTGTCCAGGTCGAGTTCGATGCCGCTGCCGCCCTTGTCGGCCATTTCGGCGGAGGACGAGGTCAGCCCCGCCGCGCCCATGTCCTGAATGGCGATGATGGCGTCGGTCGCCATCAATTCCAGACAGGCTTCCAGCAGCAGCTTTTCGGTGAAGGGATCGCCCACCTGTACCGTGGGGCGCTTTTCTTCCGAGGCGTCATCAAATTCGGCGCTGGCCATGGTGGCGCCGTGAATGCCGTCGCGCCCGGTCTTGGAGCCGACATAGACCACCGGATTGCCCGCGCCCTTGGCTGCCGACAAAAAGATCTTGTCGGTGCGCGCCAGCCCCACGCACATGGCGTTCACAAGAATGTTGCCGTTATAGGAGCGGTGGAAATTAACCTCGCCGCCCACCGTCGGCACCCCCATGCAATTGCCGTAACCGCCGATGCCCGACACCACCCCCGACACCAGATGCCGCGTCTTGGGATGATCCGGTTCGCCGAAACGCAGCGCATTCATCATCGCGATAGGCCGCGCCCCCATGGTGAAGACGTCGCGCATGATCCCGCCCACGCCGGTTGCCGCGCCCTGATAGGGCTCGATGAAGCTGGGATGATTGTGGGATTCCATCTTGAAGATGCAGGCATCGCCATCGCCGATATCGATCACCCCGGCATTCTCGCCCGGACCCTGGATCACCCAGGGTGCCTCGGTCGGCAGTTTTTTCAGATGCGCGCGGGTGGATTTGTACGAGCAATGCTCGCTCCACATCACGCTGAACACGCCCAGCTCCACCAGATTGGCGTCGCGGCCCAGCAGCTTCATGATGCGGGCATATTCCCCGTCCGTGAGGCCATGCTCGCGGATCAGTTCCGGCGTTATCTGGGTCATGCCCATCTTCAAATTCATGAAAGCGCTTCGATCAGGCCCTGGAACAGGGCGCGTCCATCGCTGCCGCCCAGCGCCTCATCCACCACCCGTTCGGGATGGGGCATAAGGCCCATCACATTGCGCTTTTCGTTGAGAATGCCGGCGATGTTGCGCGCCGAGCCGTTGGGATTGTCCTGGTAGCGGAACATCACCCGCCCTTCGCCTTCCAGGCGATTGAGTGTCTCGTCATCGGCATAGTAATTGCCTTCGCCATGCGCCACCGGAAAGGTCACGGTCTGGCCCTTGTCGTATTTGCGGGTGAAGGCGGATTGAGTTTCCTCCACGCTCATCGTCACCGGCTTGCAGACGAATTTCAGCCCCGCATTGCGCATCAACGCGCCCGGCAGCAGGCCCGATTCCGTCAGCACCTGGAAACCGTTGCAGATGCCCAGCACCGCGCCGCCTTTGGCGGCATGGGCCTTGATCGCGCCCATGATTTTCGACTGATTGGCCATGGCGCCGCAGCGCAGATAATCGCCATAGGAAAATCCGCCCGGCAGCACCACCAGGTCCACGTCCGGCAGCGCATTGTCCTGATGCCAGACCATATGGGCCTTCTTGCCCGTCATCTGTTCCAGCGCGGTCGCCGCATCGCGGTCGCAGTTGGAAGCGGGAAAAACGATGACGGCGGACTTCATGATTTCAGTTCGATCTCGTATTTCTCGATCACGGTGTTGGCCAGCAGCTTCTCACACATGTCTTTCAGCGCGGTCTTGGCCTTTGTGGCGTCGGTTTCCTTGAGCTCCAGGTCGATCACCTTGCCCTGGCGCACCTCGCCGACCGAGGCAAAACCCAGCCCGTTCAGGGCATGGCCGATGGCCTTGCCTTGCGGGTCCAACACGCCGTTTTTGAGGGTGACGAAGACGCGGGCTTTCATTTCATTCTCTGACTGGATCCCCGCCTTCGCGGGGATGACCTTCGCTTTGCTCAGGTCACTTTACCAGGACGGGACCTTTGTTCTCGCCTTGCACCGATTCGGGCATGATTCCCAAGCGCCGCGCCACTTCGCTATAGGCCTCGATCACCCCGCCCATGTCGCGGCGGAAGCGGTCCTTGTCCATTTTTTCGTTGGTGGTGGCGTCCCACAGCCGGCAATTGTCCGGGCTGATTTCGTCGGCCAGCACGATGCGCATGAAATCATTTTCCCACAGCCGGCCGAATTCCAGCTTGAAATCCACCAGCTTGATACCGGCGCCCAGGAACAGGCCGGAAAGAAAATCATTGATCCGGATGGTGAGGTTGACCATGTCGTCCAGATCCTGGGGGCTGGCCCAGCCGAAAGCGGTAATGTGCTCTTCGCTCACCCAGGGATCGTTCAGCCCGTCATTCTTGTAGTAATATTCGATGATGGAGCGGGGCAGGGCGGTGCCTTCCTCGATCCCCAGCCGCTTGGACATGGAACCGGCGGCGACATTCCTCACCACCACTTCCAGGGGAATGATCTCGACCTCTTTGATCAGCTGCTCGCGCATATTCAGGCGGCGCACGAAATGAGTGGGCACGCCGATGGCGGCCAGCTGGGTCATCAGATATTCGCTGATGCGGTTGTTGAGGACGCCCTTGCCCTCGATAGTATCCTTCTTGGCTCCGTTGCCGGCCGTGGCGTCGTCCTTGAAATACTGGATGACGGTGCCCGGCTCGGTGCCTTCGTAAAGAATCTTGGCTTTGCCTTCGTAGATGACGCGGCGGCGCTTCATGGCGGTTTGTCCCTGGACACGCCTGAATAAATCCCGGCGAGGCCTGAATTTAGGGATGCGGGGGCCTAACAGCAATGTTGGCGAGACGCTTGGCCGCGCATGACGGGTTCCCGTCCACAGGAATATTACAGAATCAAGGGCTTAGAAGGTATTTTGGGTTACTGCCAAAGACGGCTGGCTCTGGCTGTCCCAGTCGGTGCGGGTGAAAACCTGTGCATTGGCGCGCGCCGCCCGCAATAAAGGGAAATCCAGCTCCACGTAAATCCAGCCCGGTTTGTTCAATTCGCCCCTGGCCAGGATGCCGTCATCGGGAAAGCCCCGGTCGGGCATGGCATAAACCGCCGCCCAGCCGACATTCACATCCACCGCTGGCGACCAGGGCGCATCGCCCACCGTCGGCGCGACCGCGACATAGATTTGATTCTCCAGCGCCCGCGCCCGCGCCCCGACATGCACCCGGTTCGCTCCTGCCATGGTGTCGGTGCAGCTGGGCGCCAGGATCAGCTCGGCGCCCGCCTTGGCCATGGCATGGGCGATGAGGGGAAATTCGATGTCGTAGCAAATGGCGATGCCGATTTTGGTTTCGCCGATGTCGAATATCTTGAGCGTGCCGCCGCCCGCGACGCCCCATTCTTCTTTTTCGAAGCGGGTCATCTGGCGCTTGTCCTGGAAGTCATGCGCTCCCGAAGGCGCGAAGAAATAGACGCGGTTGTGCATGGCGCCATCTGCCATCACCGGCGAGCTGGGCGCCTGGATGAAGACACTGTGCTTTTGCGCCAGCGCCGCATAGGTGGAAACAAAATCGGCATGGAATTTTTCCAGGGCCGGAATCTGACCGCGCAAATCCTTTTGCAGGGCTTCGGGCAAAAGCGCCGTCAGTTCCATGCCGCCATACTCGGGAAAGACCAGAAGCCGGGCGCCATTTCCCGCCGCTTCTTCAACCCAGCGCGCGGCATTGGCCTGCCAGTCCGCCAGGCTGGCGAATTTTCCGATCGGATATTGCGCCAAAGCAATTTTCATCTTGCGATTTTCACAGTGTCTTCATCCAGAACACCATCGGCTTTTCGCTGTCATTGCGTTCGCCGATATCGCGCCAGTTGAATTTGGCCACCAGTTCGGGGCGCCTGACATAGCCGCGCTTTTTCCAGAAACCGTCCAGCTTCACATAATCCCTTGGCCGCGCCGGATGATCGTCCGGCCGCACCACGGCGCAAAAGGCGGCCTCCTTATAGCCATGCCCGCGCGCCGCTTCCTCGCGCAGTTCGAAAAAGCGACCCCCCACGCCCTGGCCGCGATAGCCCGGCAGCAGCACGGATTCGCCGAAATAGAAGATGCGGTTCAGGCCCATCTTGGCGTCCAGGAAAGGCTGCTGGACATACTCGTCTTCCTCATCCAGGCCGAGCGCGGTAGAGGCGCCGACGATTTTCCCATCGTCTTCCGCCACGATCATGGTGCCCGTTTTCGCTTCGGCATAGCGCGGCAGATACTGGCGCTCATACCTCATCGTGCCCTTGTAGAGATAGGGCCAGGCGCGGAAGATTTCGATGCGCAGTTTCGCCAGATCGTCAAGCCGCGCCCGCAATTCATCGCCGGTGAGTTTCGCAACAGTAACCGTCACCCACCCACCTGCTTCAACCAGTCTTCCAGGTTGTAATAGTTGGAAATGCGCGCGACCTTGCCATTCCGCACTTCGAAGAAAGCGCCCGCCGGCAACCGATATGCCTGGCCCCGGGCGGGCGGCAATCCGATATCGCTGGCGAGATATTTGCCCAGCACGATGAATTCGGCTGCGGCGCGCGTGCCGTCTGTGTTTGTCATCACCGCGATATCGACAATCTGTTCGTCATAACAAAGGTTCATCCGTGTCAGGAATGCGGCAAAGGCCTTTTTGCCGTGCTCGCGGCCGCCCTGGTTGATGTCATGGACAACATCGTCCGCCAGCAGCGCCAGGAACCTGTCCACATCCTTGGCATTGAATAGGGCGTAATAGGCGCGGATCAGCGCTGCGGTATCCATCTCACCCGAACACGCGCTTGAAGATGGTGTCCACCTGTTTGAGGTGATAGCCAAGATCGAACATGGCTTCCAGCTTCTCGGGCGCCACCTTGCCCGCCACTTCGGGATCGGCTTTCAGCAAGTCGAGCAGCGCGCCTTCGCCATTCCAGGTGCGCATCGCATTTCGCTGCACCAGCCGATAGGCGTCCTCGCGGCCGATGCCTGCCTGGGTCAGCGCCAGCAGCACGCGCTGGCTATGCACCAGCCCCTGCGTCCGGTCCAGATTCTCCTGCATGCGCGCAGGATAGACCACCAGCTTCTCCACCACGCCCGCTATCCGCGCCAAGGCGAAGTCCAGCGTGATGGTGGCGTCGGGGCCGATATAGCGTTCGACCGAGGAATGGGAGATATCCCGCTCATGCCACAGCGCCACATTTTCCATCGCCGGCAGCGCGTAAGCCCGCACCATGCGCGCCAGGCCGGTGACATTCTCGCTCAGCACCGGATTTCTCTTGTGCGGCATGGCCGAGGAGCCTTTCTGGCCGGGCGAGAAATATTCCTCCGCTTCCAGTACCTCGGTGCGCTGCAGATGACGGATTTCCACCGCCAGACGCTCGAGCGATGACGCCACCACGCCCAGCGCCGCGAAATAGGCGGCATGGCGATCGCGCGGGATCACCTGTGTGGAAACCGGTTCCACCATCAGATTCATCTTGTTCGCCACATACTCTTCGACGAAGGGATCGATATTGGCGAAAGTACCGACCGCGCCGGAAATGGCGCAGGTGGCGATCTCCCGCCGCGCCGTCTTGAGCCGCGCCCGGGCGCGGGCGAATTCGGCATAGAAACCGGCCAGCTTGACCCCAAAGGTGGTGGGCTCGGCATGGATGCCATGGCTGCGCCCGATGGTGGGCGTCATCTTGTATTCCATTGCTCGCGTCTTCAGCGCCGCCAGCAGCGCATCGGTATCGGCGATCAAAAGGTCGGCGGCGCGCGCCAGTTGCACATTCAGGCATGTGTCCAGCACGTCCGAGCTGGTCATGCCCTGGTGCACAAAGCGCGCTTCCGGCCCCACAATCTCGGCCAGGTGGGTAAGGAAGGCGATTACATCATGTTTGACCTCGCGCTCGATCTCGTCGATCCGCGCCACGTCGAATTTCGCGTGCCGGCCTTTTTCCCAAAGCTTTTTCGCCGCTTCCTTCGGCACAACGCCGAGTTCCGCCAGGGCATCGGTGGCATGCGCCTCGATCTCGAACCAGATACGGAACTTGGTCTCGGGCGACCAGATTTGAACCATCTGTTCGCGGGCATAGCGGGGGATCATGGGAACATCCATTTGTACCACCAAGCTTCTAGCAAAGGTGGAACCTAAGGCCAAGCAATTGACTCTGTGTTGGCTGTTCGGGAGGATTTGGCTTGGCCGGTATGCAAAAGATGAGGAAAAAACATGTCCAAAATCTCGCCATTCTTGTGGTTTGAGAAAGACGCTGAAGTGGCCGCCCGCTTCTATGTCTCACTGCTGCCCGATTCGCGGGTGGACGGTGTCACGGCCCTGCCGGTGGATACGCCGTCAGGCCCGGCAGGCACGGTGCAAGTGGTCAATTTCACCCTGGCCGGCCTGTCCTATGTCGCGATGAATGCCGGCCGGCTCGATCCCTTCAACCATGCGGTCTCCTTCATGATCCATTGCGACAGCCAGGAGGAGGTTGACCTTTTGTGGAAAGCGCATCTGAAAAACGGTGGCAAGGAACAGCAATGCGGCTGGCTGAAGGATCGCTGGGGGCTTTACTGGCAGATCACGCCGCGGGCTCTCGATGCGATGATGCGCAGCCCCGACCGGGCGGCGGCCAAACGTGCCTCCGAAGCGATGCTGACAATGGTCAAGCTCGATATCGCCGCCTTTCAAAAAGCATTCGACGGCCGCTGAAATCACGACCAGACCCCACAAGTCCGCCTGTCATGCTGGCCGGTCCTGGTATATTTTAGAGAGCCATAAGGGGGCGTCATGACTCATTTCCGGAACAGGCCGTCGCGGCGCGCTTTCCTTCAACGCACCGCCGGTGTGGCGGCGGCGACGGCAATCGGGATCGGGCAGCCGAGAGCGGTGGCCGGCGCCTCCCCGGGGATCGACACCAAGTTGATGATCACGCCCGATCAGGCCTGGGATTGGAATGCGTTCAAGGCCGGATGTGGCCCAACCTATGCCGGCAGCGCAGGCTGGAAGCGCTACACGGATTTTCTGGTTGAGAAGATGCAGGCGTTCGGTGCGGTCGATCTGGATCACGTCGACATTCCCTATGACCATTACATTGTCGATGACTGGCCGGACCGGCGCACGCACATCCATGATTCAGGCATCGCGGTCGAGAAGCTGGTGACGGATGGCACGCCGGTTCCAGTCGTGGCCTCCTATGGCATGACCTCGGGCTCCACGCCGCCGGAGGGCATCACCGCCCAGATGCTCTTTTACGATCCGGCAAACCCGCTCCCTCCCGAGCGGATTGCCGGCAAGATATTGGTCTTCGCCACCGCGCCCTATCCCGCGCCGCCCTATTCGCAGTCTTTTCTCGATAGCTATACGCCGACGGATTACGAGTGGCGCTCTCCCGGCAAATGGCCTCAACTTTTCACGCCGCCGCCCGCCAGCGTCATGACCTCCTATCATTCCCGCTGGGTGTTCACCCAAGTCAACGGTTTCGCCGCCACCGGCATTGCGGGCGGGGCTGCCGGGCTCGTCATCGTCTACGATCTGTCGCCCGGCGCCGCCTTCGGGTTGGTCCAGCGCAGCGTCTACACGCCCGACGGCAAGGCGGGACTCGGCACCAAATACGTCAATTGCCCGACGCTGACGCTGGATCGCGTCAATGGGGCAAAGGTTCTGGCGGACGCCCGCGCCGGAAAGACAGCGACCTTGACCCTGACGGCGCGGTTTCAGCGTGACATCGGAAAATCCACACTCGCGTTCCTTCCCGGCAGGAATTACGGCACGCCACAGGACCAGCAGATCCTGCTCGCCACCCATACCGATGCCATGTCGCTGATCGAGGACAATGGCGGTCTGGGCATGATCGGGATCATGTCCTATTTCAACCGCATCCCGCGCGCGCAGCGTGCGCGAACCCTCGCCTTCTATTTCGAGTGCCGGCACTTCATGCCGGGCGGCGAGGGCAACTGGCCGGCATTCGATTATTACACCATCCACCCCGGCCGCCTGAAGCCTGTCGTGGCGACGCTTGGGATGGAGCATATGGGCGGCCGCCAGACCATCGAGACCGGCTCCGGCGGCAACCACTATGCCTATTCGGCCGAACGTCCCGAGGATGGCGGCGTCATCACCAGCCTGATCGACGTTTACAACAACAATCCCTGGCTGGTCGAAACCGTCGCCCGGGCGGCGACCGACAATCATTGGCCGCGGGTCGATGTGAAGGCGGGAAATGTCGCGCCCGGCGTCAATGGCGGCTTTCAGGGCCAGGTGAGAAGCCCGATGAACAAGGGTCGTGCTTATAAGCTTCCCGGCATCGGTCTCGCTGGCGACTGGCCCGGCGCCTGGACGCAAACCTATTCCCAGCTGGACACGGAGGCAGGCGCCCAGGGCTTCGACCGAAACTATTTTCGCCAGCAGGTCGCCGGCCTTTCCCAGATTGCGGGCGCACTCATGCAGGTCGATCCCAAACTCATCGATCTCGGCTGGGGCGAGCTCAAATCCGCGATAGCCAATTTGGCGGACAAGCAATTCTCAAAGCCGGCCTCGTTCGCGGAACAGCGCAAGTCCCTCCTGGACCGCTATTCGGCGGCGTTCCGTGCTTTGGAGTCCGGCGACCGCGGCGGCACGCAGGTCGCGCTCAAGACTCTCGCCGGCAGTCTTCCGGCTGCACTCGTTCCCGATGTCCGCGATAAGGTAGCCACGCTGATCGACAATCAGCTTGCAAAAATCGGCTAGCCCGGCCGCAACTTCGCGTTGTCCACCCTGAAGGCAACGTGGAATGACAATTTGGGGGTGGATGACGGCCGCCGGGATCGCCAAATCCGGGCTTTCAGATTTCGGAACACGCCGTTCCATGCCAACTGGCAAGGAGTGTTTAACATTTTGCCGCAGATTGAATTTCGCGGTCCGCCTGCCGGACTTGGTGCCCACCCACTTCCCCCGGACGCCGTGGGTGGACCGCAATCCCCCATGTGCCATTACACCAGTACGGCCAGTCCCCGCGCGGCATAAGCCGGGACCGCTAAAGCAGCCAGCGATTTGAAACTGGCAGGTCGGCCGCGCCCGATTACCAGATGATCATGCACCGCGATCTTAAGCGCCTTGGCGGCGGTCTCGCTTGTGCGTTCGATATCGGCGCGCGACGGGGTGGGGTATGGTCGATAGTGGATCCGGTCTTAAGAAAGGGGAAAATGATCATGGGCAAGACATTTGGTGCTGAATCGACCACGGACGAAGTGCTCGAGGGCATTGACCTCGCCGGCAAGCGCGTCCTTGTGACCGGCGTGTCGGCCGGCCTTGGCGTGGAGACGGCCCGCATACTCGCCGCGCACGGCGCAGAGGTGGTGGGCGCTGTGCGCGATCTGGACAAGGCGCGCGGCGCGACCGGGGTGGTGCGGGACCAGGCGGCGAACGGGGGCAGTTTCGAACTTGTCGCACTCGATCTCGCCTCGCTGGCGAGCGTGCGCGCCTGCGCGGACAAACTCGTTGCTTCCGGCGGGTGGTTCGATTTGATCATCGCCAATGCGGGTGTCATGGCGACTCCGAAAGGCAGGACGGAAGATGGTTTCGAGACCCAGTTCGGCACCAACCATTTGGGTCATTTCGTGCTTGTCAATCGGATCGCCTCGCTCCTCAGGCCGGGCGCGCGCCTGGTGAACCTGTCATCGGCGGGACATCGCTACTCCGACGTCGATCTCGATGATCCTAACTTCGATCATACGCCCTATACCGAATTCACCGCCTATGGCCGCTCGAAGACGGCCAACATCCTGTTTGCGGTGGAATTCGACCGCCGCCACAAAACCAGGAATGTGCGGGCTACCGCGGTACATCCGGGTGTCATCCGCACCGAGCTGAGCCGCCATATGAAACCCGAGGTTCTCCAACAATTGATAGACTCGATCAGCGCAAGCCAGCCGCCCGGCACGCCGGCGTTCCGTTGGAAGACCGTTCCACAAGGCGCCGCAACGTCTGTCTGGGCCGGGATCGTCGCGCCTTCGGACGTCGTAGGTGGGCACTATTGCGAGGACTGTCATGTCGCCGGTATTGTCAAAGATCCCGTCATCCGCGGCGGTGTCCGTCCTTACGCCCTTGACCCCGAGCGCGCCAAGGCGCTCTGGGCCAAAAGCGAGGAAATGGTGGACGAACGGTTCTAAAGCAATCCCAACGCCTTGAAACTCGCATGCCCGCCGCGCCCGATCACCAGATGGTCATGCACCGCGATCTTGAGCGCCTTGGCCAGACTGATTGCAGTTGCTATATTTCGGA
>DATMNL010000021.1:0-10541 GCA_035568995.1 Rhizomicrobium sp. | reverse complement strand
GGGGCTGGAAACCAGAACGTCATGCGTTTCGGTATCCAGTTCGACCACCACGGACTTGCCCATCCCGAGCGTGATGCTTTGATGCACCGGCGAACCGCCGCCCTTGGTGGAAACCGTGATGACGCGAGAGTTGCTGTCATCGATCGGCAGGTCGCGAGTTGCCGCCATGGCCGGAATTGCCAGCAGCAGGCACGCACTGAGCAAAAACCCCTTGCGTATCATTGGGCTCTCTCCCTTGCGCCCTGCACGGTTGAATCATTGTCACCGGAATGCAGGACGCCATACTTGATGATCGAAACCAGGCCCTCGTCGCCGTTGAAGGATCGGCCGCCGGCCACGACCTGATTGTCGCCAAGGCCGCGCAGCGACAGCGACAGCGTGCCCGTGGTCTGGGCGGCGGCGACAAGTTCGCCCTGGGACGGCGTCAATTCCAAAGTCGCGGTCTTGCCGACCACCGTCTTGGTGTCCTTTTCGTCCTTGAAGGTCTGGTCAACCGCCAGCACACGGACATTGCCGAGAATGGTCTTCGTCTTTACGTGTGGCGGATTCTCGTTGGTCTTGGTGGTGAGCAGCAGATCGATGCGGTCATTGGGCAGGATGAATCCGCCGGCGCCGGATTCGACGCTGATGACAATCGAGACGGCGCGCATGCCGGGTTGCAGCTGCGCCGCCATGAAGCCGGCGGTGTCGCCATGCACGATAGACGTGCTGGTGATGGGCTGGCCGGCATAAAGCGGCACGCGCACCACGGTGTTCTTGAGAGCGTCAGCGAGATTGGGCGCGATTGTGTGCGTTATGAAACTCGCATCCACTGCGTTGGCGGGCCAACGTTGCCATTTCACCATGTCGGGCACGAGCGCGAGGCCCGGCTGAACATTCGAAGTAGCGACCAGCACTTCGCTCATCGCGATCGCTGGCGGTCCGATTTTCGCTTCAACTTTTGGTGTGCCGCCACCCATGAGACTGCGGGCCAAAAGCGCGGCGGCGCTCGCAGCCACCAGGGCAAACCCGAGCACGATGATACGCTTGGTATTCATGGAACAAGCTCCTGTCGCCTCTAATGCACCACGAAAGCATTTAGAAAGTGCTTAATAAGATGCTGTGCAATTGGAGTAGCGGAAGATTCTTGAAGGAGCCGAGGGAACCGCGCAGCGTTAAAAAACGCTTTATAATTTGATTTCAGTTTCCGGCGGCGAGACGGAAAATTTCGGTTCCCGGCAGGATGACGAAAACGCCCGCGGCAAGCGCGACGCCGTAAGGAATTCCAGACTCGCTGTTATGCAGCCTGAGAAGCCAGGCCTGGCGCGCCAGCGGCGCCGGCAAAGGCAGACTGCGCAACGCCAGAAGGGAAAGGGTCAGGACACCGCCCAGCACCGTTGCCACCAAGGTGTAAGGCATCAGATCCTTCAGCCCCAGCCACAGCACAACGGCGGCAAACAGCTTGGCATCGCCGCCGCCGATATAGCCAAGTGCAAACAGCGTGAAACCCACAAGCAGGCCGACAAAGCCGGCCAGAAGATGCGAGGTGATATCGGACGCGCCCAGATGCGCCGCCACGGCGAAAGCCGCAAAAGAGGCAATCAGCAGGGTTTGCAGGAAATTCGGGATGGTGAAACTCGCCAGATCCCAGCCCGCGGCCGCGGCCAGAAGAAGTGGCAGCGCGACAATGACGAGAGCTTCGGCGAGCATGGAGGAGCCTATGAACGAACGGCCGCCTTTTTAGGGGCGGCCGTTTTGGCTATGCGACCGGCGCGATTAGCGCAGGCTGGTGGCGATCGAACTAAACTTTGCGTTCAAGTTCGTGCCCACCGTAGTCAGGCCGGTGATGATCACGACCGCGATCAGAGCGGCAATCAGGCCATATTCGATGGCCGTAGCGCCGGACTCATCGCGGACAAAGCGCGAAAAGAGGTTGGTCATTTTTGTCTCCACTTTAGTGACACCCTAGGATGTCCTCAGCAAACCACGAATAACGCGTGACTTGATTGGACACGCCCACCTTAGACAGGCCCGCTTAATTTCCTCCTAACTGGAAGACATGTGGAAACATGCTTCTGTGCCGGGACGGCACGGAAAGGGTGGATAGCGAGCAGTCTTAATGTCGAACGAGAGGACGCGTTAACCGCAACCCGCAAAATGAGGGAACCTGATCGATGTTTTCCTTTTTTCGGCGGCGCTTTCAGGCGGATTTTCGAGGGGCAAAAACCCCCTGCTTTTCATCCTTCAACTCTTAAAACTTATTTTACGCCGCTAGGCCTAGTCTAGCGCAGGTTTTCGCAGGATTTGCCATGCACCGCGCCCTTTTCGCCGCCAGCCTCGCCCTTCTCATAGCGCCCGCGCCGGCTTTTGCCGCCGGCCTGGCCATCGCCATGGACGAAGTTCGGACTGTCACTTTCGACAAACCGGTGGCCACGGTCTATGTCGGCAATCCCGCCATCGCGGATATCAATATGATCGACGCGCGCCATGCCTTTGTGATCGGCAAGGGCTTTGGCAACACCAACATCATGGCGCTTGACGCCGACGGAAAGCAGGTCGCCAACACGGCGATCGCCGTGCTGGCCGGCGCCAATAATTCCGAATCGACCCTGCTGCTGAATCGCGGCACCCAGCGCGTCACCTACAGCTGCACCAGCAACCGTTGCGAAACGACGCCGGAGCCGGGCGACGGCAAGGATGCGTTCGAAACGATCAATTCGCAGCTCGCCACCCACAGCGATACGGCTCACAAGGCCGCGGTGAGCCCGTAGGCGACGCCGCGGGCAAATAGCGACAGCGTATTTGCCCATGGCGGAGCGCGCCGCGCCAGCGGCGCCGTCCGGAAAACGCTATTCTTGAAACAAGGGATACAGCAGCTGCGGCACCAGGCCGACCGGCATATTCTGGTCGGCAATGCCATAGCCATCGGGCAGCACGCCTTCCGGAAGATACCAGGTGCCAAACATCAGGTCCCAGATGGGGAAGGTGCTGGCGAAATTCACGTCGCGCTTGGCGGCCACATGATGCCAGCGATGATAGACAGGACTGACCAGGATATAGCGAAGCCAGCCCAGCCGCCAATTGAGGTTGGCGTGCACGAACACCGAGTAAATGGTGTTGAACGGCCCGATGACGATGAAAATTTCCGGCGAGATGCCGGCCAGCAGCGCCGCGACATCCACCGCCACCGCGCCCAGCATCAGATTGACGGGATGAAAGCGCGACGCCGAAATCCATTCCACCTGCGTCTCGGCGTGATGGACCGCATGGTATTTCCACAGAAAGCCGTCATGAAACAGGCGGTGACTCCAATATAGCGCGAAATCGCCCGCCACCAGATAGATCCCCGCCTGGACCCAGAGCGGCAGGCCGGCCAGCGGGCCATGACCGTGATCGTAGAAATCCGCGATCGCCTGCCCGTCGGTGATGTGGAAGAAGAGAAGCGTGCCCATCACCGTCAGCCAGATGCGCAGGTAGCGGGTGAAGACCGGCACGAAAATCCAATAGGCGAAATCGGTGAGGAGATTTTCCTTGCGCCACCAGGGACGGCCTGGATTGCAGGGCATGAACAGGGACAGCACGCTGAACACCGCGCCCATCGCCGCCAGCCAGGGCAGCACATGCCACAGAGTCAGGCTGAACTGCCAGGCGGACTCCCTGACGAAGGTCCAGCTCATGCTACTCGGCCACGCGCAGATTGGTGATCTGCTGGGCGATGGTGTTCAAGGTCGTGATGACCGCGCCAGAGGTGGTCAAGTCGAAATATTTCGCCGGGCTGGTGGCGCAGTTTTGCAGCACGGTCGAGTTGCCCTGGGTGCCATTCAGGTCCACGAAGATGGTGTAAATTATGATTCCGGCGGCCTTGGCATTGGTGCAGGCCAGAGCCATCCGCGTATCCACGGGCGTGGACTGAGCCCCTCCGTCGCCGTTCCAGCGATCCTGGGTATTAAAGCCGTCGCTGATTAGAATAATATATTGGCTGGTGTTGGTGGGCAGCGCGGGCGCGTTGTACGGAGCCGCGTTGGTCAATACCTGCCAGCCATGGGCCAGGCCAATGGTCTGGTTGGTGGAACCGTTCGGCGTCATGGCGTCGATCTCAGTGCCCAGAGTCGTCCATTGCGCGGCAGTCCAGCTCGCCGGCAGCGATACAATGACCCCCGGCGGACAATTGTCGTCATTGGCCGCGGGAAACAGGGTGCTGCCCGATCCTGCCGCCGTGTTGGTGGTGTCGTAATCCTGGGGACGATCCTCGATGCAGCCATTCCAGGTGCTGTGAGCGTTGACCAGCCAGGCATGGTTATAAGTCGTGTTCTTGCAAACCTTGCTGTTGCCGGAACCCGTACAGCTGCAGTTGCTATAACCGTTGCATGTGGCGTTCCTGCCGGAACTGACAGTGGTCACGACGGCTGTGCTGGTATAGCAACCATTGATGTAATGGCCACCCATGCCTGCCAGGCCGCCGCTGGCGGTATAAGTCTGAATCGCGCTCGGGCAGATGTATCCGGAATAGGCGCCGCTGGATGGAACTGTGTTGGTCGAGGAACCGTTCGGTTGGTTGACACAGCCGAAGCCATTGCTGCCATTGCTCCAGGGACAAGCCTTGCCCGGCCCCACGGTATTGGCGGGCGCGCCGCCGGGAGGCTGGGCCGCCCAGTCGGTCCAGTCGATGCTGGCGGAATTGACGTATGACGTGCCCATATTCACCAGCTTGGCAAACGGTATAAGGGCCATTTGCACATCGCCAAGCGTCGTAGATGCGCCCTGAAGAGTGGTGATCAGATTGTGCGCGGCGGTCTTTTCGGCCGATATCTTGCTGGTGCCGGTGGCATCGGTCTGGCTCATCGAACCGGTATTGTCGAGTACCAGCGAAACCCACAATTTGGTCTGGCCCCACACAACGGTGGTGCCGCCGACGACATGCATCTTGTCCAGGGCATGTGAATTCATCAGCTTATCGGCGGCAAAAAGGAAGGTGGTCGGCACATCATCGGCCACCGACAGAGTGACAGTCTGATTGGCGATCGCGATCTGGACGTTACCAACCGTGTCGGCGGCCGAATCCGGCCTGAAATTGGCGTTGAAATATTGCTGGGCGACCTGCTGCAGCGAGGCGCAGGGCGTGGGCGAGCCGGTGGGACCGTTGCCGGTGGTCGGGCTGTTGCTGCCGTCGGAGGAGCAAGCACTCGGCTTGGAGGTCGCAGCGCCCACCGCCAGGCCGGCGGAATCCAGCGCGTCGGTCATATTGGAGTGCACAACGATGCCGCGCGTATAATCCACACCGGCGCCCAGCGCCAGGGTCAGCGGAATCGCCGACAGCGCCAGAATGATGGTGAGATTTCCGCTCTTCGCCTTGAGGAACGAATGCGCATGCGCGCGCAAGCTCGAGAATGTCAGCATGGAAATTCCGTGCCCTTCGAAATCACGGCCATCATGGCAAAACAGAATGAAAATGCTGTTTCTTTCGGGAGACGTGGTTTCCCGTTGGTTAGCGAAAAGCGGGCTTTGGTAAAGAAATTTTAACTACCGGTTATCGCGCGCCAGTATGCAGGCAATCGCTTAATCGCTTGTTGAGCATGACCGAGGCTTTGGCTTCGATTGGGGCCGGCGGGGCGCTACAAATCCCAAGTCGAGAGAGGCTTTACCGTGACATTCCGCTTTCGCAAGAGATTGCGCGTTCTTCGCCGCCATTTTCGCAAAGGCGCAACACGCGCCGTGGCCGGCATCGAATTCGCCTTTGTCGCGCCGGTTTTCTTCACCCTGCTGCTCGGCATCATGGAAACCGGCATCTTGTTCTATGCGCAGAACACGTTGCAATTGGCCACCCAGACGGCGGGCCGCCTGGTGCGCACCGGCAGTGCCCAGGGCACAGACTATGCCGCGGCCACCATATGCAGCGGCGGTGCCGGCGGCTCCGGCGCGGGCCATTCCTATGCCAACTCGCAGGAATGGTTCAAGGACCAGGTCTGCTGCGGCATTTCCTCGTTGCTGACCAATTGCGTCGGGGCCCTGCATGTCAATGTGCAGAACTACACCGGCGGTTTCGGAAGCACCTTCAGCAACAGCGTGGATGCCAACGGCAATCTGGTGCCGGTGACGGACAATTACAGCCCGGGCAGTCCCTGTGACGTGGTGCTTATGCGCACCACCTACAACTGGACGGTGGTGACGCCGGTGTTGTCATGGTTCCTGGTCAACATGACCGGCGGCACGCATCTTCTGTCGGCCACCACGGCATTCCGCAATGAGCCCTATACCTCCGGCTCGGCCTGCTGATCCGATGCGGCGGCTTCTTCAGTTCCTGACACGAGAGAGCGGCTCCATCGCGGTGGAGTTCGCCTTCATCGCGCCGGTCATGATCGGCATGTTTTTCGGCCTCAATGAACTGGCGCTGGCGCTGGGCGCCAAGGCCGACGTGTTCGATCTGACCAGCGCCGGCGCAGACCTTGTGGCGCAGGAAAGCGCCGTCACCACCGCCGACATGACCAATGTGTTCAGCGCCTTGTCGGCGATGCTCTATCCCTATTCCACCGCCAGCGCCCAGATCACCATTTCCAGCGTCATCGACAACAACACCGCCACCACCGGCAAGGTCGCCTGGAGCTGCAGCCAGGGCGGCACGGCGCGGGCCGCGAATTCGGTTTACACGTTTCCCACCGCGGCCCGGGGCGTCATCACCCAGGGCGGCGGCGGCAGCGTGATCATGAACGAAGTGACGTATAGCTACAGCCTGCCCTTCGTCGTCACCATCCCCGGCGTCATCAACCTGACCGGGCCCTATGCGATGACGGACACTTTCTATTCCAAGCCGCGCCGCGTGGCGCAGATTCCGATGGGCGCCTGTCCTTAATTTTCTTACCCCCTCTGCCTTCCAGGCGCTCCGCGCCGAAGGGGGTGCCGGACCTGTGCTGGTTGCCAATTACCGAGGCCTGATCAATCCTTCTTGCGCCACCGAGGCGATCAAGGTTCCGTCGCGCGTGAAGATCGCGCCGCGATTAAATCCCCGCGCGCCGGATGCGGATGGACTGTCCTGGGCGAACAGCAGCCAGTCATCGAAACGGAACGGGCGATGAAACCACATCGCATGATCCAGGCTTGCCACCTGCAGGTTGGAAAAAATGGTCTTTCCATGCGGCAGCAGCGAGGTTGAAAGCAGCGTCGCGTCCGAGGCATAGGCGAGAAGCGCCTGTGAGAAAACCTCCGGCACCGGGCCATTGGCCCGAAACCAGACATTGTCATAGGGTGGACGCGGCGGCCTGTCGCCCGCGGGGTCCAGGATCACCGGCCTGGCTTCAAAAGGCCGCGCGCGCGTCAGCCAATCGCGCAGGGATTCCGGCAACAGATCGGCGTGCCTGCGCCGCGCCTCCGTCTCATCTTCAAGCTGTTCGGGCGGCGGCACGTCCGGCATCTGAAGCTGGTGTTCATAACCCGGCTCCGGCGTCTGGTAGGAAGCCGCGAGATTGAAAATCTGCTTGCCATGCTGGATCGCCACCACCCGGCGGGCGGTGAAGCTGTGGCCGTCGCGCGATCGGTCCACTTCGTAAAGGATCGGCACGCGCGGGTCACCGGGACGCAAAAAATAGGCGTGCAAAGAATGACAGATGCGTGACGATTCGACGGTGCGGGTCGCCGCCACCAGCGCCTGCCCCAGCACCTGGCCGCCGAAAACCCGCTGCACCCGGCCTTCCGGACTCGTGCCGCGGAAAATGTCTTCTTCGATAGTTTCTAGATCAAGCAGGGCGAGAGCATCCGCCATCGCTTTTTTTCCGTCGCCGGTTCGCCAATCCGTCATGCAAATGCCCTATCCCCATCACGACCGATTCGCGAAGGTGTCTTCAGTATGGCCAATTTGCTCCTGGAACGCGCTGCCCATCAACGCCCCCTGGGCACCCCGAGAGGCGCCCTGGAGCGGCTTTTTACGCTGATGTTCCAGGGATTCGTCTATAACCAGATCTGGGAAGACCCCAACGTCGATCTGGAGGCGCTTGAGCTCAAGGCGCATCATCGCCTGATCACCATCGCCAGCGGCGGCTGCAACATTCTCAATTACCTGGCCGCGGCGCCGGCGGAAATCGTCGCCCTGGACCTCAATCCCAATCATGTCGCGCTGACCCGGCTGAAGCTGGCGGCGCTTGAACACCTGCCCGACCATGAAAGTTTTTTCCGTTTCTTCGGCATGGGCGCCAGCGCGGCCAATGTCGAGGCATTCGATGACTGTCTCGCGCAAAGGCTGGATGGCGAAACACGCGCCTATTGGCAGAAAAAACTGGGGCCGCGAAAGCGCCGGCGTATCGAGATGTTCGCGCGCGGGCTTTATCACCATGGCCTGCTTGGCCGTTTCATCGGCCTTTTGCACATCGTGGCGCGGCTGCATGGAAAAAAGCTGGATGGACTGCTGGACGCCAAGAATCCGGACGAACAGCGCGCCGCATTCGACAGCCTGATCGCGCCGCTGTTCAATTCCACCGCGGTCAGGCTGATCTCCAAATCGCCGGTTTCGCTTTACGCCCTTGGCATTCCGCCCGCGCAATATGATGCGCTGATGTCTTCGGGCCATGGTGACGCCATGGAGGTTTTGCGCGAGCGGGTGGAAAGACTGGCCTGCGATTTTCCGGTCAAGGACAATTATTTCGCCTGGCAGGCCTTTGGCCGCGCTTATGACATAAGCCATCGCGAGGCGGTGCCCGCTTATCTCAGGCAGGAGAATTACGCCACCCTCAGGGCGCGCCTCGGCAGGGTGAGCGTGCATCATGATTCCCTGGTGGATTACCTGAAACGCCAGCCGGCGCAGTCGCTCCATCGCTATGTGCTGCTGGATGCCCAGGACTGGATGAACAAAAGCCAGCTCGCCGCGCTGTGGGCGGAGATCGACCGCACCGCCGATTCGCGCGACGCACGGGTGATTTTCCGCACCGCGGGATCCGATTCGCCGTTGGCCGGGAATCTTCCCGCCAGCCTCCTGGCGCCCTGGCTCTACCATGAGTGGCAGAGCCGGGTGCTGCATGCCCAGGATCGTTCCTCCATCTATGGCGGATTTCATGTCTATGCGCGCCGCCCCCTCTGCTGACCGAAGCCATTTCGGGCTGATGGACCAGGTCTATCGGCATCAGCGCTATATCTATGATTTTACGAGGAAATATTACCTTTTCGGGCGCGATTCCCTGATTGGGGACTTGGGCTTGAAGCCCGGCCAGAGTCTGGTCGAAATCGGCTGCGGCACGGCACGCAATCTCATCGCCATCGCCCGGCGCTATCCTGCGGCCGAGCTCTACGGCCTGGACGCTTCAGCCGAGATGTTGGAAACGGCCCGGGCGCAACTGGCCAGGGCCGGACTCGATGGGCGCGTCAGGCTCGTTCATGGTCTGGCTGAGAATCTGACTCCCGCCCTGTTCGGCCTGACCAGTTTCGACCACGCCTTGTTTTCCTACAGCCTCTCCATGATTCCCGGCTGGCGGCGGGCGCTGCTGGTTTGCAGCCAAGGGCTTTCGGAGCAAGGGGTTGTTCATATTGTGGATTTTGGCGATTTCGGGAAGCTCCTCGGCAGAAAAGCGATGCGGGCCTGGCTTGGCCTTTTTCACGTCAGCCCAAGGGCCGAGCTGCTCAGGCATCTGGAGACAGAACTGGGCAAGAAGGCGGTTATTTGTCTGCCGGGCCGCTACGCGTTCCGGCTTTCGCTGCCAAAGGGCGAACTGGGACCTTTCGCATGTGGCCAAGCTGACACAGCCGCGGGGTAAAACCTTGAAATATGGTTCCCAATCGGTTCCAATGATGCAACTGCGATGGAGACTTTTGGCCTTCTCGTAGTTATAGCACAGCATTCAATCTGACGGCATTTGACGGGGCTGCCCGTTCGTCGGTTATTTAGCGAGGGAAAACATGAAAATACGGATGATCGCCTTGGCAGGCGTTGCGGCGCTTGCGCTTTCGACGCCGGCAATGGCAGCGGAAGGCTGGTACCTGGGTCTGGGCGCCGGCTGGGATGAGCAGAATGGGATCAAGGCAACATCGGTTCCCAACCCGGCTTTTTTCGGCAAGAGCAAGTCATCGTCCGGCCCCCTGCTTGCGGGCGCGTTCGGTTACAGCTGGGACAATGGCTTCCGCGTGGAAGATGAAATCAGCTGGGCTGGCCATGACCTGAAGTCATCCAGCACGGGCGCCAATGCCGGCTATGCCAGCACCAGCGCCGACATGATCGATTTGGTCTATGACATTCCTCTAGACGAAAACTGGAAATTGTCGGTCGGCGGCGGTGTCGGGTACGGTTCGGGCCGCTTCCATATTCAGTTTCCCTCGGGTGCCGGGATGGCCGACGTAGCAAACAGTTCCCGCAACGGCCTTGCCTATCAGGGCATAGCCGGCTTGGCCTATTCGCTGTCGTCGGATGTCGATCTGTTCATCGACTATCGCTATCGCGCCATCACGATTGACGACAATGTGCCGAGCGGATTTGCGAGCCTTTCGCCGGTTCATATTGGCAACGTGACCGAGAATGCGGTCATGGTGGGCTTTAGGTGGTTCATGACGCCGCCTCCTCCGCCGCCACCTCCGCCTCCTCCGCCGCCGCC
>DATMNL010000020.1:0-61648 GCA_035568995.1 Rhizomicrobium sp. | reverse complement strand
ACCCGCGTTTCGGGACCCGCCGCATTCTCGCCTTCCAAGGTGAGCGGCAGATGCGCGCCGCTTTTGCCTACAAGACCAATGCGCACCGGGATGTGCATGGGTTTTTTGTCCGGCTGGCCCGGCGTTGCCGCCAGATTTTGCGTCAGGTCGAGCGTGAAGCTGCGGGATTTCGCATCATATGCGGTTTTCGCCTCGATGACGGGCGTGCCCGCTTGGGCGTACCAGAGGCGGAACTGGCCGAGGTCGCGGCCGCAGGCGTCTTCAAAACACCGGACCCAGTCTTCGACCGTGGCGGCGTGGCCGTCATGGCGCGCAAAGTAAAGGTCAGTGGCTTTGCGATAGCCATCCTCGCCCACCAGGGTGCGAAGCATGCGGATGACTTCGGCGCCCTTGTCATAGACCGTGGCGGTATAGAAATTGTTGATCTCGATATAGCTCTGCGGCTGCACCGGATGGGCGAGGGGGCCGGCATCTTCCTGGAATTGCCGGCCCCGGAGCGCGCGCACTTCCTGGATGCGCTGCACGCCATGGCTGCGCATGTCGCCGGAAAAGCTCTGGTCCCGGAAAACGGTGAGACCCTCCTTGAGGGAGAGCTGGAACCAGTCGCGGCAGGTGACGCGGTCGCCGGTCCAGTTGTGGAAATATTCATGGGCAACGACACTTTCGATGCGGGCATAGTCGTCATCGGTGGCGGTTTCCGGCGAGGCCAGCAGTACCTTGTCGTTGAAAATGTTGAGACCCTTATTCTCCATCGCGCCCATGTTGAAGGCGCTGACCGCCACGATCATGAAAATATCAAGGTCATATTCGCGGCCATAGGCCTGCTCGTCCCACGTCATGGCGCGCTTGAGAGCGTCCATGGCATAGGCGGCGCGGTTCTCATTGCCGTGCTCGACATAAATGGCGAGCTGGATGCTGCGGCCCGTCATGGTGACAAAGCGGTCATGCAGCGAGCCGAGATCGGCCGCCACCAGCGCGAAAAGATAGGACGGCTTGGGGAAGGGATCGTGCCACACCGCGAAGTGCCGGCCATCGTTGCACGCGCCGCCATCCAGCCGGTTGCCGTTGGAGAGCAGCACCGGATATTGCCGTTTGTCGGCCTCGATCCGCACCGTGAAGATGGAGAGGTTGTCGGGCCGGTCGAGAAACCAGGTGATGCGGCGGAAGCCTTCCGGCTCGCATTGGGTACAGAACATGCCATTCGACTGGTAGAGACCCTCCAGCGCGGTGTTGGCGGCGGGAGCGATTTCACAGACCGTCTCCAGCACAAAGCGGTCCGGTACACGCGGAATTGTCAAACATTTGCCGTCGACCTGGTAGTCGCTTGGCGAAAGAGTGCGCCCGTCCAGGGCGATGGACACCAGCTTCAGCTCTTCGCCATGCAAAACCAGCGGGGCATCCGGGGTCTTGCGCGCAAGCTCCAGCCGTGCCGAAACCCGCGTCGCATTGGGATCGAGCGCGAAATCCAGCTTGACGGTTTCAATATGAAAGTCGGGCGCCCGGTAGTCGGCAAGGTGAATGGCGCGTGGGTCTTCGGTTCGCATAATGGGCGCGAACCTAGCGGAATTTGGACAGCATTGTCAGTGGGACAAAAGGGGTGCGGGAGCGCCTTGGGAAACTTAATGATCGCCGCGCTTTTCCGTTCGGCCGCGCGACCATTGAAGAAGATCGGGGTCCTTACTGGCCTTTGACGTGAGCCAGAATGTCCTGCGCATTGTGCGCCAGTTCGACCAGCGCACTGGGCATCTCCTCGCCGGATTTGCGCGCCCAATCCACCAGCCCATTGGCAAAGGCGGCCAATTGCGGCGCCGAGGAGATCAGCCTGGCCTGCATTTCGACCTTGTTCGGGTCCAGGTCATATTCGGCGCCCGGCACACGCCAGCCGCCCCATTCTGATTCGCCGGTCATCACCACGGGATAGGTGCCCGGGACGGGATGACGGGCGCAATCCTCGGCGGGCTGCCACTTGTTGCGGGCGCGCACCACGCGCCAATGCTCGCCATTTCCATTGTGGCCGTCGCCGCCCGTCGGCTCTTCGTTGAGCAGTTCCTCGGCGGCGAATTCACGGCCCAGGCCGACATCGTAATGGATTCGGATTGGTTCCTCGATGCCCTTGGCCCAATGCGGCACAACATGCTCGACCAGCGCCCAGGTGCCGACCGGCTTGACGTAAACCCGCTGGTTCTTGTGGAACTGTGCTTTGGCCATGGCTAAACTCGCGAAATACGCAGCAAGCCTATTTGAGCGCTGTTAAGCCCCGGTTAAGACCATGAAGTGCCCTTGATAGAATTGGCGCATTATTGGCGAAAATGGAAACGCCCTGCATAAAAATCTGCGTTTTCGATCCGATTTCCGGGCGCTGTTCCGGCTGCGGCCGGACCCTGGATGAGATCGCCGATTGGGCCAATTTCAGCGACGCGGAACGCCGCTGCATCATGGCGGAACTGCCAGAAAGAATGAAAGAGCTGCGGATGAAAAATCTCAGGCCGGATTAAGCGCGGCCGCCATTTTGCCAAGCCAGGCCAGTTGCTCGCGCAGGCGCACATTTTCGCCGATCACGATGATTGAGAGGGATGGCGCTTTTTCGGCGGCTGCCGCCAGGCCGCCGAGCGTGGTGACCGTGACGCTCTGGTTGTCGCGCGCCGCATTGGCGACAATGGCCGCGGGCTCATCCGGGCTTCGCCCCGCCGCCATCAGGGCGCTGGCGATTTCGCTGGCGAATTTTCGGGCCATATAGAACACCAGTGTCTCGGAGCCCTTGCCGATGGCCTGCCAGTCGAGCCGCGGCAGTTTTCCATCGGACCCATGGCCGGTGATAAAGGTGACGGCATGGTTGGTGTCGCGATGCGTGACGGGGATTCCGGCATAGGCCAGCCCGCCAATTCCGGCGGTGATGCCCGGCACGATGCGAAAAGGCACACGGGCGCTGGCCAGCGCGCCTGCTTCCTCGCCGCCCCGTCCGAACACAAAGGGGTCGCCGCCCTTGAGGCGCAGCACGCGGCCTCCCTTTTTCGCCAGGTCAATCAGCAGGTTTGAAATGTCGCTCTGCTTGCAGCTTGTCACCCCGGCGCGCTTGCCCGCGAAGATCAGTCCCGCACCCTTGCGGGCAAGGCTGAGCAGCCTTTCATCCACCAGCGCGTCATAAAGAATGAAATCGGCCTCGCTGAGCGCTTTCAGCCCCAGCGCGGTGATCAGGCCCGGATCGCCCGGACCGGCGCCGACCAGCCACACCCAGCCCTTCTCGAACGGGGCCAGGCCAAGCGCGGCGATGATGTTCCTGTCCATTGGGACATTATAACCGTTTGAAGGCGGCATTGCCGAGAATCAAATGCGCGAAAGGACCGGATCCAGGCCCGAATGGGTTGAGGATTCGGCAGGTGTTGGCTAGAACCAACCCGCTTTTGACCGGGAATTTCATGATCAAGCCGCGCGCCGACCTCAAGCCCAACACGGCTGACTATGAGAATTTGCCGCTGGTCACCGCCAACGGCTTTCGCGAATATGACGCGCGCTGGCTGTTCGGCAAGGAGATCAATCTTCTCGGCATCCAGGCGCTGGGCCTGGGGCTGGGCACCTATCTGCACGATATCGGCGTCACGCCGAAAGTCGTTACCGGGCACGATTACCGGTCCTACAGCCTTTCCATCAAGCAGGCGCTGATCCTGGGGCTGATGCGCGCCGGCTGCGAGGTGCATGACATCGGGTTGGCGTTGTCGCCAGTGGCCTATTTCGCGCAATTTGCCCTGGATTGCCCGGCGGTGGCGATGGTGACCGCCAGTCACAATGAAAATGGCTGGACCGGCGTGAAGATGGGGGCTGAGCGGCCGCTGACCTTTGGCCCGGACGAAATCGGCGCCATCAGGAAGATCGTGCTGGAGGGGCTTGGACGGGAGCGGCCGGGCGGTTCCTATATCGCCGTGCCAGGCATGCGCGAGACCTATCTGCAAGCGGTGACCAAGGGGCACAAGTTGTCGCGTCCCATCAAGGTGATCGCCGCCTGCGGCAACGGCACGGCGGGAGCCTTCGCGCCGGAAGCCTTGCGCCGTATCGGCGCCGAAGTGATCGGCATGGATACGGAGCTGGACTACACCTTCCCCAAATACAATCCCAATCCCGAGGATCTGCACATGCTGCACGCCATGGGCGATGCGGTGAAGGCCGAGGGCGCCGAGCTTTGCCTGGGCTTTGATGGCGATGGCGATCGCTGCGGCGTGGTGGACGATAGCGGGCGCGAAATCTTCGCCGACAAGATAGGCGTGCTGCTGGCGCGCGATCTTTCGGCCACCCACAGACACGCGCAATTCGTGGTGGATGTGAAATCCACCGGACTTTATCTGACCGATCCGGTGCTGAAAGCGCGCGGCGTCAAGACCGATTACTGGAAAACCGGCCATTCCTATATCAAGCGCCGCACCGCCGAACTCAAGGCGCTGGCGGGCTTTGAAAAATCCGGGCATTTCTTCTTCAACCCGCCGGTCGGGCTTGGCTATGACGACGGCATTGTCGCCGGCATCGCGGTGCTGGAAATGCTGGATCGGGCCGGGGCCACGAAACTCTCCGCCCTTTATGACGGACTGCCCAAAAGCTGGGGTTCGCCCACCATGGCGCCCTTTTGTCCCGACGACAAAAAATACAAGGTGGTCGACGCGCTGGTGAAGGATTACAGCGAACTTTCCGCCAAAGGCGGAAAGCTGCTGGGCCAGAAGATCGTTTCGGTGGTCACCGTCAATGGCGTGCGCGTCACCCTGGAAGACGGCACCTGGGGCCTGGTGCGCGCCTCTTCCAACAAGCCCTCGCTGGTGGTGGTGGTGGAAAGCCCGGCCTCGGAGGCCAATATGCGGGCCATGTTCGCCGACATAGACGGGCGGCTGTCGAAACACCCAGAAGTTGGCGCCTACGACCAGAAGATTTAAGTCCTTGTTTCGATTGCCCGGTTCTATTTCAGCGCCGTACCATTCCGTACAGTAAACATTCCCGATATGATGCGGGGAGACTTGCTCGGGGATGCTCATGATCTCATTGCTGGTTCGCAATTGGTGGGTATTTGTCGCGCGCGGCGCCATGGCGGTGCTGTTTGGGCTGATCGCCCTGTTCATGCCCGGCGTGACCATGTTGTCGCTGGTTCTTGTGTTCGCTGCTTATGCCGTGACGGATGGCATCCTGACCATTATCGGCGCTGTGCATGCCGCCAGGGAAGGCGAACGATGGAGCATGCTGGCTTTTGAGGGTATCGCCGACATTCTGCTCGGCGCCATCGCCGCCGCCTTTCCGGCCGTCACGGTCACGGTGTTTGTGGCGCTGGTCGCCGCCTGGGCGCTGATCACCGGCAGCCTGATGCTGGCGGCGGCGTTTGAGATCGACGCGGATCATGGACGCTGGTGGCTTGTGCTTGGCGGCGCGGCCTCGCTGGTCTATGGCGCCCTTCTGGTCACTGCGCCGGCGATTGGCGCGCTGGTCCTGACGTGGTGGATTGGCGCCTATGCCCTGGTGTTTGGCATCGCGCTGCTGGCCCTCTCGTTCCGGCTCCGCGCCAAATTCAAGGCAAGCCCGCTCGGCAAGCTGGCGTAGGAACTGCGAATTATTTTTTCTTGTCCAGCGTTTTCATGTGCTCGATTGCGGCATGAAGCATCTCGCTTCCCACTTCGGCGAGCCGGTTCACGTCCACGATCATTTCCATCATGATTCGGACCGTGGTGTCGCCGCAGGGTTCAATCGAAGCCACTTTTACTTTTGTTGCAGGGAAATCCGACATCATTAACTCCCGTTTTTAAAAACAGATTGTCAGAATATTGTTCGGCTTAAGCCGCCTTCCTCTGTGGGTCGATCATCGCCAATGCGTCGCGCAACACGCTGATACCGGCATCGTCACGCGTGGCATTTTCGCTCAAATGGCGGCGGAAGGCGCGCGCGCCGGGCCGCCCGTTGAACAGGCCCAGCATATGCTTGGTCATGGCATGAAGGCGCACGCCCTCGGCCAATTTGCGTTCCACATAGTCGCACCAGGACTCCAGGGCCGCGTCCAGATTGCGCGCGGCGTCGCCGAAAAAGCGCGCATCCACTTGCGCCAGCATGGCCGGATTCTGGTAGGCGGCGCGGCCCAGCATCACCCCGTCGAAGCGGGCCAGATGCGCTTCGGCCTGGTCGAGGGTCTCGACGCCGCCATTGAGGATGATTTCCAGCGCCGAATTTTCCTGCTTGACCCGGGCAACCAGGCTGTAATCCAGCGGCGGCAGGTTGCGATTTTCCTTGGGCGACAATCCTTCCAGCCAGGCCTTGCGCGCATGCACCGCAAAAGACGTGACACCGGTATCGGCACAGAGGCGGATCAATTCACGCAGGGCTTTTTCAGGGTCCTGGTCATCCACACCGATTCTGCATTTGACCGTGACGGGAATGTTCACCGCCGCGCGCATTGCCGTAACGCACGCCGCTACCAACGCGGGCTCGCGCATAAGACAGGCGCCGAAGCGCCCCGACTGCACCCGGTCGGAAGGGCAGCCGACATTGAGATTGACTTCGTCGTAGCCGAAGCCTTCGGCGATGCGCGCCGCCTTGGCCAGTCTTTCCGGCTCCGAGCCGCCCAGTTGCAACGCCACGGGATGCTCTGAAGCGTCAAACCCCAGCAGCCGCGCCTTATCGCCATGCAGGATCGCATCCGCCGTCACCATTTCTGTGTAGAGCAGGGCGCGTGCTGAGAGCAGCCGATGCAGCACGCGGCAATGCGTGTCGGTCCAGTCCATCATCGGTGCGATGGAGAATTTTCGGCTTAAACCATTCATTTTATTCAGTTAATCAAGATTTGACCGAGAGCAAGCGCCAGTTTCTCACAAAGCGCATCGCATTCGCCAATAGCAAGTTCATCGCCTTATGGCCAGCGACCGGGCAAGGTCAAATTCCTGCGCGCCGCCGTCCAAAGGCGAGAGTCGCCTCAACAAGGCCATCCACGTCCTCCACTCGCGTCCTGTGATTCATCACCGCGGCGCGGATGGCGGCATTCCCGTCAATCGTCGTCACCGAAGGGGCTGCGATGCCGGATTCGTGGAGATCGGCCACGATCGCCGCGTTGAGCGGGTCCGAGTTTTCGCCGCGATAACGAAAACACACGATATTGAGCTGTGCCTCCGCCAGAAGTTCCAGCTCGGGTTCCGCTCTTACGCGTGCTTCCAGATGGCGGGCGACGGCACATGTCCCGTCTATCATCGCGCCCAGACGGGCGGTGCCGAATGCTTTCAGCGTGAACCAGGTTTTCAGGGCGCGAAAACCTCTTGAGAGGTCGGGACCAAAATCGCAGGGCCATGGGCTGTTGGCGGAAAGCCCCCGCGTTTCGCGGCGCAGATAGGCGGCGGGCGATGCAAAGGCCGCCATGTGCTGACGGCTGTCGCGCACCAGCAGAAAACCGGCATCGTAAGGAACCTGTCCCCATTTGTGGAAGTCGAAGGCAATGGAATCGGCTTTCTCGATGCCCTTGAGACGCGGGGAAATGTCCGGCGACAAAACGCCCAGCGCGCCATAGGCGCCGTCAATATGAAACCAGATATTGTTTTCGGCGCAAAGGCCGGACAATTCCTCCAGATCGTCGATGGCGCCAACGTCCACCGTTCCCGCCGATCCGATGACAACAAAGGGCTTGAGGCCTGTCTCGATATCGCGGCGAATTTGATCGCGCAAATCCGCGATCTTTATGCGCTGCCGCGAGTCGACCGCAATCTCACACAAGGCATGCGTGCCGAAGCCCGACAGGTCAAAAGCCTGGCGCACGCAACCGTGAGCCGCGCGGGATGCATAGCCGCGCAGCCGCGCGCCGGATTTCCCCAATCCGGCCTGCCGGACCGCCGGGCCCAGGGCCGATGTTCGCGCCACCAGGACCGCCATCAGGTTGGCCATCGAGGTGCCCGTCACAAAAAGGCCGCTGGCGCTCTCTGGAAAGCCGAACATTTCCCGCGTCCATTGCACAATCTGCCGCTCAACTTCAATCGGGATGTGGTCCCGTCCACCCAGATTCGCGTTCAATCCGCCGGCCAGCATCTCCGCCAGAAGCCCCGGCACGGTTCCGCCACCCTGTACCCAGCCCATGAAGCCCGGATGCACATTACCGCCGCCATACGGCAGGATCGTATGCAGGAATTCGGCATGGATGTCTTCAAGAGGCTGAGGATCGTGTGGCAGGCTTTTGTGAAAGCTGCGCCGGACCGCGTCCGGTATCGGCTGCCACACGGGGCGACCCCGAATATTCTCCACAAAGTCGAGAATATCGTCGAGCATCCGGTGCGCCTGGACGCGCGTTTTTTTCCAGTCGGCGGGATCGAGCGACGTGTCGGGGGCGTGAAGCGTCCTTCGCGGCTCTGTCATGCCGCGCATGACTTACGGGAACGCCGGCAAAGCATCTCGACGAAAGCGCTGAAGATTTTCTGCATCTGGGCGGATTTATACGGATATACGCTTGGCGGGTCCATATCATGCACAATTGCGGCGTTGTCTGCTTCAAAGATCAGCAGGTCTCCTTCGCGCGTCTCCGCGCAATCGACGATGAAATAGTCCAGCCCGATCGCCCGCGCCATCGCGGTAAGGGCGCCGCGATGACGGCTGGCGAATTCCCCGTCAAAAAATTGCATGAACGCGGCTTCTTCGATCCGGTTGGGTATGCTGGCGGCCATATCCCCGTTCAGATACCAGACCTTCCATTCATCTGCGATGGCCATGTGACAGGCGAAGGCTTTTCCATCAATGACAACCAGGCGAAATTTGCGAAATCTGCCGTCCTCGCTTGCATAATCAATGTAGTGGGAAACAAATAATTCTTCCTCGGGACGCTCGCTGAGATAGTCGCGGAGGCCGTCCGCATCGTCGATCTTGGCCAGTCCGAAGCCGGCGTGAGAGCCTGGCGGCCGGATAATGATGGGAAATGCCCCGTCCGCGAGCACGCTTGTCAGGGCGAGTTCCCGGGCCGCAACAGCGGCCAGATCGCGGCGCCTGGCCCGCTCGGTTGCAGGTATAACAAGGCCCTCTATTCCCTGGAGCCTATGAAAAAGTCTGTCGCGCTCCAGATTCCGGATGTCACCGGGCCTGTTGAGTATGGGACGGGGCCATGCGTCAGCCATCGCGTCCACGGCATCAAGCGCATCCTTGCCATCGGCCGTGGCAGGCGCGACGACAATCGCCACATCATGTTCCGGCATAGGATTGGGCAGGGCTGCGCCCGGCACGACATAATAGGTGGCGAGATGGACCCCGGACCCTTCGACAAGAAACTCGATAGGAGTGTTTGCTCCGATATCCGACGCCGCTGCGATCGCCAGGACTCGCAGCCGTGAAACACCCTGTTCCGGATTCAAGCGGTAGAGCTGTTGTATTTTGAGGGTGTCGCGCTGAATGGCGAGGCCTGTGTCTTTGTCGCCCAGCAACTGCGCGATCACGGAAAGATCCATGCCCATGCCCGATCCTGGAACATCGTCTGTCACAGTTTCCATCAGCGCGTTCCACGCTGGCCTGAGATCGGCGCCCTGAAAAGCCAGCCGGGTGAACTGGGCCACGCCGGTGCGGGGCGTGCAAATTTCCTCCCAACTGTTGCTGAATGCGATGGAAGACGACGTCACGGCTGTTTCGCCACAATGATTTCAATATTGCGAACTACGAAATTGATCTTTTCGATGAGAGACCCGATGTCGCCGATGGCGCGGCGAAGGTTTTCCGCCGCGATGCCTGGATCGGGGGACCAGCACTGCCGGATGGTGCGCGCCGAAATGCTGACGCGCAGCGCCGCGCCTTCTTTTTCGGAAAGGAAGACCGGCTGTCCCGCCTGACATGGAAGATGGGCAACCCGGCTGTCGGTATCCTGCGTGGCCGCGGGATTTAATCCCGCCAAATTGCCCCTCAAGGCTTTATAGAGAAGCGCGCATTTGTCCGGAGAAAGGGGCGCGCCATCCTTGTATGGCAGGATGGGAAACATAGTTACGCCACGGTCAGGCGTGCGCCCTGACGCGTCCTGTTGCAGATGGCGCAGGCAGGGCGAAGCCTCCACCAGCTGCCGGATTTGCCCCGCCAACTTCGCGCGGATATTTTCGCGATCGGCGGGCGGAATGGCATAATACATCCGCATCTCTTCGATCGATGCTTCCCATCGCAACCATTGTCCGGGGTTCGCCCGCGCCGGAAACCGCGAACGAAGCGCCTCCCATTTTTCGGGCCAGTCGTAAGCGGATGTGTAGGCGGATAAGCCGGGCGGTACCTGGCATATGCTGTTTATGCGGCCGGAAAACATCCCCGGCACGATAACCGCCCCGCTGAACGCCGGCCCCGTGAAAAACTTGGATCCGGTGATGAGGACCATGAACCCCTTGAGAAGGAAATTCCGGATACGATCCTGATCCAGGCGCATCTGACAGGCGTCAACCACGATCTGCAGATGGTCCGGCCACCGCTGAATGAGACGGTCAATGCAGGAATCGCTGGGTGCGCGCCATCCGAATTTCGATGAGTCCATTGTCTGGAGGAGTATCTTGGACCCGCGCCCGATCGCCGCCTCCACCGCCTCTGTCACCGCGGCGTCCATCTCGGCTTCTGTTCGAAAGCCGTTGGCTCCGCGGAATGGAACATTGATGCAATCCACACCCTCCGCGAGACCGTCGATGGGCCGGTCCTTTTCCACGGTATGGCCTCCGGAGGTTACATGGCTGAAATGGCGCCCGCGCGAGGTAAAAGCTGTGCCGCTGCCGGTCTGGTCCGCGCCCGCAACGATAGTGGTCAGCGGCAAGCCGAGAAGGTTTTTCACAATAAAAAGCGTATTGAGCTGGGCATCCGTTCCAGACGCCGCGAACAGGATTTCAGCACCGATGTCCTTAAGGCCCAGAAGTTCCAACAGCATCTGGCGCGTGTCGAAGATTGACGTTTCAAATGCGCTCGCGGCGCCGTTTGAAATTACCCTGACGAGATAGTCAGCATGAGATTTCAACACATGCGCATGGGCTTCACTGGAAATGGACGATGCCGTGGATGACGCAAAATCAATCAGCTCGGGCCGGGGGTATGGTGTGCAGCCATACATGTTCTGCCCCGATGACGGCGAAATGACGAGCCGCTGGTCGCCTCCGCTGGCAAGAAGATCATCGATCGGTGTGGAGAGAAGCGCAAAAGCCTCCGCCGGCATCCCCGTTTTGCGGGAAGATGCAAGTTGCACGACCTTTTTTGCCAGTCCCATCAGCTGCCCCGCAAAGCCAGCGGGCAGAGTGCTTTTGTATGGTTAATATGGCTTAAACAGCGCGCCCGGCAGGCCAGCCAGGGCGCACCAATCGCATTACAAATAGGCATAACCTATTGTTTGTGGCTGCCGAATGGCCGCGAACTGCCTTGACCCGTCATGGCACTTTACCAAAATGTATATCGGCCTCAGCGCTTGGGCGCGACCAGCGAGAAAACAGCGCCCTGCGGGTCCATGCAATTGACGATCCACATGGGGCCGGGGACTTCCATCGGCCCGTTGAGGATATTGCCGCCCCCCGCCGTGACGCGCGCCGCTGCTGCGTCAACGGCAGTCACGTTGAAGTAATAGCCCCAATAAGGCATCGGGATGGCAGGGGGCTTGGTCATCATGCCGCCCGCCGCCATGTCGCCGCCGGTCTTGAACAGTTGATAGGTGCCCATCGGTCCCATATCGATGGCGTCCGCCTTGGTCCAGCCGAACAGTTTTTCGTAGAATGGGAAAGCGGTTTTCCCGTCCACTGCGTAAAGCTCATGCCAGCCGATGGTGCCCGGCGTTCCCGGGGCAATTGGCGGCGGCGCATCCTTGATCAGCGGCGTGGCAATCAGGAAAGCCGCGCCTTGCGGATCGGAGACCACGGCAAAGCGGATAATGCCGGGCACGGTAATGGGTCCCTTATGCAGCTGGCCGCCTTCCTCGGGAATATGTTTGGCCATGGCGTCCACATCATCCACATGGATATAGCCCAGCCATGCCGGCCGCCCGCCCGCCTTGGCCATTTCGTCGGCTATCGGCATCAGGCCGGCGACGCCGCGGGAGCCGAGATTGAAGATGCTATAGTTCATGCCCGGATTGCCACTGTCCTCAGCCCTCCAGCCCACCACATCGCCATAGAATTTCGCCGCCGCCTTGGTGTCGGTGGTCATCAGGTCGTACCAGAAGAAACTGCCGTGCATGGTGGGCTCCCTGATCGCTATTCGTGGTGCTGCATGCCTCTGTTCACCAGGACAAAAAACACCGGCACGAAGAAGATCGCCAATATCGTGGCGGTCAGCATGCCACCGATCACCCCGGTGCCGATATCGTTCTGGCTGCCGGCGCCCGCGCCGGTGGCCACGGCCAGGGGCGCCACGCCCGCAATGAAGGCGATGGAGGTCATCAGGATGGGCCGCAGGCGCACGCGCGCGGCGTTCATCGCCGCCTCGATCGCTTTCTGGCCGCGTCTTTCATTGTCGACCGCGAACTCCACGATCAGGATGGCGTTCTTGGCGGACAGGCCGATGGTGGCCAGCAGGCCGACCTGGAAATAGATGTCGTTGAACAAGCCGCGCGCTGTCGCCGCCATAATGGCGCCGATCACGCCCAGCGGGATGACCAGCATCACCGAAATGGGGATGGCCCAGCTTTCATAAAGGGCCGCCAGGCAGAGATAGATGATGAAGATGGACAGCCCATAAAGCGCCGGCGCCTGCGCGCCGGAGGCTTCCTCCTGGAAGGACAGGCCGGTCAATTCATAGCCCACTTCCCTGGGCAGTTGCTGGAACAGCTTGGCCATTTCCGCCAGCGCGGTGCCGGTGCTGACGCCGGGCCGGGGTACACCCTGAATATCTATCGAGGCGAAACCGTTATAGCGCGTCAGGGTGGAGGGACCGACGGTCCAGCTCGCTTTGGCGAAGGAGGAGAAGGGCGCCATGCTGTTATTGGCGGTGCGGACATACCAGCGGTCCAGGTCCTGCGGCGCCATGCGGAACGGGGCGTCGCCCTGCATATAGACGCGCTTGACGCGGGCGCGGTCGATGAAATTGTTGACGAAGTTTCCGCCCCAGGCGGCCGACAGCGTGGCGTTGGCGTCGGCGACGGAAACCCCCAGCGCATTGGCCTTTGGCTGGTCGATGTCGATATGCAGTTGCGGCGTGTCATCCAGCGAGTTGGGAAAGACCCCCTGGAAGAGGGGATCGCGCGCCGCCAGGCCGAGCAGCATATTGCGCGCCTGGATCAGCCCGGCATGGCCCAGATTGCCGCGATCCTCCATCTCGATTTCAAAGCCGTTGGAATTGCCCAATTCCTGCACCGCGGGCGGCACGAGGGTGAAGACCTGGGCCTGGGGCATCATCATGAATCGGCCAAAGGCACGGGTGGCGATGGCGGTCGCGCTGTTCTGCGCGCCGGGCCGCTCGCCCCAGGGCCGCAGGTGGCTGAAAGCGATGCCGGCATTCTGGCCCGCGCCCGAAAAGCTGAAGCCCGCCACGGTGAAGGTGAAATCGACATTGGCTTTCTCATCCTCCAGAAAGTACCTGCCGACCTGGTTCGCCACCGCCATGGTGCGGTCCTGGGTCGCGCCGGAGGGCAGGGTGATCAGGCTGATGACAAAGCCCTGGTCTTCCCCCGGCAGAAAGCCGGTGGGCAGGCGATAGAACAGCACGGCAAGCAGAGCCACGATGCCGGCATAGGCGACCATCACCAGAGCAGGACGTTTGAGGGTGCGGCCGAGGCCCCGGCGATAGACCTCGCGCATGCGATCGAAATTACGGTTGAACCCGGCGAAGAAGCGGCCCAACACGCCGGCGCTCGCATGTTTCTCGGAATAGGGTTTGAGCAAGGTGGCGCAGAGCGCCGGGGTCAGCACCAGGGCGCACATGATGGAAAGCAGCATGGCCGAGACGATGGTGACGGAGAATTGCCGGTAGATCACCCCGGTCGAGCCGCCGAAAAAAGCCATAGGCAAGAACACCGCCGTCAAGACCAGGCCGATGCCGATCAGGGCGCCTGTGATCTCGGCCATGGAGCGCAGCGTCGCTTCGCGCGGGGCCAAGCCTTCCTCCCGCATGATGCGTTCCACATTCTCCACCACCACGATGGCGTCGTCCACCAAGAGGCCGATCACCAGCACCAGGGCGAAGAGAGTCAGGGTATTGATGGTATAGCCAAACGCGGCCAGTACGCCGAAAGTGCCCAGGAGAACCACCGGCACCGCCACGGCTGGCACCAGGGTGATGCGCCAACTCTGCAGGAAGATGTACATCACCAGCACCACCAACGCGATGGCGGCGATCAAGGTTTCCACCACCTGGCGGATGGAAAGCCGGATGAAATCGGTGTTGTCGATGGGATAGCTCAGCCTCATGCCGGGCGGCAGGCTGGAGCGCAGGCTCTCGGCCCTGGCCTTCACCGCATCCACGGTCTTGAGCGCGTTGGCCCCCGGCGCCAGCATGATCGCGGCGCCTGACGCCGGTTTGCCGTTGAACAGGCTTTTGATCGCGTAGGATTCGGCGCCCAATTCGACCCGCGCCACGTCGCGCAGGCGCACCACCGCGCCGGAGGCGCTGGTCTTGAGAATGACGTCGCGGAACTGCTCCGGCGTCTGCAACTGCGATTGGGCGGTGACGGTGGCGTTCAGTTGCTGGCCGGGCACGGCGGGCTGGGCGCCGATCGCACCGGCGGAAACCTGGATGTTTTGCGCCCGGATGGCATTGGCGACATCGGACGGCATCAGTCCGAAATCATGCAGCTTGTAGGGGTCCAGCCAGACGCGCATGGCATATTGCGCGCCGAACACCTGGACGTTGCCCACGCCGCTGACGCGGGACAGCGGGTCCTGCATCTTGGAGATCAGAAAGTCCGAGATGTCGACATTGTTGTAGCGGCCGCTATCGTCATAGACCGCCACGATCAGGATGAAATTGGATTGCGCCTTGGTGACGCTGACGCCCTGCTGCTGGACCTGGGCCGGCAATTGCGGGATCGCCTGCTGCACCTTGTTCTGCACCTGCACCTGGGCGATGTCGGGATTGGTGCCCGCCGCGAAAGTCGCGGTGATGGAGACCGAGCCGTCGGCGTTGGAGGCCGAGGAGAAATAAAGCAGATTGTCCAGGCCGGTGAGTTGCTGCTCGATCACCTGGGTGACGGAATTCTGCAGCGTCTCGGCGTCGGCGCCGGGATAGAAGGTGTTCACCACCACGGCGGGCGGGGCGATGGTGGGATATTGCTCCACCGGCAGGGAGAAGGCGGCGATGCCGCCCGCCAGCATGATGACGATGGCGAGCACCCAGGCGAAGACCGGGCGATCGATGAAGAAACGGGAGAGCCCCATGGCGCGCGCCTATGATTTGACGGATTGCGCGGGCGCGGGCGTCACCGGCATATCGGGCTGCACTTTCTGCAGGCCCTCCACGATTATCTTGTCGCCGGGCTTGAGCCCGTCCAGCACCTGCCAGTCGCTGCCCACGGCGCGGCCGGTCGTGAGCACGCGCAGGCGGGCGATGTTCTTGTCGTCAATCACCAGCGCGGTGGGATCCCCCTTGGCATCGTGGTTGACGCCCTGCTGCGGCGCCAGGATGCCGTGCGGGTCGACGCCCTCGATCACGGTGGCGCGGACATACAGCCCCGGCAGCAGCAATCCGTCGGTATTGGGGAACAAGGCGCGCAAGCGCACCGCGCCGGTGGCCTGGTCCACGGTTACATCGGTGAACTGCAGTTTGCCCTTTAGCGGATAGTCGCTGCCGTCATCCAGCTTCAACGTCACTTCAGCGCCGCCGGTGCCGATCTGGCCGGCTTGGACAGCGCGCTTGAGCGCGATCAGTTCGGAGCTGGACTGGTCGATGTCCACATAGATGGGATCGAGGGTGGAAATGGTGGCCAGCGCCGTCGCCTGGCTCGCGGTCACCAGCGCGCCCTCGGTCACGCTGGAGGCGCCGATGCGGCCCGAGATCGGAGCCGCGATATGGGTGTAGTTGAGATTGATGCGGGCGGTGTCCGCCGCCGCCTTGGCCTGCAGATAGGTGGCGCGGGCATCATCGGCGTCCTGGGGGGCGATGGCGTTCGCCCGCAGCAGCGCGGCATAGCGGTCCGCCTTGACCTTGGTGCTGGCCAGCGACGCCTCAGCGCTTTCGTAAGCGGCCTGGAAGGGCGCGGGGTCTATCTGATAGAGGGCCTGGCCTTTTTTGACGTTCGAGCCTTCGGTGAAAAGCCGGTGCTGGACGATGCCGGAAACCTGTGGGCGTACATCCGACACGGCAAAGGGATCGGTCCGGCCCGGCAGTTCCGCGGTGAGCTGAACCGGCTGCTCCTTGATGACAACAAAGCCCACAGCTGGCGGCGGGAATTTCGGCCGTTGCTGCTGGCCGCAGGCCGACAATGCACCCGCGAGAAAGATGACGAATCCAAAACGGCGCAACATGAATCCCCTCAAAATCAGGCCCCCGGCGAGCGGCGCTCCCATAGCAGATCGGCAGCGCCAAACCCATGCACGCACCTTTAAATAAGGGCGGGTTCGGGGATTGGAAGGGGTGTCTTTGTCCAAAGTGCGGCCAAGGCGGCTTCCAACGCCCTCGCTCCGTCAATTTGACATAGACGCGCCTTTTCCTTACGCCGTGTGAGGGCATCGCCGCCGAAGAGCCCCAGCGGGGCTTTTTCCACATACCAACCAAGATGTTTGCGAAAAACGCGCAGGCCCAGCGCTTCGCCGTAAAATTTCACAGACCGGGCAAGATGGGCCAGGATAATTTCGAAGCGATCGTTCAAAGAGGGATCGGCCAGGGGCTCTGCACGGGCCAGCGCCCGGTCCAGCCCGGCCGCGAGCCATGGCTGTCCATAGGATCCCCGGCCGATCATGACGGCATCGGCGCCGGACTGCTCCAGTGCGGCCCGCGCAGAAGCAAGATCGGTGATGTCGCCATTGACGATGACGGGAATCCTGACCGCGCGTTTGACCTCGGACACGGCGCGCCAATCGGCCTTGCCCTTGTAAAATTGCTGGCGGGTGCGGCCGTGGATGGTGACGGCTTGAATCCCGATCTGTTCGGCCCGTGCCGCGATTTCGGGCGCATTCATCCAATATTCGTCCCAGCCCAGCCGCATTTTCAGCGTCACAGGCCGCGTGGTGGATTCCACCGCAGCCGCGATCAAACGTGCCGCCAGTTCCGGTTCGCGCATCAGGGCGGAGCCCGACAAGGCGCCAGTCACCTCTTTGCAGGGACAGCCCATGTTGAGATCGATGATATCGGCGCCCGCCTGCTCGGCCAGCTTGGCGCCCTTGGCAATCCATTCCGCTTCACGGCCTACCAGCTGCACCACCATCAGCGGCAACGCGTCTTTCTGGTTTTTTGCACCGATGGCGGCGCGGCGCACCACATCGGGCCTTTGGCGCACAAAGGAATCGCAGGCCACCATTTCGGTGGCGACATAAGGAGCACCTTGCGCCGACGCGGTCTGGCGGAAAGGCAGGTCGGAGACACCGGTCATGGGAGCGGTGAGCACCCGGCCCGGAATAGTGACATCACCAATTTTCAGCGTGCGGGTCATGAGCCGGGAAAATGCCTTTGTTATATGCCCTTGTCGAGGTCGGGATGAATGATGCGCCCGGAACCGAAGATATGTGTCTCAATCGCGCTTGGCTCGGTGCGCAACACGACCTTGCCCGAACCGGCAATATTGACTTCCAGATCGTCCTTGGGGGCGATCTCGACATCATGGCTCCCGGCCATGTTGAGTTCGACGCGATCCGCCGCCAGCCCGCCCAGCCGGGCATCGCCCGCGCCGGCCAGGTTCAACTCCAGTTCCCCGGTTTTGCCATTGGCGTCTATGTCGCCGGCACCGGCCATCTGAATTTCCAGTTTGGGCTGGTCAATATCGTCCAGCGACAGGCTACCGGCACCGGCGAGCGAAAATGTCCGGAAGTCGCGGCCCGGCAGGGTCACGTCCAGCCGGTCGCTATTGCGGCGCATCCGGCAATCCAGCTTGACCTTCCCGTCAGCGACACGGACATGGGAGATGACTTCGCTGTCGCCTTTGATCACGACCTGATCGCCGCTGCCGCGCCGGTAATGCACGGCGGCGGGCAGTTCTATACTAGCCTTGTTGCCGCCGCTCCAGGCGAGGTTGCGGCTGCCCGACTTGCCGGAGTCGCTGAAGCCGCAGCGCTCCTGGCCCAGCCCTCCGAAATCAAAGCCGGTATCGCGCAGCGCCTTGCCGCCGATCACCGCCGACGCGCTGAGGCAGGCGACACCGATGACTAGGCCGGAAAGTCCAACCACCAGGAATTTGTTGATCATGATTTTCTCCTCAGGCGTTGACGGCATCGATGAGCTGAAAATGCAGGCGGGCATAGCGGACCAGCAGCCGCGCCAGGAAATCCAGCACCAGCCAGAACAGGGCGCCGAGGCCGACGCTGCCCGCAATCAGGCCGATGCCTAACAGCCCCATCGCCAGGGCGCCGGAAAAATTTCCCGCCAGGCCGAACAGGGCCAGACCGGGAAACAGCGACAGCATCGAAATCACGATGCCGGCAATGAATACCCCCACCGTTGCCGCGCCAAAGCCGAGGATGAAGGCGGCCAGAACCATGAGAAAGGGGAACAGGAACATGATGTCGAACGTCGCCAGGCCGAGCAGCGCCAGCACGACGCCCGCCAGGCTGCCGGGTGTACGCTCGCTTTCCCAGCGCTTGAAACCGGCTTCGGCGCGCAATTCGCGGGCCAGGCGCACTGGATCGCCGAGCGCAGCCGCGATTTCATCCTCGCTGCGCCCCGCAACCCGGCCTTCACTGAAGTGCGAGTCATAATCGCGGACCAGATCCTCGATCTGGGGCTGGGACAGGCCGGCCAGTCCGCGGCGGAGCTCGCCGAGGAAATCGATGCGATTCATAGGGCGTCTCCCAGGATTTTGCGCACGGCCGCCTCGAAGGTGATCCAGTCGGCGCTTTGCGACTTCAGCGCCGCCGCGCCGGCGCGGGTGAGCTTGTAATATTTGCGCGGCGGGCCGCTGGTGGATTCGACCAGATAGGTGCTGACCAGCCCGTCATTCTGCATCCGGCGCATCAGGGGATAAACCGTGCCTTCGCCCATCCCGACCGCCTCGGCCATACGGCTGGCGATATCATAGGCATAATTGTCGCCTTTGGAGAGCAGCGCCAGAACGCACATTTCAAGCACGCCTTTTTTGAGTTGTATCTGCAGGGATTCCGTCATGATCTGCGTCTACTATCACAAGATACCATGCTATGCAAGGTAGCGCCGGGAAGCTGCATCTGTTGCTATATGAGAGGCTTTGGTTGCGCTTGAAAAGGTTACCCGAAGCGATTGGGCCGCACGATTACGGGAAAATCACTTTCTCGGTGAAGGCCAGATCGTTCAATGCTGGCGCTTCCGGTCCCTTGAAATAGCGGGGTTCTTTGCCGGCGGCATAATGCGAAGGCATGCCGGCGATCTTGCCGTCCAGGATCACGCCTAGCGCACCATGCTTCAGCAGATGGCGGCCCAGCGCCGCGCCGCAACGCGTGAAATCCTGCGTCGAACGGCAATAGATCAACTCCATCATCTGGACTGGCGGACGGTCCAGGCGTCGCGGCTTGAATATGAAGGGCGAAACGATACCATCTTTCTCGCAAACCAGGCTGAGGCAGCCCATCGCGCTGTGGGCCCGCAGCAATTCGCGCTCGGGCAAATCGCCTGGCACGATGTCGCTGACATGTCCGCCGCCAAGACGAAAGGCAGGGAAGACGGCGCTTCGCCCAAAATTGAAAGGACGGAAACCCTGCGCCTGCAAGGTGCGCCAGGTATGAGGCGCGGGCGAGGCGTTGAGATAGATGATTTTTTTCTGCTTGGTCGCCATCGCCACAAGCAGGGTGGAATGAGCGCGCCAGTTCGGTTCGACGTACCAACTCGACAGGTTGGCTATGACGCGTGTTCCGCGGCGGGAGGACAGCAACAGGAGTACGCCGACGATATCGTTTTCGTTTTCCAGAAGATAGCCGAAACGCGGCATGCCTTCCACCTGTGGCATGGCGCAGATGCGCGCAAAGCCGCGGGTCCAACCATCATGGCTTGTGCGGGGAAAGCCATACGCCAGAAGGCCGGCGAGCGCTCCCAGATCGCGCTGCGCAATCTGGCGGCACCGAACCCGTTGCGCCTGTGGCGCAGGTGCGAGCATTTGGCGGCCTTTCCAATTGCCTTATTACGCCATTGCCATTAGCGGAGCGTTAAAGTCCGACCTGCTAGCATGGTTCGCCTCTCCAGGAATTGGCCATGAATCTCCAGGCCATGATTTTCGAACAGTTCGAACAGGTGGCGCGTGAGCAGGACAAAAAACTGGGCAAGCTTGCGCCCGGCATGGTGCTGTTGGAGGCGGGCCTGGACTCCTTGTGTTTTGCCATCATCGTAGCCCGGCTGGAGGACAATCTCGGCGTTGATCCCTTCACCATGTCCGAAGACGTTTTCTTTCCAGTGACCCTGGGGGAGTTCGTGAAATTCTACGAAGATGCCGCAATCACCTGATCGCAGGATGCGGGGGATCTGTCTTCAGCTGTCTCAAATCGGAACGCTCCAGGCTTCGAGGTTGATCGCCTTGCAATAAGAGCGGTTGGATGACCGCCGAGGCGATTCGAAGCGGACAAATCCGCGCATGTCGCTCATGCATTTGCAAAAAGGTTCATTAACAACCAACGCCTAGATTTGGGCAAACCTGATCCTGAGATATTCATGCGCGCCAATCCTATCGCCATTCATTCCGGCCTTGCCGATGCCAGCCAGATTTTGCGGGCAGCCGAATGACGGGCATCGAGAAATTTGCCATGGGCGCTGGCCGGAGCGCCTATCGCGGCACCATTCACGTCGGCCTGGTCAACGATATGCCCGATACGGCATTGCGCGCCACCGAACTGCAATACGCCCGGCTGCTCAAGGAGGCATCCGGTGCACTGGACGTGCAACTGCGCTTCTTCTCTCTAAGCCAGGTCGTACGCGGCGAGCTTGCCCGCTCGCGTATGGAAGGCTTTTACGCCGACGCCGATACGCTGCCCACCGCCGGGATTGATGCATTGATCGTGACGGGCGCTGAACCATGCGGTGCCGATCTGCCTGTGGAAGGCTATCGGGACGCGCTGACCCGTCTGGTGGACTGGGCCGAGATAGGTACCATTTCAAGCGTGTTTTCCTGCCCGGCGGCCCATGCCGCGGTTCTTCATCGGAGCGGTATTGCCCCCCTGAAGCTTCCCCGGAAACTGTCCGGCGTGTTCACCGCCGAATGCGCCGGCGGCCATCCGCTGCAGACCGGGATGCAAGCGCGCATTCAGGTGCCGCATTCGCGCCGCGACACGATCGCGGAAAGCGATTTGGTGTCGCAGGGATACCGAATCCTCTCGCGTCTTTCGGGCGGTGGCGTGGACAGTTTCGCGCGCACCATGCCCGGCCGCAGCCTGTTCCTGTTCCTGCAGGGCCATCCCGAATATGGCGCGGAGACATTGGGCCGGGAATATCTGCGCGATATGGGGCGATTCCTGCGCGGCGAAAGCGATGAGCGCCCGGCGGTCCCGGAATGCTATTTCGATCGTGCCACCGAATACGCACTGGCTGCCCTGGATGCCAGCCCCCGGGGCAGCGACGACCTGGAACACCATAGCGGCATCATTTCCGGTGCGCTGCCGTTGCAATCCTGGCGGTCGCATACGATCAAGCTATTCGGCAATTGGCTGGCCTTGGTTGCCGCCGAAAAGATGCGCCGCGTGGCGCATCCGCCCGCCCGCAAGAAACTGCGCGCTTAATCGTCCCGGCGGCCCCCACCCAAACCCGTTCCGGAGAAGGCTTTGGCGGCCGGCGCCGGGTTCCTAAGTGTCCAGATAGGGTTCCAATCCCGGCATTTATCCCGCCGGGTGGCAAGAATGTCGCAATTCGCCGAGTTTCCGCCAGGGTTCTCCTTTCCCCCAGCCGCCGGCGTTTGTATATAAGTGTAACCGGTGGGGGCACCTGGATGGCGATGGCCTTGATTTCGATGGAGTTTGGCTGGCTTTTGGCAGGGCTGGCCTTGTGCGGCGCAGCCTATGCGCTGGTGGCTGCCTTGGCGGCAGGCCACTTCATGCGCGCGACCACCCCGGGGCACCGCTCCGATGCGCCCGTCACCATACTCAAGCCGCTTTATCTGGGCGAGCCGAGCCTAAAGGAAAATCTCGAAAGCTTTTTTGCCCAGGACTTCAGCGCTCCGGTCCAGATCGTTTTTGGCGTTCATGACGAGGCCGATCCCGCCATTTCGATCGTGCGTGCGTTGCAGGAGAAATATCCCGGGGCCGACACTTGCATCATCGCCGATGGCGCGCTTTACGGCGCCAATGCCAAAGTGTCGAACCTGATCAACATGATTCCCGCCGCCAAGCACGACATTCTGGTCTTGAGCGACAGCGATATCCGGGTGCCCAGGAATTGGCTCCATGAAGTTACCGGCGCCTTGGCCAGGCCTGGGGTCGGGGTCGTCACCTGCCTTTACAAAGGCGAGGCGGGGGCGAAAGGACTATGGCCGGTGCTGGCGGCGATGGGCACCTCCTACGATTTTCTGCCCAACGTGATCACCGGCGTTTCGCTGGGATTGGCCGAACCCTGCATGGGGTCCACGGTCGCGCTCAGCCGCGATGTGCTGAACCGGATCGGCGGTTTTGCCGCCTTCGCCGACTATCTGGCTGACGATTATGAAATGGGCCGGGCGGTGCGCCGGCTTGGCTTGCGCCTTGCCATTCCCGCCCTGGGAGTCACCCATTGCGCCACCGAAGCGTCGCTGGCGGAACTTTTCCGGCATGAATTGCGCTGGACCCGCACCATCCGGCGCATCAACCCGGCCGGGCATATGGGCAGCATCATTACATTTGCGATTGCGTTGGCCGTGATGGCCTCGATTTTGCTGGATTTCCGCCCCGCCAGCCTCGGCGTAATGGCAATAGCACTTGGCGCGCGGCTGTTTCTGAAGTACCGCATGGACGGTATTTTCGCCAGCCGGGCGGGACCCTTCTGGCTGTTGCCGGCAAGGGATTTGCTCAGCTTTGCGGTTTTCGTGGCGTCCTTATGGGGCGAGACCGTGCATTGGCGGGGGACCCGCCTGTCGGTCGAGTCTGGTGGCGTCATTTCTTCTGAAACGATCGAGGCTGCCGAATGATGAAGTCGCTTTTCCTCCAGGCCCCGTCTTTCGACGGCTATGACGGCGGCGCGGGCGCGCGCTACCAGATGAAGCGCGAGGTAAAAAGTTTCTGGTTTCCCACCTGGCTGGCCCAGGCGGCCGTGATGGTGCCGGGATCACGCCTGATCGACGCCCCCCCGCATAACCTGTCCTTCAAGGACATCGAGGAGGACGTGAAGGCGCATGAACTGATCGTCATTCATACCTCGACGCCCAGCTTCAAATCCGATTGCCGGACGGCGACCATGATCCGCGCCATCAATCCCACGGCCAAGATCGGGTTCATCGGCGCCAAGGTTGCGGTCGAGCCCAAGGAAAGCATGGAAGCGTGCGCAGCGCTCGATTTCGTCTGCCGCAACGAGTACGAATTCACCATCCAGGAATTGGCCCGCGGCGACGAATGGGCCGGGATCAAGGGCCTGACCTGGCGCAACGAAGCGCGAGAGATTATTTCCAATCCCGAGCGCGAAATCCTGATGGACATGGACAGGCTGCCCTCGGTGCTGCCCGCCTACAAGCAGCTCAAGGTGGAAAAGTATTTCGGCGGCTATCTGCTGCATCCCTATATGTCCTGGTATACCGGCCGGGGTTGCAAATCGCGCTGCACCTTCTGCCTCTGGCCCCAGACCATCGGCGGGCACAATTACCGCTTCAAGTCGATCGAGAAGGTGGTCGAAGAGGTGAAGTATGTGAAAGAGAATTTCCCTCAGGTGAAGGAAATCTTCTTTGACGATGATACCCTGACCGACAACCACGACCGCGTCGAAAAGCTGGCGGTGGAACTGGGCAAGCTCGGCGTGGTGTGGTCGTGCAATGCCAAGGCCAATGTGCCGCGCAAGACGCTGGAAGCCATGAAGAAAGGCGGCCTTCGCCTGCTGCTGGTCGGCTATGAATCCGGCAACCAGAAGATCCTGCACAATATCAAGAAGGGTATCCTGGTTGAGGTCGCCAAGCGTTTCGCCCGCGATTGCCATGATCTGGGCATTGTGGTGCACGGCACCTTCATCCTGGGCTTGCCGGGGGAGACCCGCGAGACCATCCAGGAAACCCTGGCCTTCGCCAAGGAGGTCAATCCGCGCACCTTGCAGGTGTCGCTGGCGGCGCCCTATCCCGGCACCTTCCTTTACAAGCAGGCCAAGGAAAATGGCTGGTTCGCCAGCGACGTGGATCTGTTGACCGATGACGGCACCCAGATCGCGCCGCTCAACTATCCGCATCTGGGCCATACCGAGATTTTTGAATCGGTGGAGGAGTTCTACAAGAAATTCTATTTCCGCCCCTCCAAGATCGCCGAGATCGTGGGCGAGATGCTCACCTCGCGCGATATGCTGGTGCGCCGCCTGCGCGAGGGCGTGGAGTTCTTCCAATTCCTGCGCAATCGCGAAGACATGATCGTCTCCTGATTTGAGGCGCCTTATCGTCACGGCGGACGATTTCGGCGCCGCCGGAGCCGTCAATGACGCCGTCGAGCAGGCCCACAGGCACGGCATTCTCAGCGCCGCCAGCCTGATGGTGTCGGGCGCGGCGGCCGTGGATGCGGTGCGCCGGGCCAAGGCGATGCCGTCCTTGCGTGTCGGCCTGCACCTGGTGCTGGTGGAGGGAAAGCCCGTTCTACCGGCGGGTTCTATACCCGATCTGGTGGATTCCCGGGGCATCTTCCGCACAGACATGGCACGGGCGGGCGCGGCAATGTTTTTCATTCCTAAGGTGCGCCGCCAGCTGGAGGCAGAGATCGAGGCGCAATTCGCTGCTTTCGCGGCCAGCGGCCTCAAGCTTGATCATGTCAACGCCCACAAGCATTTTCATCTGCACCCCACCATCGCGGGCCTGATCGTCAAGATTGGCAGGACGTATGGCGTCAAAGGCGCGCGGGTGCCGCTTGAGCCGCAAACCGTGCTTAGCAAGATCGAAAAGCATGGCCGGTCGGGAACGGTGATGCTGACCGCGCCTTTCGCCCGCGCCCTGCGCGGCCGTTTCCGCCGCGCCGGCATCGCCGCGCCCGATCAGGTGTTCGGCCTGGCCTGGTCGGGGGCCATGCGTGCTGAGCGCCTGGCCGGCCTTTTGACCCACCTGCCGGAGGGGCTTTCGGAGATTTACATGCACCCCGCCACCGAAAATTATCCGGGTTCGGCGTCCGGATATGCCTATGGCGCGGAACTCGCCGCTTTGACCGATCCGCGCATGGCGGCCCTGATAAAGGCGGGCGATATTCGCCTTGGCGGCTTTGGCGACTTTCCGGTACAATAACCCGAAGCGTGGGCGCCGCTGAAATTTCAACCACTTAGGCAGTTTTTCAATGAGCAGTTCGGCCTTCGCCATTCCTCCCGACTTGACCCGCGACACCGGCGCCTGGCCGGGTGACGGCCCGATCCGATGGGGCAGCGACGAACATAAAAGGCTGTTCTGCAAGACCCTGCTCGACACCTTCGATCCCTATCGCCCGGCGGTGCTGGACTGGCCCCGACTGAGCGCGGACGCCGAAAAGCGCATTACGTCCTTGCCGATCTGGGACATCGCGGTGCAGACCGAAAACCGCGCCGGGTTGAATGTCTGCACCTATGCCGAAAGCGTGCCCGATCCCCTGCTGCGCAAAGCCATCGAGCTCAACGGCTTTGAAGAGCGCCGCCATCGCCATGTGCTGGCCAATCTGGTCGAGGCTTATGGCATCACGCTGGCGCCCGAGCCGGTTTATGAAAGGCCGAAGAACCCCGAATGGGCCTTCATGGTCACGGGCTATAGCGAATGCATCGATTCATTTTTTGCCTTCGGCCTGTTCAAGGCGGCCAAGGATACCGGCTATTTTCCGCCCGAACTGGTGGATACATTCGAGCCGGTGGTGAAAGAGGAGGGGCGGCATATCCTGTTCTTCGTCAATTGGGTCGCCTGGCATCGCCGCAACATGCCCTGGTGGCGCCGGCCCTATTTCGAACTCAAGGTGCTCGCAGTGTGGGCGTTCCTGGTTTACGAGCGCGTGGGCATCGCTTCCGATGTTTCCAACGGCCAGCAGGACAACAATTTTACCGTCAACGGCGCCAGCCAGCTGGGCGCCGACATTGATGTGGGCGAATTGATCGCGATCTGCGTGTCGGAAAACGACCGGCGGCTGGCGCCTTATGACGCGCGCCTCAAGCGGCCGCGCTTCGTGCCCTTCATGGCGCGCCAAACCCTTCGGGTTATGGCGGCGCTCAAATTCATCGGGCCAAAAAAGAAAGCCGTTTCATGAAAATCGGCTCAACCGAACATCGCGACGTATTCTGCAGCCACTTCCTGCGGACCTACACCGAGTTCGATCCCGATACGCTGCCCTGGCCGGAGCTGGATGAGGCCGCGCTCATGCGCCTCAAATCCGTGCCTTTCTGGGAAGAGGTTTTTTATACCGAGCGGCGGGCGGGCGCGATCGTCGCCGCCTTCACCGAAACCATCACCGATCCGGTGTTGAAAGAGGCGGTGGCGCTGCAGGGCTTCGAGGAAGCGCGGCATGCCAAGATGATCCGCGTGATGATCCAGAAATACGGCATTGATGCCGCCGAGCGCCCGCTGGAAGATGTCAGCGACAATGTCGAAACCCGCTTCAAGGATTTCGGCTTCGGCGAATGCATGGATTCCTTCCTGGGATTCGGCGTTTTCAAGATCGCCATGCAGTCGGAATTCCTGCCCAAGGAGATGTTCACCATCTTCGAAACCCTGATGTATGAGGAAACCCGCCACATCGTCTTTTTCGTCAATTGGATGGCTTACAATCAGGCGCGGAAGGGTTTTCTCACCCGCCTGATGCTGCCTTTCACCAGCTTCCGCTTTTACATGCGGGCCCTGGGCCGCATGGTCGGCACCGCCAAACGCGGCAAGGACCTGAACGACGGCAAGGAATTTTCCGCCACCCAGGCTTCGGTGTTCCTGGATGGATTCACCTTCCGCCGCTTTCTGGAAGATTGCTATTCGGAAAATCGCCGCCGCATGGGCGCCTTCGATGCTGAATTGCTGCGCCCCAGTTTCCTGCCCCAGTTGGCCGAAACCGCCCTGGGCGCCATGCGCCTATGGAGTTTTCGCGCCAAGCCGCTGCCCGCCTGATCCCTGATGAAATGGGGACCAAAGATCGGCGTAGCCATTGCGCTGCTGGCGGGCCTGGTCGCGGCCGTCTATCTCATCTGGGCCATCGGTTTTGACGCGGTGTTCGCCAGCATTGCCCGCGCCGGTTTCGGCGGGCTCTTGCTGCTCTGTTTTTATGCGCTGGCGGTCTTCGTGTCCCTGGCCTTTGCCTGGTTCTTCATCCTGCCCCCGGGTGCAAGACGTTCCGCCGCCGAGCTGTATGTTGCCCGGCTGGTGCGCGATTCCATCGCCGAGATTTCGCCCTTTTCGCCGGTGGGCGGCATGGTCGCGGCGGCGCGGCTTATGGTGCTGAAAGGCATGAACACCGGCTATGCCGCGGCATCCGTCGCCGCCGACGCCACCACTGAGGCTATGGCGCAGGTGGTATTCCTGGCCTTCGGGTTGGGCATGGGCTTCACCCAGTTTCGCCATCTGCAAAGTAGCGGCTCGCTGACCACAGCCATGCTGATGGTGCTGTTGTTGGCGGTGCCGGGCATCGGTTTGCTGATTTTCCTGCAGAAGCGCGGGGCGGGCTTGGCCGAAAAAATCGCCGGTCGCTTCTTTCCCCAGGTAAAGCAAGGCGTCTCTTTCCGCGCCGCCATTGAAGAGCTTTATGACTCACCGTCGCGGCTGGCGGCATCCTCCGCGCTGCATCTGGTCGCCTGGATCGGAGCGGGCGGCGGCACTTATATCGCTTTCCGCCTGGTCGGCGGGCATATCGGTCTGCTCAATGCCATTGCCCTGGAAGCACTGCTCTGTACCATTCGCAGCATTGCGGCATTTGTGCCCGCGGCCGTGGGTGTGCAGGAGGCGGGCTACGCCATGCTGGCGCCCTTGTTCGGACTTCCGGCCGAGATGGGCCTGGCGGTTTCATTGCTCAAGCGGGCGCGTGAAATCGTGATCGGCGTGCCCGCGCTGTTGTACTGGCAGGCTGTCGAAAGTCGAAACGTATTTGCGGAACCCACCTCGTGAGCGACACGGTACTGGTGACGGGCGCTTCGGGCTTTGTCGGCGCGGCGGTGGCGCGGGCCGCTATCGCCCGCGGCTTCAAGACCAAAGTCCTGATGCGGCCTGCCGCCTCCCGGGCCAATATCAAGGGGATCGATGTTGAGCTCGTCACCGGCGACATGCGGGATGCAGACAGTATGCGTGCCGCGCTTTCCGGCGCGCGCTATCTGTTCCATGTCGCGGCGGATTACCGGCTTTGGGCGCGCGATTCCGCCGAGATCGAACGCAACAATTTGAATGGCGCCCGCGCCACCATGGAGGCGGCACTGAGCGCAGGCGTGGAGCGGGTCGTCTACACATCCAGCGTCGCGGCGTTGAAACCCGGCAACGGCGAGGCCGTGGATGAAACCTCACGTCACACGCGTGAAAGCGCTATCGGCGCCTACAAGCGCAGCAAATGGGCGGCGGAGCGGGAAGTTGAGCGGCTGATCGCGGAAAAGGGGCTGCCCGCCATCATCGTCGCGCCCTCCACGCCCATCGGAGCGCGGGACATCAAGCCTACGCCTACCGGACGGGTGATCGTCGAGGCCGCCACGGGCAGGATGCCTGCCTTTGTGGATACCGGGCTTAATCTGGTGCATGTCGACGATGTGGCGGAAGGTCATTTCCTAGCGCTGGAAAAAGGCCGGATCGGGCAGAATTACATTCTGGGCGGAGAAGATGTGAGCCTTGAGGCCATGCTGGGCGATATCGCACGCCTGCGAGGGCGCAAGCCCCCGAAAATAAAATTGGCGCGCGGACTTCTTTTTCCGCTCGCCTACGGCGCCGAGATGGTGGCGCGCCTGACCGGCAAGGAACCATTCCTCACCGCCGATGCCTTGCGGATGTCGCGTTACCGGATGTTTTTCTCGTCCGCCAAAGCCAGGGACGAGTTGGGATACCGGGCGCGGCCTTACGGCGAGGGGCTTGAGGATGCGCTCGCCTGGTTCGGCGCCAACGGATATCTCAAATGATTCCGGGAATTCTTTTCGGCGTCCTGCCGCTGGCGATCTGGCTCTATCTGCTTCTGGGCCGGGACTGGTTCTGGCAGATGAATGAGCGCGATACGCGGGGCGAGCCGCCGCCGCCCGCCCACTGGCCCATGGTGGTCACGGTGGTGCCGGCGCGCAATGAAGCCGATGTGATCCGGCACGGCATCGCCAGCCTGCTGACCCAGGACTACCCTGGGCAACTGCATGTCATTGTGGTGGACGATCAGTCGGATGACGGCACCGGTGGCCTGGCGAAATCCCTTAATTCTGAAAAACTGACCGTGATATCCGGCGCGCTGCGTCCGCCCGGCTGGACCGGCAAGCTCTGGGCGATGAAGCAGGGCGCGGATCAGGCTGCGCGTTTCAATCCCGAATATCTCTGGTTCACGGACGCCGATATCGCGCATAGCCCCGACAATCTGGCCCGGCTGGTAGCGCGGGCGGAAGGGGGTGGCATGGCACTGGTCTCGCTGATGGCGCGGCTGTCCTGCCGCACGGCTGCCGAACATTTCCTGATTCCGGCTTTCGTGTTTTTCTTCGACATGCTGTTTCCCTTCGGCGCGGTCAACAATTCGGCCCGGCCCATCGCGGCGGCGGCGGGCGGCTGCATGCTGGCGCGGCGCTCTGCTCTGGAGGCGGCCGGTGGCCTTGACGTCATTCGCCACAACATCATTGACGATTGCGCCCTGGCGCGGGCCATGAAGGCGCATGGCCCCATCTGGTTGGGCCTCACCGACAGGGCGGTATCGCTGCGCCCCTATGAACGATTTTCTGAAATCCGCCAGATGGTGTCGCGCTCGGCCTATGCCCAGCTGGATTATTCGCCATTGTTGCTGGCGGGCACGCTGCTCGGCCTGGTTTTTGTCTATGTCGCGCCGGTGATAACGGCGCTGTTCGCCTGGGATGCCTGGCAACTGACCGGCTGGCTGGCCTGGCTGATCATGATCCTGATGTTCCAGCCGATCCTGCGCTTCTATCACTTGTCGCCGCTCTGGGGGATCGCACTTCCCCTGATCGGGGTTTTCTATGCCGGCTTTACGCTCGACTCCGCCATCCAGCATTGGTCGGGAAGGGGCGGCATGTGGAAGGGCCGGGCGCAGGCCAAGGACAGTGCCTGGAGCGAAAAGACATGAGCGGGGACACGCTCCAGTCCGGCAAAGGCCACAAGGATGAGAATTTTCCCGTGGCGTCCTTTTTGATCGCGCCGCGGCACCGCGCGCCGGTGCTGGCCTTCTACCGCTATGTGCGTTTTGCCGACGATATCGCCGACCATGCCATAGCGGCGGCGCCCGAAAAGCTGCGCCTGCTGGAAGAAATGCGCGCCACCCTGATGGGCGAAAGCGACGCCTCGCCGGAAGGCGTGACGTTGCGCACTGTGCTGGCCGAGAGGGACATCACGCCCGTACACGCCCTCGATCTTCTCGAAGCCTTTCGCCGTGACGTCACCAAATTGCGCTATCGCGACTGGGACGATTTGTTGGACTATTGCCGCTATTCGGCCATGCCGGTGGGCCGCTTTGTACTCGACGTGCATGGCGAGAGCCGCGATACCTGGCCCGCGAATGACGCCCTCTGCGCGGCGTTGCAGGTGATCAATCACCTGCAGGATTGCGGCAAGGACTACCGGGACCTGAACCGGGTCTATATCCCGGATGATGTCCTCTCAGAGGTGGGCGTAGACGCCCTTGCGGCCCCTGCCGCCAGCCCGGCGCTGAAGGCCGTGATCGCCGGCCTGGCCCGGAAAAATGCAGGTTTGCTGCAACAATCCAAAGGCTTTGCGCGGCAGATACGCGATGGCAGGCTTGCCTTGGAAGTCGATCTCATTCAAACCCTCGCCGAAGATTTGAACGCCAGACTGATGCGCCGCGACCCGCTCTCCGAAAATGTGCATCACTCCCGCATGAAGGTCGCCGCGCTGTTCCTCAAAAGGCTGCCTTTTTTCGCCTTCCGGCGCCTGACCGCGCGTGGTGGCGCATGAGCGATACCACGAACGCGCCGCAAGCCCGGGCGGTCAGGAAAAAAGCCAGCGGCAGTTCCTTTTATACCGCCATGCGGTTGATGCCGGCCCGCGAACGCGACGCCATGTTCGCGATTTATGCCTTCTGCAGGAAAGTGGACGACATTGCCGATGACGGCGTCGGCACCAGGCCTGAACGGCATCAGAAGCTGGACGCATGGCGCGCCGATCTCAATGCGCTTTATGCGGGATCGCCTCCCGCCGCCACGGCATTTCTGGTGTCCCCGGTAGCGCGCTATGGTCTTCGAAAAGAAGATTTTCGCACCATCCTGGACGGCATGGATATGGATGTTGCCGAGGATATTGTCGCTCCAGATCTTGCCACCCTGGACCTTTATTGCGAGCGGGTGGCCAGCGCCGTGGGCCGGCTCTCGATCAAGGTTTTCGGGATGGAGGAGGGGCCGGGGTTCAGATTGGCCCATCATCTTGGGCGCGCCTTGCAGCTGACCAATATTCTGCGCGATGTCGACGAGGACGCCGCCATCGGCCGGCTTTATCTGCCGCGGGAATATCTGTTCGCGGCGGGGTTCAAGTCGCTGGATCCGGAAATGGTTGTGTGTGATCCGCGCGTGGATGTCGCCTGCCGCCAGCTGGCTGCGCTGGCGCATGAGCATTACGACAAGGCGCAGGCGATTTTGGCGCAGAGGCCCAAGGGCCGCATCGCCACGCCATGGCTGATGGGCGCGGTCTATTCGGAAATTCTCAAATCCACGGAGGCATCCGGTTTCGCGCCGCCGCGGCACCGCGTCTCGCTCAGCAAGGCCAGGTTGTTCGGCCTGGTGCTGCGCTCGAAATTCCTGTGACAAACGGCAAGCGGGGCATCGTCATCGGGGCAGGGCTTTCCGGCCTGGCCGCCGCCACCCATCTGGCGGCGCGCGGCGTGGCGGTCACGTTGTTTGAGGCGGCGGGACAGGCGGGTGGGCGCTGCCGTTCCTACTTCGATCCCAGCTTCGACGGCGTGATCGACAATGGTAATCACCTGATGCTGTCGGGCAACCATGCGATCCTCGCCTATCTGAATCGCATCGGCGCCGCGGCCAATCTGTCGGGCCCGGATCATGCGCTGTTCGATTTTGTGGATTTGAAAAGTGGCGCACGCTGGACCTTGAGACCGAATGAAGGACCCTTGCCGTGGTGGGTTGGTTCGGCGGCGCGACGAGTGCCCGGCACACGTCCAGTCGAATACGCCGCTTATCTCCGGTTGCTGTTTGCCGGCAAGCGCCAGACGGTGGGCGATGTGATGGCCTGCACTGGGCCGTTGTGGGACCGACTGATGCATCCTTTCCTGCTGGCCGCCCTCAACACCGAACCCAAAGAAGCTTCCGCCAGGCTTGCCGGAGCGATCCTGAAGGAAACCCTGGCCAAAGGTGGACGTGCTTATCGTCCCCGTATTGCCACGCCGACTCTGGCGGCGGCCTTTATCGATCCGGCGCTTGAATTTCTGCGCCGGCGCGGGTCCGAAGTCCGCTTCAATCAGCGGCTGCGTGCCGTAACCTTTGGCGGACGCGCCGCCGCCGCGCTGGAGTTTCCCGATGCCACCATGCCGTTGACGCGCCAGGATGCCGTGATCCTGGCGGTTCCGCCCTGGGTGGCGAAGGACCTGGTGCCGAAACTGGCGACGCCGGCGAACTTCCGCAGTATCGTCAATGCCCATTTCAAGTTTCCCGCCCCCCCCGATCTTCTGAAGCAAAAGGGCGTTCCCGCCATCCTGGGCGTCATTGGCGGCACCGCGGAATGGATATTCAGTTTCGCGGACCGCATTTCGGTCACCGTTTCCGCTGCCGACGCAATCGTGGACCGGGACCGTGACGCATTGGCAGAGACGCTGTGGGCAGACGTGTTGCGCGCGCTGAATATCTCCGCGGCCTTGCCGCCCAACTCTTTGCCAAGATGGCAGATCGTGAAAGAAAAACGCGCCACCTTCGCCGCCACCCCCGCCGAGGATGCCAGCCGGCCCGCCACCAAAACGCGCTGGCGCAATTTTTTCCTGGCCGGCGACTGGACGGGCACCGGCCTGCCCGCCACGATTGAGGGCGCGGTGCGTTCGGGGGAAGCCGCGGCCGCTTTGGCGCTGCGGCATCTGTCTCTATAGTTGCCCGATGAACCAGCTTTCGCCCGGCCAATTCAGCACCCTGGACGGCAGCATTCGCGCCGCTACGGAAGCGATTCTGGGCGAGCAGCGGGGCGATGGCCATTGGGTCTATGAGCTGGAAGCCGACGCCACCATTCCGGCGGAGTATGTCCTTCTGGTGCATTATCTGGCCGAGACGCCCAACCTGGAACTGGAACGGAAGATCGGCGTCTATCTCAGACGCATCCAGGGCACGCATGGCGGCTGGCCGCTGTATCATGACGGCGCCTTTGATATATCCGCCACGGTGAAAGCCTATTTTGCCCTCAAGATGATAGGTGACGATATCGAGGCGCCGCACATGGCGCGGGCGCGCGAGGCGATCTGGTCGCGGGGCGGCGCCATCAAGGCCAATGTCTTTACCCGCATCCTGCTGGCTCTCTTTGGCCAGACCGCATGGTCGAATGTGCCCACGGTGCCGGTGGAGTTGATCCTGCTGCCGCGCTGGTTTCCCATTCATCTCTCCAAAATGAGCTATTGGGCGCGTACCGTGATTGTGCCGCTGCTGGTGCTGGCGGCGATAAAACCGTTGGCCAGAAATCCGCGCGGCATCCATATCCCCGAACTCTTTGTGGCGGGTGTGCCGGCGGCCTCGCCGCGCGCGCCGCATCAGAGCGCGGGTTGGTCGGCCTTCTTCACCGCCCTGGATTGGTGCCTGAAACGATTCGAGCCGTTCTGGCCAAAACCCTTGCGTGCGCGCGCCATCGAGAAATGCCGTGCCTGGACCACCGAACGCCTGAATGGCGAGGATGGTCTGGGCGCGATCTACCCCGCCATGGCCAACAGCGTGATGATGTTTGATCTGCTCGGCTATCCGCCGGAGCATCCTGGCCGCGTCCTTGCGCGGCTATCGGTGGAGAAGCTTCTGGTCATCAAGCAGGACGAAGCCTATTGCCAGCCCTGCTTTTCGTCGGTCTGGGACACCGGCCTGGTGGCGCATGCCCTTCTGGAAACAGGCGATGCGCGCGCCGAGCAGGCCGCCGCGCGTGGCCTTCAATGGCTGAAGCCGCTGCAAGTGCTGGACGTCAAGGGCGACTGGGCGGAGCAAAGGCCAGATGTGCGGCCGGGCGGCTGGGCCTTTCAATATCGCAATGATTTTTATCCCGATCTCGATGACACGGCCGTTGTGGTGATGGCGATGGACCGGGCGCAGAAACACGGGCTGATGTTGTCTGATGGCGCGCCTCCGGCGCGCGGGGGCGGCTACGACACCGCCATCGCCCGGGGCGCCGAATGGGTTGAGGGGCTGCAAAGCCGCAATGGCGGCTGGGGCGCTTTTGACGCCGACAATTCCTATTATTACCTCAACAACATTCCCTTCGCCGATCATGGCGCGCTGCTCGATCCGCCCACCGAGGATGTCTCGGGCCGCTGTGTCGGCATGATCGCGCAATTGGGCGGCGACAAAACGCGGCTACAGGCTGGTGTGGACTATCTCATCAACACCCAGAGGAAAGACGGCTCCTGGTTCGGGCGCTGGGGCGTCAATTACATTTACGGCACATGGTCGGCGCTGGCCGGACTGAATGGCGCGGGGATGGCGCCCGATCATCCCGTGATGAAACGCGGTGCGGATTGGCTGATCCAGATTCAAAATCCGGATGGCGGCTGGGGTGAGAATTGCGACAGCTACAAGCTGGACTACAAAGGCTATGAACCCGCGCCGTCCACTGCCTCCCAGACCGCCTGGGCGCTTCTGGGGTTAATGGCGGCGGGCGAAGTGGATCATCCTTCGGTGGCGCGTGGCATCGGCTGGCTGTTCGCCCAGCAGAAGCCGGACGGGCTGTGGGACCAGGCGCATTATACCGGCGGCGGATTTCCCCGCGTGTTTTATCTCAACTATCACGGCTATCCGAAATTCTTTCCGCTCTGGGCGCTGGCGCGCTACCGCAATCTCAAAAGCGGCAATTCCCGCCGGGTCGAGTACGGCTTGTGACAATCCTCGCCGTCACCGGCCTGAAGCGCGAAGCCGAAATCGCGGGCGGTCCTGGCGTGGTGGCCGTGGCGGGTGGCGGCGATGCTTTGGCCTTGGCGGGAAAACTGGAAGCCCTGCATGGCGACATCACCGGCGTGATTTCCATCGGCCTGGCAGGCGCGCTCTCGCCCCACCTGAAGGTGGGCGAGGTGGTCATCGCCGACCGGATATTTTTTGGAAACGAGGTCTGGCGCTGCGATAGTCTCTGGCGGGTGGCGCTGGCGGCGAAACTGCCCGGCGCGCACCAGGGGCCTCTGGCGGGCAGCGGGGCGATCCTGAAGGATGCCCAAAGCAAGGCTGCGCTTTATGACTCGAGCGGGGCGCTGGCGGTGGATATGGAATCTCATGTGGCGGCGCGTTTCGCCGCCGTGCGTGGCCTGAAGCTGGCGGGTTTGCGGGTGATTTCCGACGACGCGTCTCACATTCTGCCGCCGGCCGCGCTGGTGGCAATGACGCCGGACGGCGGCATCGCTCTCAGCGGTGTGCTGTGGTCGGTGGCGAAAAATCCGCTGCAAATTCCGGCCCTGATCAGAACCGGCTTCACCGCGAACAGGGCTTTCGCGGCACTACTCCGCTGCCGCGACCTCTGTGGTGCTGGACTCTGTGGTATTTGATCGGCCGGTGCGGATCTCCGACATTTTGTGTTCGACATGGCGGGCGAAGACGAATTCCGCCGGGCGCTGTTTCGACAGGTCGATATCGGGGGCCATCGGTCCCTCGGTTTTCACCCCACGCATCAGGATCGGCAAAATCTGAAGCGGATTGCGCGTGCTGTCCTTCACCGCGCTGCCTTCAAAGCCGCAATGCACCATGCAGTTGGCGCATTTTTCGTAATTGCCGACACCGTATTTCTGCCACTCGGTGCCTTCCATCAGTTCGGCAAACGTCTTGGCGTAACCTTCACCCAGCAGATAGCAGGGCTTCTGCCAGCCGAACACGGTCAGGAGCGGCATGGACCAGGGCGTGCATTCATAGCTGCGGTTGCCGGCCAGGAAGTCCAGGAACAGGCTGGACTGGGTGAACGCCCAATCCTTGCCGCCATGACCGCGGGCGAAAATCTCGCGGAACATCTTCTTGGTGCGTTCGCGGTTGAGGAAATGCTGCTGGTCGGGCGCGCGCTCATAGGCGTAGCCGGGCGATACCGTGATGCCGTCCAGCCCCATCGCCATCATCTCGTCGAAGAATTTGGCGGTGCGGTCGGGATCGGCGCCGTCGAACAGAGTGCAATTGATCTGGGTACGGAAGCCCCGCTCCTTGCACAATTTGATCGCGGCGATCGCCTTGTCATAGGTGCCGTCCAGGCAAACCGACTTGTCGTGCATCTCCCGGTCGCCATCCAGGTGGATGGACCAGGTGAAATTCTCATGCGGGGTATATTGATCGATCTTCTTGGAGATCAGCAGCGCGTTGGTGCAGAGGATCACGAATTTGTCGCGTTCGATGAATCCCCTCACAATTTCCGGCATGTCGCGGTGGAGCAGGGGCTCGCCGCCAGCGATGGAGACGGCCGGTGCGCCGCATTCGTCAATCGCGTCCATGCATTGCTGCACCGACAGGCGCTGGTTCAGGATCTCATCGGGATAATCGATCTTGCCGCAGCCGGCGCAGGCCAGGTTGCAGCGGAACAACGGTTCCAGCATCATCACCAGGGGATATTTCTTTTTCCCCGTCAGATGCTGCTTCATCACATAGGCGCCGATCTTGGCGGCCTGCCTTGCCGGGAGTCCCATATTAAACCCTCAACTCGACGGGCAGGCGGAACTCGATATGTTCCTTCTTGCCGTCCATCTGTTCCACATTCACGGGTTCAATCTCGCCCAGCGCGTCAATGACATGCTGCACCAGGCTTTCCGGCGCGGAGGCGCCGGCGGTAAGCCCCACCACCGATTTGCCGCGCACCCAGTCGGGGTCGAGCTCGCTGCCATCGGCGATCAGATAGGAGGGCACGCCCTCCTCGATCCCGATTTCCCGCAGTCGATTGGAGTTGGAGGAGTTCTTGGCGCCCACCACCAGGATCACATCGGCGACCTTGGCCAGTTCGCGCACGGAGGTCTGGCGGTTCTGCGTGGCGTAGCAGATGTCGCTGGTTTCCGGGCCGACAATGTCGTGGAAGCGTTTCTTCAGCTCGGCGATGATGCCCTTGGTGTCGTCAATCGAAAGCGTGGTCTGGGTGATATAGGCGACCGGCTTGTCCACCGGGATGGGCAGCCCGGCGACATCGGCCTCGCATTGCACCAGATGCACCGGCGCGCCGACCTGGCCCATGGTGCCTTCGACTTCAGGGTGGCCGGCGTGTCCAATGAGAATCAGCGTGCGGCCATGGCTGACATAGCGCTTGCCCTGATTGTGCACCTTGGAGACCAGCGGGCAGGTGGCATCCAGCACCGGCAGCCCGCGATCCTGGGCGGTCTTGACGACGGACTGCGGCACGCCATGGGCGCTGAACACCGTCACGGCGCCTTCAGGCACCTCATCGAGTTCCTCGACAAAACGCGCGCCCTTGTTTTTCAGGGTATTGACGACATGCTTGTTGTGCACGATCTCGTGGCGCACATAGACGGGCTCGCCATACTTGTCGAGCGCCTTCTCCACGATATCGATGGCGCGCACGACACCAGCACAAAAGCCGCGCGGCTGGGCAAGAATGACTCGCATTGAACTCCTTATAGCGCCGCCGCTGCCCACTTGGCCGGAGGCCAATAGATTGAGGCACTGTGCAACGCAGCAATCAGCAGTTTCCCGCATCGGGATACCCCATTCAACCCCTTCCCCGGAAGGGCCAAAACCGGGAGGGGCGGTTCCCTGTGGCTTATTTGTCAGAAACCCGTCTGGCCCGCCGAATCGGCCCGAAAAATCGTTGATTTGGGGGTGGAAGGGGTACCAGATTGCCTTATAGCCAGTCCCGGTTAAGGAATTCGCGCTGGATTTGGGGCCTATCCGGCCATACGGGCAAAAAATGGGGCAATGACGATGAACAATAAAATGGCTGGGGAGCCCGCCTCCAGCCGCGCCGAAAGCCTGCCCCGGGCCATTGCCGCCTCGGCCAAGGCGGTGGATTCGATGCTGGAAAGCGTGCTGCCCAGCCCCCATGGCCCCCAGGGCCGGGTCCAGGAGGCGATGCGCTATGCCACCTTCGCGGGCGGCAAACGGCTAAGGCCATTCCTGGTGCTCCATTCGGCCCGGCTGTTTGGGGTGGATGATGCCCATAGCCTTCGCGTGGGCAGCGCCATCGAGGTGCTGCACACCTATTCGCTGGTGCATGACGATCTGCCGTGCATGGACGACGACGATCTCAGGCGCGGCCGCCCCACCACGCATATCGCCTTTGATGAGATGACGGCGGTGCTGGCCGGCGATGCGCTGCTCACCATCGCATTTGAGATACTCGCGGATCAGAAAACCCATTCCGATCCGGCGGTGCGCATCGCGCTGGTGGCGCGGTTGGCTGAGGCCGCCGGCCACAACGGCATGATCGGCGGGCAGGTGATCGACATGCTGGCGACGAAAAGCTTTGGCGTCGATGATGTGGTCAATCTCCAGCGCCTGAAGACCGGCCAGCTGTTCGAATTTTCCTGCGAGGCTGGACCCATTCTCGGCAAGGCCTCGCCAGAAGATCGCGCCCGCCTGCGCGCCTATGCCCGCGAGATGGGGGTGGTGTTTCAGATCACCGACGATCTTCTGGATGTCACCTCGACGGCCGAGAAGACAGGCAAGGCTGTGGGCAAGGATGCCGAAATGGGCAAGGCGACGCTGGTGACGCTACTGGGCGTAAAGGGCGCCCGCGCCGAAGCGGAAAAGCGCGCCCAGGCCGCCATTGCCGCGCTGGGCCCATACGCCGTCCAATCGCCAGAATTATCGGGACTGCCTCTATTTTTGCTGGACCGGGAAGCCTGACGGCTTCTTAATTTTGCCCTTTTGGCGAAGCAATATCAAAGCTTGTGCGTTTTTCCAGCGGAACATTGGCAAGAGGCATTTTCATGAAACGTATCGTCCGGGCATCTGCTTTCGCTCTTCTGGTTTGTGTCGCCCCGGCAGGGGCAGAAGGCACCGCCGATCCGGCCGCGGCTTCGGTGCAGAATTTTTATGATGTCCTCACCGCCAGCATGAAGGCCGGCGGCAGCGCCAAAAGCCGCTTTGACAAGCTCAAGCCCGCTATCGAACAGGATTTTGACCTTCCCGGAATGACGGCATTGTCGGTGGGGCCCAGCTGGGCGTCGATTTCGGCGGCGGACCAGAAGGTGCTGACAGACGCCTTTGAGCGCATGACCATTGCCAATTATGCGCGCAATTTCAGTTCCTATGGCGGCGAGAAATTCACCGTGGATCCCGTGGTCGCCCAGCGCGGTACCGACAAATTCGTAAAATCCAGCATGAAGCTGGCCAGCGGCGACGCCACCGCGTTCAATTATCGGCTGCATCAGGCGGGCGATAATTGGAAGATCCTGGATGTTTTTCTGGCCGGCAACATCAGCACGATGGCCCAGAAGCGGGCCGATTTTTCCGCCACCCTTGCCAGCGGCGGCCCGCAAGGCCTGGCCAAGAAGATCGACGCGCTGGCGGATCAGCAGCTGAACGGCTAAATCAGTTTCTCATGCGCCCGCTGTTCGCGCGGCGGCGGCGGACCCAGCATCGCCGGCGACACGAAAAGCGTGGTCACCAGCGTCCAGGCCAGCGAGATCATCAGCAACTCCCCCATGCTGGCTGTGCCGGGGTGTTTGCTGAGCCATAATGTTCCGAATCCCGTGGCCGTGGTGAGGGCGGAGAAGATGACCGCCCGCGTCAGCGCCGAAGGCAGAAAGCTCGTTGCTCCGGCCCGCCAGGCCACTACGAAATAGATGTTGAAGGCGACGCCAATGCCAAGCAGCAGCGGCAGGGCGATGATGTTGGCGAAATTGAGCTTGAGGTCAAGCGCCACACAACTTCCCAAGGTCAGCAAACCCGCCAGCACCAGCGGCACAAGGGTGCGCAGCACGTCGCTGGCGCGCTTCAGGACCGCCGCAAGCAGGATGATGATGGCGATGAAGGACAGGATGCCCGCCTCCAGAAATGCGCTGACGATGGTGCGTCCGGATTCACGGATTGAAATGGGCGCTCCGGTGGCCTCGGGGGCCACGCCCAGCACCTGGTCACTAAAGGCCGACAACGCGGCCGGATCGTTGCTGGTGTCTTTGGGGAAGACCTGCACCCGCGCGCTTCCATCCGATGCCAGCCATTCAGCCCGCATGTCTGGGGGAATGCCGGCCAAAGTCATTCTCTGCGGCGTCAACGAGTCCGACAATTGCCGCAACAGGGTCTGCAGTCCTGGAACAAAGGCCTTGGTGGCGCGGGCGCGGTTGTCGGGCCCGCCGTCGGACAGCCTGGCCAGGGCTTCGGCCAGACGGCGCGCATCCGCGGCGGATTTGCCCGGATCGCTTCCCGCCGCAAGGCGCAGTTTGGCGGCGGTGGCGGCCAGGCTGGCCTTGATATCGGCATCGCCGGGCGGGGGCTTGACCTCAAAGGGATTGAGCGTCGAATCCAAAAGGCTGTTGGCATCGGCGATAAGCGCGATTTTGCGATCCTGGTCCTCGGGAATGAAGCTTGAAAGGGTCAACGCCTGGGCGACCAGCGGAAGGCCTGCCATTTTTGCCGCCAGCGCATCGGCCGCTGCCTGCGACGGCGCAGCAACGTCAATTGTGTTGGGAGAGGTTTCGGGATTCTTCATCAAATCGAACAGAGTCGAGACGGATTCTACCTCGGGACTGCGCAAGTCCAGCGGGTTGGAATCAAAGCGCAGAAAAACCGTCAGCACCAGCGCCACGGTTCCAGCCAATGCCGCGATCCGCAGCACCAGCTTGCGCTGGCGGGTCAGATAGGCATCGAGGGGCGCCAGGCTTTCAAAGCCCACATCCTCGCCTTCCGCCCCGGGCCTGAGCAGCATCAAAAGCGCGGGCAACAGGGTGATGCTGGTAAGAAACGCCGCAATCATCCCGATGCCGGCGACGAAACCCAGCTCGGCGACGCCGGTGTATTCCGTCGGCAGGAACGAGAAGAACCCGACCGCCGTTGCCAGCGCCGCCAGCGCCAGCGGCACGCCGACGCTGCGCCCGGTATGGCATAGCGCCTTGGCCAAATCTGGCTGGTGGAATCTCTCGCTGCGGTAGCGCACCGAGAACTGGATACCGAAATCCACTCCCAGGCCCACGAACAGCGCGATGAAGGCAATGGAAATGATGTTGAACACGCCCACAGCCAGAAGACCCAATGCCATGGTCACGGCAAGGCCAACCACCAGGGTCACCAGGATGGCGAAGATCAGCTTGAAGGAGCGCAAGGCCAGCCACAGGGTCAAAAGCACCCCGCCCAGCATTGCCCCGCCCATCAGCCAGACCCGGTCCGTAAGGGTGCCAAACTCCTCATCCGACAAGGGCACATCGCCGGTAAGCCGTACCCTTACTCCGTTTTCCGGTGTCAGGCCAAGGCTGCGGGCCGCGCCGCGAATGGCGTCACTGGCCTTTTTGCCGGGCTCGAGGGCGTTGAAATCCAGCGCCGGCTGGACCTCGATAAAGCGGCGCAATTCTTCGGGGCGCGGCGGCGCGCCAGTGATCAGGGAGCGCCAGGAAAGATATTTGACCTGGCCGTTTGCCGCGGCCGAAAAACTGTCCTCGAAGCGCGTCATCGGCGCGTCCAGATCGGCGAGATTCGCCTGGCCGGATGTCACGCCCAGCAGTGCGGTGGAAAGACTGTCCAGGATGCCGCGAAGCGAGGGATCGGCCGCCATGGCGCCCAGAAAGGGCTGGGCCTTGAACAATTGCTGCATGGTCGTCTGCACATCGGCCAGGGGCAGGAACAGCATGGCATTGTGATCGAAAAAAGCACCGCCATCGGGACGGCGCACGCCTGGAAACAGCGCCTTGTTCGCCGCGATGCGGGCGGAGAGCGACGCGGCGGCGGATTCTGCCAGCTCCGGAGTTGCCCCATCGATCACCACGGCGATCAGGTTGGATTGCCCGGGGAATTTGGCGTCAAAGGCGATCTCGCGCTTGCGCCAACCGGCCTTGGCCGAGATCAGTTGTTCGCTGTTCGTGTTCATGGCGAAATGGGCCGATGTGAACAGGCTCGCGCTAAGCGTCAGTAGCGCCGCCGCCAGGACCGTCATGGCGGCATGGCGGCAACAGAAAGTGACAATGCGCTCGATGATGGGCATGGCGAGAGCCTTACCCTGTTTCGCCCGGTTCTAAAAGGCTGGCCGGATAAAACTAGAAGTCAGGCAGTTCCGCGGTAGGCGCCGACTTGTCTTCCACCTGACGCTGCCGGCGCTGGCGATAATAATCCCGCATGGTGGCGTAGAAATCCACCGAGGCGCGTTCGATATCGCGATAGGTCACGATATTCTGGGAGCGATTATCCACCGAGCCGATGGTGGATTTGATCAGGCCGATATATTGCTTGCCGGTATATTGGACATGCCAGTAATAGAGCGGCGAAAAAAAGCCGTCTATGTAATTGCCACTCAGGTCGCGCACCGCGGTGGGACCGCGAAAGGGCAGCACCAGATAGGGCCCTTGCGGTACGCCATAGGTGCCCAGCGTTTCGCCGAAGTCGCGGTCGCGGCCGGGCAGGCCCCAACCGTCCGCCACATCGAAAATCCCTGCCACACCGACGGTAGTGTTGACGGCAAAACGCGCCGCCGCCCTGCCGGCATTGGCGAATTGGGTTTCCAGAAGGTCGTTCACGACAGTGACCGGCCCGCCCAGATTGTCGAGGAAGTTATGGATGCTGCGACGGGCCGGGTTCGGCATCGCAGAGGTATAAAACGTCGCCGCCGGCAGCGCCGCGTTGCGATCGAGCTTCTGGTTGAAATCGAAAAAGTAGCGGTTCATCGGCTCCAGCGGATCGTCCGCGGTCGCCGCTTCCTGATTGTTGGAAGAGGCGCAGCCCGCGGCCAGAAAGCCGACAGCGCAAACCGATACCAGCCTTTTCAGATCCATCCGCCCCACAGGACTGCAGCCCGAATCTGTCGCCCGGTGCGCGAGCCATGCCCCCACAATGCTCGGGGTCACTATAGGGTAGGGCTAAAGACCTGTCCCCAAAAAGCGTTCATGCACTGCACAAAATCGCGCTACGCTTGGCGTGGATCGTCGCTTTACCTTAAGAGAGAGGGTAAAGGCGGGAACAATCTGCCGCAAAAGCGGGCAGTTGAGGGAGTGCGGTATGACAGGGCATCCGGAACTTTTGCGGCTCAGGGACAGCATCGACAATATCGACGCGGCGCTGATCCATCTTCTGGCGGAGCGCTTCAAATGCACCCAGGCGGTTGGCGTCTACAAGGCCCGGCACGACTTGCCGCCCGCCGATCCGGCGCGGGAGGCGGCGCAGATCGCCCGGCTGCGCGCCCTGGCCGGGGACGCCAAGCTCGATCCGGATTTTGCGGAAAAGTTCCTGGCCTTTGTGGTCAAGGAAGTGATCCGGCATCACGAATCCATCCGGTCGGGAAAGGGCGCCTGACCGTTCCCCCGCCTTTCGCTCTAGAATGTCAGCGCCTTGGCCATCCGCACCTGGGGCAGTTTGGTGATGGCGGTGATGGCGCTTTGCGGCACTTCGCCATCGACCTCGACCAGGCAGATCGCGTCCTGGCCCGGGGCGCTGCGGCCAAGCGTGAAGCTGGCGATATTGATACAGGCATCGCCGAGCAGCGTTCCCAGCCTTCCAATAAAGCCCGGCCTGTCCTCATTGACGACATACAGCATGCGCGGCGCGAACTCCGCGTCCAGGTTGATATCCTTGATCTGGATGATGCGGGGGCGGCCGTCGGAGAATACCGTGCCAGCCACCCGGCGCGAACTGTCGTTCTTCGTAACGACCGCAATCTTGATGTAGCCTTCATAGATGCCCTGGGCGTCGCGGCGGGTCTCGCTTACTTTGATGCCGCGCTCCTTTGCGATGACGGGGGCATTGACCATGTTGACTTCGGCCAGCATGGGCTTGAGCAGGCCGGCCAAGGCCGCCTGGGTGAGGGCGCGGGTATTGAGGGCGGCGGCACTACCCTCATAGGTGATTTCCACCGCCGTCATGCTGGTCCCGGTGAGCTGGCCGGCAAAAGATCCCAGCTTCTCTGCCAGGGTGATCCAGGGCCGCACCTTCTGGGCGTCCGCTGCTGAAATGGACGGCATGTTGAGTGCGTTGGTGATGGCGCCTGTCAGGAGAAAATCGGAAATCTGTTCGGCCACCTGCAATGCCACATTTTCCTGGGCTTCGTTGGTCGAGGCGCCCAGATGCGGTGTCGCCACAAGTTTCTCGCTGCCAAAAAGGATATTCTGAGTGGCGGGCTCCGTGGCAAAAACGTCCAGCGCCGCGCCGGCGACATGGCCATTATCCAATGCGGCCTTCAGAGCGTACTCATCGATCAATCCGCCGCGGGCGCAGTTGATGATGCGCACGCCCTTCTTGGTTTTGGCGATGGCATCGGCCGAAAGTATGTTTTTGGTTTCCGGCGTCATCGGCACATGCAGGGTGATGAAATCGGCCCGCGCCAGAAGGTCGTTCAGCTCCACCTTCTCCACCCCAAGATTCTCGGCCCGCTCCGGCAACAGGAAGGGATCGTAGGCGATCACTCGCATCTTCAGGCCCCGCGCCCGGTCGGCAACAATAGCGCCGATATTGCCCGCGCCGATCAGGCCCAGCACCTTGCCGGTGATCTCCACCCCCATGAAACGGTTCTTTTCCCATTTTCCCGCCTGGGTGGAGGCGTTGGCGGCGGGCAGTTCGCGCGCCAGCGCCAGCATCAGGGAGATGGCGTGCTCGGCGGTGGTGATGGAATTGCCGAACGGCGTGTTCATCACGATCACGCCCGCGGCGGTCGCGGCGGGCATATCCACATTGTCCACCCCGATCCCGGCGCGGCCGATCACTTTGAGATTCTTGGCCGCCTTGAGAACATCGGCGGTGATCTTGGTGGCTGAACGGATGGCGATGCCATCATATTGATCCACGATCTTGAGCAGTTCCTCCTTGGACAGACCGGATTTCACATCGGCCTCGACTCCCCGATCCTTGAAGATGGCGACGGCGGCAGGAGAAAGCTTGTCGGCAATAAGAACCTTGGGCATGGAATACTCCACCAAACTTTTCAGAGGGATCAGACAGATTTGACTTGGGCGAAGGCCCAGTCGAGCCAGGGCGTCAAGGCTTCGAGATCGCTTTTCTCGATCGTTGCCCCGCACCAGATGCGCAGGCCCGGCGGCGCCGCGCGATAACTGGCAATATCGAACGCCACGCCTTCTTTCTCCAGCAGTGTGGCGATCTTTTTGGCGGCCTCGGCCTGGGCGTCCTCGGTGAGGCCCGCGAACCAGGGATGGGCAATCTTGAGGCAGACCGATGTGTTGGAGCGGATGGCTTCATTCCCGGCCAGGAAATCCGCCCAGCCTGACTTGCGGCTCCAGTCGGCCAGCACCTTGACGTTGGCTCCCGCGCGCGCAATCAGGCCTTTGAGTCCGCCGACACTATCGGCCCAGGCAAGGGCATCGAGATAATCTTCCACCGCCACCATGGAAGGGGTGTTGATGGTCTCGCCCTCGAATATGCCGTCGACGATTTTGCCGCCCTTGGTCATGCGGAATATTTTCGGCATCGGCCAGGCCGGCGTGTAACTCTCCAGCCGCGCCACGGCCCTGGGCGAGAGAACCAGTATGCCATGCGCGGCTTCTCCCCCTAAGACTTTCTGCCACGAGAAAGTGGTGGCATCGAGTTTTTCCCAGGGCAGGTCCATGGCAAAAGCGGCGCTGGTGGCGTCGCAAATGGTGATACCTTCGCGGTCGGCGGCGATCCAGTTGCCATCGGGCACCCGGACGCCCGAGGTGGTGCCATTCCAAAGAAACACCACATCGCGGCTGTTCGACATCTTCAATTCCGGCAGCTTGCCATAACCGGCCTTGTGCACCTCGGCCTTCAGCCTGAGCTGCTTGACCGTGTCGGCGACCCAATCCTCGCCGAAACTCTCCCAGGCGAAGATGTCGATCTCCCTGGGTCCCAGCAGCGACCACATTGCCATTTCCATGGCGCCGGTATCCGAAGCCGGCATGATGCCGATCCTGTATTCGGCGGGAATGCCCAGAATCCTGCGGGTGCGTTCAATCGCATCCTTCAGCCTGGCTTTGCCGGGCTTGGAGCGGTGAGAGCGTCCCACCAGCGCGTTTTTGAGGACTTCGGGCGTCCAGCCGGGGCGCTTGGCGCATGGTCCGGACGAAAAAAAAGGCCGCGCGGGACGCACAGCCGGTTTGGCAACTTCCATCATGACGATTCATTCCTTCCAGAATGATAGCGCTCCGTTGGGGGAGCGTGGCCCGCGCCGATACTGGGCGATGGCGGCCTTCCCGTCAACATGGAACATAGCAAGAGGTTCGCGCGTTTCCCCCAGACAAAAAAACGCAGGGAAAATCATGGTTATCGCCGCGCAAACACCGGGCTCGCCGGTTCTCGATATCGCCAGCGACAAACTGGCCTTCATCATCGAGAAAGCGCGCGAATTCGACGTCAAGGAAAGCGACAGCGATCCGGATTCAGGGTCCAACGCGAATGATGACGGCAATGCCGATGTCCTGGAAGACAAGCCGGGCGATGCCACGCGTGAGGAACTCGCGGGCGCGATCCGGGAACTGAACGAGGACGAACGCGCCGAATTGGTTGCTTTGGCCTGGCTGGGCCGCGGGACTTACGATCTGGAAGAATGGGACGAGGCGGTGAGCACGGCGAAGTCGGAACATGGCAGGCGCGCCGCGGAATATCTGATCGGCCTGCCGCTGCTCGGCGATTACCTGGAAGACGGCATGGCCCAGTTCGACCAAGGTATTGTGGATGATGCCGACGAAAATGAAGCTGTGGACAGCGAAAATCAACCACCGAGAATTGTGCCGGATCGCAAGATCGATCCCAATCGCGGGATCTAGTCACTTCACGGATCGTTGCACCCTGGGAGGCGCGCCGATGCTAGGCGCCAGCAGACGCTTTCTCTTTTAATGGTCGTGCGGCATCGCCGCTACGCTGCCGCTAGGCAATCGCTACGCGCTGGCCGCTGCTCCGCCCATCGCCTTTTGCAGCTTCTCGAAGGCGCGCACTTCGATCTGCCGCACCCTTTCTCTCGAGACGCCGTATTTCTGCGACAAATCCTCCAGCGTTGCCGGTTCATCCTGCAACCGGCGAGCCTGGATGATGTCCCGCTCGCGCTCGGTCAGCGTATCCATGGCATTGGTGAGCAGGTTGTGACGGTCGCCAAGCTCCTCGCGTTCCGCCATGCGGGTTTCCTGGTCCATGGTATCGTCGGCCAGCCAGTCCTGCCATTCGCTTTCCGATTCGCTCCTGAGCGGCGCGTTGAGCGAAGAATCCGGGCCCGACAGGCGCCGGTTCATGTCGGTTACTTCGCGTTCGCTGACGCCCAGCTGATCGGCCAGTTTGGTGGTGTGCGCGGGGGTCAAGTCGCCTTCCTCGATCGCGCCGATGTTGGATTTGGCCTTGCGCAGATTGAAGAAGAGTTTTTTCTGCGCCGCCGTCGTGCCCAGCTTCACCATGCTCCACGAGCGCAACACATATTCCTGAATCGAGGCGCGGATCCACCACATCGCATATGTCGCGAGCCGGAAGCCTTTGTCGGGGTCGAAGCGCTTCACCGCCTGCATCAGGCCGACATTGCCTTCGGATACGATTTCGGACACCGGCAGGCCATAGCCGCGATAACCCATCGCGATCTTGGCAACCAGGCGCAAATGCGAGGTGACTAGGCGGCGGGCCGCTTCCGCATCGCCATGCTCCTTGAGGCGCTTGGCGAACATATATTCCTCTTCCGGCGACAAAAGTGGAAACTTGCGAATCTCGGTGAGATAGCGCGAAAGACCGCTGTCGCCGGAAAGCGCGGGAAGGCCGCGACTGCTCACTCAAACCCCCTTTGTCTCGCGTTGCCGCGTCTGGGCACGCGGACCTTAACGTCCAACGTCATGGATAGTGGCCCCGCAACCCAAAGAGATGGGATGGGTTTAAGGATTATTCAAGCCACGCAGGGCCGCAACAAGCTCTGCGAAATCGGCCGGCCAGGGGGATTCAAAACGCATAGTCTTGTGCAGGGTAGGATGTTGAAATCCCAGCACAAAAGCGTGCAGGGCCTGGCGGGAAAAGTTGGTGGCCAGCGTAAACGCGGCGGCCTCGGTGGGCGATTTTGCGCGCGGCGCCTGCCGCGCCCGGCCATACTGGGGGTCACCGATCAACGGATGACCCAGATGGGTCAGATGCACCCGAATCTGATGGGTGCGTCCGGTTTCCAGCCGGCACTCGACCAGCGAGGCGACCGGCCGCTCGGCAGGGCCGAATATCTCCACCACGCGATAGCGGGTGCGCGCCGTCTTGCCGCCGCCGCGGAGCACCGCCATGCGTTTCCTGTCGAAGGGGCTTCTGCCGATCTGGCCCTCGATCACGCCGTTGCCGGCGCGCGGCGCACCCCACACCACGGCGTGATAGGCGCGTTCGATGGTATGTTTGGCGAACTGCTTGGCCAGGCTTCCCATCGCCCGCTCGTTTTTCGCGGCGATCAGCAGGCCCGATGTGTCCTTGTCCAGGCGATGGACGATACCCGGCCGCGCTTCCCCGCCAATGCCGATCAGGTCTTCGCCGCAATGGGCAATCAGCGCGTTGACCAGGGTTCCGTCGGGATTGCCCGCCGCCGGATGCACCACCAGCCCGGCGGGCTTTTCGATCACGATCAAGTCCTTGTCTTCATAGACCACCGAAAGGGGAATATCCTGCCCGCGCGGGCGCGTCGAAATCACAGGCGGCATCGTCACGCTGCAGGTTTCGCCCCCTTTGACCCGGTGGTTGGGGTCTCTTATCGTTCTGCCGCCCAGCACGACCTCGCCCTTGCCGATCAATTCCTGAAGGCGCGAACGGCTGAGATCCGGCAACAGGGCCGCCAAAACGCGGTCCAGCCGCTGGCCGGCCTGTTCCGGCGTGACGGCGCAGATTTGAGTGGAGTGTTGGGTGTCGGACATAAACAAGGCTGATCCAAAGCGCAGCGGAACCTATCGCGCCGCGATGGCCGCCGTCATCATTCTTTCTGTCCTGCTGGTGGTGGCGCTGATCGCCGTGGCGGCGGGGATGGTCCGCCAATACAGGATTTACCAGTCCGGCCAGCCTGCCCCTGCGGGGGCCGCAGCCAATGTGACGCTGGCGCCTGGGTCGCACATAGTCTCTGCCTCAACGGATTCCGGAAAACTGATATTGCATGTCCAGACGCCGGCGGGCGGCGAAGTGGAGATATTCGACCTTTCCACGGCCAGGCTCGTGGGGCGGGTGAAAGACGGTCCGAAGTGAGGCTTGTTCTTCCGGCCGCCCTTGCTGGCGAAATCATGGCCGCCGCGAAAACCGCTTTTCCCCGGGAATGTTGCGGACTGATCGAGGGCGCCCCTGACGGAGAAGGTTTTTTCGCCACGGCGCTCTATCCGGCGCGCAATCTTGCGGCGGCGGCGGATCGTTTTGAAATTGATCCCGCCGATCGCGTGGCGGCGGAAAAATCCGCGAGGGCGCGTGGGCACGGCATCATCGGCTGCTATCACTCCCATCCCAATGGAGACCCGCAGCCCTCGCCGCATGATTTTTCGGGCGCGGCGGAAGAGAATTTCCTCTGGCTGATCGCGGCCACCGACGGCGTTCGCTGCCGGCTGGCGGGGTTTGTCTATCGGCCGTCCGGATTCGAGGCAATCGCCCTGAACGAAGCGGTCCCATCGCCGTTGCATGATCGCGGCTGAGGTTGTTGCCGCTAACGCGGGGCGGAAACTTGCGCAGGAGCCGGCTGGCCCCGTATAAGCCGGGTTCCCGCTATGCTCCCATCGTCTAGCGGTCAGGACGCGGCCCTCTCAAGGCTGAAACACGAGTTCGATTCTCGTTGGGAGCGCCATTCGAAGCCATTCGGGATGCGAATGGCTTCGATTGTTTTTTCGGTCGCGGCAAGCTCGCTCACGCTCGTTGCCTCCGCGGGGGCGGCGGACTCCCGCCGGGGCGCGGTCGCGTCCTACAGAAGTAAGTAGCCCGCGCGCCAGCGGGCACGATGTGCTTGACGCCATGCTTTTTGGCTTCGGGCACGATCATCAGGGATTCGGCGGGAAAAATATGCCCGCTCTCCTGAAGACGGCGTTAGTCAGGGCGGCGACGATGGTGGTGTTGTCCGGCGGCTGCGGCGTTTTCGTCGAGGTCAAATATCGCTGCTCGCATCGGGTCAGTCTTTTGTTTGCTCTCCCATCGCGCGTGCGGGTTTCGCAGACCAGCGGAAAGTCTGGCGCGGCTTTTTTGGTGAATCTGCAAAAAAAACGCCGCCGATCTTTTGACCGGCGGCGCTTTCAGAAGTCAGATTCTGGTGATCAGGCCGTGGCAGCGCTCTGATTACGGCGGCTGCGCAGCGTCCAGCCGATGGCCCCGAAGCCCAGCAGGAACATCGCCCAGGTGGCGGGTTCAGGCACGCCGCCGGCTGCCGGCAGACCCGCCTGGGCATAGACGAGCATGTCAATGCCGTTGCCGCCAGTATCGGTAGTGTCTCCATTCGTGCTGAGATCGGAATAGAGACAAGCAGCGTCATCGCATCCGCCGCCGCTGAAGTTGAAGCTGATCCGGTATGTGTCGCCTATGGTCGTCGCAATCGATTGACTGATGGCGTCGTAAGCTTGAACGGCCCCGTCATACCAGCAGTGGCTGCCGCTAACCCCGCACCCAGAGTCGATCTCGCCGCCATCGATCGCGCCATAGATGTTGGCGTAGGTCCAGCCATTGGGAGTGCTGGCATTACCGTTGTTGGTATATGTGCCACCGCTGAAGTCGCCGTTGATCAGCAAATTCCCGCTCGACGTCGTCAAATCGACGACCGAGGCGCCGGAAAAGCTTGAAAAGGATGGATCCTGGCGGAACGCGAAAGTGATCGCCGTGTTTGAAAGGGCAGCGGCGAAATTCACCGTGTATAGCTGCTGGACGTTTGTAATCGGTGTGCCGTTCAGGTCCAGAATCGCACCCGCGGGCGGCGGATTATTACTCGCGGCATTCGCGAACCCGCCCGAAACGGCCGCGAGGGCCGCACCGATCAAAAGAATTCTGCTTTTCATACCCAACCCCTTTGCTTGTCACTCAGCACCGCTTCCAACGAAGTGGCCCGCTGAAATTACAGCTTAGGGTAGTCAGAAAAACGCCCGATTTGCTATCTGCAGATGTTAAAATTTCGTGAATTTGCGATTTTTACGTTAATATTCCGCGTTAACTATCAGAAATATCACAGTGATATGGTCCGGACTCGCCAGCGGCCGCTATTCCCCTACTGCGGATATTCCAAGGTCCGCCGCCTCTGCCGAACCGGATAATTCGGGCAGGGGATATGGACGCCCAGCCGAAACCGCGCTGAACGGGATGCGCAGGCTCCGCAATCAGGGATATTCAAGCTTTCTCTACTTCGGCTTGGGCGTGGGCATCGGTACCCAGCCAACAGTGTTGATGATGGTTGATGTCAGCCAGATATTGCCGCCGACGATCTGGGCGGTGGCGGCGCCGCCGAAAGCGGGACTGGCCGTGTCATAGGCCAACACAGTATATTGCGCCGTGGCGGGATTGATCTCCGCCACGACCCAGCCGCGATGGCAATTGATGTCGAGCCCCTTCTCGATCGTCTGCTTGCGCGTGCCGCCGCAAACCGGCTCCACCTCCATCTGGCCCGCGGTGATCAGCTTGTCGCCGCTCCAGTGGATATTGTCGACATTGAACCACTTCAATTCCACCCGGCGCAGCGGCTTGGATGTGTCGGCCAGGGAATAGATGTCAACCGACTGGGTGCCGGAAACGGCGAGATAAATTTCCTTTTCATCCCTGGAGATCTCAACGCCATTGTTGCCCGCCAGTTCCGTGCCAGGCATCAGGCGCCAAGTCTTGTCGCTGGGTTTCCATTGATAAAGACCGCCGGTGATCTTGCCCAGGTAATAGTCCGCCGGCTTGTTGATGCCAGCCTTCGTTTGCACATTCAGATAGATGGTGCCGTCTATGGTGGCGGTGACGCCATTGCCCCTGAGATTGTCGGGGAGGACCCTGGTGCATCCGATCCATGCCAGTGCCGGCAAGGCGCCCCGCGCGTCCAGTGAGTAAACCTGGACGCTTTCAAACGGAGAATGGGTGACGGTGTAATAGGCGTAAAGTCCGGGGGTCCGGGTGGGCCGGATGGCGGTGCCATGGGCGTTCAACTTGGCCAGGTCCGGCGCCGGGCAGTCGGGATACATGGCCGCGTCGGGCTTCAGGATGACTTGGATGGTCCGCGATGTCTTGGTATCGGTGTCCAGGAGTTGGTAACCGCCGCCACGGCCCATCGTGCCGCCGGTGAGAATATATTTGCTGTCGCCGATCTGGAGCATGTCCTCCGTCCCGAAGTCGCAAAGATAGTTCATACCGTTGGACGGGAGGCAGGACCCGGCAGCGGATCCCGATGACTGTTGTGCCCAGCCCGGCACGACGCTGGCCATCAGCGCGACGGCGGCGGCGACGAAATAGCGTTTCATGCGTGCTTACCCCTCTGGCCGATATCCGCTTGCCAGGAGGATAATCGGCAGTGCGTCCGGAGGCCAGATGCCATTGGAATTTCGGGCTGCATGACGCAACATACTTTCGTACCCAGCCGAAATGCGGCGGCCAACATCTCACCAGCGAATCAACGCTTCTCGCGGACCTGCCACTTTCATCATCCGCTACCAAACCGCGAAACCGAGTCAGCGGGACGTGGATGTCCACGACATGTTGCAATGCAATATCCAGGCGGCATTTCCAGTTCGGCCGACTTGATGCAACACAGACCGGTCATTTGAGGACTGCGCCCCACAGCCAGCTAACTTTCGTTGCGCGGCGACCCTACGCTGCCGCTAGTCGCCGCTGTCGCTCGCCGCCCGGCGGGCCCCGCCGGGCCTTGGCAACGTAACGTCCGCTTTCGGAGGGGCGATTACCGGTACTCTCGTTTCGCTGCCCGCCTCATTGCGGCGTAAGACGCTGTCGCGCGCCGCCGTGAGGCTGCCCCGCCGCGGCCGCCCTTAAGACGCTGACGCGCGGGCGGCCTTGGCAACGTAACGTCCGCTTTCGACAAAGCGGACGTTACGTTCCCATCTGCCGGGCCAGGTCTTCGATATTCTCGGCAATGATATCGAAGCCGTGCCCGTCGCCATTATGGATATTGACCTTGGCGCCGCGCGGACTGCCCGCGCCATATTCCAGCGGACGCGGGAAGAAGGCGGTCTTGAGGCCGCATTTTTTTGCCCCGTCCAGGTCGCCGGGATGGGCGGCGCCCATCAGCACCTCTCCGGGCTTCAGCTCCATCAGCTTGACCACGCCGAGATAGGTTTCGGGATCTGGCTTGTAATGCTTGAACAGCTCACAGGAGAAAATATTGTCCCAGGGAAGCCCCGCGTGCTTGGCCATGTCGGCGAGTAGCGCCACGCTGCCGTTGGATAGCGGCCCGATGATGTACTTGCTTTTCAACCGCGTCAGGCCGCGCACGGAATCGGGCCAGGGATCGAGCCGCCGCCACACCATGTTGATGTAATGCTTCTGGTCTGGGGTAAGATTTTTGAGGCCCGGATAAGCTGGAAGCACTTCCTCCAGCGTCATGGCCTGAAGTGCTTCCAGGTTCATCCAGGGCAGCTTGCCGGTGCGCACCCGGTTCATCGAGTCGCCATATTTGCCGATGCGCCAATCGTCGGCGAGCTTGCCCCAATCGGCCTTGAGGCCCTGCTTCGCACCCCAAGCGGAAAGGTCCTTGATGATGCTGCCGCGCCAGTCCACCACCGAACCGAAGGTGTCGAACACGATGACCTTCACGCCTTCCAGACCCGGCTTCACCTTGCCGGGCGCGACCGGCTGGGCGGCGACTTGCCCGGAAATCGCAAGTCCGATGCCGATGCCGAGTCCGGCAGCGAGCAAATCCCGTTTGGCGATATCCATGGCTTTTCCCCCGGGGTGTTATGTTGGCGTCGTCAGACGGCAAACTCCTTCGTGCAACGCGCTAGATTAGCTGCGACTGTCCTCTCCCGCCAGCGGGGAAAATCGCTCAATGACGCCGTTTTCGAGGTGGACAGGCCGCACGAAAACGTTTTTGCTCTGGCGCAAAATTATCCCTCAAGGAGATCTTCATGCGCAATATCCGGATGCTCGCATTTGGCGCCATGCTGCTGGCAAGCGGCCCCGCGCTGGCCCAGGCCCCCGCGGCTCCCGCCGCCCCGCCGCCTCCTTTTACCTTGACGAGCACGTCGTTCCAGGATGGCGGCGTTATTCCCGACAAATATACCCAGGCCGTTCCCGCGCCAATTTCCCCCGCGCTGTCCTGGATCAATACGCCGGCCGGCACGGCGAGTTTCGTGCTGATCATGCACGATCCGGACACGGCGCCGCGCAAATCCATCGTCGATATCCTGCACTGGATGGCCTTCAACATTCCCGGCACCACCACCTCGCTGCCCGAGGGCGTGGCGAACAGCCCAACCTTGCCGGACGGGACCATCCAGCCCAACAATTTCGGCGGCAAGCCCGGCTTCATGGGTCCCGGGTCGCGCGGTATCTACCACCATTACACAATCGAGCTTTTTGCGCTGGACTCCAAGCTCAGCCTGGGCGCCGACGCGACCCGTGCCCAGGTGGTCGATGCAATGGAAGGGCACATTGTCGGCAAGGCGGTCATCGAGGGCCGCTTCAAACGCTGACACCAGCTGCCCCGTCAGGTGACGTCGCTGCTGGTTGAACGCCCCAGCGCCGGAAAATAAATCCGGCGCGCCGACAGCGACAATCCGATCGCGGGCAATACCAATATTGCCGCCAGCCAGAAAGGCGCGTTGACGCTGACCAGCGAAAAGGCCAGGCCCAGCACCAAGGGGCCGCTGAGCCGCGACAGCGCCGCAGCGGCGTTGTTGAGACCGAGGCAGCTGCCCTGTTCGCACGGATCGCTGTGCCGCGAGATCAACGCCGCGACGTTGGGCCAGGCGATGGCCTGGCCGAAGGCCGCCATCGCAATGAGGCCGATGGTGACACGCGTGTTTTGCGACAAGGTGAGAAGCAGCACGCTCGCCGCCGTCATCGCCATGCCGGCCGCCAGCACCCGCGCCTCCCCGAAACGCCGCGACAGGGGCCCTACGGCAGTAATCTGGCAGAAAGCGGCCACCAGCGCGGCAATCGCGAATGCGTCGCCCACCTGGTGCGGTCCCCAGGAAAAGCGGTTTTGAGCCCATAGCCCGAACATGGATTCAACGCCACTGAAGGCTGACCCCGACAGGAGCGTCACCAGGAGCAGCCGCGCGATCACCGGGTGGCGGAAAAGCTCATGGAATGCGCGGCCCAGTTGCGGATTGGTGGGCTCTACAGGGCCATGCGCGCGGCTTTCGCCAACCAGTAGCGCCAGGCCCACCACGCACAAGGCCGAGAGCGCGGCGGCGACGAACAGCGGCACGCGAAAGCCGGTTGTGCCCAATTCAGGATTGGCCAGCCAGCCGCCCATAGCCGGGCCGATGATGAAGCCGACATTATAGGTGGCGCTGACCCAGGCCAGGCGTGCGCTGCGTTCTTTCTCATGTGTCACATCGGCGAGATAGGATTGCACCACCGAATTGTTGCCGCTGGCGATACCGCCCAGGAAGCGCACCAGGAAAGCAATTCCGATGCCGGGCGCGAAGGCCAACGCCAGATAACAGGCGCAATTGCCGCATACCGTGAGCATGAGGACGGGCTTCCTGCCCCAGCGGTCGGAGAGGCGGCCCCAGAAAGGCTCGCCGAAGAAGGCGCCCACCGAATAGGCGGAGAATATCAGAGCCACCTGCCAGGACGCGGCATGGAAACTCTCGGCGTAAAAAGGCAGCAGCGGCACGATGATGCCGAAGCCGATCATATTGACGAACATCACCGTCAACAGGATCGTCAAGGCACTACCGGACACTTCCCCCCTGGATTGGCCGTTCGGGCGCATTGTTGACGCTAAGTGATAGCGGTTCCCCGTGACGCTTCAAGCACCGGGGCTTTTCGCAAACGCGCAATGCCTCGGCCGGAACTGGAAAAAGTGGCTGAATTCCTGGCTTTTTCGCGGCTTGTTCGGGCCGCCCCGGCCTAGTAGGTTCCCGTTTCCCTGAAATATCCGAAAGCATCCCCATGCCCCTGCTGCGTTTCATTCCCGAAGCCACCGACATTGATTTCGTCGGCCTGCGCTATTTCGCGTTCGCCATTGACGGGCTGCTGCTGCTGATTTCCATCGTCTCGATCGCGGTGCTGCACTTCAATCTGGGCATCGATTTCAAGGGCGGCGTGCTGATGGAAATGAAGGCGGCGCAGGTCATAGATCTTGGAAAAATGCGCGCCGACATTATTTCATTGCATTTCGACGATCAGAGTGTGCAGACCTACTATGGCGGCGGCGAATGCGACAAGCCCAGGGGAAGCTGTGCCATGATCCGCGTCCTGCCGCGCACCGCCAAGGCGGGGGAAAACCAGAATACCATCGACCAGTCGGCGGTCAGTTCGATCAGGGACAAGCTGGGCAATGGTTACAATATTCGCAGCCAAGCTGTGGTCGGACCGAAAGTGAGCGGGGAGCTGCTCCATGACGGCGTGGTCGCCACTCTGCTCGCCATCGCGATGATCGCCATTTATGTGTCGGTGCGCTTTGAGTGGCAATATGGCATTGGCGCCGCCATCGCCACCGGTCACGACGTGCTGGTGACCGCGGGACTGTTCTCGGTTCTGCAGCTGGATTTCAGCCTGACCTCGATCGCCGCGCTGCTGACCCTGGCGGGCTATTCGATCAACGACACGGTGGTGGTGTTCGACCGTATTCGCGAGAACCGGCGCAAATACAAGCGCATGAAGCTGGGCGACCTGATCAATCTTTCCACCAACCAGATGGTGACGCGAACCATCCTGACGTCTTTGGCGACGGCGATGTCGCTGATCCCGATGTATTTCTTCGGCGGCCCGAACCTGGCCGATTTTTCCGGCCCCATCCTTTTCGGCATCGTGATCGGCACCTTTTCCTCGACCTATGTCGCGGCGGCGCTGCTGCTCTACCTTCCGGCGCCGGCCGGGTCTGTCGAAGGCCCCGCCGAAGCTACGGTTTAAACCAAGGCGTGGGGCGTCTAAAGTGGGAACCAGTCGCGCTTATAGGAATAGACCTGATACTGCACATTGGCGCCGGCACGGAAGCCGACGCCGCTGCGGATAGGGGCGAGGGTGACGCTGCCGCTGCGCTGGTAATTCACACCCAGGCCGGCCACGAAATAGATGCTGCCTTCGACGCCGGGGAAGCGCTGCAACAGCCGCTGCTGGTCGCGCAGATTGTAACAGAGGGTAAAGCATTTGGCGGCGTTGCCGCCGAAATCGAAGCCCACCGAAGGCCCCTTCCAAAAAACCTTTATGGGTTCGGCACTCTTGCGGATCAGCCAGCCGGAGCCGTAACGCAGCCCGACAATGAACGCGCCGGAGCCTTCATCGCCCTTGATGTAAGCATCGGGTTGGCCGAGGTCGCCGAACACGCGTTGCACGGCCTTGGCCATCGCCTCGGTGGTGATGCCGAAAAAGTCCGCGCCAGCCTGGGTAATCTCATTGGCGGTATAGCGCGCATCATGGCTTTCCTGCGGCGGCGGCTGTTGGGCCAGCGCCGGGGTTGCGCCCATCGCGATCATCCCGGTGATGAATTGCTTGCGGTCCATACTATCTCCCTTGCGCGCCCTCAAAGCGCGTCGAATCAAAGTTCCGCCCCATGCCATTCTCGCGCACATTTTGGCTTTTTTACAGCCGGGCTATAATGGGCCATGGCAAGACCTGAAAATGGCTCCAAGTCGTCGCTTTCGCTGGCGGGTGGAGTGGCTATTGCCGTACTGCTACTGCTGCTGGGCTGGGCAATCTGGTATGCCGTAGGGGCCTGGGACGCCATGCGCGCCGTTCACATGAGCACCCTGGGCTGGGTGTTTCTGACCCTCGGCGCCCTTGTGACGTTCCTGATGGGGGCGGGGCTGATGGCGTTGGTATTCTACTCCTCCCGCCACGATCTCGATCGCTAGAGAATTCCCCGCGCCACAAAAGCGGGGTTTTCAAAGCCCGGCTTGCCATAGAGAAGCGGTGCGCCGTTCCAGTCCTTCACACTGCCACCCGCCGCGGCCAGCACCGCATGGCCCGCCGCGGTGTCCCATTCCATGGTGCATCCGCCACGAGCGTAAATGTCCGCCTCTCCCGCCGCCACCAGGCAGAACTTCAGCGAGGACCCCGCGCTGATGAACTCTTTCACCGCATAGGTTTTGAGAAATTCCGCCGTCGCGGCATCCTTGTGACTGCGGCTGCCGACCGCGACCAGCCCGTCCCCCGGCGCGCGCCGAGCCCGGATGGGCTGTGTGCCCTCGAACGCGCCAGCGGCGCTTGCCGAGAACAGCCGCGACAGGGCAGGGGCGTAGACCGCGCCCGCCACCGGCATTCCGTCGACCACTTCGGCGATATTGACGGTAAACTCGCCATTGCGTGAAAGAAACTCCTTGGTGCCGTCCAGGGGATCGACCAGGAAGAAGCGCCCTCCGATGGCGGCTATGCGCCCGGCCGCCGCCTCCTCCTCGGCGATCACCGGTACGCCGGGAAAGGCCTCGCCCAGGGCCGCTAGGATCAGGCGTTCGGCTTCTTCGTCCGCATCGGTCACGGGCGAGCGGTCGGCTTTGAGACGCGCTTGGCTCATTCCGCTCAGAGGGGCGGCCTGATAATGGCGCATGACCAGCGCCCCGGCGCTGACGGCGATTTTTCCAAGAATCTGGGCCGTTGCGGCCATATTAAGAATTCCTTAAGAGGCGTAAGGCTTGTTTACCAAATTCGAACGCCGGAAGAAGCGCATGACCGAGATTGAATTTTCCGCCCTGATGGTGAGCCGGGTCTGCCACGACCTTGTGGGGCCTTTGGGCGCCGTGATCAACGGTCTTGAGGTGCTGGAAGATGAGCGTGACGCGCAGATGCGCGAAGACGCCCTCAAGCTGGTCACTTCCAGCGCCAACCAGGCCCTGGCGCGTATTCAGTTCATGCGTATTGCCTTTGGCGCCGCTGGCTCCGCCGGGGCGGAACTTGACCTGAGCGAAGTTGGACGGCTGGTGGCGGGGCTTTTGGAAGGCGGCAAAGTGCGGCTGGAATGGAATGTGCCGCATGCTTACTGGCCCAAGGACTGGGCCAAACTTCTGATGAACGCGACCCTGTTGGCGGCCGATTGCCTGCCGCGCGGCGGCCTGGTGCGGGTGGACGCGGGCGCCGACCCTTCGATGCCCAGCTTCAAGATCCAAGCCAGTGGCCCGAACGCCCGGGTCACCGAAGATGTCGAGCGGTCTCTGCGCGGCGAATCCCAGCCAGGGGCGCTGGACGCAAGGGGTATTCAGCCTTTCCTCACACATCGGCTGTCCCGCACGGTCAATGCCGGCATGACCATCGCGCTGAAGGACGGAATCGTGGAACTGACGGCGGGCTGATAAGCCTCTCTTTACCTTCGCGGCTGTAATATTTGCCTGCACTGGTTGCATGATCGCGGCCGGGCATTTTGAATTTATCGCGGGTGGACCCGCGCTTGGCGGGAAACAATCTGCCCATGGCAAACTGTCTCATCGTGGACGATAGCCGCGTGATTCGCACTGTCGCGCGCCGCCTCTTCGAGGAATTTCATTACGTCACCGCCGAGGCTGAGGACGGCATATCCGCCTTGCGCGCCTGCCGCGAAAAAATGCCGGACCTGATGCTGCTCGACTGGTCCATGCCGGGCATGACCGGTGTGGAATTTGTCCGCGCTTTGCGTGCCCAGCCGGGTGGCGGGCGCCCCGTCATCCTGGTCAGTCTTACGGAAGTGGACGTCACTGAAATCGCGCATGCGGTGGCGGCGGGCATCAATGATTACCTGATGAAGCCTTTCGACCGCGAGACTTTGTCCGCCAAACTGGCCGAACTGGAAGCGCATCGCTCTGACTACCGACCCCTGAGCGCTGTCGCCGGCCTCTGAACATGGCCCCCGAGGATTTCACGTTCCTTGCCCGCCTGGTACACCGGCGCGCCGGCATTGTGCTTGGCGAAAGCCGCCGCGCGTCGACCGAACGCCGTCTGCTGCCTGTCATCCGCCGTTTTGGCTTCAAGGATTGCGGACAATTGATGCGTGAACTCAGGCATGGCCGCGAAGCGCTGGCCGGCGCGGTCACCGAGGCGATGACGGTCAATGAGACCAGTTTCTTTCGCGATGCGGGCCTCTTCCGCACGCTGGGCAGGGAAATCCTGCCGGCGTTGCTAGCGGCGCGGGCGCGTGAAAAGAGATTGCGGATCTGGTCGGCAGCCTGCGCCGCCGGCCAGGAGGCTTATTCCATCGCCATGATGCTTGACAGCATGGGGCTTATCGCCGATGGCTGGAGCATTGATCTTGTCGCCACGGATATTTCGACCGAAGCAATCACCCGCGCGGAACGGGGACATTACAATTTCTTCGAAACCCAGCGCGGCCTCAGCGAAGGCGATTTGGCGGTGTGGTTCCGCCCCGAACAGGGCGGCTACGCCGTGGCCCAGCATATCCGCCATATGGTGACATTCCGGCGCTTCAATCTGCTCGATTCCTTTGGTTGGCTGGATGACCTCGACCTGGTGTTCTGCCGCAATGTTCTGATCTATTTCGATGGCCTCACCCGGCAATCGGTGCTGGAACGCGCCGCTGACGCCATGGCGCCGGAGGGTGTGCTGGTGCTGGGCGATATCGAAAACCCGTCATCGCTCAGAGGGTTGTTTCAGGAATGGCCCGGCAGCGATGGCATTTATGCCAAGGCTCCCGCGCCGCGCCTTTCGGCCGCCATCTAGGCGAGGCTTCTTCCCGCCAATTTCTCCAGCACCCGGATCGGGGCACGTTCCGGTTCGCCCATGCGGGCAACATCGAAATGGAAGGTCTGTTCCAGCGCGAATTCCCCCGCCAGCGCGGCGTGCAGCACCTGGTCGGTGTAAACCAGCCAGCAACTGCCGGGCGGGAATTCCAGCACTGTGTGCGGCGCCGTCTTCTGATAATGCGCGTCCCGCTTGGCCGCGTCATGCAGCGACAGCATCATTTCGTCATAGGCGCTGCGGCGGCCCCTGGTGACGCCGAACTTGTCGAACAGCCAGCTCTTGCCGGGAAAATGCGGCTTGACCCGCGGCACGAATTTTTGCGCGAAATCCATGAAATTCTCGCCCACATGCCATTGGCGCGATCCGCCGCCTGAGGGATGGGAGGGCGCGATATTGGCGAAGAAACGCAGGATGCGCCGGCCCTGCTGCATCGGGCGGGAGGGAAAGGCGTCTATATGCAACAGCCGGTCGT
>DATMNL010000019.1:0-14329 GCA_035568995.1 Rhizomicrobium sp. | reverse complement strand
GACAATGGTTTCGGGGCCCAGGGCGAGAATGGCCTTGGTGTTGTCCCACTGACCGCGTTTTTTCGCGGCTTCCAGGCCGGGATCCTGAAGCCCGTAGAGATTGGTGAATATGCGGTCCTTGTCGGCGAGCATCAGGCGGCTCCCGGCTTTTTGGGCGGCTCGGGTGGTGGAGGAGGCGGCGGCGCCACCACCTTGTATTTGCCCATCATCGAGCCGTCATACAGCGATGCATCGGTGAGCGTCAGCGCCCCGCCTTCAGGTTCGGAGGAATGGCGGCTGTTGGCGGGGCCCGGCTTGACCTTTTTTCCGGCGCGCAGATCGGCAATCAGCTTTTCGGTGATCGGCCCGTCAATGTCCTCGTAGAAATCTTTGCCGATCTGCAGCATCGGGGCGTTGACGCAGGCGCCCAGGCATTCCACTTCCATCCAGGAAAATTTGCCGTCCGCCGACATGGTCTGTTGATGGGGGTGGATGTGCTTCTTGCACGCATCCACCACCGCATCAGAGCCGCGCAGCCAGCAGGGCGTGGTGGTGCAGACCTGAACCAGATAGGTACCCACCGGCTCCAGGTTGAACATGGTGTAGAAGGTCGCCACTTCCAGCACCCGGATGAAGGGCATGGACAGCATCCTGGCGACGCTCTCGATCATGGGGTGCGTGACCCAGCCTTCCTGCTCCTGCCCGCGCCAGAGCAATGAGATCACCGCCGAGGCCTGGCGACCTTGCGGATATTTGGCGATCTGCGCCTTCGCCCACTCCGCATTTTCCGCAGAGAAAGCGAAGCTGGCGGGCTGGATGTCGGGCGGAGCGAGGCGGCGGAGGCTCACCGATCCACCTCCCCGAACACGATATCGAGCGAACCCAGTACGGCGGACACATCGGCCAGCATGTGGCCCCGGCTCATATAATCCATCGCCTGCAGATGCACGAAGGACGGGGCGCGTATCTTGCAGCGATAGGGTTTGTTGGAACCATCCGCCACCAGATAGACGCCGAACTCGCCCTTGGGCGCTTCGACCACGCCATAAGCCTCGCCCGCCGGAACATGATAGCCCTCGGTATAGAGCTTGAAGTGATGGATCAGGGCTTCCATCGAGGTTTTCATTTCACCGCGGCGGGGCGGGGTGATCTTGTGGTCGGTGGTGACCACCGGACCCGCCGGCATCTTTTCGATGCACTGTTTCATGATCTTGGTCGATTCGCGCATTTCTTCCATGCGCATCACATAGCGGTCGTAATTATCGCCATTCTTGCCGACCGGAATCTTGAATTCCATGTCGTTGTAGCATTCGTAAGGCTGTGAGCGGCGCAAATCCCATCTGACCCCGGTCGAGCGCAGCATCACACCCGACATGCCCCACATTTCGGCCTGCTCGCGATTCAATACACCGATATCCACATTGCGCTGCTTGAAGATGCGGTTTTCGGTGAGCAGGCCTTCGATATCGTCCAGCACCTTGGGGAAATGCTCGCAGAATTTCATGATGTCGTCGGAGAGGCCGGGCGGCAGGTCCTGGTGCACACCGCCGGTGCGGAAATAGGCGGCATGCATGCGCGAACCCGAAGCGCGCTCATAGAACACCATCAGCTTTTCGCGTTCCTCAAAGCCCCAGAGCGGCGGGGTCAGCGCCCCCACATCCATCGCCTGGGTGGTGACATTGAGAAGATGATTGAGGAGGCGCCCGATCTCGGAATAAAGCACCCGGATATATTGACCGCGCGGCGGCACGGCCAGGCCCAGCAGCTTTTCGATCGCCAGGCAAAAGGCATGCTCCTGGTTCATCGGCGCGACATAATCCAGCCGGTCGAAATAGGGTAGCGCCTGCAGATAAGTCTTGTGCTCGATCAGCTTCTCGGTGCCGCGATGAAGCAGGCCGATATGCGGATCGACACGGGTGACGATCTCGCCGTCCAGGTCCAGGATCATGCGCAGCACGCCGTGGGCGGCGGGATGCTGCGGCCCGAAATTCAGGGTGAGCTGCGGCTCCTCGGCGGGGCCGCCCGACCCGGGAATGGTTTCAAGCGTCACGCTACTCACGGCTTTTTCCCCGTGTCGCCAGACGTGACATTTGGAGCCATAACAGCCTTCTCGTCGCCGGGCAGAATATGCGGCGCGCCTTCCCAGGGACTCATAAAGTCGAAATCGCGGAATTCCTGAACCAATTTCACCGGCTGATAGACCACGCGCTTGAGCTCATCGTCATAGCGCAGCTCGACATAGCCGGTGAGCGGGAAATCCTTGCGCAGCGGATAGCCGGAAAAGCCGTAATCGGTGAGGATGCGGCGCATGTCGGGATGATCGTCAAAGGCAATGCCGTACATGTCGAAGGCTTCGCGCTCGAACCAGCCGGCGGCGGGATAGATGCCGATGCAGGACTTGATCGTCTCTCCCTCGCCCAGCTGCGCCTTGATGCGGATGCGCAGGTTTCGGGTCAGCGACAGCAGGTGATAAACGACATCAAAGCGCTTCTCGCGCTGCGGCCAGTCCAGCCCACAAATATCCACCAGGATCTTGAATTCGCCCGGCCCCTGCAAAAAGCCCAGCACATCCAGAATGCGCGCCGCCTCCACCGTGACGGTCAGCTCGCCGGCGGCGATCCTGCTTTCCAGACCCGCGCCGCCCAGCGCGCCGGAAACCTGCTCGGCCAAGGTGGTCAAATTGGCATTCAAATCGCTCATCAGCGCTCAATCGTTCCGGTGCGGCGGATTTTCCGCTGCAGCAAGAGGATGCCGTAGACCAGCGCCTCGGCGGTGGGCGGGCAGCCGGGAACATAAATGTCCACCGGCACGATGCGGTCGCAGCCCCGCACCACGGCATAGGAATAATGGTAATAGCCGCCGCCATTGGCGCAGCTTCCCATCGAGATCACATAGCGCGGCTCCGGCATCTGGTCGTAAACCTTGCGCAGCGCCGGGGCCATCTTGTTGGTGAGGGTACCGGCCACGATCATCACATCGGACTGGCGGGGTGAGGCGCGCGGCGCGAAGCCAAACCGCTCCAGATCATAGCGCGGCATGGAGGCCTGCATCATCTCGACCGCGCAGCAGGCCAGGCCAAAAGTCATCCAATGCAACGACCCGGTGCGCGCCCAGTTGACCAGGCTCTCGGCGCTGGTGACCAGAAAGCCCTTGTCGGCCATCTCGGCCTGCATCGCCTTGAAATAGGGATCATTATCGGCAACGGCGGCGCCGCCTTCGACGCCCGCGCGCGCGGCCGCTCCATGCACAGGAGTGCCGGCCGGAAGGATCACTCCCATTCCAGCGCTCCCTTCTTCCACTCATATATAAAGCCGACGGTCAGCACGCCCAGGAACACCATCATCGACCAGAAGGCAAAGACCCCCGTGACCCCCAGCGTGATCGCCCAGGGAAACAGGAAAGCCACTTCCAGATCGAATATGATGAACAGGATGGCGACCAGGTAGAAGCGCACATCGAATTTCATGCGCGCGTCGCCGAAGGCGGGAAAGCCGCACTCATAGGCCGAAAGCTTTTCGGGATCGGGCTTGGACGGGGCGATCAGCAGAGGCACGGCGACCAGGACCCCGCCCAGGACAGCCGCCAGCCCGATAAAAATCAGGATGGGAAGATATTCCAGCAGCAAATTTTCCATGCCTAACCCCAAGCACGGCCCAGCGCCTCAGGCGCCGCCTTTTCGGGCCGTTCGATTCTTATTTCGCGGGCGCAGTATAGAGCGGCGGATGCCCGGCACAACGCGGGTTTAACCGAAGATTCGCCGCGGCAGAACAGGAATTTTTTGTGATCCGGGAACGCCGGGGAACCGTCTGTGCGCGAACAGCTGCAACTCGCCAAATATTGCGAGTCACTCTTAACTGAAGGCCATTTTCGCTAGAAAATGGCGGGAGCGACGGCCCGCCATAGGCGTAGGCCGCGCGACCAATGAATAATAGCCATTTCTGAAAGAAATGGCGGGAGCGACGGGGCTCGAACCCGCGACCTACGGCGTGACAGGCCGTCACTCTAACCAACTGAGCTACGCCCCCGCAGACGCCCAAAAGCGCGCGAAGGGGGCCGATGTAGGTGAGGCCTATACCCAAGTCAAGTTATGGCCCGCGAGGGTGGTGTCCTAACTAGACTAAAGGCCCAACTTTTCTGCAGTTGCACCAATTCCGATGGCGCTGTCCATACGCCCATTCCAAGCGATCTTGAGGTCTGCTGGTACGTCTAGGAGGCCGATCAGCGCAATCATCTTGTCCTGAAATAGTATTCGGCAATCCGGGCCAATCGTCCCCAGGATTGAACGCAGCCATGTTTGAATTGGCATAAAGTTCATCTCATGTCCTGCCGCAGTATAACTCTTGGCAGCGGCAATTGCCTCTGCCGCAGGCTGAGCGGTTGAGAGAAAAAGATAGTCGGTTAACGCGGCAGGGGACACCTTCTGTTCAAACGTCAAGATCACGCGAGCGCCCTCAATGGGGCGTTCGGTAACTTCAACGCCCAAAATCACCTTACCGTCCTTTTGAATCGTGATATCGCCCACCGCGCCGGAGGCTTTATCTGCGACATTGATCCCTTGAAAATCAACCTGCCAGCCTAGTTTGTGGCACTCATTTAAGGTTTGAAACATTGCTGTTGCGAGGAAGGACGGAAATCTGCCTCCGCTTTTCACGTCCAGCAAACCAAGGGTAAGCTTCGAGAGTTGCTCCAAACTCAGTTTGGCCACGCGCGTCAATATTATATTGGCTGAATCTCGTAGCTTTATGAATTGGCGAAGCAGATAGCGAAGATAAAGCGTCGCGCTGATAATGTCCAAATCTTTTAGGTATGCAACAACGGCCACCAGTGCAGCATATCCCGCCTTGTCACGCTGAATGCGCGGTTCGCCGCCGTCAATAAAGCGCGCGCCGCCACGGAGCGATGACAGATAGGGGGACGCCGAAATGGGAACAGACTTGTTACGCATGAACGGCGTCACCACGCGATCCGCCAAACCGCGACCACTAAACGAATTTTCTCCAAATTCCGTTGCCGGAAGTCGAATGTCGATTTCGGAGTCAAGGATTCGGGCAATAGCGCAGCCAATTAGCGCCTCACGATATGCCTGCGTTTCAGAAACAAAGAGAACGTCCGTCGCGGTGCATATTTTTTCTGGAACTTCTATAGCAGAACTCTCACGGTAATCATCTTCTGCAAGCGGAAAGGTTCCCTTTAGGAGTGCATTTGCGGCGTCGTAGTCAATTTGCCGCGCCATGTCTTCAATAATTCATCCAAAGACATTCCTGACGCATTTGTTTGATCGAATGGCATTGTTTCGGCTGAGCATCGTAACGCCGCCAGCCTTTGTAGAGCTTGTCCATGAGGTTGTTCCGGTATCCGGAAATAGCAACCTTGCCCTGGCAGCGATTCAAGCCCACGGCGAGATCAATATGTTCGCCCTCCCGCATCTCAAAGCCATAGGCCTTGCTGTCGCCTCGCGTGTCATGGAGATATGGCGGATCGCAATAGAAAAGAGTTCTTTTGCTGTCATAGAGCCGGATCAGATCGAGGGCCGGACGGTTTTCAATCTGAACCCGGATCAGGCGCGTTCCGATGTCGGCCAGCGCCTCCACGCCGCCCAGCCACCGAGACACCACGCCAGACATGCCGGCGCGGCTGGTGTCCTTGCAGTTCGCCCAGCGCCCGAGGGTCGCGGTCTGAGCCAGACCCGTGCGTGTTTGCCTGGCGCGAATGTAAAACCGCCTCGCGCGCTCAAGATCAGGGACACCATGGGTGGCGCTTGAAATGGCGCGATGAAATTCCTCCCGTGAGAAGGGCGTTAGCGCAATCGCACGCTCAAGTTCCGGGCCTTGGTCGCGCAGCATCCGGAAGAAATTGACAACCTCTCCGTCCACATCATTGTAAGTTTCGACGGGAGAGGGATCGCGGTTGAGGAGAACGGCCGCCGAGCCGGAAAATGGCTCGCAATAATGATGGGCCTTGGGGAGCAAAGGGAGCAGCCATTCAAGATGGCTGAATTTGCCGCCATACCACCCAAACACAATGCGCCGGCGCTGCGATCGCGGCACGACCATGGGAAGTTCGCGGGCTTCGCTTTGGTCCAGGTAAATCGGCGACAGGCCTCTGCGTACCATCTTGGTCTCCTTTCCAAGACTTACGTGATTCGGGGGGTAGTCCGTAATAGTCAACGAATGCATTGCGGCCACGAATGGCAAATCACCCATGCACATTCAAATTAGGCCCCGGCGTCCCTCCGCCACGCCGCCCGCCTGCCGCTGGCCCCGACCCTCCCGGCCGGGTACGCGGATTGAACTCCTGCGGCGTGACGGTTCCATCGCCGTTTCTGTCCAACTCGTCGAACAGCGAATTGGCGGTGGTGGAGAACTCCTTCAGGTCGACGCAGCCATCCTGGTTCCAGTCCTGCAATGGCGTGGCGGTGGACTGGTCCTGGGCGATGCGCGTTTCATTGATCGCGTGCACCTGGTCGGCGTCCAGGCAGCCGGCATGCCTGGTGTCGTATTTGTCGAATTCGGCTTTCAGTCCGGCGGCCAGCTCGGCCCTGGTAAGGCTGCCGTCATGATTGGCGTCGTATTTGAGAAGCATGGCATTGGGGCCGCCATTGAAATTCTCGTCGCGCGGCGGCCGGTAGCCCGTGGTGTAGGGCGATGGCCCGGGCGGGGTACGCGAAGCACATGCGGCCAACGCCAGAAAACCAAGAATAATGAGGGGGACGTGGCGCAAACTTACTCCTGTCGACATCCCCCGGTGAAACCCTAGCGCGCTGCTGGGCTCTTGGCCAATGTGACGGCGTCGTAACCACGGCGAAATTGTTCTATAGCTGCCGACATGACCGTCCGGACCGCCGAAACCATTGCGGAGGGTGCCGATTTCCTGGCGCGGGGCGACATTGTCTCGGCAGAACGGTTGGCCGGCGCGCTTCTGGCGCGGGGCGATGATCCGGATGCGTTGCATCTTCTGGCCCTGGTGCGCATCCAGCAGAGCAGGTTGGAAGAGGCCGTCACGCTTTTGGGCCGCTCGCTGGTGCTGCGGCCGCGCCATGCCCATGTGCTGTTCAACCTCGGCAAGGTGCTGGCGCTTATGGGCCGCCAGCAAGATGCCCTGAAGACGCTGGAGGATGCGGTGGGCATCCAGCCCCGGCTGGTGGAAGCCTGGTACGAATTGGGCGAATTGCAGCAGAGTCTGGGCTACCCCGCCACGGCCGAGATCAGTTTTCGCAAGGTTCTGGCTTTGGACCCCCATCACACTTTCGCGCCCTTGTCGCTGGGTGTGGCGATCAAGGATGACGGGCGGCCCGCGGAGGCCGAGCCCGTGCTCGCGGGGGGAATGGACAAGGCCGAAGATCCGCGGCTGAAAACAGCCTTCCTTTATCAACTGGCCTTCGCCCAATATGACCAGGGTAAAAGAACCGAGGCGCTGGCGAATTTCACGAAAGTGAGGCGCCGCGATCCCGGCCGCGCCAGCGTGGATTTTTCCCGCGCCGATCTGTTGATGGAAATGAACCGCCCGGACGAAGCGGTGGCGTTGCTTGAAGATGTTCTGGCGCGCGAACCGATGAATGACGAGGCGCACAAGGCTTATAACAATTTGGTTTACCGGCTGGGGCGCGACGACGAATTCCTGAAATCCTATGACCGCGCCCCGCCCGCCACGCCGCTTCAATTGGGCAAGGCCAGCTACCTGCTGCAGGCCAGGCGGGCGGATGAGGCGCATGCGCTTTATGCCGTCATCCTGCGGCGCGAACCGGACAACCTCGACGCCGCGATCGGCGCGGGCTTGTCGCTCAATCTTTTGGGGCGGCACGGCGAGGCGATGGCGCATCTGGAACAGGGCCGCATCCGCCATCCCGGCAATCCGGGCCTGCATCACCATATCGCCGCGACCGCGCTGCAGGCGCGCGACGCTAAAAAAGCCGCCCTGCTGGCGGAACAGTCGCTAAGGCTGGCACCGGGGGACCAATATGGCTGGGCGCTGCTGGGCTCGGCCTGGCGCATGATGGGCGATGAGCGCGATGAACTTCTCACCGGCTATGACGATCTGATCCGTATTTTCGATCTCGAAGCGCCGGAAGGCTTTTCGAACATGACGGAGTTCAACGCCGCCCTGAACAGCAGGCTTGGCGGCCTGCACAACACCCCGCGTGAACCCATTTCACAATCGCTGCGCGGCGGCAGCCAGACCTGCGGCAAGATTTTCAATGCCGGCGATGAACTGGTGGATCGGCTCAAACCGCGGATCGCGGAGGCCGTGACCCGCTATATCGCGGAACTGAAACCTGATTCCGGGCATCCCTTTCGCGGACGGCGGCGCGACGGCTTCCGCTTTACCGGCTCCTGGTCGTCGCGGCTGCGCGATAGCGGCCATCACGTCAATCACATCCATCCCGAAGGCTGGATCAGCTCCTGCTATTATGTCGGCGTGCCCGAAGCGGTGAAGGATGAAACGGCAAAACAGGGCTGGATCAAGTTCGGCGAACCCGGAATCGAAACGGGGCTTGGCCCCCGCCGCGCCATCCAGCCCGTGCCGGGGCGGCTGGTGCTGTTTCCATCCTTTGTGTGGCACGGCACCATTCCCTTCCGGGACGCCGCGCCCCGCACCACTATCGCCTTTGACGCCGTTCCAGCGGGCGCACTTGGTGCGCCTGCGGGAACGCCACGCGGCGGTTAGCGTCAGCGTAGTGGCTCATAGCGACAGCGTATAAGCGCGCGGCAGCCCGGCATTTTTTGGCCTTCACCGTTTACCGCCCGCCAAGGCTCTTTTCCATTTCCGCGGCGATGGCACTTTGCTGCACCAGCAGCGGCTCGTCGGGGCTCATTTTGTAGACCCCGCGCAGATAGCCCAGATCGACATCGGTGATGCCGTCCGTCTTGCGGCTGCAATCCGCCGCCATAAGGTTGGTGATGCTGGGCATGTCCTGGCAGGTTTCGAAAGCCCCCGTCCGCGACAGCGCCATCAGGGCGATGTAATCGGCAACCGGACCCAGCTTGAAATCGGCCGTCCTTGTCTTGTCGGCGATGATGATCACATTGACGAACTCGCTGCGCAGGTCGGTCCTGAGCCGGTAGCCGCCCACGCTGGGCGTGGGGATGGACCAACTCACCTGGTTGCTGCAAGTCTTGCATCCACCGCCTTGAAAATCGATGTCGCTGAAGACTTCCCGGTCGATCTCCATCCTGCCGTCCAGGCCGGTGGTGCCGGTGACATACCAGGCCTGGACCGGATGGCTTACCGTCATGGCGCCCTTGTAGCCCAGATAATTCACGTCCCGCGCATGCACCTCATTAAGGGTCGCCTGCGGCTTGTCGGTGAAATAGATTTCGATATTGGGTTTGCAGGGCGTCGGCGCCACCTTTGCTCCGGCCATGGCCGCGACCACCCGGATGCGCTGGGTGACAAAGGCAGTGTATTCGTCGCGGGATAGACCGTCGGTGCGCGGACAGACCGGCTTGCCCCAGCGCGTGATCTGGCCCGACAGCACGGCCGGGGCGTTATAGCGGGAGACATAATTGTGGAGCATCGCCCTCACCTCGGGCGTCAGCCTGGGCGCGGTGACGATCACGGTTTCGCTGAGCACGGGGTCTCCGGAGGATTGCGCCAGCGCACCCGATGTAAAGGCGAATGCGATCAAGGCGGCCGGAACAAAGGCGTGCAGGACTTGGGTGGTTTTCATCGCGGCACTCCCTGTCCGCATGATAGCATAGTTTCCGCCGGATCATGCCGTTCTATCAGCATGTTAGCGACACCCACCCAGGCTTCCCGCCGCAATTCCATCCCATTGCTAGGAATAGTCCGATATTCGGGGAATAATTCTTGGGCCAGCCGGGTCGAACAGAAGTGGCCGGCAACGCAGGCGGGTCCAGGACGGCGAACGGCATGAATGATGCGCTATGAATGAAGATCGGCGCCGGAGGTTCGAGGCGCAAGCCCTGCCGCATCTGGATGCTGCCTATAACCTGGCGCGATGGCTGGCGCGTCCGCCGCTGGACGCCGACGACATCGTGCAGGACGCGATCCTGCGCGCCTGGCGGGCATTCGATACGGTCCGTGGGGAAGATGTGAAACCTTGGCTGCTGTCTATTGTGCGAAACTGCTTTCTGACCGCGGCCGGACAGAAAAAACGCCGGCAGGACATTCCGCTGCCGGAGGATGGCGAATCCGGCCAGATCGACCCGGCGCTGGTCGCGGGCGATTTCGATCCCGAGGCGACGGTCATCCAGATGGATGCCCACCGCCAGCTCGGCAGCCTGCTGGCCGCCCTGCCACCGGAATTTCGCGAGGTTCTGGTACTCAGGGAAATGGAAGAAATGTCCTATGGCGAAATCGCCGCAATCGTCGGGATTCCGATCGGAACGGTGATGTCCCGCCTGGCCCGGGGCCGCGCGTTGCTGAAAAAGAACTGGCACCTCACCGCTGAAGGAAGCCGCCATGTCGTGCAATGAGGGCCTGCGTCTGCAGGCGTATTTTGACGGCGAACTGGACGCCGGCGGGGTGCTGGAAGCGGAGCGGCACCTGCAGAATTGCGCGGACTGCGCCACGCTGCTGGCCGATCTGGAGGCAACGCGAAAATTGATACGGCGGGATGCGCCCTATCACCGGGTGGACGCGGATTTGCGCAAGGAAATAATGTCCAGCCTGGTCCCGGACAGCGGATCGGGCGCGGCCAGGCGCAGTTTCTTCGGCCTTCCCGGGCGGTTCCTCTCCGGCGCGGCCAGCGGCGCCGGCGCCACGGCGCTCGCGGCGCTCGCTATCGTCTTCCTGGCAGTGCCGCGCGCCGATCCCCTGGCGGGCGACCTGATGAATGCGCATCTGCGCTCGTTAATGTCGGATCACCTGATCGATGTGGTGTCGAGCGACCGGCATACCGTCAAGCCCTGGTTCGCGGGCCATACCGATGTATCCCCGCCCGCCAACGATTTCGCCAAGCAAGGTTATCAATTGATCGGCGGGCGCGCGGACTATGTCGATGGTCACCGGGCGGCGGTGGTGGTCTATCGCCATGGCGCGCACATCATCAACGTGTTTGCCTGGGCGGCGGACGCCGCGAAACTGCCGGCCGATGTGACGCGGCAGGGCTATCACATCGCCTGCTGGCGCGGGGCCGATCTTGCGTATTGCGCCGTCTCCGACACCGCGCCCGACGAGCTGGCGGCGCTGGTGCGTTTGCTGAAACAGCAATAGTGGCGCCAACCAGGAATAAAGGCGGGAATAAAATGCGGTCCTCCGCGGTCTGTCTCTCGAAACCAATCGAGAGGCTCTCATGTCGCAGGAAACGGTTCGCCAAGCCCCGCCGCGCCGCCATGATGGTCTTTGCGGCGGCGATGATGACCGCAGTCCCGTTCGCCGCCGTCCTGGCGCAGGATGCGGACATGATCGTGATGAAGAATTTCGACTATTCGCCCATGTTGCTGACGGTCAAGCCCGGCACGCTGGTGACCTGGAAGAATCTGGATGGCGAGTCCATCCCAAGACGACAGCGCAGATTGTCGTTCAGTGACCGTGACCTGCGCATACCGCCAGCATCGCTGAGCGTCGCGCCGCCCCAGCCCTCCTGGGCGCGGCGCTCGGCATTGCGCGCCATTCCAATTGCCGGCAACGGCGATTGGAATGGGCCTGCGCGGCGCACTACGCTGACGTTAGCGCCGTTTGGCACCTTTGGGCCTCGTGCCGCTTAAGTCCCTGCCGGGCGCGGCACTCGGCACCATATCAATGCCGCTATGGGCGGCATTGATATGGTGGGCAGTGACGGGATCGAACCGCCGGCCACTTCGGTGTAAACGAAGCGCTCTACCGCTGAGCTAACTGCCCCGGCGGCGTCTTAGCGGATTAGCCCGCAAGGCTCAAATCCCGCGCTTTTGTCCGACCTCTTCCGGCTGGCAGACCAGCAGCTTTGGCGCTAAACTCTGAAATAGACAAAAAGCCGTCCAAGGCTCCGCATGATACGGTTTCTGTACCGGCTGGCGCTTGCGATTGTCCTGATAGGCGCCCAATGTGCATCCGCCCAATCGCCTTCCGCGTTGCCCGATGGCTATGCGGTTTACAAGAGTGTGGCACTTTCGAACACCTTGAATGGCGTCACCGGCTCGCTGCAGATTCTGACAGACTCCCGCGTGACGCCGGAAATTCGCGGTACCATGTGGGGTACGGGGCCGGCCGACTTTGCTTTCTATGGTTCCGATCTCGCCAAAAAATTCAACCAGCAGCCGCTTCTGCCCGGACATCTTCGCATCGTCGATGCCGCGGGCCAGGTCGTTGCAGACGAACCATTCGACAGGCCGCTCGCCGACATTGAAACCACGTATTTGTATGGCGACAATTTTCCGACCTATCTCGTTGCCGTTGACTACAGTTCCGGCTGCTGCAACTCGGGGCCTGCCACAATGATGATGGAAGTCAGAGGCGGCAAGCTGCGGCATGTCGTGACGGGACCATTCTCGTCCTTCCTGCCGCGTTCCGTTCGCGCCGACTGGCATATCGTGGACGCGCAAAACGGCAAAAGCAAAGAGATCGAGATGATTGATAGCAACGCTGGAGGTCCGGACGCGGATTTTGTCACGGAATATTGGACATACCGTTTCGACGGTTCGCAATGGGTGGGCAAAAAACGCACGGAAAAAGGCTATTGGGAAGCCGATGGCACTTGGCCGGACCGCAAAAAGTTTCCCTGAGGCACGGTGAGCGTCGCGCCCTCACAAACCCGCACAAATCCCCAATGGCAGGACAGCATTGGCCAGCAATTCCCGTGGCAGGAAAAGGCCCCGGAGCGCATCCTTCTGGAATGAGAACCCGCCATGAACTCAGCCTTCCGCCTTCCGATTCTTGTTTTCCTGGCCCCGCTGGCGCTGGCTGCCTGTGATTCCGCGACCGGCCCGGAATCCGGCACAAGCGAAACTGTCGCGGTTGAGCCCGACTATCACAACATGGGTGCGAAGGAGGTCGCGCTGATCGCCCATTCCCATGGCAGGGCGCGGCGCGTGGGCGATGACCTGATCATCGCTTTCTCCAACGGTCAGACCCGGACATTCCACAATGACAACAAGGGCTGCGAGGACGGTCCGGACTCCTGCGACAGCTTCGTGCTGGCAGCCGACCTGCCGCAATTTCACTGGTTCCTGGTGTATGAGGGATTTTACGAGGGCGGGCGCTTCACCCTCTATGACGACCGGGGCGGCCTGCCCACTGAGATTCCTTATTGGCCGGTCTTCTCGCCCGACGGGCAGCGCATCCTGATCCAGAATGACGACGTGTCGTCCGAATTCCCTGGCGACAATCTGGAAATCTGGCGGCGCCAGGGAGCAAAGGCGGTGCGCGAATGGTCCGCCAATCCGGATGCGGGCGACACCGGTGTCTCGCAGGGCGGACCGCCCTATCACAGCGAAGTGCAACGCTGGCGGGGCGACCGCGTCGCCCTCATCTTTTCCGTTCCCGACGCCTATGACCTGAAGACCCGTACCAGCGCGTCGGGGCGCAAATGGACCGCGACCCTCACGCGCCAAGCGGATGGCTGGCACTTGAATGCCAGGGCGCCAAAACAATAACGGCGCGCAGCAAAGGCCGCGCGCCGCTATCCGGGATCAGAAAATTAATTCAACGAATCCTTGAGCTGCTTGCCGGCGCGAAAACGCGGCTGCTTGGACGGCTTGATGGTGATTTCCTCGCCGGTTTGGGGATTGCGGCCCTTGCCGCCCGCCCGTGTCGCCACCACGAAGACGCCAAAGCCGGTGAGGCGCACTTCGTCCCCCGCTTTCAGCGACGACGCGATCAGGTCGAATACGCCGTCAACCGCCTTGGCTGCGTCATTCTTGGGCAGGCCGGTATGGTCGGCGAGTTTCTGGATGAGATCGTTCTTGTTCACGAGTCGCTCCTTTTCCGCGATTCTTCCCCGGGAACCGGACTCTAGGGGTCACCCATCGCCCTTGCCAAGGCGAAAAACCCCAAAATCTGCGCTTTTTTGGTTGGAATCGTTCAAAAGAAAGGGGCCAGGAGTGGTCCTCCAGGCCCCTTTTATAATGGCTGCCGCTTTGTTTAGGCGCCCGTTCTGGCGTCAGTGCGTGACCAGCGGGTCGGGGTCGCCTTCGTCCAGCGCCACGCGCGGAATGACCTCGGCTTCGGGCTCGGACCAGTCGATCGCCACCGGCTCGCGCACCAGGGCGATGGCCAGCACCTCGCTCACCGTGGCGACGGGCATGATCTTGAGGCCCGCCTTCACATTGTCGGGCACCTCGGCCAGGTCCTTCTCATTCTCCTTGGGGATGATCACGGTGGTGATCCCCGCCCGCAAAGCGGCGAGAAGCTTTTCCTTGAGGCCGCCGATGGGCAAAGCCCGCCCACGCAGGGTGACCTCGCCCGTCATCGC
>DATMNL010000018.1:0-60076 GCA_035568995.1 Rhizomicrobium sp. | reverse complement strand
GAAATATTTCCAAAATTCCAGCCGGTCGCGGCAAAGGCCGGCGCCGCTCCGGCAACCGTACACGCCAAGCCCGCCCATGCCATGAATTTCAGCATGTCCGCATTTTCCTTTGGCGGCGGCGCGGCATGGGCATTTAGACCTGCAAAATTCCCTGCACCGTTTCGCGCATCGGCCTCACCGGATTGCCGGACCGTCGCGCGAAGGCCAGCACATGATGGATGGTCTCTTTCAGGCCGGTGGTCACCACATCGCATTCCGTCGCCTCGACGCCGTCGAGATAGCGGGAATTGTCGCCATCGATGCCCCAGAATATCGCCATCACCGGAATTTCCGGCATCCGCTTTCTCAGGCGCCGCACCTGATAGCGCGCATTCTTGTAGGTGCCGGGCTCCAGGTAAGACACGCAGGCGACGAAGACGCCCTCCACGTCCAGCCCGTCGATCTGCGCCGCGGAGGTCTGGTCGGAGGAAACCACCCGTGCCCCGACGCCGTATTTGGCCAGCATATCCACCAGCAGCAGCGTCGCCGCCTCATCCAGCGGCCCGCGGCCGGCGACGCACAGGACAGGCGTCTTGCGCCAGCTGGGCGGCAGTTCGGCAAGGGCCTTGGCGGCGCTGGGATCCTGGCGGTCCGACAAATTGGCGATCAGCCCCTTGATGGCGTCGCGGATGCGGGTCTGGCGCAGGGGATCGAGTACGCCGCGATTGACATCGGCCTGGGCCAGCATCAGCGCCCTGGCCGCCACCTCGTCGTAATAGGCTGAGAGGGAATGGTCGCGCAGGAATTCCTCGGCATCCTGGGTGGCGTCATCGGGATCGTCCGCCAGCATGCGCAGGTAAAGGCTTTCATCCATTGCCAGGGCGGGCTGGTCGCCCAGCATCACGTCGAGGAATTTCAGCCCCTCGATATGCCGCCCCAGCACCACAAAGCACATGGTGAGCGGGGTGGAGAGCAGCAGGCCCACCGGTCCCCACAGCCAGGTCCAGAACACCACGGCCACCACCACCGCCACGGCGGAAAGGCCCATGCTGCGGCCATAAACGAACGGCTCGACCACCTGGCCGATGATTGCTTCCACGCCGCCGAACAGCGCCATCACCCAGACCAGCATCGACCAGCCGGGGTCCACCGCCACTGCCAGCACGGCGGGAAACAGGAAGGCCAGCCATATGCCGACAAAGGGCACAAAGCGGAACAGCATGCCAATCAGGCCCCACAGGCCCGGATTGGGAATGCCGATCAGCCACAGCCCGCCGCCGATAATCAGGCCGAAACAGGCGTTGATGGCGGTCTGCAGGAACAGATAGCGCGACAGCCGCGAGGCGGCTTCGTCCAGCGCCACGGCGGTGCGCTGCATGTCGCGCGAGCCCGCCAGCCGCACAAAGCGGTCGCGCAGATCGTCCTTCTGCAAAAGAATAAAGCCCACAAAGACCAGCACCAAAGCCACCAGGCCAAGCGGCTGCAACAGCGGCCCCAGCACGCTCTGCGCCAGCTCCCAGGGCGCCACGCTCTGTTGCTGAATCACCACGGGCACCGGCGTGTCCTCGGTGGCGCCGCCGACCGGCACGGTGGCGGGCCGGCTCCTGCCGCCGCTGATCTGCGCGCCCAATGCTTCTATAGTGCGATTGAGCCGGCTGAGGGTTCCGCCATCGGCGGTTCCACGCACGGACTCGATCTTGCGGGAGATGTTGTTCTGGTAGCTGGGCAGGTCATGGGCCAGGCCCGCGAGCTGCGAGCCCACAAAAGTGCCGATCCCGGCGATCAACACAAGCGCCACGGTAAGGCTCAGAAGGACCGAGGGCACATGAGGCAACCGGATGTGCCGCAGCACCGATATCAGTGGCGCCAGGGCGAAGGACATCAGCACCGCCAGCGCCAGCGGCATCAGCACCGGACGGCCGAAATAGATGATGGCCACCACCACGGTGCAAATCATCGTGGTCATGAATTTCTGCGTAAGGGAATCCGTCGCGGGCGGGATTTTCAGCTCGGCCATGACTCACTATAGCGCGGAATCCGCCCTTTCGGCCTCACTTCAGTTGGCGAAAGAAGCAGGAAGGCGCCCCGGTGTGGCAGGCGGGACCCAACTGTTCCACTTTGAGAAGGAGCACATCGCCGTCGCAGTCCACAAAGGCCTCGACCAGCCGCTGGGTATGGCCGCTGGTTTCGCCTTTTTTCCAGATTTTCCGGCGTGAGCGCGACCAGTAGGTTACCTCGCCGCTGGAAAGGGTATGTTCCAGCGTCTCGCGTGTCATCCAGGCGAACATCAGCACCTGGCCGGTGGCATGGCTCTGGGCGATCACCGGCACCAGGCCTTTGTCGTCGAACTGAACCGCCGCGACAAAGGCGGCATGGGTCAGGCTATCGGTCATCGCCCATATTCCATCAGGCATGCTCTTTCAGGCGCTTAAAGCCCCGGTCCAGGTCGGCGATCAGATCGTCCGCATCCTCAAGACCGGCATGGATGCGAAGCACCGGGCCGTCCGCCGGGAAGGGCAAAACGCTACGCCTGATATGGGCTGGAACGATCAGACTTTCAAATCCGCCCCAGGACCAGCCCAGGCCGAAATGATCAAAGCCATCCATGAAAGCGGCCAGGGCAGCCTTGGAAACCGGCTTCAATTCCAATCCGAACAGTCCACAGGCGCCCTTGAAGTCGCGTTTCCACAGGGCATGGCCGGGATCGCCGGGCAGGGCAGGATAAAGCAGACGTGTCACTTCGGGACGGGTGGCCAGCCAGGCGCATAATTTCATGGCCGTTTCCTGATGCCGCGTCAGCCGCACCGCCAGGGTGCGCAGGCCCCGCAGGGCCAGGAAAATATCATCGCCGCTGGAGAACAGGCCCGTGGTGCCGTGAAACTGCACCAGCCTTCCGGCATGGCTTTGATTGGCGGTGATGGCGCCCATCATCAGATCGGCATGGCCGCCGACATATTTGGTCACCGCCTGGATGGAGAGGTCCACGCCATGCGCCAGCGCCTGGAACAGAAGCGGCGTCGCCCAGGTATTGTCCATCAGGACCGAGGCGTTGATAGCGTGAGCGGCCCTGGCGATGGCGGGAATGTCCTGCACCTCAAAAGTGAGCGAGCCGGGGCTTTCGCAGAACACCGCCTTGGTGTTGGATTTCAGGTAAGACGCGATATCAGCGGTGGGTGGATAATAGGTCGTCTCGACCCCGAAGCGGCTGAGGATTTTGTCGCAGAAATCCCGCGTCGGCTCATAGCAGGAATCCACCATCAGCAGATGATCGCCCGCGGCGACCACGGACTGGATTGCGGTGGTGCAGGCGTTCAGGCCCGATGGCACCAACACGGTGCGGGCGCCGCCTTCCAGGGCGCAAAGGGCTTCCTCCAGGCTCCGGGAGCCGGGCGTGCCGCGGCGGCCATAGACATAGTCCTGCTCGCGCGATTCCAAAGTCTTGAGGTCGGGGAACAGTATGGTCGAGGCGCGATAGACCGGCGTGTTGACCACGCCGAAATGATCCTCGCTCATGCGGCCGGCGGCAATGGCGATGGTTTCGGGCTTGTCGTCCTTTCGATCAGTCATGCGATTTTTCCAGGAAAGGCCGCAGGGGCTTTTCCATCGCCCATATCATAGCGCCGGACAGCAGGCCGATGGCCGCAATCATCAGGAAAAAGACGGGATGGCCCAAACGTTCCCAATATGTCCCCAGCCAGCCCTGAAGGAAGCCGCCACCCAGAAAGTTGGGCAGGAAATTGACCGCCATCATCAAAGAAACAATGCGTACCGGCACGACCTTTGACACAAGTGATTGGCTGATCGGCGACAGATAGATTTCTCCCGTCGTGATTAGGACGAAATAGACAAAGAGCCATAACCAGCTGATCTTGCCCGCGCCGCCATGCCAGGACGCATAGGCGATCAGCACATAGGACACCGCCAGCAGCACACAACCGAAGGCAATTTTGTACATGGAATTTGGCTCGCGCAGTTGGGCGGCCTGGCGGGTCCAGAGCGAGATCAGGAACGGCGTGAAGGCGAAAATCATGAAGGGATTGAAAGCCTGGAACCAGGTCACCGGAATCTGCCAGCCGATCAGCCCCGGGATCAGCCGCCGGTCGGTGTTGGTGTCGGCGAACAGGGCGATGATGTTGCCCTGCTGTTCATAACAGGCCCACCATAAGGTCAGCGGGATCACCAGCACCACCAGCGCCAAGACCGATTTCCACTCCTCCCCGCTCAGCTTCTTGTGTTCCTTGTGCTCGGCGATCTTGCGCGCGCGTAATCCTTCCAGGGGTAGGGTGTTCCAGCCGAAAAGATAGACTGCTAGCGCTATCAGCATGCCGACACCCGCGGAAGCGAAGCCGTAATGCCAGCCCACCTCCTCGCCCAAGGTGCCGGCGATAAGGGGGGCTATTAAAGCGCCCAGATTCACGCCGACATAAAAGATCGAATAGGCGCGGTCGCGGCGGCTGTCCCCCGGCGCATAGAGCATGCCGACCTGGGCGGTGGTGTTGGTCTTGAATAATCCGCCGCCGAAGATCAGCAACAACAATGCCGGAAACAGCAACGCCTCGGACGCCATCATGAAATGACCGAAGGCCATCATGACGATGCCGATCGTGACGGTGTTCCGTTGGCCAAGGACATTGTCGGCAAGCCAGCCGCCCAGGAGCGGCGTCGCATAGATCAGGCCGGTATAGCTGCCATAAATCAGTGAGGACAGCGGCTGGGGACCGAGCGGCCCCGCCATCATTTCGAAAAAGGACTTGATCTGCGGGTAGAACAGCACATGCTCGACATGGCCGGGCAGCAGCAGATATTTGGTGAGATAGAGCACCAGCAGCGCGCGCATCCCATAATAGGAAAAACGCTCCCACATTTCGGTGCCGAACAGGAAAGTAAGACCGCGCGGATGCCCGAACAGGGTTTTTTCAGGCGCGGCGGCGATAGGGGTCATGCCGCGCGGGCCCGGCGCAGCAGCCAGCCATAGAGCAGCATGATCGATCCGGTAAGGCCGGCCAGCGCCAGAGGCGCGGCATACGGAAAATCGGCCGCCACCACCGCCAGCGGCGCGTCCCGGTTTGCCGCCACGATCAGTCCTGCATTGATGACGCCGAAAATGCTCTCGCCCACGATCATGCCGGAAGCCACCAGCACACCCAGCCTTTGCGCGCGCGCGGTTTTGACATGGCGGTTATAGAACCAGCCGATCACGGCGCCTACCACCACCAGGGCGGTGACCGACATGGGAAGATAGATGCCGAAACCGGCGGCCAAAGGCGGAAAGCGCAGCCAGCCGCGTATCCGGCAAATCTCGTCCAGCGCCACGATAGCGGCGCCGATCAGCGCGCCCTGTTCGATGCGCGTCCAGTTGAGCTGGCCGCCGATCACGCCCTGGGCCAGAGCCGAAATCAGGTTGGCCTGAGGCGCGGCCAGGGGATGGGCGGTGATGGTGTGGAGATTGGCGGCGCCGGCGAAGCCATAGGCCTGGGCCAGAAGATTCAGGACGCCGGGAATGACCAGCGAGGCCGCCACCACGCCCACCAGCAGCGCGACCTGCTGGCGCCAGGGCGCATTGCCTACCAATTGCCCGGTTTTGAGATCTTGGAGATTGTCGTTGGAGCTGCAGGCGGCGGCGAACAGGATGGCGGTGATGAAAAGCGCGATGGCTACCATCGCCTGGGCCGGGCGATGCGCGAAAAACACCATCAGCATCACCGAACAGCCCACCACCGCCAGGATGCCGACGCCGGAAATGGGACTGTTGGACGATCCGATCAGCCCCGCCATATAGCCGCAGATCGCCGCAATGAGGAATCCAAATATCACCATGATCGGTATCGACAGTGCGGCAATGCCGGCCGCGTCGCCGGCCAGCCCGGCATCGGCCGCGAAGCGCCATACCAGCCAGGTGGAGGCCATAATCGCCAGCACTGTCAGCCCGACCATCCAGTTAAAGGGAATGTCGCGGTCGCTGTGCTCGCCCGGGATCAACGCGATTTTGCGTTCGGCCAACACCTCTTTGAGCCCGCTCAGGATCGGGCCTATGGTGCGGACCAGGGACCAGATTGCCGCCACCGACATGGCGCCCGCGCCGATGAAGCGCACTTGGGTGCGCCATACCGTGATGACAAAATCGCCGAGCGCCATGCCATGCTCTGGCGTGACCGCCGTGATCATCGGCACCGCGCCTGCCCAGGCGATGGCGATTCCCAGCAGCATGGCCACTCCAACCGAGATGCCGACCAGGTGGCCCGCGCCGAGCAGCGCCAGGGAAAACGAGAAAGTGTAACCCGTGGCGCCCGCACCCAAGCGGAAGAATCCATCTGCTTCATCGGTGACAAGGCGCATGGCGGCGGCCACCGTCAATCCCGCCGACGCCACCGAGCCATAGACAATCGCCATCAGCCCTTCACGCGCTTCGGCGTTGTGCTTGGTGCGGGCGTCCGACCCGGCGCGCAACACTTCCGCTCCCGCCACGCCTTCGGGATAAGGCAGGTCGGAATGGGTCACCAGCCCGCGCCGGAGCGGAATGGTGAACAGAACGCCCAGGACGCCGCCCGACACCGACACCAGGAAACAGGCCCAGAAAGGAAAGCCGGTCCACCAGCCCACGATGATCAGGCCGGGCAACACAAAGATGATCGAGGCCATGGCGCCGGCCGAAGAGCACACCGTCTGGACGATATTGTTCTCGCGGATGTTGGAGCCGGAAAACAGGCCCAGAAAGGCCATGGAAATCACGGCGGCGGGGAGGGACGTGGCGAAGGTGATGCCAAGCTTCAGCCCCAGATAGACATTGGCCGCCGTGAACAGCAGGGTCAGCGCTACGCCCAGGGCCAACCCGCGCCAGGTCAGTTCCTTGCCAGGCGCACTTTCTTGGATTGCCATATTGGTCCTGCGAATGCCCACGCCGACTGTGCCTTAAGGCCGGGCCGGGTGGCAACCAATCCCTATCCGGGCGGTTTCTGCCCTTCCAGCAATTCGACAAAGCGCTCTTCCCGCGCATAGGGGGTAAAGCCCATGCGCTGGTAGAGCGGCAGAGCGCGGGGACTGTCCAGGGTGCAGGTGTTGACCGTCAGCCGCGAAATGGGGTGCGCCCAGGCATTCATGCAGCTGTGGTAGAGGAAGAAAAAGCTCAAATGCTTGCCCTGCGCCTCGGGCATCAGGCCGAAATAGGCGATATTGGCGCTGCCGTCCCCCTTGAGGTCCATTTCGGCCATGCCGGCCGGACTTCCTTCCGTGTACAGAACATAAAGGAAATTGGTGGGGGCGTGGATGATCTCCGCCAGCTTGCCGTAATCGATCTTGCGCCGGTCCACCCAGAAATATTTGTCACCGATCGTGTCATAAAGATAGCGATAGAAATGCGGCGGCGGTTTTTCGCTGCGCAGGATGGCATAACGTCCGCGGGGGGCCGGCGGGGGCAGGGCGGCGGGCTTGGCCGTCATTTCCAGGAATGTCACCGTCATGGGAATGCGGCGGGCCCCGCTCATGACACCATCCTCATCCGGTTGCCACGGGTGCATCCGCGCGTCCGCCCCATTCCGTCCATGAACCATCATAGAGCGAGGTTTTTGGCGCGCCCAGCCGCGCCAATGCCAGCATCAGGATCGCGGCGGTGACGCCCGAACCGCAGGAGGTGATGATCGGCCCCTGCAGATTCACGCCCTTTTCCGCGAAGATCCGTCTCAGCTCGCCGTCGCTTTTCAGCGTACCATTGGGACCCAGCAGGCTGCGGTAATGGATATTGATCGCGCCCGGCGTATGACCGGAGCGCACACCGGCGCGCGGTTCTTTCTCCTCGCCGGTGAAACGGCTCGGGCTGCGCGCATCCAGCATTTGTACACTGCCCAGCGCCGCCTTCACTGCGGCAAAACCCTGGACCTCACCGGCTATGGGCCTGGCGGTGAAATGCGCCGGCCTTGGCGCGGGCGCCCCTTGTTCCAGGGCGCGGTTCTCCGCTTTCCATTTGGGAAGCCCGCCATCCAGCGCAAAGACCTTGTCATGTCCCATGGCCCGCAACATCCACCAGACCCGGGCGGCGGAAAAAAGCCCCGCTCCGTCATAGGCCACCACCGTATCGTCATCGCCCACGCCCAATGCCCCGACATCGCGCCCGAAAATATCCGGCGCGGTCATCATGTGCGGCAGGCCGCTGGAAGGATCGGAAAGCGCGTCCAGGTCATAGAAAACCGCGCCTGGAATATGCCCGGCGGCAAATTCGGCCTTGGCGTCGCGCTGGTCAGCGGGCATGTACCAGGAGGCGTCGAGCAGCCGCACCTCGCCCAGATGCGCCGCAAGCCATTCGGTGGAAACGAGTGTGTTCATGATTCAAACGGAATGCTGACGGGCGCGCGCTTCTTTGTCAGCCAGGGCGGCGTGGGCAGGCCCTTGGCGCGCAGGAATTCGGGATTGAACAATTTGCTCTGATAGCGGTTGCCGTAATCGGCCAGCACGGTGACGATGGTGTGTCCCGGGCCCATCTCTTTTGCCATGCGGATCGCCGCCGCCAGGTTGATGCCGGTCGAGCCGCCCATGCAAAGACCTTCATGCTCCAGCAGATCGAAGATCAGGGGCAGGGCTTCCTCATCGGAAATCTCGTAAGCGTCATCTATCGGCGCGCCTTCCAGATTGCCGGTGACGCGGCTCTGGCCGATGCCCTCGGTAATGGAGCCGCCGTGCATTTCCAGCTTGCCGTGCTTAATCCAGCTGTAGATCGCCGCGCCCAGCGGATCGGCGGCGGCGGTTCTGATCCTGGGATTATATTTCTTGAGCGCGATGGCGACACCCGCCAGGGTACCGCCAGTGCCGACGGCGCAGGTGAAACCGTCTATCTTTCCGCCGGTCTGCCGCCATATTTCCGGTCCTGTGCCTTCAACATGGGCCTGGCGGTTGGCGATATTGTCGAACTGGTTGGCCCAGATCGCGCCATGAACTTCGGTTTTCGCCAATTGTTCGGCCAGGCGTCCGGACAGGCGCACATAATTGTTGGGGTCCTTATAGGGCACAGCGGGCACTTCGATCAGCTCGGCGCCCAAAAGGCGCAGCGCATCCTTTTTTTCCTGGCTCTGGGTATCTGGAATCACGATCACGGTCTTGAAGCCCATGGCATTCGCCACCACCGCCAGGCCAATGCCGGTATTGCCGGCGGTGCCTTCGACAATGGTGCCGCCAGGCCGCAATTGTCCGCGCCGGATGGCGTCCTCGATGATGAACAGCGCAGCGCGGTCCTTCACCGATTGGCCGGGATTGAGGAATTCCGCCTTGCCGAGAATTTCGCAGCCGGTTTTTTCGGAAGCGCGTTTCAGCCGGATCAGCGGCGTGTTGCCGATGGCGGCGATGACGTCTGGTTTGATGGGGGATGCGGACATGAACCGAACCTAAAGGCCTCGTGGCAAGCCTTCAAGTCTGGGAGCGCCGATTATCGTTTGGACAGTTTGATGCATTCGGCGTGGCGGAAACATCCGGTCAGATGGTCGTTGACCATGCCGACGGCCTGGGCGAAGGCGTAAGAGATCACTGGACCGCAGAAACTGAAACCGCGCGCCTTCAGGTCGCGCGCCAGATCTTCGCTCATCGCGGTCTGGGCCGGAACCTGTTCCCTGGTCCGAAAGCGATTGACCAGGGGCTTGCCGTCCACGTGCTTCCAAATGAAATCGGAGAATCCGCCCGGTTCTTTTTCCTGAATCTCAAGCCACAATCTGGCGCCCTTGACCGCGGCGTCGATCTTGGCACGGCTGCGAATGATGCCATCGTTTTTCAAAAGCCGCTCCACGTCCCGCCTGCCATAGCGCGCGATTTTTTCCGGATCGAAATTGTGGAAGGCTTTGCGGAAATTCTCGCGCTTGCGCAGGATGGTGATCCAGGAAAGCCCGGCCTGGAAGCCGTCCAGCACCAGCTTCTCGTAAAGCGCACGTGAGTCATATTCCGGCACGCCCCATTCCCGGTCGTGATAGGAAAGATAGAGTGCGTCGTTGTCGCCCGGCCACCAGCAGCGGATTTTGTCGGCCATTCCACGTCCCCTTCGCGCGGTCAATCCAGCCATTTGGGTCTTGTCAGCGCAACCGGAATATTTTCCACCATGAGTGGCTTTTGCTGGGCATCCAGGCGATCCAGCCGCACCAGCGCGAAAGCCCTTGATCCATAAACCGAAATCAGTTCGCCGATGGATGTGTCGCCTGCAACCACGGCGCCGCTGTCTGGAAGATCGGCCTCACCGCTGACGATGAGAATGCGCTTTCTGTCCTTGCCGCGATGTTTCATCCGCGCGGTCAGTTCCTGGCCGATGTAGCAGCCCTTGTCGAATGATATGGCGTGAAGCTCGTCAAGTCCGGCATCCAGCGCGAATATCCTGTCGCTGCCGAAATCGCCGCCTTCCGGCACACCCAGCGTCAGGCGCGCGGCGTGATAGCCTGCCGGCCCCGGCAATCCGGCGGGCATTTCCGCCAGCGCGCCGATGCTGCGCGCACCCAGCGCGTCAAGGCGCGGGTCAGCAAAACTGACGGCCCTTTCGGCCGGCCGGCCGGCGAGGCCCGCATAGACGGAAAGTTGCGGCCTGATCGCGATCTCGATTTTGGCGCGCAGCCGGTATTGTTTCAGTTTGCGCGCCAAGCCCTCTGCCCCTTGCGCCGCGCAATCCAGCAACACCGCGCCGTCGCCTTCCGCGATGATGAAATCGAACAGGATCTTGCCCTGCGGCGCCAGGAGCGCGGCATAGAGCGCATGGCCGGGCGCCAGATCCGTCAGATCATTGGTCACAAGACTCTGCAGGAAAGGGCGTGCGTCCGGCCCTTCCAGGGCGATCACGGCGCGGTCCGACAATTGAACGGATTCCATGGCTTAGGAAGTAATCCTTGCGGCCAAACTTGCCAAGGTCTGCCCCCAGGGGCTAAGTCGCCATCAATGAGTGAAAGTTTCGATCTTCTGATCCAGGGCGGCACCGTCGCCACGGTAAACGGCATTGTCCCCGCCGACATCGGGGTTATAGGTGGCCGAATCGCCGCCATCGGTAGCCTCAGCACTGCCAAAGCGGCGGAGATATTCAAAGCCAGGGGCCTCACAATTCTGCCGGGCGCGATAGACAGTCAGGTCCATTTCCGCGAGCCAGGCAACGAACATAAGGAGGATCTGGAAACCGGCAGCCGGGCCGCGGTGCTTGGCGGCGTCACAGCGGTGTTCGAGATGCCCAACACCGCGCCGCCCACCACCACGCGCCAGGCGATTGACGACAAGCTGGCCCGGGCGGCAAACCGCATGCATTGCGACTACGCCTTTTATGTGGGTGCGACCCCCGCCAACATCGCCGATCTCGCCGCGCTGGAGCGGCTGCCTGGCGTCTGCGGCGTCAAGGCTTTTCTCGGTTCCTCGACCGGGACGCTGCTCCTCAACAGGCCCGAGGATATTTTCGCCGCCCTCAAATCGGGCACCCGCCGCGTGGCGGTGCATTCGGAGGACGAAGACCGGCTTGTCGCGCGCAAGTCCCTGGCCGAACGGGGCCGTCCTGTCACCCATCCGATCTGGCGCGATGTCGAAACGGCGCGCGCCTCCACCGAGCGGGTGCTGGCGCTGGCAAAGAAAGCGGGCCGCCGGCTGCACGTGCTGCATGTCACCACAGGCGATGAAATACCGCTTCTGGCCGCTGCCAAGGATTTCGCCACCGCCGAAACCACGCCTCAGCACCTCACTCTCAGCGCCCCGGAATGTTATGAGCGGCTTGGCGCCTATGCCCAGATGAACCCGCCGATCCGCGATGAGAGCCATCGCCAGGCGCTGTGGAGCGCGGTGCGCGACGGCGTGATCGACGTGATCGGTTCGGACCATGCGCCGCATACCAAGGCGGAAAAAGACAAGACCTATCCCGACACGCCCTCCGGCATGCCGGGCGTACAGACTCTGGTCACGTTGCTGCTCGATCATGTCAACAAAGGCAACATGTCGCTGGAGCGTTTCGTGGATCTTACCGCCCACGGACCGCAGCGAATCTTCGGCATGGCGGGAAAGGGCCGCATCGCGCGCGGCTGGGACGCGGATTTCACCGTCGTGGACATGAATCACAGCCGCATCATCGAAAACAGCTGGATCGCTTCGCGCTGCGGCTGGACGCCCTTCGATGGCATGAAGACCAAGGGCTGGGCGGTGGCGACCATATTGCGCGGCCAGATAGTGATGCGTGATTTCGGACTGGTTTCGGCATCGCGCGGGCAACCCTTGCGCTTTGTCGAAACCCTGCAGCCCTCTTGATGCACTATTTGCTTCTCATTGGTTCTGGCATTGTGATGGGTCTGATCGCGGCGGTGCCGATCGGTCCGGTCAATCTCATCTGCATCCGGCGCAGCTTTGCCTTCGGTCCGCTCAACGGCTTTGTCTCCGGGCTTGGCGCGGCGCTGGGCGACGGCATCTTCGCTGCGATTAACGGCCTCAGTCTCACCTGGATTGCGAATTTGATCGAAGGCTACGCCACCATCATCGAGCTGATCGGCGGCGCGCTTCTGGTATTCTTCGGCTACCGCATGTTCATGGCGCACCCCATGCTGCGCATGGATGTGGAATCCGGCGATACGGAGGGTTCGACGCTGGTAAGGGCCATCGTTTCCACCTTCGCCCTCACCATCACCAATCCGGTCACCCTGGGGACATTCTTCGTGATGTTCGCGGGCCTGGGGGGGCTTGCGGGCGGGGCGGGAAGCTATGGAGACGCCGGTTTTGTGGTGGCGGGCGTGGTAGCCGGCTCGGCCGGCTGGTGGCTGGCTTTGACCAGTGTGATCGGCCTGTTTCATACCCGAATCGACGCCGGAGCCATGCGGCTGATCAATCGGATTTCGGGCGGTCTGGTGGCAATTTTCGGCCTGGCGGTGCTGGTCAACCTGGTTGTGAAATATCTTTAGGGCCGGACCAAAATTCGACAAAAAGAGCGACTTCTCTGCCGGTCAGGGCTTTGAGACCCCAGCGGGGGCACGGTATCATCCCGCTTTCTGGAGAAACCATGATGTGGCGTACCGCGGCCTTTCTCGCTGTGTTCCTGATGGCTCTGCCGGGCTTCACGCGCCCGGCCGGCGCGGCCGATGACGCGCTCAGCCAGGAGGCCAATGTCGCCTTCATGGCGGCGAACGCCAAAAAATCCGGCGTCATCCTCAGGCCCGACGGACTGCAATTCAAGATTCTGCAGAACGGCTTCGGCAAGCGCCCCTATCTCACCGATTCGGTCAAGGTCTATTACACCGGCACCCTGATCAACGGCACGGTGTTCGATGGCACCTCGCCGGGCCTGCCCGCCACCTTCAAGGTCAATTCCGTGATTCCGGGCTGGATCGAGGCCCTCACCATCATGCGCGAGGGCGATCACTGGCAGTTGGTGATTCCGCCCAATCTGGCCTATGGCGACCGTGGCGCCGGCAACGGTACGATACCGCCCAATCAGGCGCTGGTGTTCGACATTCAGCTGATCTCCACCACGCCGGCGCCCAAGAAGGGCGACAAGGATTATATTCCCGATCCCAACGACAAAGACGACCAGCAGCAATAGCGCCGATGAGATCGCCAGCGGACATGTATCGCCGCCTGCGCAGTGTAGGGCGCTCGCAGGGCGGAAGGTTGCGCATCGCCTTCGCGCTGGTGATGGTGGTCGGCGCCAGTGTGCTGTTCTGGGCCAGCCGCGACTATGCGGTGGTGGCGCCCGACTGGGACGGACAGGTGCGCGGAATCGCTTATACCCCGAGCCATATCTATTCCGACTATGACCTGAAGAATATCACCCCGGAACGGATAGACGGCGATCTCGCCCAGCTTTCCCAGATCACCGGCCATATCCGCACCTATACGGTGGCGGGCGGCATGGACAAGGTGCCCGAAGTCGCGCGGCGCTACGGCATGACGGTGTCGCTGGGCATCTGGATCGGGGCCGACCTGGTCAAGAATGAGCAGGAAATCGATCTGGGCATCCGCACCGCGCTGGGCAACCGCCGCGTCATTGACCGCGTCATTGTGGGCAACGAGGCGATCTTTCGTGGCGATGTCAGCGCCGGGCAGCTCAATAATTACATAACGCGGGTACGCGACTCGCTGCCTCAGCGCATCAAGGTCACCACGGCTGAACCCTGGTCCACCTGGATGCTCAACCCAGAGATCGGCGCCAATGTGGATCTGGTGTTCGTGCATCTGCTGCCCTATTGGGAAAATGCCGACATCAGCGGTTCTCTGAGAAACACGGCCACTTGGTATGACTATGTCCAGAAAGAATTTCCCGCCAAGCCCATTGTGGTCGGCGAGGCGGGCTGGCCCTCGGACGGGCGAACCCGCGGCCGCGCCGAGGCCTCGCTTTCCAACGAAGCCACCTTTGTGCGTGGCTTTGTGCAGCTGGCGATGGACAAGGGCTGGGATTATTACTTGCTCGAAGCCTATGACCAGCCGCTCAAGAAAAGAGACACCGAAGGCGCGGTCGGCGCCTATTGGGGCCTGTTTGACGCCACCGGCCACGCCAAATTCGGCTTCACCGGGCGCTTGCGCAATTTCCCGGAATGGCGCGGTTATGCGCTGCTGGCGGCGGTCCTGAGCCTTTCGCTGGGGCTGCTGATCCTGGGCCGCATGCCCAGGCTGCGCCAGCGCGGTTACATGGCGATGGGCGGCCTGATCGCCCTGGTTTCCACCGGCCTGCTCGGACTGATTGACGCCACGGCGCTGGAATATATCGATCCCACCGACATTGCCGCGATGATCGCCATGTCGCCGCTGGTGCTTCTGGCCTGCGCCATCATCTTCACCGAAGGCATCGAGATGGCCGCCAGCCTGTGGCGTGTGGAACGGCGCATCGTCAGCGCCACCATTGCGATGAAAAGCCCCCGCGTTTCGATCCATGTGCCGGTTTATAACGAGCCGCCCCAGATGGTGATTGACACCTTGAATGCCCTGGCGCGGCTGGATTACGAGAATTACGAAGTGATCCTGCTGGATAACAACACGCCCGATCCTTCGGCTTGGCGACCGGTGGAAGCGCATTGCCGGATGCTGGATTCCCAGACGGGCGGCCCGCGTTTCCGCTTTTTCCATTTCGACGGGGTGAAAGGTTTCAAGGCAGGGGCGCTTAACCGGGCCTTGGCGCTCACCGACCCCGCCGCCACCCATGTGGGCGTGATCGACAGCGATTATCAGGTGGCACCTTACTGGCTGCGCCGGGCGTTGCCCTATTTCGCCTCGCCATCCATCGCGCTGGTGCAGGGGCCGCAGGATTACCGCGACCATGGCGACAACCGCTTCAAGGCGATGGCCTATCAGGAATATCGCGGCTTCTTTCATATCGGCATGATCGAACGCAACGAGCACAATGCCATCATCCAGCACGGCACCATGACACTGGTTGCCAAGCCGGCGCTGGAAGAAGTGGGCGGCTGGGCCGAATGGTGCATCACCGAGGATACCGAATTGGGTCTTCGGCTGTTCGAAGCAGGCTTCGAGGCCGCCTATATCCCGCAAACCATGGGGGTGGGACTGGAGCCGGATACGCTGGAAGCCTTTACCTCCCAGCGCTACCGCTGGGTCTATGGCGCCATGCAGATTCTCAAGCGCCATGCCGGCTCGATTTTTTTCGGCCGTTCCGCGCTCAGCTGGGAACAGCGCTACCAGTTTCTCTCCGGCTGGCTGCCCTGGATTTCCGACGGGCTGGGCATGGTGGTGACGCTGACTGCGCTGGTCTGGACCTCACTGATGTGGGCGATGCCGATCTATATCGACGTGCCGATGCCAGCCCTGTCCGCCGCGGCGATGGCGCTGTTCGCCACCAAATGCCTCAAGACCCTGTCGCTCTATCCGCCCAAGGTTCGCTCGGGTTTCAAGGGCGCCATGATGGCTTCGGTGGCGGGCCTGGCGCTGACCCACGCGGTCGGCAAGGCAGTGTGGACGGGGCTTTTCACCTCGGGCAAGCCCTTCCTGCGCACCCCCAAATGCGCCGATCCCGCGCTGTTCAGCCAGGTGCTGCGGGTGATCTGGCAGGAAGCCACCCTGCTGGTGCTGTTGATCGCGGCGATGATCTCGATGGCGTTCGATCGCGGTTTCCAGGATCCCGCCGTCAGCATGTGGATGGTGATGCTGGGAGTGCAGAGCCTGCCTTACGCCGCCACTTTCTTCACCGCCACCATCAGCGCCCTGTCGAACCAGAAGCGGGTGCAGTCGCCGATGACGCCGGTCGCCGATACTCTGGCTAAAGCCGCTTAAGGGTGGGCACCACTTTTCCCGGATTGAGAATATTTTTCGGATCGAAGGCGTGTTTCAACGCGCGCATGGCATCCAGCTCTTGATGGGATTTGTAGCGCGGCAGCAGGTCGCGTTTCATCACGCCGATGCCGTGCTCGGCGCTGATCGAGCCGGAAAATTCCTTGACCAGGTCAAACACGACCAATTGCATCTCATCCCATTCGGCCAGGAATGCCGAATCCCCGCCCGGCGGAGCGGAAAAATTGAAATGGAGATTGCCGTCGCCCAGATGGCCGAAGGTGACCGGCCGCGCGCCCGGGAATTTCGCCGCAACCGCCGCACTGGCCTTTTCGATAAAGGCGGGGATCGCAGCCACCGGAACCGAAATATCATGCTTGATCGAGGCCCCTTCGCGCTTCTGCGCCTCGGAGATGGAATCGCGAACGCGCCAAAGCTCTTGGGCCTGAGCCTGACTGCGGGCGATAGTGGCGTCGCTGGAAAAATTCTGCGCCGCCAGCGCCGTCTCGAACTGGCCTTCAAGGCCAGCGCCGCCCGAGGCTTCGATCAGCACATACCAGGACGATTCTTTTGCCAGCGGCGCGCGGGTGCCGGGGATATGCCGGACCACCAGATCAAGCGCGATGCGTGGGATCAGTTCGAACGCGGAGAGCGGCACATGCGCTTGCATGTGTCCCAACAGCTCCAGCGCCGCGGCAGGCGAGGGCAGGGCGGCGAATGCCACCACGGTTTCCGCCGGCCGGGCGAACAGCCGCAGCGTCGCGGCGGTGATCACTCCCAGCGTGCCCTCCGAGCCGATGAAAATCTGTTTCAGGTCATAGCCGGAATTGTCCTTGGGCAGGGCTTTGAGCATCGGCAGAATACGCCCATCCGCCAGCACCACTTCTAGTCCCAGCACCAGCGCCCGCATCATGCCATAGCGCAGCACATGATTGCCGCCGGCATTGGTGGCGATGTTGCCGCCGATGGTGCAGGAACCTTCCGATGCCAGCCGGAGCGGAAACATCAAGTCGGCTTCATCGGCAGCGCGTTGCGCCTCGGCCAGCACCACGCCCGCCTCCGCGGTCATGGTCATGCCGCTTTTGTCCAGCGAAGGGATGCGATTCATCCGCTGCAGCGACAGCAGCACCTCGCCGTGAAAAGGAATCTGCCCGCCGACCAACCCTGTGTTGCCGCCCTGGGGCACCACTGGCGTGCCAGTCTCGCCGCAAATGGCCAGAATGGCGGCGACCTCGGCGGTTGAGGCGGGCTTCAGTATCAACGCGCTTTTACCCCGATATTTGCTGCGCCATTCTTCCAGATGCGGTGCGATCTCATTCGGGTCTTCGCTGAAGCCTTTGGCGCCCACCGCTGCTTTCAACCGTGCGAGGACATTGCTCATTGTGTGTCCCGCGGTGCCGCGGCGCGCGTCAACCGGTCATTGATCGCTTCGCCAAGCCCGGTTTCTGGAATGGGCGAAACCGCGATGGCGTCCGCGTTTCTGTCCAGTTGACGCAGCATGGCGAACAGATTGGCGGCGGCTTCCTTCAAATCGCCGCGCGGACTCAGATTCAGGCTGGCGCCTTTGACATTTCCAAACCCCAGCAGGATCTCGCCGGGTTCCGCGGCGCTCGCGTTCAGGCGCAAGGCGGCGCGCGGCGCGTAGTGGCTCTGCAACTGGCCGGGCGAGCGTATGGGGTGCCTAGGCGCGGCCAGTTTACCGACCAGGGCCTCGATATCTTCTCGCGCAATTGCGCCGGGTCGCAGCAGGCTTGGCGTTCCCTGGTCAAATCCGATCACGGTAGATTCCAGCCCCAGCGGCGCCGGCCCGCCATCCAGGATAAACGCGACCCTGTCGCCCAGGCCTTCAGCGACATGGGCGGCGGTGGTGGCGCTGACCTGGCCGGAGACATTGGCGCTGGGCGCCGCGACGGGCCGGCCGAAGGCGCGCAACAGGTCACGCGCCACGGCATGCGAGGGCAGGCGCAGCGCCACGCTGTCGAGACCGGCGCTCACCAGAAGCGATAGGGGACTCTCCTCACGGCGCGGCAGCACCAGGGTCAGGGCGCCGGGCCAGAACGCCTCGGCCAGTTTTCGCGCTGCCGGTGAAAATTCGCCGTGCCGTTCCGCCTCGTGCAGATTGAGGGCATGTACGATCAGGGGATTGAAACGCGGCCGGCCCTTGGCGGCGAATAGTCCGGCAACGGCTTCACCGTTGCAGGCATCCGCGCCCAGGCCGTACACCGTCTCGGTGGGGAAAGCCACCAGACCGCCGCGCGCCAGAATCAAGGCCGCGCGCGCGATCGCTTCCGCTGTGGCGTGTGCCGGGCCGGTCATCAGGGTGGTCATGGCCTTACTCCGGCGTCGCAACCTTCCGCCGCCCGTCAGCGTTCGGGGCCCACCCTGTTGAAGGGTGCGTCAATCACCAGCTGGATAGTACCGCCCTTGCCGCTCATCTTGAAATCGGCGCTGTGGACCGTGCCTTCGGCATGCATGGCGATCACGTCGGCCGCCACCTTTGTGAAGGTGACCTGGAAAACAACGGGCTTGGTGATATTGCGGATGGTGACCATGGTGGGAAGGGCTTCGCCGCCACCGCTTTTCCTGGCTATGGCGGAGGATGAGATGCGCACTTCCGGAAAATGATCGGCGTCGAAAGCATCCCGCGCCGGTTTTTCCTCGATGCTGCTGGTGTCGAAAGACAGCGCGATGGTGCTTTCTTCCGGCTTGGTGGGGCTGTACTGCAACGCGCCGGCGACGATGCCGAAGCGGGCATTGGCGCTGCTCATGGTGGCGGTGACGGTGGCGTGATCGGAGTCCATCTGCAGGGTCTGGGTGCTTGGCGCCGCCGTCTGGGCGGCAGCGCCGGAGGCGGTCAGGACCAGTGAGGCGGCTAAGATGAAATGGCGCATGGATATTCCCTTTGCCCCGGATATAGCGGGGCCGGGGCGGCGGACACAAGCAGGCGGCTTCCTATAGCTCGCCTTTCCTGTCATTTTCTGGAGCAAGCATCGGAAAATCGCACGAAAGAGCCAGAATGTCCCTTGCCGGTAAAACGCTTTTCATCACCGGGGCCAGCCGGGGCATCGGGCTTGCCATCGCGCTCCGGGCGGCGCGGGACGGGGCAAATATCGCCATCGCCGCCAAGACCGCCGATCCCAATCCCAAACTGCCCGGCACGATATTCACTGCCGCGGCGGACATCGAAAAGGCCGGCGGGAAAGCGCTGGCGCTCCAGTGCGACATCCGCTTCGAGGAACAGATCGAGGCCGCCATAGAAGCTACGCTGGAGAAATTCGGCGGATTGGATATCTGCGTCAACAATGCCAGCGCCATCTCGCTCACCGGGGTTGCCGAAACCGAAATGAAGCGTTTCGACCTGATGCATCAGGTCAATGCGCGGGGAAGCTTCCTGGTCTCCAAGACCTGCCTGCCGCATCTATTGAAGGCGCCCAACCCCCATGTGCTAATGCTGTCGCCGCCGCTGGACATGAACGCCAAATGGTTCGCCGGCCACACCGCCTACAGCATGGCCAAATACGGCATGAGCCTGTGCGTCCTGGGGATGGCGGCGGAATTCAAGGGCCGCGTCGCTTTCAACGCGCTTTGGCCGCGCACCACCATCGCCACCGCGGCGGTGAATTATCTGGGCGGAGACCAGATGACGCGCCAGAGCCGCAAGCCGGAGATTCTTGCCGATGCCGCATACGCCATCTTCCAGAAAGACGCGAAACGCTTCGGCGGCAATTTTCTGATCGACGACACCTTCCTGGCAAGCGAAGGCGTCGGTGATTTCGACCGTTATCGCGTCGATCCGTCCAAGCCGCTGCTGCCGGATCTGTTCGTTCCCGATAGCGAAAAGCCGCCCCAATGCGTTTCTCTGGCTCCCGTGACCTGATGACGTGAACCCATGCGGTCTTTTCTCATTTTCGCCAGCCTCTGTTTTGCCGTGCCGGCTTTCGCCATGACGCTGCCCGAATGCGCCGGCGGGGTGGAAATCGGCAATGCCAAAATTGTGCGGGTGGAAAAGAACGGTGCGTTCATCCTGAATGACGGCCGCGCCGTGATGCTGGAAGGCATTCGTCTGCCTCTGGCCGATGGCGGACCGCCCGGCCTGGCGCAGGATGCGCTAAGCCAGCTCCGCGCCTTGGCGATGGCTGGCGCTCTCACGCTTGCCGCCATTCCGCCCAAGCAGGACCGTTATGACCGGATACGGGCGCAGGCCTTCAGCACGTCATCGGATTTCTGGCTGCAGACCGAGTTGCTCCGGCGTGGCTTGGCGCGGGTCCAGATCGCGCCCGACCGCCAGGAATGCGCCGCAGATTTTTACAAGGCTGAGCAGGAAGCCCGCACTGGAAATCGTGGTCTTTGGGCTTTTCCTGGTTTCGCGTTGCGCCAGGCGGATGCGGTGCCTGTGTCGGACGAGGGCAGCTTTCAGATCGTGGAAGGCAAAGTGGTGAACGCCGCCAATCATGATGGCCGCGTCTTCCTGGATTTCAGCATGGATTACCGCCGCGGTTTTTCCGTCACCATCGCGCCGGAGGACCACAAGGCCTTCCGCAAAATGAATCCCAAGCCGGAAGAGCTGGCGGGCCACACTATCCGCCTGCGCGGCATGGTGGAGGATTTTGGCGGGCGGCCCGAAATCGCTCTATCCAACCCGTCGCAGATAGAATTGATTCCATAGACGGAAAATAAAAAGGCCCAGATCGCTTCCGGTCCGGGCCTTTCTTTTTCTGGTTATTGGAATCTGTAGGGCGACGGCGCGCGAAGCGCAACGCCGGAGACCTGCATTACGCGGCTTTCTTGGTCAGCATGCCTTCGACACGCTTGACGGCGGTCTGCTCGTCGGTGCGCTCGACGGCGGCGACTTCGCGCGCCATGCGGGCCAGGGCTTTCTCATAAAGCTGGCGCTCGGAATAGGACTGTTCCGGCTGGCCGCCGGCGCGGTGCAGGTCGCGCACCACTTCGGCGATGGAGACCAGGTCGCCCGAGTCGATCTTGGCTTCGTATTCCTGGGCGCGGCGCGACCACATGGTGCGTTTGATGCGGGCGCGGCCCTTCAGGGTATTGAGGGCATTGCCCACCACTTCCGGGGATGAAAGCTTCCTCATGCCCACGGCCTTGGCCTTCAGGGTGGGGACGCGCAGGGTCATTTTGTCCTTCTCGAAATCGATGATGAACAACTCGAGCTTGAGGCCGGCGACTTCCTTTTCCTCAATGCCGGAGACTTTGCCAACGCCATGAGTGGGGTAAACCACATGGTCGTTGGTCTTGAATTCGTGCTTGCGGTTGGAATTGGCGGGAACTTTCTTGGCCGGGGCGGCTGCCTGCGGCTTAAGGGCGGGTTTGGGGGCGGTCATGATGTCTTCCAATTGGCGTTTTCCCGCCCAAAAAGGCGAGAAAACGCATGATTTCACAACAATGTGGCCGAACCACGCCGGATAGGATTTCCGGGCGGATGCGCAAAGGGCTGGCCAGGAAAATACCCTATCACAATCCTCGAGAAAAAGGAAGGAAAAACAGTCACAAACCGTTGAAATTGCGAGATTTATTGAATTTTTGCACTTTTATTGCGCAAATTCAAACCCTTGGGCGGAACGCCCCGGTCAGGATCCGCTGCCCGGCTTGGGATCGAAGTATTTCTCGAACTTGTCCGGCTTGCCTTCCCATTCCTTGGCGTCCGCCGGCGCCTCGCCCTTCTGGGCGATATTGGGCCAAACCTTGGCATATTCGGCGTTCACCGAGAGCCATTTCTCCATGCCTGATTCGGTGTCGGGCTTGATCGCCTCGGGCGGGCATTCCGGCTCGCAAACCCCGCAATCGATGCACTCATCGGGGTGGATGACGAGCATGTTCTCGCCTTCATAGAAACAGTCCACCGGGCAGACCTCGACGCAGTCCATGAACTTGCACTTGATGCAGGCTTCGGTGACGACATAGGTCATTGGCAGGCTCCGACTAAGGGCTAGGTCTCTAAGGCCGTGGCGCGGCCATATCAAGCGACGATTTCATACAGTTGCCGCGCCTGTGGCGCAGGTCCCCTGCGCTCCGCCAGGGCCAGTACCTTGAGGACAAGCAGTTCCTTACCCCTGCCCAGGGTGAGGATATCGCCTGGCCGGACGGCCTGTGCCGGCTTTCCGACCCGGACCCCATTCAACCGAACCTTGCCTGCCGCCGCCGCGGCCTGGGCGAGCGGCCGCGTCTTGTAGAGCCGTGCATGGAACAGCCATTTATCGATCCGGGTCGAATCCGGCGTATCGCTCATTTCACAAGGTGCGCCAAGCCGGCAAAAGGCGAGTCTGGCGGCGGCGCTGCAGGCGCGGGTTGGCGCCGCTTCTCTTTCGTCTTCCGCCAGACGGCGGGCGCATCCGCCACTTGCATCATCCGCCAGCCCAGGGCCGCCAAAACCGCCTTGCCCTCTTGGTTGCCGGCACCCAGCAGGGAAACCAGCTTTGGCAGCGAGGCTTCCGCGCCTGCCCCGGCGGCTGCCGCACTCTCAAGTTCGTCTTCCAACCGTTCCAGCATGTCCAAACGGATGGCGCGGCCGGCGAAAATCCGAAAGCCCGCCGCATGCAGAAAAGCCTCCGGCTCGGGTCCATGGGAAAACGAGGTCAGACCCGGCGCGGGCGGTCCCACCAGCTGCTCCTGTTTGGCCCAGATGCCCCATAACAGCCCGAGCAGGCTGGCAGCGTCAGGGCGCAACAGGCGCGGCACATAGACGGTGCGCCGGCCGAACCACACGCCGAACGGCCGCAGGGCGCGCAGTACCGGCCCAAGTTTTTCCGGCAACGCCAAGCCCTCGCGATCTAGGGATCCGAAATTCATCGCCAATTGATGCGCCAGGCCGCGGGCATAGCCGGGCAGGGCGGTGTCGCTGCCGGCTTTGGCTTCGGCGGCGCGGGCCAGCGCCAGCAGCGGCTCGATCCGCGCCTCAATGCGTGCACCCAGCCAGCGTTCCAGCCGGGCCTGAACGGAGCCACGAAGCGCGCCATTAAGCAGCTCGTCCGCCAGCAGAGCCACGGCCGGCGCCAGCGGCGAGGCACCTGGAATCAACCGCCCCGCGATGGCGCCATCCCACCAAAGCTTGCCATGCTCGCTGAGGGTGATGTCCTTGTCGGGTGCGATTGCCAGCGCCGTGGCGCGGGCGAGAAACTCGCTTTCCAATCCGCGCATGGCGGCGGCGCGCAGCGTGCGGCCGTGGAATCCTTCTGCGCGCGGGTCGGGCGCGAAGTGAAATCCATCCAGCCTGCCGATCAATTCGCCGCCGATTGCCACGCCGCCGGATTCGTCGAGTGTGACGCCGGTGATTTCGTCTTCGCGCAGGTGCTTCATCAGCACCGACGTGCGCCGGTCGATAAAACGCAGGGTCAGGCGCTCATGCAGCGCATCGGAGAGGCGATCCTCCACCGCCCTGGTTTCGCCCTGCCAGCGGGCACTGTCCGCAGTCCAGCCGGCACGATTGGCGGCATAGCTGAAGGTGCGGATATGGGCCAGACGGCCGGACAAAGTGGCGACATCGCCTTCGCAAACGTCAAGCCGCGCGATCTGCCGCGCCATCCAGTCGTCGGGGATATGGCCCTCCATCAAGAACAGGAAGAGGACGCGCACCAGGCGCGCATGTTCATCCTCGGACAATTTGCGGAAATCGGGCAGCTGGCAGACCTCCCAAAGCCGCCGCACGGCGGCCTGGTTGACGGCCCGCGCCGACACATCCGCATCGTTCGACAAGGCACGAAGCGCAATCGCGTCACTGGCGGGGCGCGCCCGCACCAAGCCGCGTTCCGGTGGCAGCGCCTCCAGCGACTCCAGCAATTTGGAGACGGAATGAAAATCCAGGGCGGGGCTGCGCCATTGCAAAACCTTCACCGGATCGTAGCGATGACTTTCGATCCGATTGATCAGCTCTTCCTCGAAGGGCTCGCATTCGCCGGTGACGCCGAAGGTCCCGTCATTCATGTATCGGCCGGCGCGCCCGGCGATCTGTCCCGTTTCCGCCGGTGTCAGCGGGCGAAAACCCCGCCCGTCGAATTTTTCGCGGGCCGCGAACGCGATATGGTCGACGTCCATGTTAAGGCCCATGCCGATGGCGTCGGTGGCGATCAGGAAATCCACCTCGCCGGACTGGTAGAGCGCCACTTGCGCGTTGCGGGTGCGGGGCGACAGCGCGCCCAGCACCACCGCCGCGCCGCCACGCTGGCGGCGCACGATTTCGGCGATGCCATAGACATCCTCGGCTGAAAATCCCACCACCGCCGAGCGGCGCGGCAGGCGGGTCAGTTTCCTGGCACCGGTATAGGCGAGATCGGAAAAACGCGGCCTGGTCACGAACCATGTCCGGGGAATGAATTTCTGGATGACGCCCCGCATCGTATCGGAGCCCAGGAACATGGTTTCTTCCTCGCCCCTTGCATGCAGCAGCCGGTCGGTGAAGACATGGCCGCGTTCGGGATCGGCGCAGAGTTGGATTTCATCCACCGCCAGGCAGGCGACGGAAATGTCGAGCGGCATCGCTTCGACGGTGCAGACGTAGAAACGCGCCTGCCTGGGAACGATCTTTTCCTCGCCGGTGATCAACGCGACTTCGGCCGCGCCCCGCAGGCGCACGACCTTGTCATAGACTTCGCGCGCCAGAAGGCGCAGCGGCAATCCGATCATGCCGGATCTGTGCGCCAGCATGCGTTCGATGGCGTAAAAGGTCTTGCCGGTATTGGTGGGGCCCAGGATGGCCGTCACCTTCATGGCCCGGGGCTGATTTTTCTGCCTCATCGCCGCAGGATAGAAGGATGGCGGCCCAGCAATAAAGCCTTCGCCACCAAGGGCTTGTTTCCGGTTGCTGTGGATGCAAGGTAAATAAACAGAACACTAAGAGAACAAATAGCGCTCGAATCATCAACCCAATGTATATCTGTGTTTGTTCTCATACATTTAGGAGTTTGTCAAGGATCGTTAACCACCACATCTTGTTGATAAGACCATGCGTGGAGTCCCGGGTTGGTTAATGGGACGCGATATTCCGTACCCGGACATTTTCCGGCGTTCCAGCGGTAAGATTTGACCCGTGACCCCCTTCGGGCGCTATGGGGGTGAGCCGTGTTTCGCCGCAGGCGAACGGTTCGTAGCGACAGCGTAGGACGGTCCGGCGGACCATTTCGAGCGTCGCCTCCCTCGCTTCGCTCATGCCGCTACGCTGCCGCCAGGCACGGGGCCAGCTTTTCTAAGCTCGTTTCACTCGCTAAGAAAAGCTAAGCCAACGCCGCGAGCTGCAGCGAGCGGCCGGGGGAAACAAGGGCACACCAAAGCATGGACGATCCCTTGCAATTATGGGCCTCGGCGGCAGAGCGGGAACTCAAAACCCGCTCGCTGGAAAGCCTGGTCTGGAACACGCCGGAGGGTATCGCCGTCAAGCCGCTCTATACCGCCGCCGACCTGGAAGGGCTTGAGCTTTCTGACCTGCCTGGCATGCCGCCTTTCACCCGCGGGGTGCGTGCCAGCATGTATGCCGGCCGGCCCTGGACCATCCGGCAATATTCCGGATTTTCCACCGCCGAAGAGTCCAATTTTTTCTTCCGCCGCAATCTAAAGGAAGGCCAGATGGGCCTGTCTGTGGCCTTCGATCTGGCCACCCATCGCGGCTATGACAGCGATCATCCGCGCGTCGAAGGCGATGTCGGCAAGGCGGGCGTCGCCATCGATTCGGTGGAAGACATGAAAATCCTGTTCGACGGAATTCCGCTGGACCGGATGAGCGTCTCGATGACCATGAACGGTGCGGTGCTGCCGGTGCTGGCGGCGTTCATCGTGGCGGGCGAAGAGCAGGGCGTTCCGCCCGCCAAATTGTCCGGCACCATCCAGAACGACATCCTCAAGGAATTCATGGTGCGCAATACTTATGTCTATCCGCCGGCGCCCTCGCTGCGCATCGTCGCCGACATTATCGCTTACACCGCCGCCGCCATGCCGAAGTTCAATTCCATATCCATCAGCGGCTATCACATGCATGAATCCGGCGCGACCGCGGTGCAGGAACTGGCCTTCACCTTGGCCGATGGCATGGCGTATGTCCGCGCCGCGCTGGCGCGAGGGCTGAAGGTGGATGACTTCGCCCCGCGCCTTTCCTTTTTCTTCGGCATCGGGATGAACTTCTTCATGGAGATCGCCAAGCTGCGCGCCGCCCGCGCGCTTTGGGCGGGCATCATGCGAGATTTTGGCGCCGCCGATCCGCAAAGCCTTATGCTGCGCGCCCATTGCCAGACCTCGGGCGTGTCGCTGACCGAGCAGGACCCCACCAACAATATCGTGCGCACCACGCTGGAAGCGATGGCGGCGGTGCTGGGCGGCACCCAGTCGCTCCACACCAACGCCTACGACGAGGCTATTGCCCTGCCGACCGAGATTTCCGCCCGGGTGGCGCGCAACACCCAGCTGATCCTCGCCCACGAATCCGGGATCCCCCATGTCGCCGATCCGCTGGGCGGGTCCTATTATCTCGAAGCCCTGACCCATTCCCTGGCCGTGGCGGCGCGCGAGCAGATCGAAAAGATCGAGGCCATGGGCGGGATGGCCGAGGCCGTGGAATCCGGATGGCCCAAGCTCGAAATCGAGGCGGCGGCAGCGCGGTGCCAGGCCCGTATCGATCGCGGCGAAGAGGTGATCGTCGGCGTCAACAAATTCCAGCGCGACCATGAGCCGCCGATTGATATCCGCGCGATTGATAATGCCTCGGTCCGCGCCGCGCAGATTGCCAGGCTGAACAAGCTCAAATCCACCCGCGACGCAAAGAAAGTCGCAGCGTCGCTGGAAGACCTGAAAAACGGGGCCCAGTCGAACGCCAATCTGCTGGTGCTCGCGATCGAAGCGATGCGCGCCCGCGCCACATTGGGCGAAGTCTCTGCCGCGCTGGAAGAGGTGTTCGGCCGCCACAAGGCGGATACCAAATCCGTCGGCGGCGTCTATCGCGCGGCGCATGGCGATCTTGGCGACATCACCGGCGATGTGGCTGGTCTTGCGAAGGAAATGGGCCACCGTCCCCGCCTGTTGGTGGCCAAGATCGGCCAGGACGGCCATGACCGCGGCGCCAGGTTGATCGCCTCGGCTTTCGGCGATCTCGGCTTTGAGGTCGTCAGCGGCGCCTTATTCCAGACTCCAGACGAGGTTGCCGACGATGCGGTAAAGGCCGGTGTCGACGCGGTGGGCCTTTCTACCTTGGCCGGCGGTCATCTCACCCTGGTGCCGCAGCTGATCGAGGCCCTGAAGGCGCGGGGCAAGAGCGATATATTGGTGCTGGTCGGGGGCGTGGTGCCGCCCCAAGATTACGAAGCGCTGCGCGCCGCAGGCGTGGCCGCGATCTTCGGACCGGGTACCCATATTCCCGACGCGGCGCGATCGGTGTTGGGCCTGATCCGGGCAAGATTGCGGCGGAACACGCCGCCTTAAGTCTGGGACCCTTCCGCCCGCGCGTTCGCCCGGCGAAAGCTCTACCGGAACTTTCGCCGATCGGGCTCACGGAGGCGGGTCGGTGCGCGCATCTATGATTTCGGAACCTGCCCGTCGATCTTGACGGATTCGGCCACCACCGAAAGCTGGCCATATTTGGTGTCGGCCCACACCTTCACCGGCACGGCAAAGGCGTGGCCGGCGGCGCCGGAATAATTCACCACCCAGGCATTGATGGCCGGAAAGCTCTGGTTGGCTTTCATCACATTCGGCCGCATGCCCGCCAGGGCACGGTACTTGATCTGGCACAGCGACGCCTTGCCGGCATAAAGGCCGTTGTCCATCTTGATGTCGGTGTCCTTCACTTTGGTCATCTCGATATTGTAGCGGCGGCGACCATCGAACACCGGCGCGGTGAGGGAGCAGGGATTGCCCGCATCGGCGGCGACGCCGCTGACGATAAAGGTCAGCGCGCTCAAGGGATCAAGCGTGTTCTTCTGGTCGTCTTCCTTCACTTCATAGCCGTTGGTCGAATAGACCGGATCGGCATAAAGCCGGGGCAGGCCATTCTCATAGGTGAGTGAGACTTCCTGCTTCCTGCCGGTCCGGTTGATGTCGAAGGAATCATACAGACCCGGCTGCAGGATCTTGGGGCCGATCTTGCCCGTTGAGGTCGCCTGGATTTCCGACTGCCAGAAGGCGTTCACCATGCCCGAGGTCTGGAAATTGGCGACCGAGCGGTACTCGGTGCCGCGCAGGGTGGTGTCCAGGTCCATCTTTCCGAAACTGATCCCCCCCGCATAGAGCGACAGGGCGACCTGCACCTGGGCGCCGGGCAGGGCAGCCTGGTCGGCCCCAGCTCCACCGGCTGCAAAGGCCGGGGTGCTGAGAAGGACGGATAGCAAAAGATGGCGCAGTTTCATGGTTTCTCCCAAGGCCCCAGAGCCATAAGCTCATGGCAGTTATAATGTTTCCCGGGGGCCCCGGGCAAATTGCTTGACCGAAAGGCCGCCGCTGCCGTAGAAGTCCGGCCTTTCCGGCAAAATGCGCCGGAATCCGAGAGAATCCCCCGAGGAACATCATGTCCCGCCGCTGCGAATTGACCGGTAAAGGCACCCAGGTTGGCCACAATGTCAGCCACGCCAACAACAAGACCAAGCGGATTTACCGCCCCAACCTGCAGGTCATTGACCTGGCCAGCGAGGCTTTGGGCAACAGCTACAAGCTGAAAATCGCCATGAACACCCTCAGGTCAGTGGACAAGGTGGGCGGGCTCGATCCCTTCCTGCTCAAGGCCAAGGACGGCGTGCTTTCGGCCCGCGCCCTGCGCCTCAAGCGCGCCATCGCCAAGAAAGTTGCGAAGTCGACTTAACGGCCCACTCTAAGCCTCTGATATTTTTGATAATAGATCGTTCCGCGGCATGGGCGAATCACGCCCGCCTGCGTCCCGCGTGTTTCTCCCGCACCGCATCCTCCTCGAACAGCGAAATCAGTTGGGTCGTCATCGCCCCGCCCAGCTGCTCTGCATCCACGATGGTGACGGCGCGCTTGTAGTAGCGCGTCACGTCATGGCCGATGCCGATGGCGGTGAGCTCCACCGATGACTTGCCTTCGATATCCTCGATCACCCGGCGCAAATGCCGCTCCAGGTAATTGCCGGAATTGACCGACAGGGTAGAATCATCCACCGGCGCGCCATCCGAAATCACCATCAGGATCTTGCGCTGTTCCGGCCGCGCCATCAGCCGGTTATGCGCCCACATCAGGGCCTCGCCGTCGATATTCTCCTTAAGCAGGCCCTCGCGCATCATCAGGCCGAGATTCTTCTTGGCCCGCCGCCAGGGCTCGTCGGCGGATTTGTAGACGATGTGGCGCAGATCGTTGAGGCGGCCGGGATGGGCGGGCTTGCCGTCCGCCGTCCATTTTTCTCTAGACTGGCCGCCTTTCCAGGCCCGGGTGGTGAAGCCCAGTATTTCGGTCTTGACGGCACAGCGCTCCATGGTGCGGCCCAATATGTCGGCGCACATCGCCGCCACCATGATCGGCCGGCCGCGCATGGAGCCGGAATTGTCGAGCAGCAGCGTCACCACCGTGTCGCGGAAGTTGGTGTCTTTCTCGCGCTTGAAAGACAGCGGATACATCGGATCGATAATGATGCGGGGCAGACGCGATGTGTCGAGCATGCCTTCCTCCAGATCGAACTCCCAGTGCCGGTTCTGTTGTGCCAAAAGCAGACGCTGCAGCTTGTTGGCCAGGCGCGACACCACCGAACTCATCGGCGCCAGCTGCTGGTCGAGAAAATTGCGCAGCCGCGTCAGTTCCTCGGCGTCGCACAAATCGGGCGCGACAATCTCCTCGTCGAACTGGGCGGTATAGATCTTGTAGCCCCAATTTTCCTGGTGGGCGAAAACCTCCTGGCGGTTGGGCCTCAGGCCATCATCCGGCTCCAGCGCTTCTGAGAGATCGTCGGATTGTTCGGGGCTTGCTTCGACCTCGGCTTCCTCGCCATCCTCGCGGCGTTCATCGGAATCCTCGCTCTCGCCGGCTTCGCGCTGATCCTTTGTATCCTCTTCTTCGCCGCCTTCGCTCTGATCGTCGGAATCCTGGCCCTCGCTGTCCTCGTCGGCGGAGGCATCGCTTTCCTCACCCAGCGCCAGATGGTTCAGCAGGGTGCGGGTGAGGCGGGCAAAGGCCTTCTGGTCGCGCAGCGCTCCCAGCAACTTGGCCAGATCGGCGGCGGCCTTTTCTTCGATAAAGGGCCGCCACAGATTGACCGCGCCGTCCAGAGAGGCCGGCGGTTTTTCGCCGGTCAGCGCCTCGCGCACCATCAATCCCAGCACATCGGCGATGCCGACTTCCTCCTGGCTGCGCGCCCGGCCTAGGCCACGCGCCACCAACCGCTGCTCCAGCTGGGCGGCGAGATTATGCCTGACGCCTTCCATCGCCAGCGCGCCGATGGCTTCTACCCGGGCGGTTTCGGCGGCATCGAACATCGCATTGGCTTCGAAGGACGCGGGGCGAAGCTGGCTGTTCAGTTTTTCATTGTGATAGGCCTTGCGCAGGGCATAGGCGTCGCCCACCCCGCGCACCAGCGCGACTTCGGAAGGTTTCAGGCTGCGGGCTGGACTGGGCAGGCGCGCCTTGAGACCCTTAAGGGCCGGCGGCTCGCTGGAGAAATTGACTTCCAGCTCCGGCTCGCCCGCGAGACTGCGCACGGCGACCGCTACGGCCCTTTTGAAGGGCTCGCTGGGATTCTCGGGTTTCACCACAGGGCCTTCCCTTATTCAACTGGATCCCCCGCATAAAGCGGGGGATGCTGGCTGCTTACGCCACCAGCACTTTGGCGGCGCTTTCCGGCAATTCCTCGCCAAAGGCGCGCTGGTAGAATTCCGCCACACTGGCGCGCTCCAGCTCATCGCATTTGTTGAGGAAGGTGACGCGGAAGGCAAAACCGATATCGCCGAAGATTTCGGCATTCTGCGCCCAGGTCATCACGGTGCGCGGACTCATCACGGTGGAAAGATCGCCATTGATAAAGGCGTTGCGGGTCATGTCGGCCACCCGCACCATCGCGGCAATTTTCTTCTTGCCTTCGGCCGTGTCGTAGGACGGCACCTTGGCCAGCACGATCTCGGCCTCGGCATCATGGCTGAGATAATTGAGTGTGGTGACGATATTCCAGCGATCCATCTGGCCCTGGTTGATCTGCTGGGTGCCGTGATAAAGCCCAGAAGTATCGCCCAGCCCAATCGTGTTGGTGGTCGAGAACAGGCGAAAGGCGGGATGCGCCCGGATCACTTTGTTCTGGTCCAGCAGCGTCAGCTTGCCTTGCGCCTCCAGCACGCGCTGGATCACGAACATCACATCGGGCCGGCCGGCGTCATATTCGTCGAACACCAGCGCCACCGGCCGCTGCAGCGCCCAGGGCAAGAGGCCTTCGCGGAATTCAGTGACTTGCTGGCCGTCCTTCAGCACAATGGCGTCCTTGCCGATCAGGTCGATGCGGCTGATATGGCTGTCGAGATTGATCCGGATGCAGGGCCAGTTGAGGCGGCAGGCCACCTGCTCGATATGGGTGGATTTGCCGGTGCCGTGATAGCCCTGGATCATCACCCGCCGGTTGAAGGCGAAGCCCGCCAGGATCGCCAGCGTGGTGTCGCGGTCGAAGCGATAGGCGTCGTCGCGATCGGGCACATGCTCGCTCGCCTGCTTGAAGGCCGGCACTTTCATTTTGGTCTGGATTCCGAACAGCGCCGCCGCGTCGACGGTGGTGTCGGGCATCAACGCCGGGTCCAGGGTTTCGGTTACAGTCATGAACTCTCACATTGGGGCTTTAGGCCCGCGCCTTGGGATGGGGTGTTGCGGGGCGCGCGCTCACGCCCGGTTTAGGTCAGGAGGCCGGAGGCGCGCAACACACCATAGGCTTTGATAACCTGTTTCAGGCGCTCCTCGGCGCCCCGATCCCCACCATTCGCGTCGGGATGGAACCGCTTCACAAGTTCCTTATACCGCGCCTTGATCTCGATCAAGGTGGAGTTATGGGGCAGATGCAGCGTGTCCATCGCCATGACCTGCAGGCGCGTCAATTGCCGTTCCGGACGGCGGGGATGGCCGGGTTCGTCGTCCTCATCGAAAACCGCATGGCCGTCATGAAATTGCATGGGCCCCTGGCCGGTGCGGTGGCGGGCGGTGCGCTTGCCCATCGGCCAGGTGGGGCGGTGGCCGAAAATCGCCTCATCGCGGAATTTGGCGATGTCGCCATCGCCCATGCCCTTGAAGAAATCCCAGGATTCGTTGAAAGCGCGGGCATGGACGGCGCAGAGAAAGACATGTTCCGTCAGATTGTCGCGCGATTTCGGCACGCGGCAATCGCCCGGTTTGGGGCAGCCGGCAACGGCGCACGGCCGTGTTTCGGGCTCCACCTTGCGGCCCGAATCCTTCTTGATACGGATGTCGCTTTTGAAGCGCGGGCGGGGTTTGCCGGTCATGATGGAATTATGGGGGCAGGGCATTAAAAAACAAGCAAAGCTATTGCTTGACTTTCACGCGCTCCCGACGCGAAGTCGGAAGTTATGGCTGTCGCCGATACCATACGGCAAAAACTCGCCGCCGCTTTCGCGCCGGAGCAATTGACCGTCACCGATGAAAGCGCGCGGCATGCGGGACATGCCGGCGCATCGCCGGGCGGCGAAACGCATTTCGATGTGCGCATCGTTTCCGGACAGTTCGCCGGCCTGACGCGGGTGGCGCGCCAGCGCCGCGTTTATGAGGTATTGGACGCGGAGTTTCGCGGCGGGCTCCACGCTTTGTCCCTGAAAACGCTGACGCCCGACGAGGCCCGGCGCGATTGAGCGGCCGCAAGATCATTTTTGCAGGTCTGGCCCGCGACGTGGCGCCATTTCTGGAGGCCGTCACCAGGAACATCGAGGGGTTCGCCGCACAATTTTCCGCCTGGGCGGTGCTGGTGGTGGAAAATGATTCTAACGATGGCAGCAAACATTTGTTACAGGTCTGGATGGAAAGGGCCCGCGCGCTGGGCGCGGTCCGGGCCAGGCTGATCGAAATGGATGGCTTGGCGCTCCGCCATCCGGTGCGGACGGACCGCATCGCGGTGGCGCGCAACCGGATTTTGCAGGAGATCGAACAGGACAAGGAAATCGGCCAGTTCGATTACCTTGCCGTGCTGGACATGGATTTCCCCAATTCCTGTCCCTTGCCGCCGGAAAAATTCGCGGAGGCAGTTTCGACTCTGAAACAGGAGAAATTAGCGGCCGGCGTTTTCCCCAATTCCCTGCCGCTCTATTACGACATCTGGGCCCTGCGCGAAAAAGACTGGTGCCCGGCCGATTGCTGGCAGCAAGTGACCGAAGCCCAATCGGCCTTGAGTCTGGAAGCCGCGACGCAAAAATATGTTTTCGACCGGCAGCGTTTTCTTGATCCTGCCGGCGAGCCCATCGAAGTGGAATCCGCCTTTGGCGGCATGGGTGTTTATCGCATGGCGGCGGTGCTCGGAAAACGCTACCGGGGATTGACCGCGGATGGCCGCCCGGTCTGCGAGCATGTCGTGTTTCATGAAAGCATTCGCCGCGAGGGCGGAAAATTCTTCATTCTGCCGGCATTTCTCAACCTGACGAGTTTGGAGCATACCAATCTGTCCGGCAGCCACGCCATGATGACGTTGCGAGCAGGCGCCAACCAGGTTCGAATTTTGGCGACGAAGGCGATCGCCGCACAGCGATCCCAGTTTCCCCGTTTCGGGGAGAAATTCGCCCAACTGGCCGCGCTATTTTCTCGTCATGGCGGCGACGGGATTTTGGATCTTGCCCCCCAGGGCGGCGCAAATCTGGTCCAGGCCCGGCTGCACGGCTTTCAAGGCGTCTATACATGCGCCGAAGAGGATGAAATGGAATTCGCCATTCTCTCCGCCAATGCGCTGATGCATGGCGGGCTTTTCGCCGGCCACCGGCTGCTGCATCGCCATCCCGGCTCCGCCTTTGCGGCCTTGGAAGGCACGAGAGCTTGCGTCCGGCTTTGTACTGGAAAAGACGCCTCATTCCTGCTTGCCAGCAAGGATCATTGGCGTGCCCATATTTTATGGGCGCGCATCGAGGGGCCGGATGAGGCATCCGATTGGGAATCGGCGCTGGATGGTCTGGCTTTCGACCAGATGAGGGTTTTCAACGCACCAGGCGCGATGATCGCCTCAGGCCCGGTTTCCGCGCAAAAGGAAAAGCTGGTTTCGCTCTTCCGCAAATTGCCGCGCAGCGGCGGCGGGCTCGACCTGGCCTTCTTTTCCGAAAGCGCGCGCGGGCTGTTCCAGGAACTTCGGACCTGATTGTCAGGCAGGCCCCGACTTGACGGGGGGAATGATCCGAAGCGCGGTCAGCTGGTTGCGCTGCCGCCGTAGCACTTCGAATTTATAGCCGAAAAAGGCGAAACGCTGGCCCGGCTCGGGAATCGTGCCGGATTCCTGGATCACCAGTCCCGCGATGGTGGTGGCGCCGTCGTCCGGCAGGTTCCAGTCGAGTTCGCGGTTGAGGTCCCGCACCGACACAGTGCCGTCCACCAGATAGGAGCCGTCCGGCCGCTTGCGCACGTCGGGCCGCTCATCGGCCTGGTTCTCGTCCGGCAGTTCGCCGAAAATTTCCGCCAGAATATCCTCGAGTGTCACCAGGCCCTGTAGCGCGCCATATTCGTCCACCACCAGGGCAAAATGGCTGCGCCGCTCGCGGAAGGCCTCGAGCTGTTCCTCCAATGTGGTGGTATCGGGAACATACCAGGGCGGCATGGCGAGCGCGGCAATGTCGATGGCCGTGATATCGCCTTTGTTCTCGAGCAGCGCCTGGGCGAGATGCTTGATATGGAGTACGCCGATAATGTTCTCCGGCTCTCCCCGCCATAACGGCACGCGGGTGTGGTGCGATTCCGTCACCGCGGCGAGGATTTCCTGCGGCGGCAGGTCGGCATCCACCGTCGTCATGTTGGTGCGGTGCAGGGCGACATCGGCCACCTGCAACTCGCGCAGATCCAGGATGCCGCCGATCATGTTGCGGTGTTCGCGCTCAACGCTGCCTTCCTTGTGATGCAAGGCCACCGAACCGCGGATATCCTCATGGGCCGCCTCGGTGGTTTCTTCTTCGCTTTGTTCGGGCTTCACGCCGAACAGGAACAGCACGCGCCACACCAGCCATTGCACCGTGGTGACAATCGGCCCCAGGACGCTCACCACCCGGCGCACCGGTGCGGCCACCGCCAGCGCCATGCGGTCGGTCCGGGCGATGGCAAAGGTCTTTGGCAGCACTTCGGCGAAGACCAGGATGATCAGGGTCATCACCGCTGTGGTCACCAGCACCGTGCGCGGGCCCAGGCGCGTTTCCAGCAGCGAGGTCGCCATCGATGAAGCCAGGATGTTGACGAAAGTGTTGCCCAGCAGAAGCGCGCCGATCAGGCGTTCACGGTCCGCCACCAGCCTGTTGACGTCTTGCGCGGCGCTGCTGCCGTCTTTTTCCAACTGATGCATGCGGCCGCGGGACACGGCGGTCAGCGCCGTTTCAGAGCCCGAGAAGAAGGCCGAAATGATCAGCAGCAGCACAATGGCGCCGAGCGAGGTAAGCAGCATGGGGAATCCCGATATTCTGGATGCCCCGCCACAATGCCAGTTTTCAGGCGGTTAGAACATCACGCAGCACGTCCGACGGCACATCGCTGGTGACAAAGGCCTTCCCCAGGCCGCGCAGCAGCACGAAATGGATCTTGCCGTCCGTCACTTTTTTGTCGTGCGCCATGGCCGCGATCAGGCCGGCGGCATCGGGCCGGGAACCGGGAATATCGGATATGGCGGAAGGCAGGCCCACCGCCTTCAAATGGCGCACAAACCGTTCGGCGTCGGCCATGGGTGCAAGGCCCAGCCGGACCGACAGGCGAAATGCCAGCGCCACGCCGATGGCGATGCCTTCGCCATGCAGCAGCCGGCTGGAATATCCCGTCATCGCCTCCAACGCGTGGCCGAAGGTGTGACCGAGATTGAGCAGGGCGCGCTCGCCGCTTTCGCGTTCGTCGCGCGCCACGATGCCGGCCTTCATCTGGCAGGAATGGGCGACCGCATGCACCATCGCCGCATTGTCGCCCGACAGGGCCAGGGGACCGTTGTCTTCCAGCCATTGAAAGAATGCGGCATCGCCCAGGGCGCCATATTTGGCGACTTCGGCATAGCCCGCCAAAAGCTCACGCCGGGACAGGGTGGAAAGCAGTCCGACATCGGCAATCACAAGGCGCGGCTGGTGAAACACCCCAATCAGGTTCTTGCCCTGGGCCGTGTTGATGCCGGTCTTGCCGCCGACCGAGGAATCCACTTGCGACAACAGCGTGGTCGGAATCTGCGCGAAAGCGACGCCGCGCTTCAGCACCCCCGCGGCGAAGCCGGTGAGATCGCCGATCACCCCGCCGCCGAATGCCACGATGAGCCCGCCACGGTCGATTTCCATGTCCAGAAGCTGGTTGGTCAAAGTTTCGAGCCCGGCGAAACTTTTGCTGCCTTCGCCCGGCGGCATCACGATCGGCCGCGCATCCAGGCCGGCCTTGCCCATCACGTCCAGCAGACGCGCCAGATGTATCTCACCGACATGGGCATCCGTCACCACCGGCACCGGCCCGCGCGAAAAGGGTTTCAGCAGCGCCCCCACCTGGGCGATCAGGCCCTGGCCGACATGGATGGCATAAGCGCGGTCGCCCAGTCCCACGGTGATGATCTTGGTCATGCCAATCCCCGCTGGTGCAATTCGGTCAGGATACGCTCCAGGGCGCTGGTATGCGATTCGTCGGCGCATTCCAGCGTGATATCCGCCTCCGCATAGACCGGCTCGCGCTCGGCAAGCAACCTTTCTATGATCGCCTTCGGATCGCCGCCCCGCAGCAGCGGTCTGGTGTCGCGTTTTTTCACCCGCGCCATCAGCACGGAAATGGGCGCCTTGAGCCAGACCGTGAGAGCGCTTTCTTTCATCGCGGCGCGGGTCGCCGCATCCATGAAAGCCCCGCCGCCGGTAGCCAGCACATGCGGCGGCTCGCCAAGCAGCCGGGCAATGACCCGCCGTTCGCCGTCCCGGAAATAAGGTTCGCCAAATTTCCCGAATATTTCGGACACGCTGAGGCCGGCCGCCGCTTCGATCTCGTGATCGGCGTCGCGGAACGGCACCACCAGCTTGGCCGACAGCTTGCGGCCGAGAGAGGTTTTGCCGGCCCCCATCATGCCGACCAAGGCGACGGTTTTCTTCAGCGTCATGGGCTTTCGCATACACGAAAGGGCCAAAGGTTCAAATAGTAGAGCCGGTTTTGCATGGCTGCCGCGCGGCCCTTAAGACGCTGACGTGACGGGCCGCTTGGCGTTCGCGCAAACGCGAACCCATGCTACAGGTGAGCCATGCAATTGGGTCAGAATCAGTCCGCCCTGATCGAGGCTTTTCTCGAAATGATGAGCGCGGAACGGGGCGCGGGGGCCAACACCATCGCTGCCTATCGCCGCGATCTTCTGGATTTCGCCCCGCACCCCAAAAAGGGCCTCATCGGGGCCAGCCGGGATGAAATCAAGGCCTATCTGGCGCGCCTGTCGGCGGGCGGGCTGGCGGCGTCATCCCAGGCGCGCAGGCTTTCGGCGCTGCGCCAGTTCTACGGCTTTCTGTTTTCCGAGGAGATGCGTCCCGACAATCCCACCGAGGCGGTGGATTCGCCGCGCCGTTCGCGGCCGCTGCCAAAAATTCTTTCCACCGCCGATCTGCAGGCGATGATCACGGCGGCGGAAGAGGAGGCCGGGAAATCCCCGGAAGGCAAACGCCTTCTGGCCATTGTGGAGATGCTGTACGCAGCGGGCCTGCGCGTCTCGGAACTGGCGGGCCTGCCGCTCCTCAGCGTCAAGGGCAAGGACAAATTCGTGCTGGTACGCGGCAAGGGCGGCAAGGAGCGCCTCGCCCCGCTCAATACGGGCGCGCGGGAGGCCATCAAGGCCTATCTGGATGTGCGTGCCGAATTCCTGCCCGAAAATTCGCCGCGCGCCGAACGTTTTCTTTTCTGTTCGCGGGGCCGTGAGGGCTTTCTCACCCGCCAGCGCCTGCACCAGTTGCTCAAGGGCCTGGCGCGCAAAGCCGGACTCGATCCCGCCAAGGTCTCGCCGCATGTGCTGCGCCACGCCTTCGCCACGCATCTGGTGGAGGGCGGCGCGGATTTGCGCAGCGTGCAGAGCCTTTTGGGACATGCCGACATCGCCACCACCGAAATCTACACCCACGTCGCCAGCGACCGTCTCAAGCGGGTGATGGAAAAGGCCCATCCCTTGGGCCGGCCGGCATGTGGCGAGGGGCCTAAAAAAAGTCCCCGCAAAAGCTGAGCCAAAGTGTTAACGGCAAGATTGTTCGCTGGCGAAAGCCATTTTCTTTTGTTAAGGCCCTGTGGCACTTTCCCCCGGTTTCCCCGTTTTTTGAGTCGTCATGCAATATCTGGAATTTGAACGTCCCATCGCGGAACTCGAAGGCAAGATCGTCGAGCTGAGAAAACTCGGCGAGGAAGACCCCAATCTGGACATCAACGGCGAATTGGCGCGGCTTGAGAGTCGTGCCGGCCAGATGATGCGCGATACCTATTCCCATCTGACGCCCTGGCAGAAGGTGCAGGTGGCGCGTCATCCGGCGCGGCCGCATTTCCTGGATTACGCCCGGGTTCTATTCGACGATTTCACGCCCTTGGCGGGCGACCGTCAATTCGCCGAGGACCAGGCGGTGGTGGCCGGCCTGGCGCGGTTTCGCGGGCGACCGGTGGCCTTCATCGGCCAGGAGCGGGGCAACGACACCCAGTCGCGCCTCAAGCACAATTTCGGCATGGCGATGCCCGAAGGCTATCGCAAGGCGGTGCGCCTGTTCGAACTGGCCGACCGCTTTGGCTTGGCCGTCCTGTCCTTCGTGGATACCTCGGGCGCCTTTCCGGGCGTCACCGCCGAGGAACACGGCCAGGCCGAAGCCATCGCCCGCTCGATTGATGCCGGGCTGTCATTAAGGGCGCCGTTCATCGCCACCATTATCGGCGAGGGCGGCTCTGGCGGCGCCATCGCCATCGCCGCCGCCAACCGCGTTTATATGCTGGAACATGCGATCTATTCGGTGATTTCGCCTGAGGGCGCGTCCTCCATTCTCTGGCGCAGCGCCGACAAGGCACAGGAAGCCGCCGCCGCCCTCAAGATCACCGCCCAGGATGCGTCGGAGCTGAAACTGATCGACGCCATCGTGCCCGAGCCGGAAGGCGGGGCACACCGCGGCGCCAGCCAGTCCATCGCCGCCGTGGCCGAACAGATCGCCAAAGGCCTTGCCGAACTGGAAGGCATGAGCGGAGAACAGCTGGTCAAATCGCGCCGGGAGAAGTATCTCCAGATGGGGCGGAATTTATAGCGCCTGGCCGTACCTTCGGCCTAAGTCTCGGGCGCTCGCCTTTTGATTTGATCCGTCCGGATCAAATCATCGCCGCTTCGCTGCGACCAAGGCTCTCATTTCGCCAAACTCAGACTCAGCGACGAGATCCAACCCTTGTTGCCGACTTCGTCGCTCACTTCCCACCAGATACCGTCCTTCTGGCCGGTGGGATAGAGAATGGTTCCGGCATCTACCGGCTTTAAGACCTTGGCCTTCTCATTGGCGGCCACGCGCATCACCCCCGGGCGCGCCAGGGTGACGGTCTGGGCCGGGGCATCGCCCTTGGCGTCGGTGGACAGCCCGCCCAGATCGCCCACCAGCTTGGTATAGGCGTCGATATAGGCCAGCACCACGACTTGGCCAATGGCGCTGTTCTGGTAGTTGGAAATGCCCGCGCCGCCGAAGCCACCCCAGCCACCCCAGCCGCCGCCGAAGCCAATGCCGAGATCGGTCTTGGAGCCATGGCCTTCCTCCATCGCCTGCTGTTCGGAGGTACGCACATTGGTGACAGTCAAGACCACGTCCGCCGTCTTGGAGGAGATGTTGATGCTGGAGACCAGCGCACCAACGCCGCCGCCGAGGAAACCGCCCAGGATTCCGCCGACATTGGTGCCGCCGGAATTGCCATTCTTGTTGACGATATCCGGCACCAGGATGTAGTCGGCCGCGCGAATCTGGCCGCCGCCGATATTGGATCCCTGCTGCAATTGGCTGCCCGACGCCAGTGCCCGTTCCTGCTGCGCCATCGCAAAGCCAGCGCCGCGATCCACTAGGGTGAAACATCCCGATTTCTGCACGAAAACCTTGAGCAGCGCTTCGGGCGATTCCAGCCCCAATCCCACCCACCATTTGTTCTGCGGCTCGTTCACCGCCAGCGCTCCGATCTTGTGGCTGCAGGTGGGAATCTCCGCCTGTTTCTCGGCGGTTTTGGAACCGATCGATTGCTGGGCAAAGGAAGGCGTCGCCAGGGACGCCGAAGCCAGACAAAGAGCCGCCGTCACGGCGGCGTGATTCCTGAAGCCCATCGCAAAACCCCCGAATGAAAGACGCCCCGGCGCCAAGCCCGCGCCGTTACGCAAGACTATCCCACTCTATAAAATCCGCAATATTCCTGGCGGCCGTCCAGCGCAAAAAAATGAAGGATTTCGTTGGGAAAATGCGGTGTTTCCCTGCCGTCCGCGGTGCGTTGGCGCGCTGGGCGCTTGGCGTCAGCGTAGCGGCGCGAAAAGCCCCTACCACCAGCCGCGGGCCTTGAACCAAATAATCGGAATGACCGTCGACAGGATGATCAGCCCAAGTCCCCATTGATAGCCATAGGCCCATGACAGTTCGGGCATATTGTGGAAGTTCATGCCGTACATGCTGGCGATAAAGGTCGGCGGAATTCCGATCACCGAGGCGATGGTGAGAACCTTGAAGAGATCATTCTGCTCCGTGCTGATGAATCCCAGCGCGGCGTCAAGCAGGAACTGGATCTTGTCGGTGAGATGGATCTCGTAATCATTGAGCGACTGCACGTCGCTGCCGGCCATTTTGAGTCGCGCCTTGACCTGCGCCTCCATCCAGTCGTCGCCATGCTCGGTGACGAACGGCACGGCGCGCTGCAGCACAAGCAAGGTTTCCCTTATGTGGGAGAGCCGCTCTCCCATGTCGCCGATTTCCACCAGGGTAGCGCGCAGCATGCGGTTGGTGCGGGCGATGTTGCGCCGCGTGTCCTGCATCTGCTTGTGGAAAATGCGGTGGGATATCGCCATGGCCTCGGCGCGCAGTTCTTCAAGCCGGTCGGCATTGTAGTCCACCAGGGCTTCCAGGATCACCAGGAAGATGTCGGGCGCCGAGCGCGTGCGGCGCTTCACCCGCGTGGCTATCGCTTCGAAAGTGTGCAGCCGGGCGAAGCGGACGGTGACCAGAACCTCTTCGTTCAGGACAAAACCCAGGGGCGAGGTAACGTCTTCCTCGCCCAGGTAATGCGGCGTCACCGGCACGGAGAGGGTGAAAATGCCGTCCTCATACTGCAGCCGGCTGGAAAACTCGATTTCCTCAAGCTGCTCGCGCGGCGGAATGTTAAGGCCGTAATCGGTGCAGGCTTTGTCGATTTCCTCGCGGCTGGGGTTCCACAGGTCGACCCAGACCGGCTTGCCATCGGAGGGATAGACGTTCAGCACCCGAAATACTCCGCACATTCCGGCTGAATAACGCGCGAAAATACCGCAAAGCGCAACCCCGCGAACTCAATCCTGGAGCATCGGCCGGAAGCGCTTAGCCCCAGCCCATGCGCGCCTAAACAATCAATAGGGCGCATTCGCGCCCGGGCCGTACGACCCGTAAAAACTAGACCAAAGCTCCATGGCAATGCTTGTATTTCTTGCCGGAGCCACATGGGCAGGGCGCATTGCGCTGGGTCTTGCTCCAGGTCGCCGGATTGTTGCGGTCCAACGCCCCGCTGGCCGCGGCCAACTGGGCCTGGGCGAACTCGTCCTCGCCGGTGAGCGGGTTGATGTGGGAGGCCTGCATGGCGGGCAGGGGCTTTGGCTCCAGCGCGGGCGGCGGCGCGCCGGTCTGGATCTGCACCTGCATCACCTGCTGGATCACTTCCGTGCGCAGCTTGGCGAGCAGGCTCTCGAACAGTTCAAACGCCTCGCTCTTATATTCGTTGAGCGGATCGCGCTGGCCATAGCCGCGCAGGCCGACATATTGGCGCAGATGATCGAGATTGACGATATGCTCGCGCCAATTGTGATCCAGCGTCTGCAGCAGGATGGCTTTTTCGACATAGCGCATGATCTCGGGGCCGTATTCGACCACGCGGGCGGCGGCGCGTTCTTCCACCGCCTTCAGGATGCGCTCGCGCACTTCCTCATCGGCGATGCCTTCTTCCTTGGTCCAGGCCAGCACCGGCTGCTCGATTCCGAAGACGCGCTGCACCTCGTCGTGCAGGCCCTGGGCGTCCCATTGCTCGGCATAGGCTTTTTCGGGAATGTGGCGCGCCACCAGCGACTCCACCACCTCTTCGCGGAAATCGGCGATCTGGTCGGAGACATCGTCGGCCGACATGATCTCCCGGCGTTGCTCGAAGATCACCTTGCGCTGGTCGTTGAGCACATTGTCGTATTTGAGGATGTTTTTGCGCATTTCGAAATTGCGCGCTTCCACCTTCTGCTGCGCCTTTTCCAGCGCTTTGTTGACCCAGGGATGGATGATGGCCTCGCCGGGCTCCAGGCCAAGGCGCTGCAGAATGCCGTCCATACGCTCTGAGCCGAAAATGCGCATCAGGTCGTCCTGCAGGGAAAGGAAGAATTTCGAGGCGCCGGGATCGCCCTGGCGGCCCGAACGGCCGCGCAGCTGGTTGTCGATCCGGCGGCTTTCATGCCGCTCGGTGCCCACCACATAGAGACCGCCCGCGGCCAGGGCTTTTTCCTTGTTGCCGGCCACTTCGGCGCGGATGCGCTCGATTTCGCCTTGGCGGCCTTCCTCGTCGGTGATGCCCTCCAGTTCATTCTTGATGCGCATATCGACATTGCCGCCAAGCTGGATGTCGGTGCCGCGTCCCGCCATGTTGGTGGCGATGGTGACCGCGCCCGGCACGCCAGCCTGGGCCACGATGGCGGCCTCCTGCTCGTGATAGCGCGCGTTCAGCACATGATGCTTGATTTTGCGCTTTTTCATCAGCTCGGAGAGGTGCTCGGATTTCTCGATCGAGGTGGTGCCGACCAGCACCGGCTGCTGGCGGGTAATGCATTCTTCCACCAGCTTGACGATGGCTTCGTTCTTCTCGTCGGCGGTGCGATAGACCTCATCGTCATAATCGATGCGCTTGACCTGCACATTGGTGGGAATGTCGCGCACATCCAGCTTGTAGATGTCCATGAACTCGGCCGCCTCGGTCAGGGCGGTGCCGGTCATGCCGGCCAGCTTGCCGTAAAGGCGGAAATAATTCTGGAAGGTGATGGAGGCCAGGGTGACGTTCTCGGGCTGGACCTCGACCTGCTCCTTGGCTTCCAGCGCCTGGTGCAATCCGTCGGAATAGCGCCGGCCTTCCATCATGCGGCCGGTGAATTCGTCGATGATGATGACCTGGTTGCTCTTGACGATGTAATCCTTGTCGCGCTGGAACAGCTTGTGCGCCTTCAGCGCCTGGTTCACGTGATGCACGACGGTGATGTTCTCGGTGTCGTAAAGATCGCCGGATTCCAGCAGGCCGGCGGCGCGCAGCAAAGCCACCATGTGCTCGTTGCCGCTTTCGGTGAGATTCACCTGCCGGGTTTTTTCGTCCACCTCGACATCGCTGTCCACCAGGTTGACCATCAGGGCGTCGACCGAGCGGTAGGTCCCGGACTGGTCCTCGGTGGGGCCTGAGATGATCAGCGGCGTGCGCGCCTCATCCACCAGGATGGAGTCCACCTCGTCCACGATCGCGTAGGCATGGCCGCGCTGGGTCATGGCGTTCAGCGCGTATTTCATATTGTCGCGAAGATAGTCGAAGCCATATTCGTTGTTGGTGCCATAGGTGATATCGGCGGCGTAGCTTTCGCGGCGCTGGTCGTCGGTGAGGCCGTGCACGATGCAGCCCACGCTCATTCCGAGGAATTTGTAGATCTGCCCCATCCATTCGCTGTCGCGCTTGGCGAGATAGTCGTTGACCGTCACCACATGCACGCCTTCGCCCGCCAGGGCGTTGAGATAGACGGGAAGGGTGGCGACCAGGGTCTTGCCTTCGCCGGTCTTCATTTCGGCGATATGGCCCTCATGCAACACCATGCCGCCCACCAGTTGCACGTCGAAATGGCGTTGCCCCAGGGTGCGCTTGGCCGCCTCGCGCACCACCGCGAAGGCCTCGGGCAAGAGATCGTCCAGCCCCTCGTCGGCGGCAAGCCGCTCCCGGAAGGCCGGAGTCATGGCCCTGAGTTCCTCGTCGCTCATGGCGGCGAAACGGGGTTCGAGCGCGTTGATCTTGGCCACAATTGGCCATAAGGGCTTGATCTTGCGCTCGTTGGCCGAGCCAAAAAACTGTTTGGCGAACGTGCTGATACCCAGCATGAAATCCTCTGTTACGGACCTGTAAGGGGACCGAGGCCGCCAATTCCGCATGGTGGCCGCGCGGGAGACATAAGAATGCACTTTGTCATTGTCAAATCTGGCCTTTCGCCGAAAAACGCCCCGGGCCAGGTCTGGGGGCCTCTTGCCAAACGGGCATTTTCCCCGACACTCCGCGCCACGCTGGCTAGGGGACGGGAAGGGACCCGCCGGCGCGGGGGGATGGATGGCCAAGATTAAACACCTGCCGGCAAAGCCGGGGCACGCTATTTCGCCCCATATTTCACCCCTGGCGCCCGCGCGCCCGGCCTCCCTGCCGCCCCTGGCAGGGGTGCGGCTGGCGACCGTGGCCGCGGGAATCCGCTATGCCCAGCGCACGGACGTGCTGCTGGCGGTCCTGGCTTCCGGCACCCAGGTGGCGGGGGTCTTTACCCGGTCCAAGACCGCTTCGGCCCCGGTGGTGTGGTGCCGCGACAAGCTGAAGGGGGGCGCGGCGCGGGTGCTGGTGGTCAACAGCGGCAATGCCAACGCCTTTACCGGAAAAGCAGGGCAGGAAGGCGTGGCTGAGATCGCCCAGTCCGCCGCCGCCATTGTCGGCTGCCGCCAGCAGGAAGTCTTCATGGCCTCGACGGGGGTGATCGGCGAACCGCTTCCAACCCGCAAGATTACCAGCGTACTGTCCCAGCTTGTCGAACAGACTGCCGCCGGAAGCTGGCGCGCCGCCGCTGAGGCGATCATGACCACCGATACCTATCCCAAGCTGGCCACCACCAGCGCGATGATTGACGGCCACAAAGTAACAATCAATGGCATCGCCAAGGGCTCCGGCATGATTGCGCCCGACATGGCGACCATGCTGGCCTTCGTTTTCACCGATGCGGCCCTGCCCGCCAGTGTGCTGCAGGAATGCCTGTCGGCGGGGGTGAAGCCCTCCTTCAATGCCATCACTGTGGATTCGGACACTTCCACCAGCGATACGCTCCTGCTCTTCGCCACCGGCAAGGGCGCGCGGCATGCGCCTATCGCCAAAGCCTCGGACAAGAAGCTCACCGATTTTCGCCGCGCCCTGGACCGGCTGCTGCTGGAGCTGGCGCTGGCGGTGGTGCGCGACGGCGAGGGCGCCGAAAAACTGATCCGGATAGATGTGGGCGGGGCGGAGTCGAACGAAGCGGCAAAACGCATCGCGCTCTCCATCGCCAATTCGCCCCTGGTCAAGACCGCCATCGCCGGCAATGACGCCAATTGGGGCCGGGTGGTGATGGCGGTCGGCAAGGCCGGGGAGGCGGCCGACCGGGACAAGCTCAAGATCGCCTTTGGCGGCCATGTGGTGGCCGAGAAGGGCCAGCGCGCCGCCCGCTATGACGAAAAGATCGCTACTAGGGCGGTATCGGGCCGCGAGGTGGAAATCGCCGTCGAGCTTGGGCTGGGCAAGGGCGCCGCCCGGGTTTGGACCTGCGATCTCACCCATGGCTATATCGATATCAACGGGTCGTACAGAAGCTGAATATCAGCGAGTCAAAAATGTGGCTCAGCAAAATTGTCGGAATCTCTGCCACAGTCGCGTTCATGGGATTCGGTGAGGCGGCGTCCGATCCGCTCACCGGCTTTCGCGGCGACTTGACGGATATCGCGGCGTCCAGACAGATTGTCGACTTCAAGGAGCTTGCTCGCGTCAAAGAAACGTTATCCAAAGGGGCTGCTCTGACGCTTGGCTCGGCGGATGCCGTCGAGGCCCAAATGCGCGATCAGATCAAAGACCCAAAACTGGAATTTCACGATATACGCACCGTAAGCAGAGATGGTTTGACCTTTCTGTGCGGCGAGGTCCGGACAAAGAACAGCTTTAACCGGTATGTAGACCAAGGATTTATCGCCAGCGGCGACGGCGTAGTCGCGCGTAGCGGCGATCTTGCGAGTCCTTACGCGCTGGCTTTGACCAATGCCGGCATTGACCCTCAACTTATGGGCGCGAACTTCGCTGTGGTGCGGCTATGTAGCTAGACGTCAAACCAGCGCGGCGTCCAGCGTGATCTCAGCCTTCAGCAGCTTCGACACCGGACGTTACGCCTTGGCGGAAATGACGAAATCGGGCCGGGTGGTGGTGGCTCAAGCTAAGGTATCGCAAGGGTTTGGACCTGCGATCTCACCCATGGCTATATCGATATCAACGGGTCGTACAGAAGCTAGTAACGACTGCCTGTTATACTGGCGGCATGTTCGACTCACGGATATCGCGCCGGTCCTTGCTGGGCGGCGCCATGGCATGCATTCCCGCCGCGCAGGCATGGGCGCTCGCATCCTGGGACCGTTTCGGGGACCTTGAGAAAAGCACGGGCGCGCGTATCGGCGTCGCCGCGATCGATACCGGCGATGGCCGCACCCTGTGCTGGCGCGAGTCCGAGCGATTTCTGATGTGCAGTTCCTTCAAGCTTTCGCTGGCGGCGGCGGTGCTGGCGCGCGCCGATGCGGGGCAGGAAAGGCTCGACCGCGTCATCCGCTACCAGAAAGCCGACCTCCTGGACGTATCGCCCGCAACCGCCGCCAACCTCACCGCCGGCATGCGGGTTGACGCCCTGTGCCAGGCCGCCGTCATATACAGCGACAATACCGCCGCCAATCTTCTGCTCGCTTCCCTCGGCGGCCCGGCGGGCGTCACGTCTTTCTGGCGCTCGCTAGGCGATGAAACCAGCCACCTCGACCGCGCCGAGCCGATGCTCAACCTGCCCGACGGCGAAAAAGACACCACCACACCGGTGGCGATGCTGGGCAACCTGAAAACCATGCTGCTGGGCGATGTCCTGAAACCCGAATCGCGCCGGAGGCTGACGGACTGGATGGCCGCCAGCACCACCGGCAATCTCATGCTGCGTGCCGGGCTGCCGCAATCCTGGGCCATCGGCGACAAGACCGGGCGCTATGCCAATGACGCCCACAACGCAGCGATTGATCTGGCCATCATCACGCCGCAGGGACGCAAGCCGCTGCTGATCGCGGCTTTCACCATGAACGGGCGCGGCGACGATGCCGCGCATCAGGCCGTGCTGGCCGATATCGGCAAAATCACCGCCGCGACTTTTGCCTAGACCAAAGCTGCGTCCAGCGTGATCTCCGCCTTCAGCAACTTGGACACCGGGCATCCCGCCTTGGCCTTGGCCGCCAATTCCTGAAATTTGGCATTGTCGGTGCCGGGAATTTTGGCGCGCAGGGTCAAGTGGATCTTGGTGATGGCAAAACCATCGGGCACCTTTTCGAGCGTGACATCCGCCTGGGTGTTCATTTCCTCGGCGGTGATGCCTGCCTCGCCCAGCTGCGCCGACAGCGCCATGGTGAAACAGCCGGCATGAGCGCCGCCAATCAGTTCCTCCGGATTTGTGCCGGGCTTGCCCTCGAAGCGGCTGGCGAAGCCATAGGGATAGTTGTTCAGTGCGCCGCTCTTGGTCGAGATGGCGCCCCTGCCGTCCTTCAGGCCGCCACGCCAGACTGCCGATCCGAAAGTCGTCATTTGAGTCTCCTTTTTCTGCCGGATTTTACTGCCCGTTTACCATATAGCTTAACGCAACCTTAGTCACAGGGATCCCATCATGAATGCGACCATGGCGCACGATCTCTTGTTGGTTGTGGCGGCTGCGTTGGTGGACCCTGACGGACGCGTGCTCATTGCGCAACGTCCCGAAGGCAAGAACATGGCGGGTTTATGGGAATTTCCTGGCGGCAAGATCGAGAAGGCAGAAACTCCCGAGGCGGCGCTGATCCGCGAGCTCAAGGAAGAGCTTGGCATCCTCGTGAAGGAGCCATGTCTCGCGCCGTTCACCTTTGCTTCGCATACCTACAGCGCATTTCACCTCCTGATGCCGCTTTATGTCTGCCGCCGCTGGGAGGGAAATCCATCAGCCCTGGCGCATGCGGCCATCAAATGGGTATGGCCCCGAGACCTGCTGGCCAACGCCGACACCTGGCCGATGCCCGCAGCCGACTTGCCGCTCATTCCCATGCTTCGCGATCTGTTGTGAGACGTTTCGCCGCCGAGACCGGCGGCGCCACGGCGATCGAGTACGGGTTGCTCGCAGCGTTGATGTCCATGGCCATCATCGCTGCCTTTACCAACATGGGAACGACGGTCAATACGACGTTCGTCAACATCGCGAGCGCGCTGCGCTAGTCCGCCTTGTGTTCCACCGTGCCCAGCGCTTCGGCCAGCCGCGTCCTGGCGCTGCCCGGTTTTAACGGCTGTTGCTGGCTGGCATCCGGCGCCCAGCCGGTCAGAAAAATAATCTCGAATGTGGCGTTCAATTTTTCCCACGCGGCGTGATGGGCGCGATAATGCGCCTTGAGAGCGGCCAGCGTGTCGCGGCGCAGGAATTTCCGGCTTCTGTCACGCAGCACATTGGTCAATCCATGGGCGCGCAGGTCGCACCCCAGGGCTGAAAAATCGCCATAGCGCGCCGTCAGCCGTTCCACGTCAGCCACGGCCAAGGCAAAACCGGCCCGCTGCAACAGCCCGCCCATGTCGCGCACATCGGCGAATGGCGAAACGCGCGGAGAAATTCCGCCCCGCGTCTGGATTTCGGCAGCGGCGAAGCTTTCGCGCAATTCCGTCAGGGTCGCGCCGCCGAACAAAGCGGCCAGGAACAACCCGTCGGGATTGAGGGCGCGGCGGATCTGCACAAGAACGCCGGGAAGGTCATTGACCGCCTGCAACGCCAGAACGCTGACGATCAGGTCAAACTTTTCATTCTTCAGAGGAACAGACTCCCGTTCGCCCAGGGTTGCGAAGGCCCAGCCGTCCGCCGATTTCTCGATGATGGGAAACGCGCGTTCCCCGACATCGAGCGCCATGGCGGTTTTGAACCGCCTTTTTACCGTGGAAAGGCGCTCCAAGACGCCTTCAGCCGCCGCCTGCTCCAGAAACACATCGCCGCCAATGCGCCGTGCTCTTTGCCGCCGCATGTCCACAGCTTTGAAATCGAAAAGGGCCGGACGGGCATCGGTCATGCTGCTACGATAGCGCGATGGGCCCCGCCTGGAAAACCGGCGTTCTGGATCTGCTGTTTCCCCCGGTCTGTATCGCCTGCCGGGAACCGGGAGCCAGCGGTGGCTTCTGCGCCGCCTGCTGGAGCGCCATCCAGTTTCTCGACGGCCCCCTTTGCGCCTGTTGCGGCATTCCCTTCGACTTTTCCCTTGAAGGGGGGCCGCTGGACGACGCCCTCTGCGCCGCCTGTCTGGCGCGGCCGCCCGCCTTCGACACGGCGCGCGCCATCCTGCGCTATGACGAGACCAGCCGCGTGCCGATCCTGGCGCTCAAGCATGCCGACAGGCTCGATCTGGTGCCGGCGTTCGCCCAATGGCTGGAACGGGCGGGGCGCGGCCTGATCGGGGACAGCGACCTGATCGTGCCGGTGCCACTACACCGGGTGCGGCTCTGGCGGCGGCGCTACAACCAGGCGGCGGAGCTGGCGCGGGCCCTGGCTGCGCGCACCGGCCTTTTGCTCGATACCGGCGCCTTGGTCCGCGGCCGCGCCACGCCCAGCCAGGGAAAGATGGCTTCGGCCAGGGCACGCCGCCGCAATGTCCTGGGCGCCTTCAAGGTTCCGGAAAAGGGCCGGGTGGCTGGGCGCAACGTCCTTCTGGTGGACGATGTGGTCACCACCGGGGCGACCGCCGAAGCCGCCGCCCGGGCACTCAAGCGGGCGGGGGCGGCAAAGGTGCGGATTCTGGCGTTGGCCCGCGTTGTCCGGGCGGCCGAGATGCCTATATAGGAATCGTTATAGAATTCTTGGGAGCATCGGCGTGGAAAAGTAACGTGGTTGTCACTACGCGGCCGCTGGACAACTCCGTGAGCCGTGCGACCAAAGATGTGAAGTCATATGAAGCAAGTTACCATCTACACCACGCCGTTCTGTTCCTATTGCGCCCGCGCCAAGACGCTTCTGGCCAGGAAAGGCGTCGCCTTCGAGGAAGTGGATGTGATGATGGACAACAAGGCCCGTGGCAAAATGCTGGACAAATCTGGCGGCGCGCGCACCGTGCCGCAGATTTTCATCGGCGATGCCCATGTCGGCGGCTGTGAGGAGCTTTATGCCCTGGAGCGCGAAGGCAAGCTCGACCCTCTTCTCGCCACATGAGCAAATTCACCGCCGCCTGCGTTCAACTGCGCTCCGGAGAGGATGTGGCGGAGAATATCCGCCAGGCTTCCATCCTGATTCGAGAAGCCGCCAAGGGCGGCGCCCAGTTCATCGCCACTCCCGAAAACACCACCCTGATGGCCGCGGATGGCGGCGCCAAGCTTTCCCGCTCCTTTGATGAAGCGCACGATCCCGCCCTGCCGGCCTTTACGGCCCTGGCAAGGGAGCTTGGGGTCTGGCTTCTGATCGGGTCGCTGGCGATCAAGGTGAGCCAGAGCAAGACGGCAAATCGCTCCTTCCTGATCGGCCCCGATGGCGCGGTCCGGGCGCGCTACAGCAAGATCCATCTGTTCGATGTGGACCTGGCCGGCGGCGAGAGTTACCGCGAATCAGACACGGTGGCGGGCGGCGATGGCGCGGTCCTGGCCGATATCGAATGGGGCAAGCTGGGCCTGACCGTCTGTTACGACATCCGCTTTCCCCGCCTTTACCGTGAGTTGTCCAAACAGGGCGCTTTCGCCTTCAGCGTTCCCTCCGCCTTCACGGTTCCCACCGGAGAGGCGCACTGGCATGTGTTGATTCGCGCCCGGGCGATCGAAAATGGGGCCTTCATGATCGCGCCGGCACAAGGCGGTAACCATCAGAATGGCCGCAAAACCTTTGGCCATAGTCTGATCGTCGACCCTTGGGGAACAATCCTGGCCGAGGCCGGCACGGAGCCGGGCGTGATATTTGCCGGGATCGATCCATTGCTGTCCCGCGAGGCCCGAGAAAAGATTCCCAGCCTCAAACACGACCGGAACTTTGCAGTTCAGTAACTGCTATTCTTGATATGTAATTACCCGCTCTTGCCAAAAAAAATGGCAAGCATAATGTCCCCACACGGCCTGGGGGCAGGCCGGTTGGAGCTTGTCGCAGTGATTGTCTACAGTCTGCGTTGCAAGAACGGCCACGAATTCGAGGGCTGGTTCCGGGACAGCGCGTCGTTCGATTCACAATCGTGCGACGGCTCGCTCTGCTGTCCGACCTGCAATTCCCGGCGCGTCGAAAAAGCCATCATGGCGCCGTCCCTGGCGGCGAATCGCAATGCCGCGCCGCGCCGCGATGCCGGTTCGATGCGCCAGTTCATGACCGGCCTGCGCAAATATGTGCAGGAGAATGCCGAATATGTCGGTCCCAAATTCGCCGAGGAGGCGCGCAAGATCCACTATGGCGAAAGCTTCGAGCGCCACATCTATGGCGAGACCACCGCCGAGGAAGCCCAGGCACTGGAGGAAGAAGGCGTCGATGTCGCCCCGCTGCCGCCCGACCTGGATGGCGCCAATTAGCCCATCAGCGCGCCGCGACGACCATGTAGTTCACGTCTACATCGGACGACAATTTCCAGTCCCAGTTTATAGGATAAAATGAAACACCCTGTGTTTTCATAATAGTTAGACCTGATTCTTCAAGTTTGGCATGAAGGTCTCCCGGGGCGATGAAGCGGTTCCAGTCATGGGTGCCGCGCGGCAGCCAGCCCAGCACATATTCTGCCCCGATCTTGGCCAGGGCGAGCGATTTGAGGGTCCGGTTGAGGGTGGCGACAATGGTAATCCCGCCCGGTTTCACCAGCGCGGCGCAGGCGGCCAGATAGGCGCTCACATCGGCGACGTGCTCGACCACTTCCATGTTCAGGACGATATCGAATGTCAGGCCCTCTGCCGCCAGCATCTCGGCGCTGGCGGTGCGATAGGTCACCGGCAGGCTGCTCTCAGCGGCATGGGCGCGGGCGGTGCCAATGTTGCGTTCCGAGGCATCGGCGCCCGTGACGGCAAAACCCAGCCGCGCCATCGGCTCGGAAAGCAGGCCCCCGCCGCAGCCGATATCCAGCAGAGTGAGACCCTCGAAAACCCTGAGGCCTTTGCCGTCCCGGCCGAAGCGGGCAGCGGCCTCCCGCCGGATGAAGTCCAGCCGGACCGGATTGAACTTGTGCAGGGGCGCGAATTTCCCGCTAGGGTCCCACCATTCCGCCGCCAGGGCTGAGAATTTGGCCACCTCGTCCAAGTCTACAGAACTGTCCAGGATTTCAGGGGGCATTTTTTCCAGGGTTGAGCGGGGCGGCGACCCCGGTTATTAAGCCGCCGCAAAGTTTGGGGCAAATATGGCCACCATCGCCATGAAGTTCGGCGGCACCTCGGTGGCCGACCTGGATCGCATTCGCCATGTCGCTTCCCTGGTGAAGCGTGAGGTGGGGCGTGGCCACAAGGTGGCGGTGGTGGTGTCCGCCATGGCGGGCGAGACCAACAAGCTGGTGGCCTGGACAAACGAGGCCGCCAGGCCATCGCCCGATCTGAGCAAACCCGGGCGCGAATATGCCCCCGTGCCGGAGGCCCGCGAATACGATGTGGTGGTGGCGGCGGGCGAGCAGGTGACCGCCGGCCTTCTGGCCATTGCGCTGAGCGCCATGGGGGTGAAGGCGCGCTCCTGGCTGGGCTGGCAGGTGCCGATCGAGACCTCCTCGGTGCATGGCTCGGCCCGCATCGAGGGTGTTCCCGCCATGGAGATGAAACGTGCCATCGAAAGCGGCGAGGTCGCGGTGGTGGCGGGGTTTCAGGGCGTGGCGGCCGGACAGCGTATTTCCACTCTGGGGCGCGGCGGTTCGGACACCAGCGCGGTCGCGGTGGCGGCGGGCATCAAGGCGGACCGTTGCGACATCTATACCGACGTGGATGGCGTTTACACCACCGACCCGCGTATCGTGCCCAAGGCGCGGCGGCTGGAGAAGATCGCCTTCGAGGAAATGCTGGAAATGGCCTCGCTGGGCGCCAAGGTGCTGCAGACACGCTCGGTCGAGATCGCCATGCTGTACCGGGTGCCGACAAGGGTGCTTTCGACTTTCACGCCCGATGTGGGCGGGACTTTGCTTTGCGACGAGGAAGACATCGTGGAAAAGAAACCTGTCACCGGCATCGCCTATAGCCGCGATGAGGCCAAGATCACGCTTCACAAAATCCCGGACCGGCCGGGCATCGCCGCCTCCATCTTCGGGCCGCTGGCCGATGGCGGCGTCAATGTGGACATGATCGTGCAGAATGTTTCTGAGGACGGCAAGAAGACCGATCTCACCTTCACTGTCTCGCGCAGCGAGCTGGCCCGGGCGCTGGCGGCGATCGAGACCCATGCCGCCGCCATCGGCTATCGCGACGTCACCCATGCCGCCGATGTCGCCAAGGTCTCGATCATCGGCATCGGCATGCGCGCCCATCCCGGCGTGGCCCAGATCATGTTCCGCACCCTGTCGGACAAAGGCATCAACATCCAGGTGATTTCGACCTCCGAGATCAAGGTCAGCGTCTTGATCGCCGAGGAATATGTCGAACTGGCGGTGCGGGCGCTCCATTCCGCCTATGAGCTGGATGCCGCCTGACTTGGCCAAGTAATTGCCTGTCGCGCGACGCTGTCGCTAGCGACGGGTCATGACAAACTGGGCATAATAAGCCCGATTCAATAGGAGCGCCTGATGTCCCCTGGTGGCGGCCCGCGCCTGCTTCTGCGCCGCCTGCGCGAGATCATGGCGGAGCAGACCAGCGCCCAGATGCGCCTGGACAAGCTCGTCACCGTCATTGCCTCCAACATGGTGGCGGAAGTCTGCTCCATCTATCTGCGCCGCGCCGGCAAGGTGCTGGAGCTGTTCGCCACCGAGGGCCTCAACCGGGCCGCCGTCCACACCACCCGCCTCAAGGAAGGCGAAGGCCTGGTCGGCCTGGTCAGCGAAACCGCCGAGGCGGTCAATCTGTCGGACGCGCCTTCCGATCCGCATTTCTCCTACCGCCCGGAAACCGGCGAAGACCCGTTCAAATCCTTCCTGGGCGTGCCCATCGTGCGCGGCGGCCAGGTCTTCGGCGTGCTGGTGGTGCAGAACAAGGCCGAGCGTATCTACGCCGAGGAAGAAGTCGAGGCGCTCCAGACCGTGGCCATGGTGCTGGCCGAAGTGGTGGCGCAGGGCGGCTTCTTCAATGTCGCCGAGCTGGACGAGCCCGAACTGCGTACCGACCGTCCCCGCAAGTTCCTGGGGGACGGCCTCTCCGACGGCGTCGCGGTGGGCCATGTCGTGCTGCACGAGCCGCGCGTCAAGGTCGAGCGCATGATCGCCGACAATCCGGTCGATGAACTGAGGCGCCTGGAACAGGCGATCGCCTCCTTGCGCGAATCCGTGGACGAGATGCTGGTGTCCTCGGAACTGGACCTGACGGGCGAGGGGCGCGAGGTGATCGAGGCCTATCGCCTCTTCGCCTATGACCAGGGCTGGCGCCAGCGCATGCGCGACGCGGTGCGCACCGGCCTCACTGCCGAAGCGTCGGTCGAGCGGGTGCAGGACGAAACCCGCCTGCGCGTGCAGCGGTTGGGCGATCCTATTCTGCGCGAGCGGGCGCATGATTTCGACGACCTGGCCCGGCGGCTGCTGCGCCACCTCACCGGCGACGGCGTCCCCCGGCAATTGCCCCACGACGCCATCCTGGTGGCGCGCAACATGGGCCCGGCCGAGCTTCTCGACTATGGCCGTGAGAAATTGCTGGGCCTGGTGCTGGAAGACGCAGCCTCCACCAGTCATGTCGCCATCGTGGCGCGCTCGATGGGCCTGCCCCTGGTGTCTTCGCTGGACGGCATCGCCGACAATGCAAGGGGCGGCGACGCCATTGTGGTGGATGGCGAAAGCGGCGAGGTGCATCTGCGCCCGCCGGTCGAAATCGTCGCCGCCTTCGAGGAAAAGCGCGGGCTGCGTGTCCAGGCCCAGGCGCGCTTTGCCGCCATTCGCGACCTGCCCGCGATCACCAGGGATGGCGTGGCGATCAAGCTGATGATGAACGCCGGGCTGGAATTCGACATGCCGCATTTGAAGGAATCCGGCGCCGACGGCATCGGTCTGTTCCGCACCGAACTGCAATTCATGATCGGCGAGACCATGCCGCGCCTTGCCGACCAGACCCAATTCTACAAATCCATCTTTGATGCGGCGGGCGACAAGCCGGTGGTCTTCCGCACTCTCGATCTGGGGGGCGACAAGGTGCTTCCCTATGCACGATGGGAGCGGGAGGAAAATCCTGCTTTGGGCTGGCGCGCCATTCGCATCGCGCTGGATCGTCCCGCCTTGCTGCGTTACCAGGTGCGCGCATTGCTGGCGGCGGCGCAAGGGCGGACCTTGCGCATTCTTCTGCCCATGGTCTCGGATGTGGACGAATTCAACCGCGGCCGCGCCCTGATCGACCGCGAGTTGGAACGCGCCCGCCTCTTGCACCAGACCCGCCCCACCCAGGTTCAGGTCGGCGCCATGCTGGAAGTGCCGGCGCTGGCCTTCATGCTGCCGCAGCTGATGCGCTCGGCCGATTTTGTCTCCATCGGCTCCAACGATCTTTTGTCACTGGCTTTCGCGGTGGACCGCACCAATCCCCGGGTGGCGCGCCGTTACGACAATCTCAATCCCGCCTCTCTCACCCTGATCCGCCTGATCGTGCAGAGCGCCGCGGAAAACAGCGGCGATCTGTCCCTTTGCGGCGAGATGGCGGGCCGCCCGCTGGACGCCATGGCCCTTTTGGGGCTGGGCCTGCGAACCCTCTCCATGCAGCCGGGCCAGATCGGTCCCATCAAGACCATGATCCGCAGCGTGAATTTGGGCGAGATTGCCAGCTTCGTGGACCGGCTTTGCGGCCGCACCGACCATAGCCTGCGCACAAGGCTGGCGGCATTCGCGGCCGAACGGGGCATTGTCCTGAAATAACTCGCCCAGCCTACCCAGCCAGGTACCAGACGCCGCCCGCGATCGCCGCGACCCCCGCGATTTTTGACAATATCCAGCCGCCCGGCAGGATTTTTTCCGCCAGCATGAAAATCATCAGGCCGGCGATCCAGAAAATATTCATTACCCCGCCCACGAACAACAGCGCCATCAGGACCCAGCAGCAGCCCACGCAATAGGCGCCATGCAGAATGCCCAGCCGCAAGGTGTGCAGCTTGTCGGTGCGAAAGCCGCCATGGCGCTGAATGAAGGACAGTGGCGCGCGGCATTGCGACAGGCAGGCGCTTTTCAGCGGTGTCCATTGATAGAGGCCCGCCGCGATCAGCACGGCGCCGCCGAAGGTCTGGTTGGCGCTTTGCATCATCGGTGTCAGGAGGGCAAAGCGTTCAAAGTTGTATTGCGCCAAAGTGGCCAGCAGCGAAAAGCCGGTCCATGCCAAAAGATAGCCGGCGGCAAACCAGGCGGTGGAGGCGAACATCCGCCCCGACGAATTGTTCATCTCGGCCAGCCGCGTATAGAGCAGCAGCATGGGCGTGACGGTAGGCAGCATCATTCCCACCATCATCACCGCCCACATGGCAAATATAAAAAAGAAATGTCCCGCACTCCATGGCATAAATCCCGGAGACGCCATCGCCGCCATTTCCGCCGCCGTCATGGACGGCATATCCGGCGAGGGCGCCATCATTTCCGCTCGGACCCACAGCAGATAGGCCCAGGCGATGAGGGTCAGAAGCACCAACGCGAAAACGACAACCACGCGCGGCCGCAGCCAGACGGGATCCTGCGACACGTCACTAACACTCATCAGCGGATGATGCCTTGAGTGCCCAGATGCAGCTCGGCGAACTGGCCGTACGAATCGGCCAGATCGAGCGCGATCGGCGCGGTGGTTTTCGACCAGCCCCGGCCCATTTCCGCCAGCGTGTATTCGAAACCGTTCGGCAGGTCGATTCGCCCGCGATATTCGGCGCCGCTGACCGGATTGACGATGGGTTCGCCCCGCATCTCGATATGGCCCGGCACCTTCATCTTGGCGCGGCGCTTGTTCACATCCACTTCGAATTCGATTTCGGTGAAGACCGGCTCATGCAGCTTTTCGAGGGTGGTCGAGAACACCTGGAAGATGGTGGCGCCGGGAACGGTATCCTGCCCGGTCAGGATGCGCAGCAGGGCATCGCGCTGCGCCGTGCTGGCATGGCTGTCGATGAAGACGGCGGCCGCGCCCTTGCCCAGGTGAATGGGACCGGGCCATTTGAAAATCCCCGCCACCTTCAGGCCATCGAGTTTGGTCTGGCCATGCGCGCCCTTGTCGATCTGGATGCCGACCACCGCCTGGCAATGGCCATGGGTTGGCAGCGCGTTGAACTGGCAGGGACAGCCATATGCGCAATTGCAGTTGGTGAATTCGCGGCCGTGGATCGCCCAGATCACTTCGCTCATGATATCCCCCTTTTGGGCGCCTTCAGCAGGGCGTCCCGGGCGATATTAGCATGAAATCATGCCATGTTGAGTGGGGCAGCGCTCGGCTAAGTTATTGATCCGCTGAGCCTTGCCTGCTCCCCGCGCCGTATATGCGAGCGTCGCGCCGCTTTTTGCGCACGGCGCCTTGCTCTACGGTACCTTCCAGGTGACCAGCAGGCCTCCGCCGCTCGCAGGGGCGCCGCTGCTGAAACCGAATTCGCCGTAACCCGTCAAGGTCAGGGCATCGCTGCACAACCAGCTCAAGGACCCAAAGACTTCATGAGAGTCGGCGATCGAAGAGCTGCTCGCCGCATCATAGTCATAGGAAATTATGGCGAGGGTCTCTTCGCTGGTTTGGACGCTGGTGCCGATCGAAACGGACGGGCTGCTTTTCAGGCTATAGCCGGTTGGCTCTCCGGGAATCCGGTAGCCCAGCGTGACGAAAGGTGTCCAGATGTCCATCTCGCGTGAAAGGTCGGCCGAGAAGCCAAAATCGGTCTTGCCCGTGCTGAGTCCCTTGGAGGTGCCCGCTGTGGGCAATATCACCCGGCCCGTGAGATCCAGGTCAAATCCACCGATGCTGTCCGAGGGAACCGAATAGGTCGCACTGAGGCCAAGATCGCCAATGCCCACTCGGGACGTCTTGTTCGAACCGGCCCTGGGGTTGACGACAACGGGCACGCCACCGCTGCCGATAACGAAATAGGCCGGACCTTCGACATTCAGATAGGGTAGCGCCGCCGAAAAGCGGAAATCGCCGGTTTGAAAACTCAGATCGGTGAGCATGACCAGGATGTTGGTGGCCTGGGTGGCGCCATATTTGCCGCTGGAGGAGTCCATTCCCGCCGAAAGCGACAACCCGTCCGCAGCGAATAGCGGCACGGTGGATGCCAGCAGCAATGACGCTGCGGCGCCGAATAATCCTGTTCTCATGATCCCCCCAAGACACTGGGCGGAGCCTGCCGGCTCCGTCCACAATAATCACTTGCCTCCGGCACTCTTAGTGGTGCAACAGCGCGAGCTTTGTTTTCAGGGCGGCCCGGATTGCCTGAAGCTGCTGGCGCGTGGCGCTAGCGGCGACCAACTGGGTGCGGGCCGAGGCGATGATCGCCCGGATGTCGGCGCGTTGCTCCGCTGTCAGCGAACGCGCGCCGTCTTCGCGCAGGACCGACTTGATCTCTTTTCTGGCATCTTGAACGATCTCACCGACTGCCTGCTTGTTGGTCTGGACGGTATCGGCCGCGGGATTCTGTTGTGCGGTCGCATAGCTGCTCGTTACGCAGAGCGCCATAAGTGCGCCGACCATCGTGATTTTTTTCATTGTTATTTTCCCTCCGAATTTTTTTTGAAATCTCCGGTGAAGCCCAGATTACAGCAGCAACATAACACTATCCGGGGAACATGGAAACCGGGCGTCCGTCTTCGCACTGCAGCAAGATGTCCTGCCAACGCCTGCGTAATGCGGTCCGTTTGAGCGTGAGTCGGCGAGGGGCTTATTGCGTCATCCGCCAGGGCGAGCGGTCCGTCCAAGTCTTGATGGCGGCGGACGCCCAGGCCGTCGGCTTGTCGGCGTGACAGGTGCCGCAGGCATTGGGAATTTTGAGCGTGTCCGTCTCCACCGGGGTGACGAAATGGAAGGTGTGGCTGGCGATGTTCAGGCTGGGGGTGTTGGGCAGCTCCGCCTCGATCTTGGGCATGTGGCAGGCGACACACTGGCTGCCGGGGCTGCCGGCGAGATGGTGGGTATGCGCCTCGATGGAAACGGAATGCGGGCCATTCTGGGTATTGGGGCCATGGCATGACATGCAGACCTCGTTGATGGGCCTGCGCAGCATGGCGTCATTGTCGCTGCCATGCGGATCGTGGCAGGAAAAACAGGTGACGCCGCGCGTGTACATCAGGCTCTGGACGAAATCATTGCCCTGCATGCGGTTCTTGTGCGCCGTGCCGTCCGGGAAATGGGTGAAGCTGAGTTCGCCCAGCTTGTGCGGCTCAAGCTTCCAGAAATCGGCCAGGGTCAGGCCGGCGCGATAGCCGACCGGCCAGTCGTAATTTTTTCCCTCGATCGGATTGGCGAGCGGCTGGCCCTGGGAATGGCACTGGATGCAGGTGTCGTTGGCATGGACATAATCGAGGCGCGCCGGATTGAGGAT
>DATMNL010000017.1:0-18416 GCA_035568995.1 Rhizomicrobium sp. | reverse complement strand
GTGCTGGCCGATGCGCCGGCGCCCCGCCCCGCCCGCGGGCCGGCGGTGCCGGGATCGTTCACGATCATTGAGGTCGGCAGGTAGCTTTACGAACCCGCACGCGGCATTAAATGGTGTCAGGGGAGGGGATCGAGACGGGCCTAAGCCAGCCCATTGGTCACGCTCCCGTCCTTTTGTCACACGAGGGCGCGCGCGGAACTTGAACCCAAGTCCTTGACCGATGGCGGCGCCAAAACAGCGGCCTTCGCACTGCAAAAAACACATTTCTTGAATGACCGCTTTTGGCGCAAAGCGGACATTGGCTGAATGTCCGCTTATGACCCAAAGCGGACATTTGCAGTCGCACAAAAATCTCAGATTTTGCTCTGCGTCTGCCTTGCAAGTTCGCCTTTATCCGCGCTTGAGAGGTCCAGCCCAGCCGCCAGCGCATATTGTTTCTGCGCCTCATCCTTTTTGCCCGCATAATCGTTGCCATTCGCCAATGTTCGCTATTGGCGCAAAACGGGCATTGTGATGGGATCGCCTGCAAGTTGGAGCTATAACATTTGCAACACACATTCTGGACCGGCCTTGTTTTGGCGATAGCGATGCTAGGAGTGCGGGCTAACGCTCAGGCGGTGCGAGATGTGCACCAAGTGGTGCGGGCATCCCCAATTGAGGAAATTTATATTGCGCGCTCGCTGCGTGAAACGCGTGTGGTACCAACAGATTTTTGCGGGGAGGCAAAGACCGGTTTCAAGTCCAGCATAGAGGATCGCTATTCGTTTCGGGCGATCGCCATCGAAGGATCGGATGGTCGGATAACGAATGCCAATGTCAAAGAGATTGGTAGTGGTCATGGTTGCCTTGGACAAATTGGGGATACGGGAAATTACAATTTCTATCTGGAGCTGCGTCTCGGAAAAACCGTGCTTCAAGGGATCGGTGATTGCCGGACAGGGAAAGCCGACTATCCCGAACCCGGCCTTGTCGCATTCCACTGCGCCCTTGATCTTACGGACCCGGCAGGCCGGTACGCGGGCGGCCAGTTGACGACCAGCACGATGAATTCCCGTAAGCTCCTGGGGGATAAGTCGGACCCGCCCGGATATGTTCAACCGTCAATCGCTACTGTTCGGCTTTGGAAACGACGGGTGGATCACTAGGAATGTCCGCTATTGGCGCAAAGCGGACATTCGCAGCCGCACAAAAATCTCAGCCTTTGCTCTGCGACTGCCTCGCCAGTTCAGCTTTGTCGGCCTCTGTCAGGTCCAGCCCAGCGGCTAAGGCAAATTGCTTCTGCGCCTCATCCTTGCGCCCGGCGAAACCCAGCGCCTCGCCCCACATCAGATGAAGGCGTCCCCAGTTGGGGGCGTATTTCTCGGCTTCCTCGAATTTCGCCACCGCACGGTCGGAATGGTTCTGCTTCATCAACGCCTCGCCCCACATTTCGAGCGGATCGGCGAACTTTGGGCCTTTCTGCTTGGCCAAGGTGAATTTGGCGATAGCCCCGTCATAGTCGCCGCGTTCCAGCAGCGCCTGGCCCCAATCCGTATAAGCAAAGGGAATGGAGGGCGCCTGTTGCACGGCGTCCGCGAACCAATGGTCCGCACCATTCCAATTTTTCTCAACTGCGGCAATGTTGCCGCGCATGCGGATGCAGTCATAGCAATCCAGAGGCGTCGCATCGATCGCCGCTTGCGCCCCCGCGGGATCGCCGCTGCGCGCCAGGGCATAGGCAAGCAATGGTGGAGTCTGGATGAGCAACCGTGCGGCCTTCATACCCGGCCGCGTTATGGAATCGGATTTGATGTCCGCTTCATAGGCGCGCGCGGCGGTAACCGCCGCCGGCCAATCTTCGACATTGACATCGGAAAAATAGCGAACCTTGGCGATATCGAAGCCGAGGGTGCTAAGTACCATGCCAGCGAGCGGTCCTGTCGTGGCCGCTTCGGCGGCCCGCGCGCGGCTTGCCGCCCCGTCATGCGCGCGCGCAGCATATTCCGCCCGTGCCAGGGAGCGCATGTTCTGGGGACAGGTCGTCAGACACGGTCCTCAGACGCGGCTTGTGCGAAGTTGCCCACGGCGGCATCGCGCTCGAATGTGCCTTCGGCGACAAGCTCGGCAAAGCCTGGGCCTTGCATGTTCTTTGGCTGGTCTTCCTCCCGCAAACCCTGCATCGCTTGCGCTTGTCGCAAAACCTCTTCGTCATGTCCCATCATGGTGGAGGCAAACATCATTTCTCGCCAGGCGGCCATGAGTTTCGGATCCAGTTCCGCGGCGATGCGCCCACGCGCAACCGCCAGCGTCATGTCGCCGGCCCGGGTTCGGGTCGTGGATGCCCACAGGGCATAGGCATTGGCCCGGTCCGCCGGACCAACCGCCACCTGGGCGTTGTGATCCGCCGCCGCAAGCGCTTCGGCGTCTCTCCCCTGTGCCGACAGGTAGAGCACAATATTGAGGGGGTCGACGCTGGCGAAGACCTGTTCGGCGGCCTGCTGTTCCAGCCTTTCCAGATCGCCGGGCGCACCACGGACCGCCGCTACCCGTTCCCCGTCCAACGTGACGGTCAGCGCGATGTTTCCGTCACCGGTGAGGCGCAGATTGCCGTTCAGATGGCGTTCATGGCCGAGCCAGAGCCGCAAATACCGCCATGCCTGTCCCAGCGACACGCCGGTTTCTGGAATCTCGACGGTGACGTCCTCGGTGCTGTCCTTGCTGACATCCTTAGAACTGCTGATTGAGTTGTTCACCGCGATGTTGCGGATGGCGCTTATCCGGTCGGTCAAGTCGTCGGCCACGATCTCGCCGGTTATGCCGTCCTGCGCAAATTGCGGCGGCACCGAAAAGGCGTCCACCACCATGCCGTCCGCTTGGGAGGCGTTCCACACCGCCGCGATCAGCCCCACTACAATGACGGCCCCCAGCAGCGCCGTCAGCAGTTTGAGGGCGACGGACAGGCGCAAGGAGAACGTGCCCAAAGTGGTTTGCTTGAATTGTTCGTGCAGATGATGGCGCTGGTCGGCGATGAAGGCGCGCTGGTCCTTCAGATAGGCATTGGCTTCCAGGCGGTCGGCCCCGGTCAGCGCCAAAGCCACGGCAGCCGGGTCAACGCCCGCGCCGGACGCTTGCGCGCCCACATCAGAACCCTCGGTTTCCTCAGCCATGCCGCCCCCCAGGGCGCTAATTTACGGCATTGAGGCATAGGCAGTTCCCTCTGGCAACTTTGGGTATTTTCAGGGGCAAGACGCCCATAGAGTGGAAAGAAATCCCACACCGATCCCCAAGCTATTGACTGATCGTCGGGCGAAAACGGCGACTTTCGCACTGCAAAACACCCATTGCTTGAATGACCGCTATTGGCGCAAAGCGGACATTCCGAACCGCTCAAAAATAGCATTTTCTGGACTTGCTTTAGCGCTTGAAGCGGGTCTCCAGCACAGCCTTGCCGACGATGTGCCCGGCCATCGCGCTCTCAACATCGGCGCGGCTGGCGTTGGTGTCCAGCGGCAGCTTTGTATCCAAGGCATAGAGGTCGAAATTGTAGTGATGGACAAAGCCCGGCGGCGGAGCGAAGGGGAAATAGCCCACGCCAGTCACGGCGCCCTGGCCGTTCTTCCGGCTCAACTGTACCGAGCCGTCCGGCAGCGCCGGCGTGGCCGGCAGGCCTTCGGCAAGCGAGGCAGTGGAGGGCGGGATGTTGAAGACGATCCAGTGCGGATTGTCGCCCATACCCTTCTGCACCACCACATCGGCGTCGTGGACGATCAAGACAAGGCTCTGGGCTGTGGCCGGGATATTGGTCCAGGCCAGCGGCGGTGTCACCGGGATCTGGCCGGTGGCTGTGTACTTGTCCGGCACCATGCCGCCATCCTGAATGGCGGAGCTGGAGAGCATCAGCGGCGGAGGCCGCGGACCGCCAGATGGCGTGCCCGCAGGCGGGGCCTGGCAGAAGGCAGCAGTGCTTGCCGCGAGCAGAATGAATGCCGAAAGAATTATGCGTCGCATGGCCTGAAATCCTCCCAAGGTTCTTGATTGCGGGCGCAGTAGAAACGTCCTCACGCAACCTGTCCAGAGGGCATTGCCTGGGCGAAGTCACCATTCGGACCGAACCGATTTTCGAGCGGCGCCGATGCACAATTGGCAGTTTTAAATTCCGGGGACACAATACTTAATTGACAAAATCAGGACTTGGAACGGAGTTTTCGCCCGGCCCTTCGCTTACGCTTCGGGCGTTCGGCACTCGAAACGATCCACTGGATCGTTTCGTCCGCCTTCGGCGGACCGCGCCTCACCCCCGCAAATCACAGATCAATCACGTCCACACTGCCCGGATCGATCGGTTGGCCCAGGAATATCTCGCCCACATTGGCGAAACGGTCTGGCGCATCCGTGGCCAGAAAATGCACCGTGCCGCCATCTTCATTGAGCAGGCCCAGCTCCCGCAGCCGCTCCCCCACATGTGCCGCCACCGTGTCGGCGCTGCCCGTCAGGCCCGATGGCCGCACAATGCCCGGCACATAATACACTTGTATCTTGACTCCGGAATACAAGTGTATCATGATGCCAATATGAAAAAGAAAATCAACATTTCCGCGGCGGAAAGCCAGGTGATGGAAGCCCTGTGGCGGAAAAGCCCCCTGACGCCGGAGGAAATCATCGCGGCGACTGCAAAACCCAATGGTTGGGGTGCTGGGACGGTGCGTACCTTGATAACCCGCTTGCTGCGCAAAGGGGCGCTCGCGGGGACACGGCGAGAAGGCAATTACTTCTATCACCCATTGATCACCCGCGCGGATTACGTGCAGTCCGAAAGCCAGATGCTGCTGGACCGGCTGTTCCAGGGCCAGGTCGCGCCGTTCGTTGCCCATTTCGCAACCCAGCGCGCCTTGACCGCGGCAGATCTCAAGAAACTCAAAAAGCTCATAGAAGAATTGGAGGATGACAATGGCTGACTTCCTTCTTTTTCTGGGCAAAACGAATCTGGCGCTGGGCGGGGCGGTTATCCTGGTCTATCTGCTTCGCCGCCCTTTGCGCGCGCAGTTTGGCGCTCCCATCGCCTATGCGGTCTGGCTGCTGGTGCCGATAGCGGGCCTCGCAGTTCTACTGCCGCCGAGAACAGTTGCGCCGCCGCCCGCGCCTCTCGCGCCTTTGCAGACTCTGGCCGGGCAATATCCGGCCGCGCCGATATCTGTGATTGGCCAAATCGCACATCCTGCCTCACGCATCGCAGAGCAGCTGACGGAGCAAAGTACCCTTGTGCATCCCGTGATCGCGGCACAGGCTGCGGCACTCCATTATGGACCGCCCGACTATGCCTTGCTGCTTTTTGCGGCTTGGGCCTTTGGCGTCGTGTTGATGGCACTCTATCTGGCCCGGTTGCAGGTTCGCTTTCATGCCGCCGTGCGATTGGGAGAAGCGGGGCCGGCGGTGTTGGGTTTTTTCCGCCCGCGCCTCGTGATGCCCGACACGTTTCAGGAACAATTCTCCGCGCCGGAACAGGCGGCGATCCAGGCGCATGAGCGCGTGCATCTGGCGCGGCAGGACGCCCGCATCAATGCCCTGGCGGCGTTATTGCGCTGCCTCTGCTGGTTCAATCCCCTGATCCATCTCGGCGCTGCCTGGCTGCGTATTGACCAGGAGTTGGCCTGCGACGCCACGGCCCTGGCCGGACCGGTCTCCCGCCGCGACTATGCCAATGCTCTCTTGAAATCGCAGATGATGACCACCCTATTGCCCCTGGGCTGCAATTGGCCGGGATCGCAACATCCGCTGATCGAGCGCATTGCGCTGCTCAAACGCAAACCTCCCGGCACAGCACGTCGTATCGCCGGCACTGGCCTTGTCATGTTCGCGGCGACATTTGCGGGCCTGGGCGCCTGGGCCGCGCAACCGCCCGTGCCGGCGAAAGCCATCGCAGCACCGTCCATCCATAAACAGATCGCGCTGGCTGTGCCTTCTGTCAGCAGCACGACGGCAAACCAGAATGCGGGGGACACTGGCAGCCCACCTGTCGCCGATGCGAGTCCCATGGAGGTTACCGTCGCAAAGAACATTCCGGTCAGAAAACCCGCAGCGCGAGCGCAAGCAACCGCGCCGGTGCCGAATAGCGGGAGCGCGGAGGCGCAATCCCTGCCAACTCAGGACAGGCTGCCGGAACGGGTCGATCTGGCGTTGAACGCAGCGGCGGACACGGCCTTGGCGAAAGCTGCCGCCGATGCTGCGGGCGCGCTACCGAGGGCAGCTGCTGCACGAGAGATGGTAGTAAGCAGCGGGACGCCTGCTTCGGTCAATTACGATCCTGTTTCCGCGATGAAACTTCTCAGTAAAGCCACAGGAGGGACTTACGTTTGCAGCCCTACGGCTATAGGCACGGTAACGGGCGTACACCCTGATTCCTTGCACTTCGGCACCGACATTGTACTGGACGGTAACGACGGTAAGGGCCGCAAGGGCACGTTTATAGGATTTGTTCCTACGGGGAACGTGAAATATTTTCCCGCGCTCGATACTTATATGGGAAAGCAGGTCGCCATCTGGGGTCCCCCCGTTTTCAGCAGGGACCCGCTTGCGCACGGAGTCGAAATTAAGAAGGCGCCCCAATTGCAGCTGTTATCCACCGCATTGGCGGACCCGAAAAAAACCTGGTGTTATCTTAGCCCCATTCAAAGGCAGTACTCCGACACGGCCTCACCCGCTGCTGCTGTAACGGTCAATAATCAGCCAGCCGCCCCAATGCAGCCCGCAACGTCTGACACGTCTGCTGGAGTGATTGCTGCGGCGATGCCTGCATCAGCCGGTTCCGCTGGTGGAAATGTGCCGCATCCAAAAACTGAATCAGGTTTGAGATGCCTAGTCGGCCTGGAGCCGGCGGGATGTGAAGCGGCTTTTGAATCTCCTCCCGTTGAGCGCCAAAGAATGTTGCATTGCACGGACAAGTATGTTTGGCAGCCAGGCGACTTGAAGGCCGACATGACCGGGCCTATTCAGTACATATGTTCGGGCGGGCCGCTGGAAAGGATTAAATATCTCGGCACCAACGCAGCCGGTGATGACGTTTACTTCCTCCAATTCATGCATGAAAATGAGGTCTTGAGCCTTTCCCAACCCGGCTCGGACGGCAAGATCGCCGTGTATTGCACGATTCCGGACCGTCCTAACATCTGCACCGCGAACCGCCCCAGATCTAACAATGTAACGTCACCTGCAGAGCAAGCACGCATTTTATACACTCGCCCGCAGGAGCATGCGGCGCTGCAACCCACCAGTCCGGACGGGCGATTGATCTCAGCGGCGGCAATGCCTGGTGATCAGCCACCTGTTCCGATGCAGCCCGCCACGCCTGATCCGTCTGTCGTGCCGGTTGCGACGGTGAATGACGAATCCATTTCCGATTACGCGTTGCGCCAGCGCATGGCGCTGTTTATCGCCCTTTCGGGCCTCAAGCCCAACGCCGACGATCTGAAGCGCATCCGCGGCCAGATTTTGGACCAGATGGAAAATGAGAAAATCCAGCTTCAGGAAGCAGTGAACAAACGCATCACCGTCAGCCCCGTCGAGGTGGACAGGGCGATCAACAATCTGCTCAACCAGAAACATCTCACTCTGGATCAGTTGCGCGTAATGCTGAACCAGGCCGGAGCGAGCGAGTCTACGCTGCGCTCGCAGGTCACCGCCCAGCTCGCCTGGCAGAAGACATCCGCCTTCAGGCCGACCGGCTGCGCAAAACCCGGATGGCGCATCATCACCCGCGCGGCATGTCCTCCCCCTTCCGTGGGGTTCGATGCCACCCTCATCCCAGCCCTGCCGCCTCCTACCTTCCCCCAGGGGGGGCCCTTGGGGCCATAAGCCAAGACAATTGGGGTCAGAGTGGATTTGTTTTTGAGTTATCTTTCTAGCCTATAATGACGTTACCTCGGTGCTATGGCGGGGCTTCGCCCCGCTTGCCCCTGCGGCTCGCTCATGCTCGCCGCGTTCGGCGCTCAAATCGATCCACCGGATCGATTTGCCGGGCCTCTGGCCCGTCGCGCCTCACCCCCGCAAATCACAGATCAATCACGTCCACACTGCCCGGATCGATCGGTTGGCCCAGGAATATCTCGCCCACATTGGCGAAACGATCGGGCGCATCGGTGGCCAGAAAATGCACCGTACCGCCGCCATCTTCATTGAGCAGACCCAGCTCCCGCAGCCGCTCCCCCACATGTGCCGCCACCGTGTCGGCACCGTCCACCAGCACCACGTCCGGTCCCGCCACTTGCGCGATCATGGCTTTTAACGCCGGATAATGCGTGCAGCCCAGCACCAGCGCCTTTGGCCGCGGCACGGTCGCCAATAGCGGCTTTACATAGCGCTCCACCGCCAGGCGCGCGATCTCACCCTTGACCAGCCCTTCCTCCGCCAGCGGCACCAGCAATGGCGCGGCCTGCTGCACCACCGGCATGCGGGGCGCGAGCGCCTGAATGGCGCGGACATAGGCCCCGCCCTTCACCGTGCCCTCTGTGGCCATCACCGCGATGGGCCCTTTCGGCGCCGCCGCCAGCGCGGCCTCGGCCCCCGGTCCGATCACCCCGATCACCGGCAGGGGCTCGAAACCTGTCTGCAATGTCGGCAGCGCCACCGCCGAAACGGTGTTGCAGGCCACCACCAGCATCTTGATGTCGCGGGCGATCAGGGCGCGCGCCGCCTGCACCGCATAGCGCGTCACCGTATCGGCGCTCTTGGTGCCATAGGGCAGGCGCGCCGTGTCGCCCAGATAAATCAGGTTTTCGCCCGGCAGGTGTTCTTTCAGCGCGCGGACAACGGTCAACCCGCCCATGCCGGAATCGAAGATTCCGATTGGCGAAGCCCGGCGCCCGGAGGGCGTCTTCGCCGTCAAATCGGCGGCTTCTTGAAATAGGCGGTCAGCAGCGCCGCATAAATGTCGGTGAGGGCGGCAATCTCCGCCACCGGCACGCATTCGTCTTTCTGGTGCATAGTGGTGCCCGCCAGCCCGAGCTCGATGACCGGGCAAAAATCCTTGATGAAGCGCGCGTCCGAGGTGCCGCCGGTGGTGGAGAAAAATGGTGACTGGCCGGTGACGCTGGCCACCGTGTCGCTGACCAGCTGGGTGAATTTTCCCGGCGCGGTGAGAAAGGAAACCCCGCTCACCTGATGGGCAACCTTGATCTCGCAGCCGGTTTCCTTGGCCAGCCGCTCGCTTCTGTCGCTCACCAGGCCGACCAGGCCTTCCGGCGTGTGCTTGTCATTGAAGCGGATGTTGAACGCTGCCCGCGCTTCGCCCGGAATCACGTTGGTGGCGTCATTGCCCACATCCATGCTGGTAAAGGAGAGAGTGGAAGGATCGAAATGGGCGTTGCCCTTGTCCAATGTGTGATCGCTCAGCTGGGCCACCAGTTGCGCCAGCACCGGAATGGGATTTTTCGCCTTCTGCGGATAGCCGACATGACCCTGCACCCCCGTCACCATCAGCTGGAAATTGATGGAGCCGCGGCGGCCGATCTTCAGCGTGTCGCCGGCCCGGGTGGAAGAGGTCGGCTCGCCCACCACGCAATGGTCCAGCTTTTCGCCTTTGTCTTTCAGCCATGCCAGCATCTTGGGCGTGCCGTTGACGGCGCTGCCTTCCTCATCGCCGGTGATCAGAAGGCTGATCGATCCCTTGACCGGCCCGGCCGCCAGTACTCTCGCCGTGGCCACGACAAAGGCGGCAATCGCCGATTTCATGTCGGCGGCGCCGCGCCCATAGAGTAGGCCCTCTTTGATTTCTGCGGCGAAGGGATCGTGTGTCCAGCCTGTGCCCGGCGGCACCACATCGGTATGACCGGCAAAACAGAAATGCGGGCCTTCGCCGCCGATGCGCGCATAGAGATTTTCCACTGGTGCCGTTCCCGCTTCCTCGAAGCGCAGCCGGTGGCAGGCAAAGCCGATCTCTTTTAACGCTTTTTCCAGCACCGAAATCGCGCCCGCATCCGCCGGCGTCACCGAGGCGCAGCGGATCAGGGACTGGGCCAGACCGACAGCATCAATATGTGCAACGGCGTCCATCATCAGTCACGCAACAATTCGTTGATCGAGGTTTTGGCCCTTGTCTTCTCATCCACCCGTTTGACGATCACGGCGCAATACAGCGAAGGGCCGTTTGCCTGCGGCAGCGAACCCGACACCACCACCGAATAAGGTGGCACGCGCCCCAGGAAAATTTCTCCGCTGGCACGGTCCACAATCTTGGTCGAGCCGGAAAGATAGACCCCCATCGAAAGCACGCTGCCTTCGCCCACGATCACGCCCTCGGCCACTTCGGCGCGCGCGCCGATGAAACAATTGTCCTCGATGATGGTGGGCGCGGCCTGCAACGGCTCCAGCACGCCGCCCAGGCCCGCGCCGCCCGAGATATGGCAATGGCTGCCGACCTGGGCGCAGGAACCCACCGTCGCCCAGGTGTCGATCATGGTGCCTTCGCCCACCCGCGCCCCCACATTGACGAAACAAGGCAGCAGCACCGCGCCCTTGGCGATGAAGGCGGAACGGCGCACGATCGCGCCCGGCACGGCGCGAAAACCGGCGGCGCGAAACCGCGCCTCGTCCCAGCCTAAGAATTTGGAATCGACCTTGTCCCACCACACCGCGCCGCCCGGGCCGTCCGCGATGATCTTCATGTCATTGAGCCGGAAGGACAGCAGCACGGCTTTTTTCAACCATTGATGCACCTGCCATTGCCCGCCGATCTTCTCGGCCACGCGCAGCGAACCTTCATCCAGCCCCGCCATCGCCGCTTCAACGGCGTCGCGCTCCGGCCCCCTGCTCGAGACATTCAGCGTCTCGCGCGCCTGCCATGCGGCTTCAATACTCGAGGCCAGATCGCTCATCTCAAATCCTAATAATGCCCAAAAAGCGGGCTAGATCGTTGATTTCATGGTCTATATGCAGGCCCGACGCAACCGGAAATTCAGGCCCCTGCCGCTCCCATTGCGCATGGCTGTTCAGCCACACCGTGGTCATGCCCAAGGCATGCGCTTCCACCAGGTTGCGCGCGATATCATCGAACATCGCCGCCTCACCGGGGGCAAAGCCGCCATGCGCCACAATGCTTTTGTACGCCGCCGGATCGGGCTTGGGCACAAACCCGATCGTGCGGATGTCCCAGATACTGTCGAACAGATGGGTCAGGCCCAGCCGCTCCAGAATCCGGGTCGCGTGCCGGGCGCAGCCATTGGTGAAGACATAGCGGCGCCCCGGCAGCTTTTCGATGGCAGAGGCCAACGCGCCGTCTTCGCTCAGGTCGGACAGATCGATCCGGTGGACGTAATCCAGGTAAGGCTCCGGGTCGATGCCATAGAGTTTGATCAACCCGTTCAGGGTCGTGCCGTGATCGCGATAGAGCGTTTTCTGCAGGGCGCGGGCGGCATTCCGGTCGGTATTGAGATAGGCCGCTATGAAATCGGTCATGCGCGCGTCAATCCGCGCGAACACGCCGCTGTCGGCGCGATAAAGCGTGTTGTCCAGGTCGAACACCCAATGCTTCACATGGCGAAAATCGGGACCCGAATTCACCGCCGTTTCGCCGACCTGGAGATGGGAATAACCGGACATGACGGGCGAAACATGGCCTTAAGCCGGGCCCGTGGCAAGTTTGTTAACGCTGGGAAACCAAGCTTATTGACGGCTCTTAAAGCGGAAAGCCCGACAATTCGGGGCATGGAAAAAACCCCGGCCTATCAGGATTTGAGCAAGCAGGAAGGCCTTAGTCCGCGTACGGCGCTGGACATACTGGAAGTGCGCTCGCGCGAAACCCAGGCCTATCTCGCCCAGCGCACCGATGCCGGTGACGCCGTGCTGGGATATCTTGCCGAGCATGGCGCACCCGCCACGCGCGCCGCCGTGGCCGCCAATCTCGGCACGCCGGCACACGTCAACCGGATGCTCGCCGACGACGATGACGAGAATGTGCGTGTCGAACTGGCCAAAAAGATCGGGCGCCTGATGCCCGGCCTTGAGGCGGAACAAAGCGCCCATATCGTGAACCTCACCATCGAGACACTCGAATATCTCGCGGGCGATTCCGCGGTACGGGTGCGCGCCGCCCTTGCCGAAGAGATCAAGCTTCTGGCCAACGTGCCGCGCGCCGTTGTGCTGGCGCTGGCCCACGATCTGGAAGAGGTGGTGGCCGCGCCGATTCTGGAATATTCCCCCCTGCTGTCGGATGCCGACCTGATCGAGATCATTGCCTGCGGCCAGGTGCGCGAAGTGCTGACGGCGGTGGCGCGCCGCCGTCCATTGAACGAAAAAATCTGCGACACGCTGGTTCAGTCGCTGGATGTATCGGCGGTGGCGGCGCTGCTGGTCAATCCGGACGCGAAAATCCGCAAGCAGACCCTGGAACGCGTGGTGGACGACGCGGAAGAAATCGAATCCTGGCACCTGCCGCTGGCCCTGCGCGCCGACCTCTCCGCCCGCGCCATAAGGCGCATTGCGGGTTTTGTCGGCGCCGCGATCATCGAAAGGCTGGCGGCGCGTCAAAATCTCAGTGCCGCCACCCGCACCCATCTGAACCGTCAATTGCGCCTCAGGCTGGAAGAAAAGAGCGATGACAAGGATGCCGCCGCGGCGGCGGCCGGACGCGTTGCCAACGCCAAGGCGAATGGCGTCCTCGATGCCAGCTTCATCGAGGATGCGGCGCTGGCTGGCCAGCGCGAATGCGTGATTCTGGCGATAGCGGAACTGGCGCGTGTTTCGGACACCAATGTGCGGCGCATTCTGGCCTGCGGCCGCGCCCAGCCGCTTGTGGCGCTGGCCTGGCGCGCCAGCCTTCCCATGCGCATAGCCTTTAAGATCCAGACATTTGTGATGAAGTTGCCCGCGCAAGCGCTCCTGCCCGCGCGCGGTGGCGTCGGCTATCCCTTGACCCCGGAAGAGATGAGCTGGCAACTTTCCTGTTTCGGTATCGCACTCGGCGCGCGCTAACGAACCAGTCCCGCCGCGCCGACATGGGCGACGAAGCCGGCCAGCCCGCCGCCGGCCGTGGTCGCAAAGCCTGACTCGGCAAGCCCGCGCGTGGCGCAATCGGCACGGCCCACGACTTCAAAAGCGATGCTGGTGGTGCAGAATTTTTCCGGGCCGCCTACCACCACCGCCCCGCCCAGCTTTTGCGCCAGCAGATAGACGGGACCGGACAGCGGCGTGGTAATCGCGCGGGCGCAGGATTTTGGCGCAATGCGCCACCAGCCGCGGGAACGGGGTTTTCCGGTTCCGGTCTCGGCGATCGCCGCCAGCAAAGGCTCCGCGGAATCGTTGCACACGGCATAGCCCTGGGGCGCGCTTTTGGTTCCCGCCTGCTTTTCCAGCGCCGCAAACAGCATGTCGTTTCCGTCCTGGGGCGTGAACTTCATTTTCGCGCGGAAGTCCGACAGCGCGGCTTCTGTCGCCTTGCTGGGCAATCCGTCAATCGCGCCCGGCTTATAGCCATTGTCGCTCAAGAGGCGCTTGACCCCAGCCAGCTGCGCCGCGGTGAGCGAGACCAGGGCAGGAGACTCGTCAAAATCCATCGTCCAGTCGCTACGATCCTTCAAATTCACCGGCGCGAAGGGCAGCGCAAAGGTGTCCGCGGCCGTGCAATAGGCCTGGGTCACGGTCTGATGCAGAACGAAATCGCCATCCTTGACGCAGACCGGAAACGCGCCGCCCCAGGCCCGCGTCGGTCCGGCATGCGCCAGCGCTGACCGGGCATAGACCAGATAGCTGGAGGCGGTCAGCCGGCCTTTGACCACGGTGGTACAATCGCCGGGAATGATGCGGGTCCAGCCCCGGGTCAGGCTGTCCGTGTTCCTGATAGTTGAAGTGGCGGTCTGAAGCACATAGCTGGTGCGATTGCAGAGTTTGAGGTCGGCGCTGGCCGGATGCGGCAACAGCAGCAACAGCAGACAGGCGTAAAATCCGGCGCGCATTACGCGGCCGTGATCAGCGTTCCGGCGCCATGCTCGGTGAAAAGTTCGAGCAGCAAGACATGCGGAATACGCCCGTCCAGGATCACGGCGGCATTGACGCCGCCTTCCACCGCGTCAATCGCTGTCTGAATCTTGGGGATCATGCCGCCCGAGATGGTGCCGTCGGCGATCAGCTCCCGCGCCTCGCGCAAGGTCAGCCGCGGAATCAATTTCTTGTCCTGGTCCAGCACGCCTTCCACATCGGTCAGCAGGATCAGGCGCTCCGCCTTGAGGGCGCACGCCACCGCGCCCGACACCGTGTCGGCATTGATGTTGAAAGTCTCGCCTTTCGGGCCAACACCGATCGGCGCGATCACCGGAATGATTTCTGATTTCATGATCGCATGCAGCACTTCGGGATTGACCTTGTCGGGCTCGCCGACAAAGCCCATATCGACCGCTTCCTTGCGCCCGGTGGCGGGATCGGTCCTGGTCATGGCCAGCTTCTTGGCCACCACCATATTGCCATCCTTGCCCGAAAGGCCCACGGCTCTTCCGCCCGCCGCATTGATGCCGGTCACGATCTGCTTGTTGATCGAGCCGGCCAGCACCATCTCGACCACTTCCACCGCCGCGGCGTCGGTGACGCGCAGCCCGTCAATGAAGGTGGAATTGATGTCCAGCTTTTTCAGCATGGCCCCGATCTGGGGGCCGCCGCCATGCACCACGACGGGGTCGATTCCCGTCTGCTTCATCAGCACGATGTCCTGGGAAAAATCATCGGTGCCGGTGCCGGTCATGGCGTTGCCGCCATATTTCACCACAATGATTTTCTGGTCGTATTGCAGAATATAGGGCAACGCCTCGACCAGCACCCGGCCGGTCTGGCGCCAGCGCGCCATCAGGCGGAGATTTTTCTCCTGGTCGGTATCGTCCGTAACGGCCATGGCCGAAGGGCCCCAAAAAAGTCCGGGGCCTTATACGAGCGATTTCCCTTCGAATCCAGCAGCGCGTCCTGGCTTTCTTCCCCCGCGTCCGAAGGATTGGCGGGGGAAGATGTCCTGTAGCGGGCTTGCCCGCGTGCGGACAGATGGGGGTTAAATAAGCGCCGCCAACTGTCCTTGCAGCACGTCGATGCCGGCCCTGCTGAGGGAGGAGGTCGCCGCCATCTCGGCCAGGGCGGCTGTGTGTTTTCGCGCCTCCGCCGCAACTTCAGTCCGAATCGCTTCTGTTTCGGCGGGCTTCTGCTCGTCGGTCTTGGTGAGCACCAATTCATACGAGACGGCGGCGCGGTCGAGCAGCTCCATCACCGCCAGATCGGTGGCCATGATCCCACGCCGCGCGTCAATCAGCAGCATGACACGCGCCAGGGTTGCCCTCCCGCTCATATAGGTGAAGGCAAGGGTCTGCCATTCCATCGCCAGGGTCTTGGAGGCCCTGGCATAGCCATAGCCAGGCAGGTCCACCAGCATCAGCTTGCCGCCGAGATTGAAAAAATTGATCTGCTGGGTGCGGCCCGGCGTCTGGGACACCCGCGCCACGGTCTTGCGCCCGGTTAAGGCATTGATGAGCGAGGATTTGCCGACATTGGAACGGCCGACAAAGGCCACCTCTTTCAGGCTCTGCGGCGGCAGATTGTCGATCCGGCTTGCGCCCCAGATGAAATCGCACGGCCCGGCGAAAAGCTTTCGCGCGAATTCGTCGCGCATTATTTCTTGCGCCGCTTGAAATTCTCGAACAGATGCACCTCTACGCCCTCCTTGTGCATGATGTACCATTGCTGTGCGACGGTGAGCAGGTTGTTCCAGGCGTAATAGATCACCAGGCCCGCCGGGAAGGTGGCGAACATGAAGGTGAAAATCAGCGGCATGTACAGGAACATCTTGGCCTGCACCGGATCGGGCGGCGGCGGATTGAGCTTGGTCTGCACAAACTGGGTGAGGCCGTAGAGGATCGGCCAGATGCCGATGGACAGGACGGCCAGAAAGCCCGGCAGGACGTTCTGGGGATTGAAGGGCAACAAGCCGAACAGGTTGATGATGGAGGTGGGATCGGGCGCGGACAGATCGTGGATCCAGCCATAGAAAGGCGCCTGGCGCATCTCGATGGTGACGTAGAGCACTTTGTAAAGCGAGAAGAACACCGGAATCTGGATCAACAGCGGTACGCAGCCGGCCACGGGGTTCACTTTTTCCCGCTTGTACATTTCCATGATCGCCATCTGCTGCTTCTGCGGATCGTCGGAATGAAGCTTCTTCAGCCGTTCCATCTCCGGCTGCACCTTTTTCATCTTGCTCATAGACTTGAACGAGGTGTTGGCCAGCGGGAAGAACAGCAGCTTCACCACCACCGTCAGCATCAGGATGGCAAGGCCGAAATTGCCGATGAATTTGTAGAAAACATCCAACAGCCAAAACAGCGGCTGGGTGATGAACCAGAACCAGCCCCAGTCCACCGCCTTGTCGAAACGCGAGACGCCCTGGCTCTTTTCATAGCCGCGCAGGATATCCACCACCTTGGCGCCGGCGAACAATTTGTGGGTGACGGCGGTGGTGGCGCCCGGCGCGATGGTGCGCGCGGCGAGGCGGTAATTGGCCTGGTAGGCCTTGGTGCCGGGATTGATGTCCGAGCCCAGATAGGCGCCGTTATAGGTTTCGTTCTGCGGCGGAATGACGGCGGCCATCCAGTATTTGTCGGTGATGCCGACCCAGCCGCCGGTGGAGGAAAATGTCTTGGGCGGCGTTGCAGCATCCTTGAAGTCGTCATACTTCGCATCCACTTCGCTGCCGTCCGCGACGCCGACAAACCCCATATGCAGGATGTAGGAGGTGGTGGCTTTGGGCGCGCCTTCGCGCGCCACATAGGCGAAAGGATACAGCGTGGCGGCAGTGCCCGATTTGTTGGCGACGCTGTCGGCGACGGTGAACATATATTGATCGTCAATGGCGATGACGCGGGTAAAGACAAGACCATTGCCATTGTCCCAGGTCAGAGAAACCGGATGGCCGGGCGAAAGAATGCCCGCGCCTTCCTGCGTCCACACCGTCTGGTCGTTGGGTACGCTTGTATTGGCGCCGATCCAGCCGAATTCGGCGTAATAGGGATAGTCGGTGCTTTTGGGGGCGAGCAGCACGATTTCGGGACTTTTGGGGTCCGTCGTCTCGCGGTATTTCTTCAGGCGCAAATCGTCCAGCCTGGCGCCCTTGAGGGCGAGGGAGCCGTCCAGCATGGGCGTATCGATGGCGACGCGCGCGCCCTCGGCTTTCAGCGCGGCTTCGCGCGTCAAATGACCCGCGCCCCCTTGCGGCAGGGCCAGATTGGGCGAGCCGGGCGCGGCCGCCACGGGTTTGGCTTTTTCCTGCTGGGCGAGGGCGGCCTGATGCGCCTGTTCCGCCTTCATCTGCGGCATGGCGATAAACCATTGCCAGCCGGCCAGCACCATGGCCGACAGGGCGAAAGCAAGGATCATGTTCTTGTTGTTGTTCATGGCTGCCGATGTCTGGGGTGGGGAACAGGATCAAGGCCCGAGGCGCCGCCAAGCCAGGTGATGGGATGACAGCGGGCGAGGCGCCGGAGGGCGAGGATAGAACCGCGAAAGGGCCCGTGTGCCTCAATCGCTTCCAGTGCATATGCCGAACAGGTGGGATGAAAGCGGCAGGAAGGCGGGTTCAGCGGCGACAAAAAACGCCGATAAAAACGGATCGGGGCGGACAGCCCGACGATGGCCAGGCGGCGCATAGTGGAGCGCGCTCCGGAGTTCAATAGCGTCAGCGTATTGAACGGTGAAGCGTTGCCTACGCTGGCGCTAGGCAACTTCCGCAAGAGCGCGCGACCAGATAAAGAAGTCATGTTCCGCCTCCCGATCTGGCGTCCAGTTTTGCGTGCGCGGCCGCCATCGCGGCGGTTATTTCGCCGAGCAGGGCCTGAAAATCCCGCGTCAGGATGCCGGCGCGGGCAACCAGAACATAGTCATGGCCGCTACGCCCTGAAAGGGGAAGGGCCTCACGCGCCGCCGCGCGCAAACGTCGCTTGGCGCGGTTGCGCGCCACCGCGTTGCCGATCTTGCGGCTGGCGGTGAAACCGATGCGGACCTCGCCATCCCGGCGCTTGTCCTCCGGCGTCGAAGTCAGCTCCAGGGTGATGCTGCCCGCCACCTTGCGAATGTCACGCGCCGCCGCCAGAAAATCCGCGCGCCTGGTCAGGTGGGCCAGGTTCAAAGGCGCCAGGTTCAAAGGCGTAAGGGTGAGCGGGGCTTTAGGCAGAGAGCTTTTTGCGGCCATGGGCCCGGCGGCGGGCCAGAACCTTGCGGCCGCCGGCTGTGGCCATGCGAGAGCGAAAGCCATGGCGGCGCTTGCGCACGAGTTTGCTCGGCTGGTAGGTGCGCTTCATGAGTTCAGGGCTCCGAAAAGAGGGCGGTTTCTAGGCGGGGACCGGAGGCCTGTCAACGCCGGACACTCCCGCAAAGCAATAATATTTCAAGCCTGGTCAATCCCCCAGGGCAATGCCGTCGCGGCGGGG
>DATMNL010000016.1:0-10144 GCA_035568995.1 Rhizomicrobium sp. | reverse complement strand
GCTGGCCGACACCATCCGCAGCTTCAAGGCGATCGTGGACGGCGAACATGACACTCTGCCGGAACAGGCCCTCTACATGGTCGGCGCCATCGAGGAGGTGGTGGCCAAGGCCCAGAAGATGGCGGCGGACGCCAAATAGCGATGGTCCAGAAAATCACCTTCGATCTGGTGTCGCCGGAACGCCTGCTGCTGTCGCAGGCGGTGGACATGGTCACCATTCCCGGCAGCGAAGGCTATATGGGCGTGGCAGCGGGGCATATGCCGCTGGTTTCCACCTTGCGCGCCGGCATGATCAACATGCTGGATAACGGCACGGAAACACGTTTTTTCATCATGGGCGGATTTGCCGAGATCAACGCCTCCCAGGTCATCGTGCTGGCCGAGGAAGCACTGCCGATGAGCGAGCTGGACCTTGCCGTACTCGACCAGCGAATCAAGGATGCCCAGGACGACGAAATCGCCGCCAAGACGGACGCCGACCGGGTCAAAGCCGCCCTTCGGGTGGATGATCTGAAGCTTGTCCGCGCGGTCTTTTAGCTCTCCCATCAAGGGGATGGCTAGGCCAGGCCGATGAGCGGTATTCGCTGCCCGGCCGGGTCTGCTATAAAGTGTCATAATCGGAAGGGAACGGAATGGCGGTCGGTACCGTCTATCATCAGGGCTGGACGCTGGCGGATGTCCGCTGGCATCTGTTTGACGCCTCATCGGTGGACGCCACCATGCTGGCCGCGATCAAGGCCGCCGCCCTGGTCGAATATAACGCGCCCGACTATGTCAGCTATCTCAAGAAGGTATTTCGCGGTTCGCCGCCGGAAACCGTCACCTGGATCGATCGCTGGGGCGCCGAGGAACGCCAGCACGGCAGGGCGCTGGGCCGCTGGGCCGAGACCGCCGATCCAAGCTTCAAGCTGGAAGAGACTTTTGCCCGCTTCCGCAAAGGCTATACCCCCGCCCATTTCAACGAGGACGGCACCGATTCGGTGCGCGGCTCACGCCGCGGCGAGATGATTGCCCGCTGCGTTGTGGAAAGCGGCACCTCTTCTTATTACGCGGCCATCCGCGACGCCACCGACGAGCCGGTGCTCAAAGAAGTGGCCGGCCGCATTTCGGCCGACGAATACAGGCATTACAGGCTGTTCTACGAGGTTCTTCACAAACAAAGTGAACCGGATATGAGCTTTCTCAAGAAGCTCTGGGTGGCGGTGAGACGGGTCCAGGAAAGCAATGACGACGAGCTGGCCTATGCCTATTACTGCGCCAATGTTCCGGCCGAAGAGGAGCCGGCCCGGCCTTACAACCGCAAGCTCTATTCCCGCCTCGCCGCCCGGACCGGCATGACCATCTATCGCCGCCGCCATATCCGCAAACTGGTGCAGATGGTGGCCAAGGCGGTGGGCGCCGATCCCCACGGCAAGCTGGCCGACTGGGGCGAAGAGATTCTCTGGCGGATGATGCAGAGGAAGGCGGCTTCAGCTGTCTAGCCGCCGTCACTCATAGAGCGCGAGGAATTTTGCGACTTGAGCAGAGTCGCCTAGGGCCGAGCGTAGCGAAGGACGCATAATGGCAACGCGTCAGGCTTTGCGTTTGACCATCATCTGCTTGATCTCGCCGATAGCCTGGGCCGGATTGAGTCCTTTGGGGCAGACCTGGGCACAGTTCATGATGGTGTGGCAGCGGTAAAGCCGGAACGGGTCTTCCAGATTGTCCAGCCGCGGCCCGGTATCCTCATCCCGGCTATCGACCAACCAACGATAGGATTGCAGCAGGGCTGCGGGCCCCAGATAGCGCTCCGAATTCCACCAATAACTGGGGCACGAAGTCGAACAGCAGGCACAGAGGATACATTCATAAAGCCCATCCAGCTTGGCGCGGTCCTGCGGCGTCTGGATCCATTCCTTTTCCGGCTCGGCGCTTCTGGTCTTGAGGAAAGGCTCGATGGAAGAATACTGGGCATAGAAATTGGTCAGGTCCGGCACCAGGTCCTTGACCACCGGCATGTGCGGCAAGGGATAGACCGCTACCGCGCCGGAACAGTCATTGATCGCCTTGGTGCAGGCCAGGGTATTGCCGCCCTGGATGTTCATGGCACACGAGCCGCAGACGCCCTCGCGGCAGGAGCGGCGGAAGGCCAGGGTCGGGTCAATCTCGTTCTTGATCTTGATCAGGGCGTCCAGGACCATCGGCCCGCAGCGATCCAGGTCCACAGTATAAGTATCCACGCTGGGGTTGCCATCCGAGTCCGGATCATAGCGATAGACCTTGAAATCCTTGGAGCGCTTCGGCTTCTTGCCGTTGGCGGCGGCCTCCGCAGGCCAGATTTTGCCCTTCTTGATCTTGCTGTTCTTGGGAAGGGTAAACTCGACCATTAAGGACTCCGGCGGCTGCGAAAAACGATTTGCTCAGTCTGGCATGCGCCGCCGCGGGCTAACAACCCATTTAAGGGTCAAGAGACAATCTGTTCGAACACCCATGCGACCTCGGCGGGGCTGTCCTTGAATCGGGCGGCGATCACCAGCTGTTCGCCCCGGCGCACCACGCCTCCCCCCAGATAGATGCTTTCCTCGATGCCCACCTCGCCGCCGCCGGCGCGGAAGCGCCAGCCTTCCCCACTTGGCAGCTTGAGCAGGATGCCGCCGCCCTCCAGCCGCGATACCCGCACATCGGGATGGATATGAAAGCGCACCGCGAAGGACAGCGGCCCCGGCCCAAGGTTCTTTACGACGGCAGGCACCAGCCTGTCTGCGCCGGTCACCATCAGTCCCAGGGGCGACATGGTGATTTTGCGCTCATGCACCAGACCGAATTGCGGCACATAGGCATCGTGCGTCGCCTCTACTGTCCAGCCCTGCGCCGTTTCGCTGCGGCGGCTGCCGGGTACCACCGGTCCCCCGCTCAGGCGCGGGCCCAACAGCGTGCGGGCCAGTCCCGGCGGCAGAATCAGCGCCGCCGAGGTGTCTGCGAGGGTCAGGGTGGAATGCGCCGCGGTGGCGCGGAGCGGAGCGTCCCAGCTACCGTGATCGTCCCCGCCCGCGCCGCAATTGACCACCATACGGCTGGTGCCGGAACTGAGTTCGAAGGCGAGAAATCCGGCATGGGCCTTGAGCGCGAAGGCCCCATGCGGCACCCCGCCGCAATCGAGCTGGAGGATGCTGTGACCCGCCACCAGGCGCTGGTAGCCGGTATGACGCGCATGATGAAATGGCTGACCCCGCACCTCGTCCCGCGCCAGCAGCCCCGCGATCATGCGCGAATCGCTTTCCAGGCCGCCATGGAACAAGGACAGGCCGCCATCGCCATGGCGGAAAAAGCGCAACATGGGAGCGATGCGATCGCGCGCATTGCGCAAAATAAGGGGCGGCTCGGTATCCGCCGCCAAAAGCGCATCACTCACCATGGTCAGACAGCGATAGGCATTGAGCAGCGTCTCCGGCGAGCGGCTGACATGGCCGCCATCGGGCAGGATCTGCCGCTGGCACTCCTCTTCCAGCCGTTGGAGACCAATCTCGAGCCTGCGCGGAGAATCGCCCAGACACGCGCCCGACAACGCCAGCGCCGCCGCGGCTTCCAGCCGCGGCAGGCCGTCAGGCGCCTCGCCGCAGATATGTTCCAGCATGCGGGATTGCTCGCGCAGCGAGACGAACAGCTTGGAGCGCCACATCATCTCGGAATTCACGATCACAAGGCGGCCGTGACAAAACAAATGTATCAGACGCCGCCCCATGACGTGGGGCGACCAGCCGGGCTCGGCGTATCTTGCGTTGCGCCGAATCCACTGGGCGATCAGATTGGTAGCCAGGGTGCGCGCAGCCTCGCCGCCCGCCAGCGCCAGGGGAGGAAGCCAGGCAAAACCGTTCAGCGCTTCCGCCCATTCCGGACTGGGGGGCGCCAGATCAAAAACCGACTGGCCAGGCGGGACGTCTATGCTGGCGCCATGAAAACGAAACCGGCCTCGCAGCAGGGCATCGGCGTCTTCGAGTTTTCCGGCACGCGAATCGTGAGGATGAAACACCAGATGATCGGCAAGCTGGCCCCTGAGCCGGTGGCGGTAAAATCCGCTCCCGCGCCACCAGACTCGCACGGGTGCAAGCGTGCGCCGCACACCCGCGCCGATCATGTCCGGCAGCAGGCCCAGCGGAATGGCGCTTGCCACCTCAGCCTCGGAGGGCGGCGATGTTGGCGGCGTACTGCTTCGGACCGCCCTGAAATACGGCTGTGCCGGCCACCAGCATGGTGGCGCCAGCGGCGATGGCGCGCCTTGCGGTTTGCGGCGTGATTCCGCCGTCCACTTCCAGCGCGATGGGCCGGCCGGTGACGTCAATACGCTTGCGCGCCGCCTCGATTTTTTTCAGCTGGCTGTCAATGAAGCTCTGGCCCCCGAAACCGGGATTAACGCTCATGATGAGAATGAGATCGACAAGGTCCATCAGATTGTCGAGTGCCTCGATCGGCGTGCCGGGATTGAGCACCACCCCGGGAATCTTGCCCAGCCTGCGGATCTGTTGAAGCGTGCGATGGATATGCGGACCCGACTCGGGGTGCACCGTCAGGCCATCGGCCCCGGCCTCGGCAAAAACCTCCAGATAGGGGTCCACCGGTGAAATCATCAAATGCACATCGAAGGGTTTTTTGGCGTAAGGACGCAGCGCCTTCACCACGGCGGGGCCGATGGTGATGTTGGGCACGAAATGCCCGTCCATCACGTCGACATGAATGGCATCGGCCCCCGCCGCCTCGATGGCTTCGATCTCTGCGCCCAGCCGGGAAAAATCGGCGGACAGGATGGAGGGGGCGATTTTAACGGAATTGGCCATTGGCACTTTCCTTTGACAGGGTTAAGTGCCGGATTCCCCGGCGGGCCGCAAGGCGCGAGAGGCGTCAGCTGGTCTGTTCGGCGGGCTCCAGCACATGCGGGTCCCTTGACCGCGTCAAAAGCAGCACCAGCGCCGGCAGCCAGATGATACGGGACTGGTAGCGGTCATGAGGATTGGAAAAGGTGCCACATATAATCGCGTTTCCTATCAGCCCCGCCAGCACCAGTCCGGGCAGCGCAGTATCGTTCCATCGGCCACGAAAGACGGCCTGATGCAGGAGCAGAAGCAGCCCCAGCAGCGAGAGCATGCCCACCGTGACATGGATCATGTTGAGCGGCTCGAAACGGATCTTCTGGCGCTGCTGGCGGGCATTTCGAAAGGCGGCAAACTGGCCGGGTATGTCGTGCAGCAATTCCGGCCGCAAAATGCGTTCCTGCGATTCGATGCCGTCGCCGGTGCGGAACGTGAAGAATTGCAGGACCGAATCGTACAGAGCGGCTTTCAGGTGCATCAGGGGATACCGCGCCAGGCTGTCGGCGATCATGCGGTCATCCTGGACCTGCGATTGGGCAAAGCCGCCCTCGCGGTGAAACAGGCTGTTTTCGCCCCACAGCCAGGCATTGGCATTGTACGGCAGACGGCTCCGGTAGGGGCAAAGATCATAGCCGGAGGCTGGACAGGTATCATTCAACAGGCGCTGGATGATGCCGTCCTGCATCAGCCGGGCGAATACAAAGACCGGGCCGGAGCGGGAAATAAAAACGCTGCGGGCCAGGACGAAATTGCTGGCCAGGATCAGGCCGAGCGCAATGGCAAGAGAAATAAAGGTGTATTTGAGATCGGGCCTGGGCAACTGCGGCCACAAACGGGCAAACCCGCGCAACCCGGCACCGACCAGAAGAAGACCTCCGATCAGGCCGAGATGCGAGGGATGGCTGGCCACCGCCAGAGCAGTGATGGCAATTACCAGCGGCCGTGACACGCGATCCAGACGATCGTTCCGGAACAGGAGAAGGTAACAGCCCAGAAGCACCAGCGGTGTCATGCAGTCGGGCTCGACCTGGCCCACATACCAGCCGATGCCGGTCAACGCCATCAGGGCTACTCCCGCCGCGACCAATCCGCCAAGAGCCAGGCGCGGCACTTCGATGCGCGCCAGGAGCGCGATCACGTACGCCGTCATCAGCGACTGCAGAATCACCACCGGCCAGAGGCTGTAGCCGCCCCCGGCCAAGCGCAGCAGAAAGGAATAAACCGGCGACCGTTCCACCAGGAAGGCGCCGGAAAGCCCCTCCTCCAGATAGGCGCCGGTATCATAGAACATCAGGGGAAAGCCGTTCCAATAGGCCACGCCCAGGAACAGGACCGCCAGAATTGCCACGCCGGCCGGCATAAAGTGGTCCTGCCGCCGTGTGGCGGCAAGCGCATTGGACGGAATCGAAGCGTCGCTCATCGGCCCCCTCGCCTATGATTTGCCGCGAGGCGACCCCCACGTCAAACGCGGCAATTGGCCCAATCCTTTTGTTGACTCAGTATGGTCCGCCCCTAAACTCCGGCCCGGTTCGCATGACGGCATTTTTTCGAGGGTTTGATGGCGGATAATCCGCAAAAACCGGGGCGCGCACGCCCCCTTTCACCCCATCTGACAATCTGGCGCTGGCAAGTCACCATGCTGGCTTCGATCATGCACCGGGCAACCGGCATGGCGCTGTCGGCCGGCGCGGTCGTGCTGGCCTGGTGGCTGGTCTCGATCTCCAACGGCCCGGAAGGCTATGACAGCTTCATGGCGTATGCCGCGATGCCGCTGGGCGTGATCGTGCTGTTCGGCTTCACTTGGTCCCTCGCCTTTCATTTCTGCAACGGGGTTCGTCACCTGGCCTGGGACCTGGGTTATGGCTTTGACAAGCACATCGCGACCAGGACAGGATTTCTGGTCCTCGCGCTCTCGTTCCTGATCGCCATCGCGTGCTTCGCGCTGGTCTGGACGGGACATGCGGGCTACTTGCAATGAACAGCCAAACGCCGCTGCACAAAGTTCAGGGGATGGGCGCGTCCCATTCCGGCACCGGCCATTTCTGGCGCGAGCGGGTGACCGCGGTGGCCCTGCTGCCGCTCTCGCTCTGGTTCGGCTTTGTGATGCTGGGGCTTGCCGGCACCAATGAAGTGACCATGGTGCAATATCTCGCCAGTCCGTGGAACGCGCTTCTGATGGCCGCTTTCGCGGTGACTTCGGTCTATCACATGAGCCTGGGACTTCAGGTGGTCATTGACGACTATGTTCACGCGGCGGGGACGAAAGTCTTTCTGCTGGTGCTGGTTCGCGCAGCCGCCATCGCCATCGTCGCGGTCTGCCTGTTTGCCCTTATCCGCATTGCATCGGTATGACCCATGCCCGCATATGAAATAGTCGATCATACCTTCGATATCGTGGTGGTGGGCGCGGGCGGTGCGGGCTTGCGCGCCACGCTGGAATGCGCGGCACAGGGCCTGAAGACCGCCTGCATCACCAAGGTTTTCCCCACCCGCAGCCACACCGTGGCGGCGCAGGGCGGGGTTGCCGCCAGCCTGGGCAATATGGGCGAGGATGACTGGCGCTGGCATATGTACGACACCGTCAAGGGCGCCGATTGGCTGGGCGACCAGGATTCCATCGAATATCTCTGCCGCCACGCGCCCGCCGCCGTCTATGAGATGGAGCATTTCGGCATGCCCTTCAGCCGCACCGAAGAGGGCAAGATCTATCAGCGCGCCTTTGGCGGCATGACCACCAATTACGGCAAGGGCATTGCCCAGCGCACCTGCGCCGCCGCCGACCGTACCGGCCATGCCATGCTGCACACGCTATATGGCCAATGCGTCAAGCATGAGGTCAATTTCTTCATCGAGTATTTCGCCCTCGACCTCATCATGGAGGACGGCGCAGTGCGCGGCGTGATGGCCTGGAATCTGGACGACGGCACCATCCACCGTTTCCGCGCCCACCGGGTCATTCTTGCCACCGGCGGCTATGGCCGCACCTATGCCTCCTGCACCGGCGGCCACACCCAGACCGGCGACGGCAACGCCATGGTGCTGCGCGCCGGTCTGCCGCTGCAGGACATGGAATTCGTGCAATTCCATCCCACCGGCATTTTTGGCGCGGGCGTGTTGATCACCGAAGGCGTGCGCGGTGAAGGCGGCTATCTCACCAACTCCGAAGGCGAACGCTTCATGGAGCGCTACGCCCCCAACGCCAAGGATCTCGCCTCGCGCGATGTGGTCTCCCGCGCCATGACCATCGAGATCCGCGAAGGCCGCGGCGTCGGTCCGAACAAGGATCACATCTCCCTGCATCTGTCGCATCTGGATCCCAAGATCATCGCCGAACGCCTGCCCGGCATCACCGAGAATGCACGCATCTTTGCCGGTGTGGATGTGCACAAGGAGCCGGTCCCGGTGCTGCCGACGGTGCATTACAATATGGGCGGCATTCCCTGTGCTTATACCGGCGAGGCGCTGACGCTTGCGGACGGCAATCCCGATACAGTGGTGCACGGCTTGATGGCGGTGGGCGAAGGGGCCTGCGTCTCGGTGCATGGGGCCAACCGCCTGGGTTCCAATTCGCTGATCGATCTGGTCGTGTTCGGCAAGGCGGCCGGCATGCAGGCCGCCAAAGAGCTGGCCGGCATCGGCGAACAACAGGACTTGCCGCGCGGCGCCGGTGACGAAGCCATCGCGCGCCTCGACCGCTTCCGCAACGCAAGCGGCAAAATCCCAACCGCCGAACTGCGCCGGCAAATGCAGAAGGCCATGCAGGAAGACGCCGCCGTGTTCCGCACCGGCCAGACCCTGGCCCAGGGCGCCAAACGCATCGCCGACATTTACGCCCAGCGCGGCGATATCTCGGTCAAGGACCGCTCGTTGATCTGGAATACCGATCTGGTCGAGACACTGGAATTCGACAATCTGATCCAGCAGGCCGTGGTAACGGTGGCGGGCGCGGTCAATCGCCTGGAAAGCCGTGGCGCCCATGCCCGCGAAGATCATCCAGAGCGTGACGACCAGAACTGGATGAAGCACACCCTGGCCTGGCTGGACGCGAATACCGGCAAGACACGGATAGATTATCGTCCCGTGCACACCTACACGCTGACCAATGACGTCGCCTATATCCCGCCCAAGGCGCGTACATATTGAATCGGAACTTTAGTTCCGTGGCTTCGTTCTCCTTTAAGGAGAACGCTCCATGAAATGGTCAGCTCTGCTTTTTGCCATCTCCATCGCCGTTCCGGCTTTTGCGCAAGGCACGGCCGCGCCTGCGCCCGCCCAAGGCGCTGTCGGCCAAGCCACGTCCATGACGCCGGCGCCGGACGTTCGCGCTAAGCAATGGTTGGGGCTGCTGGACGATAAGAATTACACGGACGCTTATAAGCAGATGGGTGCTGCGGCACAGGGCAAGAGTCCCTTGGCGGCCTGGGCGCAGAAAATGAGTGCAACCCGTGAACCCTTGGGCGCGATGGCCAACCGCGACATCAAGAGCATAAAGATGAGCAAGAATTTGCCTGGAATGAGCGATGGGCAAAATGCCACCGTGCAATTCAATTCCAGCTTCGCGCACAGGCGTCCGCCGTCGAAACTGTGATTATGACCTCCGACAAAGGCGCCTGGTCGGTGACGAGCTATTCCGTCGATTGATGTTTTCGGAACAAATCCCCTGACCGCCGTGTTACCAACATCAACTGCGCATGGAGCACCGCCCCATTCCTGCCGTATTCCGTTCAGACTGGGTTAAGGCCTGAACGGCGAGCCTCTGGTACGGATGGAGCCAAGACCAAGGGAGATACCGATGCAGTGCAGGAAGATTTTGATGGCCGCCGCCGCTCTTATTACGCTCGGTGTGACGGCCGCCTCTGCCCAGCCCGCCTGGGTACCGCCGGGCAATGACCCGGACGGCTATTACAGCCAAGCGGACCATAACGGCTATTATGATCGAAACGGCAGCTATCGCCGCATTCGCGATCAGCGCGATCGTGACTATGGTCCGCCTCCGCCGCCACCTCCCGCCTATTATGAGCAGGGCCGCTATGAAGATAATTGCCGCCGCGGCAACCAGGCCGCCGGCACCATCTTCGGTGCCCTTGCCGGCGGATTGCTTGGCGGAGCGGCGTCGCACGGCAATGGCGGCGCGGTTGCCGGCGGCGCGATCCTGGGTGGATTGCTGGGCAACACCATCTCGCGGGATATTGACTGCGACGACCAGCCTTATGCCTTCCGCGTTTATGCCAATGCCCTGAACGGGCCGATCGGCGTGCGCGCGGAATGGCGCAACCGAGACAATTACGGCTATTTCACGC
>DATMNL010000015.1:0-48914 GCA_035568995.1 Rhizomicrobium sp. | reverse complement strand
CGGCTCATCACATCCTGGGGCTGTAGCCGGTCCCAAGGGTATGGCTGTTCGCCATTTAAAGTGGTACGTGAGCTGGGTTTAGAACGTCGTGAGACAGTTCGGTCCCTATCTGCCGTGGGTGTTCGAAACTTGAGAGGACTTGTTCCTAGTACGAGAGGACCGGAACGAACGTATCTCTGGTGGATCGGTTGTCACGCCAGTGGCATAGCCGAGTAGCTAAATACGGACGAGATAACCGCTGAAAGCATCTAAGCGGGAAACTCACCTCAAAACCAGGTTTCGCTTGAGAGCCGGGGAAGACTACCCCGTCGATAGGCCAGATGTGTAAGTACAGCAATGTATTGAGCTTACTGGTACTAATCGCTCGATTGGCTTGATTGCCAGCACTCGTTTCATGCCTGGAAACAAAGCCAGGCATTCCAATACCCAAAACTAAAATTCGGTCACCAGTGTCGTATAGATTTCTTGTGCGGTTCGCGTGGAAGCACGCGAATTCTTCCTGTCCTTTGCCGACCTGGTGGTCATAGCGAAGGAATTCTACCCGATCCCATTCCGAACTCGGCCGTCAAAGCCTTCTGCGCCCATGGTACTGCGGCTCAAGCCGCGGGAGAGTAGGACGCTGCCAGGTCTGCCAAGGGCAGGAAGAAGAAGTTAATGCTTTGCGCGCATCCGCGCGCGGGGCAAAATCCGCCATCACAAACAGCAAGCCTCGGGAGAGAAATCTCCCGGGGCTTTTTGTTGCCCGGTTTTTTGATAATCTTGCCTTCCGAATCCAACCGGCCCGCGCGCGGATGCGCGCCAACTGAGGGAGTGCCGTCATGGCCAATCGCGAACAGAAGAACAATCGGGAAAAGAAAAAACCCAAGGCCGACAAGAAAGCGGCGCCGGTGGCCGCCAAGCCGGGCTTTGCCGAGCCGGCGCTGATCCGCAAGCCGCACAAGGGCAAGGACTGGAGTTAAGGAAAGCCGAGGCTAGTCGTTCGACGCCTGGCGGGTCATTTCCTTGATGATGAAGCCGGATACCGGATAGACCCGGCCGAATTGGCCGGATTTCAGATCCCACACGCGAACCTGGCTCCAGTCATTCTTGGGGCTGACGTCCCGTATCGGCGTGGCATGGTCAATCTCGCCATGGTTCTGCCAGTTGGCCTGATCCACCCTGATTTCGCGGCTTGACACGATGTGGGTAACCACCGCGACATGGCCAAGCTTCAGCCGCGACGTTACTTTGAACACCAGCACCGCATTTTCGACCGGGGTCTTGGCGCGGGCATACAGATTCCTGGCGCGGCCCCACCAATATTTGGCGTCGCCGAACATGGCCAGGCCAGAACGCGCCCGCGCATATTCGGCGCAGAACAGCTTCTTTGCCGCCACCTCTACTGAAGGTTCAGGCAGCTCGGCAATCGCCACCGAGGGCAGCGAGGGCATGTTGAATTCGGGCAGCGCCGACTGGAAGGCGGAGTCTTCCGGCGTCTTGATCCGCGCCAGCGGGCGCACGATCCCCGATTCCGCCGGGGTGACCGCGCCCGGATTGGCGATGGCGGCGACCTGATCCAGGAAATCTTTTACCGTGTCGTGGATGGACGCTTGTGCCGGTGAGGGCGCAAGCAACAGCCCGAACGGCGCCAGCATCGCGGCGGCCATAACGATAGCGCGTGTCGTTTGATTGAAACCAACCATTTCCAGATCCCGGCTTCGTGTTTTTTATGAAGCACTGTCGGACCTGGCTTGGCCTGGAACCCCAGAACCAGCGTCAGCCCGGTAGAACTAAAGCAAGTCTCGGAACCGTCACAAAGACGTTTCATTGCCACGGAACCGTGGCAATCGTGCAACAATAAATCCCTGAAATACCTCGATTTTTCGCCCTTATTGCTCTGCAGCACCACCCGCTATGAATGACAGTGTGTCAGGGGCGTGAAACGCGCAAAAAAGCGCCCGGTGGGGGGTCCACCGGGCGCTTCTGCAAGCTTGAACGGGCTGGCTTACTTGGCCGCCATTTTGATCTTCTGGACCATCTCCAGCGACTTATCGACATGCTGGTCGGGGGTGAGCTTGTCGTCGGTGGACGACATCACCGCAATGACCTTGTGATCCTTGCCGACCACAAAGGTTACGCGCTCGATAAAGCCATGGCCGATTTCTACGCCGCGCACATCCTTGCGGCCGGCGACCGGCGGCGTCACCTTGAGATCATAGGACTTGGCGATATTCGTGCTTTCATCCGAGGCAATGGAGAATTTTCCGGCGCAGAAATTGGGATCGGCGGAAAACTGGTTCAGCCGGTCCAGATTGTCGGCGGAAACCCCGATAATCGTGGCGCCAGCGGAATCGAACTTGTCAGCGCTTTCGGCGAAAGTATGGGCTTCCAAGTCGCAGCCCCCCGTGTAGGCGGAGGGATAGAAATAGACCACCGCCGGGCCTTTCTTCAGCGCGCTATAAAGATTGAAAGTGGAATCCTTGCCGCCCAGGCTGGCGGTGGCGGTGAAATCGGGGGCGGTGTCGCCGACCTTGAGGGCGGCGAAGGCTGGAACGGTGAAGCTGGCGGCCAAGGCAAGGCCAAGAATGACGGTCTTCATAGGCGAGTGTCCTCCGAGAATTTGGGCGGCGAAAACTAGCACAATTCCGCGGGACCGCCTACCGCCCGCCGGGCTGCCTGACGCTGTAAAATGAGGCTGATTCCCTAGTCTTTGGCCCGTTCGACATAGGCCCCATCCTCGGTCATGACCACAATCCGGGTGCCTACAACGATATGGGTGGGCACCATGGTGCGCACCCCATTGGACAAGACGGCGGGCTTGAAGGAGCCGGATGCTGTCTGGCCCTTCATCACCGGCTCGGTCTCCATCACCTCGAAAGTGGCGCGCTGGGGAATTTCCATGGAGATGGGTCGGCCCTCGAAGGTCTGCAGCTGCACCTGCATGTTTTCCGTCAGGTACGGGCCCTTGCCGCCGATCACGTCCGGCCCGACAGAAATCTGGTCGAAGGTCTGGGGCTGCATGAACACATAACTGTCGCCGTCCTGGTAGAGGTAATTGTAATCGTCATGTTCGACAAAGGCCTTTTCGATGCTGTCGGTGGTGCGCAGGCGCTCGACCGTCTTCACCCCATCGCTGATCCGGCGCATTTCCAGATGAGTCACGGGGGTGCCCTTGCCGGGATGGATATTCTCGGCGGTCAGCACCAGATAGAGCTTGCCCTCCTTCTCTATGACATTGCCTTTGCGCACGGAGCTGGCGATAACCGAAACCACAGGAAACCTCTCAAATCGCGGAATTTGCGGGGGTCTTTAGCAGGCAGAGGGGCCGTAAGACAAATGCCTTGGTGGGAGCCTGAAAGCCATGCTGACCGCCGACCGCTCTTGGCCCTCAGGGGGCGTATCAAGGCGCGGGCACGGGCATATTTCGAGGGCGAGGGATTTACCGAGGTCGAGTGCGGCATCCTGACGGCCTCACCCGGCAATGAAGCGCATCTGCATGCCTTTGAAACGGAAAACCTGCTGCCCGACGGAAGCCGGCGGGTGCTTTATCTGCACACCTCGCCGGAGTTCGCCGCCAAAAAACTTCTGGCGGCAGGGGAAGACAAGATCTTCGAATTCGCCCGGGTGTTTCGCAACCGGGAACAGGGCCGCCTGCATGCACCTGAATTTACCATGCTGGAATGGTATCGCGCCCACGCCGGCTACCGGTCAGTGATCGCCGATACGCTGGCGCTCCTCAAGCTGGGGGCGGAAACAGCGGGGCGCAAGCTCACTTGGCTCCAGCGAAGCTGCGATGCCTTTGCCGAACCCGAGTGGCTGACAGTAAGCGATGCATTCCGTCTGCATGCCGGGATCGAGCTTCTGGATACGCTTTCACCCGACGGCATGGGGATACGCGACATGCTCGCCACCCGCGCCAAACGCGCCGGGTTTCAGGTTGCTGATAACGACGGCTGGTCGGACATATTCAGCAAAGTCCTGGTGGCTCGGGTGGAACCCAGGCTGGGCCTGGAGCGGCCCACCATCCTTTATGAGTATCCCCGCGCCGAAGCGGCGCTGGCGCGGCCCAAGCCGGGCGATGCCAAGATCGCAGAGCGCTTTGAGCTTTATGCCTGTGGGGTGGAATTGGCCAATGGCTTCGGCGAATTGACGGATGCGGGCGAGCAGCGTGCCCGTTTCATCGCCGAAATGGACGAGAAAGAGCGTATCTATGGCACCCGCTATCCCCTGGACGAAGAATTCCTGGCCGCATTGGCCAGGATGCCGCCTTCCTCGGGCGTGGCGCTGGGCTTCGACCGCCTGGTCATGCTGGCGTCCGGAGCACCAAACATAGACGCCGTTCTTTGGACACCTGTGGGCTGACCCCTCCGCCCACACCCAGGGGAGGGCTTGGCCCTTCATAGCCGCCATGACATATCGGGGCTGGCAATAAAGCCGCTCTGCCTGCAGTTTCCGGCCCATGACCGATACGACCGCCACTCCGCTCAAAGTCGCCCAGGACACCAGCTTTGCGGTGCTGTTCGCGATCTCTTTTTGTCATCTGCTCAATGACATGATGCAGGCCTTGCTGCCGGCCATCTATCCCACCCTGAAAGCGGATTTTCATCTCAGCTTTGCCCAGATCGGCGTGATCACGGCGGTGTTCCAGGGCACCGCCTCACTGCTGCAGCCATGGGTGGGATATGCCTCCGACCGTCGGCCAATGCCTTACTCGTTGCCGCTGGGCATGGTTTCCACCTTGGCCGGGCTTCTGGTGCTGGGCTTTGCGGGCTCTTATGCCATCGTGCTTTTGGCTGCCATGCTGGTGGGCCTGGGCTCTTCGATATTCCATCCCGAATCCGCCCGCGTCGCGCGCATGGCGTCCGGTGGCCGGCATGGCTTCGCGCAATCGCTGTTTCAGACCGGCGGCAATATCGGCTCGGCGCTGGGTCCGCTCACGGCCGCCTTCATGGTTGCGCTCTATGGCCAGCGCGGCGTCGCCTGGTATGCCGGCGCGGCGCTTCTGGGCATCATCATCCTCACCAAAGTCGGCAGTTGGTACAAACATCACGGCCTGGCGCGCATCCGCGCCGCTCACAAGGCCATGCAGCATGAGCCTTTGCCGCTGGCCCAGGTCCTGACCATCATCTTCATTCTGGCCCTGCTGATTTTCTCCAAATATTTCTACCTGGTCAGCATCAGCAATTATTTCACCTTCTACCTGATCCAGACGTTCCATATCTCGGTGCCGTCGGCGCAGTTGCATTTGTTTTATTTCCTGGCCGCGGTGGCGGTGGGCGCCTTTGCCGGCGGGCCGCTAGGCGATCGTTTCGGCCGTAAATATGTGATTTGGGTTTCCATTCTGGGGCCGTTGCCTTTCACCCTGATGCTGCCTTACGCCAACCTTTTCTGGACTGAGGTTTTGTCGGTAGTGATCGGGGCGATTCTGGCTTCGGCCTTTCCCGCCATTGTGGTCTATGCCCAGGAATTGCTGCCCGGAAAATTGGGCATGATTTCAGGCGTCTTTTACGGCTTTTCCTTCGGCATGGGCGCCATCGGCGCGGCGCTTTTGGGCCTGCTGGCGGATGCCACCAGCATCACCTTCGTCTATAAGGTCTGCGCCTTCCTGCCGCTGATGGGGCTTTTGACTGTGTTCTTGCCTGACCTGAAAAAGCACGAATGACTCTCGCCCTTGTCGCGCAGAAATACGCCGTCGCGATTTCACCCACGCTTGAGGCGCTGATCGATTCCACGGACCTGTCCGATCCCATTGCGCGTCAGTTTCTGCCGGACATCGCCGAATTGATCGAAACAGCGGCGGAGCGTTTTGATCCCATCGGCGACGGCGCGCACGAAACGGCCCCTGGCATCATCCACCGCCACCGCGACCGGGTGTTGTTCAAGGCTGTCTCCAGCTGTCCGGTCTATTGCCGTTTCTGTTTTCGCCGCGAGCAGATCGGACCAGGGAAAGCCAACCATCTTTCTTCAGAGGATTTCGAGCGGGCCTTTGGCTATGTCCAGGACCATCCGGAAATATACGAAGTGATCCTGACCGGCGGCGATCCCTTCATTCTTTCGCCGCGCCGCGCGAAACAGATCACCCGGCGACTGGCCGCGATCGGCCATGTGAAGATTGTCCGCTGGCATACCAGGGTTCCGATGGTCGACCCGGAGCGGGTGAGCGATGATTTCGTCGCCGCGCTGATGGCGCCGGATGTGACCAGCTGGGTGGCGATCCACGCCAATCACCCCAGGGAATTTTCGCCTCAAGCAAAGCGGGCTCTGGCGCGCCTGGCCGATGCCGGCATCCCGCTGGTCAGCCAGACGGTGCTGCTGAGGGGCGTAAACGACACTGTCGAGACACTCATCGCGCTGATGAAGGCCTTTGTCGAGAATCGCGTCAAACCCTATTACCTTCATCATCCCGACCTGGCGCGCGGCACATCGCATTTCCGCCTCGGCATCGATGAAGGTCTGGCGTTGACGCGGGCCTTGCGCGGGGGACTGTCAGGGTTGGCGCAACCGACTTATGTGCTCGACATTCCCGGCGGTTTTGGCAAGGTGCCGCTGGATTCTGCCAATGTCGAAAAAACCGCTGTCGGTTATCGCATCCGCGATTTTTCCGGCGTCTGGCATAACTACATCGCGGGCTGAGGCCCGGCCCATCGCTTGCGCTCAGGGCGGGCTTAGCTTTTCTTGGCGAGCGTTAAGTGAGCCTAGAAAAGCTTGCCCTATCCGAGCGGAGCGAGGATGCGTCGCTTTCGCATGTCCACCGGACATGCTCACGTCCTCTCGGATGCCGCTCCTCGCTTTTGCAGCCGTTTGAAAAACGCGCTGATACGGTGACGGGCCTGTTCGCGTTTGACCACGCCTATATCGGTCACCCAGTTGAGCTGGATCACCCGGCGCGGGCCCTCGAAGGCGTGAAAGCCGTGCCAGGCATTGGGCTCATTCTTGAAGATCAGCATCGTGCCCTCATCAGGGGGTACTTCAGCGATCACATCGTCCAGATCGCCCGGTCCGCGCAGAAGACGCAGGCGGCCAGTTTTCGCCTCCCATTCATTGTTCATATAGATGAGTACGGTAATGAGCTTGGTGCGGCTGTCGGTGTGAATCTGGCCGTCGCGTGCTGCTGAGACCCCCCGCGCCGTCACCATGGTCGGCCGGCCTTTAAGGTCCACGTCCAGTTTTTTCTCCACCGCGCGGGTGAATTCCGGGCCCTGGATGGCCGCTACGAATTGCGCGAATGCGGGACCATATTTCAACGTGGGTAGCGGAAAGCTGCCGGGATGGCTGACTGGCGGGTAATCGGCGTTGATGGCCTTCATCGCCTCGGGCCTGACAAAATGCGGCACCATCAGGAAAGCAAACGGCTCCCGCGTCAGCGGCGCAGCGTTAAAAGCCTCCAGGTCTATGGGCAGGGCCGTCATGTCCGCCAGATAGCGCGGGCGAGCCGAAAAAGCAAAAAATAAGGGAGGGTCAGGAGACCCTCCCTTATTTCTCGACATTCCCGTTTGCCCCAGGGATGCCGAGGCGGAACCTCGTGGAGACGGGCGCCTTAGTTGGTGTTGTAGTGGATGATCTGACCGGTATTGCCGATGGCACTGGAGCTTGTGCTCGTCGAACCGCCGACATTTAAGATGCTGGCGTTGACCGTGGAAGTCACGGCGGCGTTGTTGATCTGCTTGTTCCAGATCGGCATGTTCGGGGCATTGGAGTCCGCCTCGAAACTGTTGCCGAGCGAGGATCCCTGGATCGCCGCGTCGCCCGCGATGTTGTTAACCTTGGCGATGATCGTCGAGGACGGATCGGCTGCGTTGCATTCCTGATAGTTGTGGGTCGAGGCATAGGTGGGATCGGTCGAAACGCTGACGCCGTTGCAAAGCGCCTGGTTCTGGATGCCGACGCTGCCGCCGATATTGTTGATGCTGATATTGATGTTCGAGCCGATCGAAGCGGCGTTGCCTACGATCTGGCTGTTGTTCACCACCGTGTTGTTCATGGTGGTGATGTCCATCAGGTTGCCGCCCGCAGCGCCCTGTACAACCGCATCTCCGGCAACGGTAGTGATGTTGCCGGTCAGGTTGGACCAGTTGGCTTGAAGATTGACCTGACTGTTGCTGATCTGGCTTCCCGCGCCGCCGGCAAAAGCGCCGTCGTTCCAGGTCCCGTATTGATCAGTAGGCGCCGCGTAGACGCACGTTGCCGACAGGGTCACTAGAGCCATAGCCGCGATATGGGCTTTGACGCGCAGAGTCATTGTAATTCTCCTGGTTGTAGGCGGGATAGAAAGCTTGCTGCGGATACGGATTAGGCTGATACGGAGATGGCCGCGCCGGATAGGCATAGGCCTGGTTGCCGTAGGGGTTCGGCGCATAATCGGCCAGCGGATCGGCTGCGGTGCCGATGGGCGAGGCACAAGCCCCGGCCGGCGCGCGATAGATGCGGGTGACCATCTCCAGAATGCCGCGCTCGATGACTGAGCGCACCGCCAGCTGGATCGGCTCCAGCGCGCTTTCGCCGGCGCTGATGTCGAAGAAATTGGTGCCCAGGAAATCGAATATGCCGGCCGAAACCTGGCGGCCGATGATCTGCTTCTGGTAGGAAATCACATCGGCGACTTCCAGCGTGTTGGTGTTGACGAGCCGCATGTCCAGGCCGACATTCATCACATAAAGACTGCCGCTCAAGGTGCCGGTGGTGGCGTTGGTGGCGGTGCCGCCGCCATTGCCGCTGGCATTTTCAGAGCGGACATTGAAGTTGAGCTCGGTGATGCCGCCCACGATATAATAGTCGGAACCCGGAATGGCCCCGGCGATGATCCTTCGATAGTCGCCGGTTTGCGGATTCTGGTCGGCGGCGATCAGCTTGTTGTTGGCGTATTTCAGCTCCATTTCGGCGACTGAAGTATCGAATCGCTCGACCATGTGGATACCGGACTTGGACAGGGCACTCATCGCCATCAAGGCGGCGCCCGCGGTCACCTTGCGGCCCGAGCCGTCGGATTCTGTTTTGCCGGTGTAATCAGCTATCTGGCCGACCGCGATGCGCACCGGGTGCTGGCCGACAATGCCGCCCATGCAACGCAGGGCCGAAGAATAGGGTGTTTCGTTGGAGATCACCGGCGAGCCGCCGATCGGCGCCGTGTAACGCCCGACGCTGTCGGCCGAAGGGCTGATGCAGCCTTCCAGCGCCACAGCGGCGAGGATGAAGACCAGCGGCTTCAGGAGATGCTTGCGTCCGCGGCGCGTCATGGGAGGGGCGTCCCTTCTTTCCGTCAATTCGTCAGTGACTGTTCAGATCGACAATCGCCGTCTGATTTCCGTTGTTGATCTGTGTTGTATCCACCACGGTCGTGTTGTGGCTTCCCAGCACGACGACGTTGAGCGAATTGCCGATTGCCGAGGCCTGACCGTACTGGGCGGCGCCGGCACCGCTCACGCCAACCCCGGTGCCACCGGCGCCGGCGAATTGGGTTCCAGCCTGGGACGAAAAGTTGGAGGATCGAAATTGCCCGTCCACCAGGGTCAGGTTGCCGTTGGGATCGCGCAACGAGGCGTTGGAAGGGTTGTTCTGCGTGGTGGCGCCATAGCCATTGTAATTGGATACGCTGTTCCAGCTTTGGGCATGCGCGCGCGTCGCTGCCAGCGCGATGGTCAGCGCGACGGCAAGGGCGGCGGGCAGGACCAGGGCAAGGATTTTCTTGGTATGGGGCATGACGGCGCTTTCGAAATTTTCTCTACCCCAACAGAGCAACCGCCGTGCCAGTATATTAATCGCCGTTAAGCCTCGGGCGTGCCGTATTGGCACGAAAAGCCCTAAGAACTCGCGGAACAGCTGCCGTTACGTATCGGTCTCCTGAAAGTTAACGCCGCCAAATTGCCCTTCCGCGGTTTTCCCCACCCGGCTGGCTTGTGCCAATCCGAAGCATTTGCCTCAGCTCGCGAACCCCTTAGATAGATGTCATGGCTTTTCTGGTACCCCACGCACCCCGTCAGCCCGTATTTCATGCGCCGATGGTGGTGCTGCTCCTGATCGCCGCCCTGGTGGCCGCTCATGTCGCGCGCACCATGGTGCCGCCCGCTCAGTCCCTGGCCTGGATCAACCAGTTCGCGTTCATCCCGGCGCATTACAGCCCGGCTTTGCTGTCCCGGCAGGGAATCCTGTCCGGTCTATTCCTGGGCGGGCTGCCGTTTCTGAGTTACATGGCGATTCATAACGACTACACCCACCTTGCCATCAATTGTCTGTGGTTGTTCGCCTTCGGGCCCATCGTGGCGCGCCGGTTCGGAGCGGTTCTCTTCCTGCTCTTCTTTATGATTTGCGGTGTGGCGGGGGCGGCGGCGCACCTGGCCTTTAACTTGGGCTCGATGGCTCCGGTGATCGGGGCCTCTGGCGCCATCTCCGGGTTGATGGGGGCAGGCATCAGGCTGCTGCCGACCGAGCGGCCCGTCTGGGCGGCGCAAGGGCCGCCTGCCGACGCACCCATGCTGCCGCTATGCTCGCGGCAGATCATCATGTTCAGCCTGGTCTGGGCGGCGATCAATCTGGTGATGGGACTGACGGGGCTGGGGTTGCGCGGCGAGGCCGGTCAGATTGCCTGGCAAGCGCATCTGGGTGGCTACATTGTAGGGCTGCTTCTCTCCGGCGTGTTTGACCGGATACGGCCCCAGCCGGTGGGAGATCAGATCTAAAAGAAAAAAGCGTAGGGAAGCGGCACCTTTTTTCTTGCTTTACGGCGCCTCGCCCAAGCTGGCCTAGCTTTCCTTAGCGAGCGATAGCGAGTTTAGAAAAGCTGGCCCCTCTTCGAGCGAAGCGAGGGAGGCGGCGCCTTTTTATTTCTCGATCTTACGGCTGATCGCGCCGCATCTATTCGGCCGGAGCGGGGGAGGGCCGGTATCTCTTTCTGCGGGTCAACCAGCGGACCTGGGCGAGCCGGTCCAGATAAATATAGATCACCGGGGTTATGTAGAGCGTCAGAAGCTGGGAGAGCAGCAGCCCGCCCGCCACACACAGGCCCAGCGGCCGGCGGGAGGAGGCGCCGGCACCCATGCCCAGCGCGATCGGCATGGTGCCCATCATCGCCGCCATGGTGGTCATCATGATCGGGCGGAAGCGGATTATCGCCGCTTCGTAGATCGCCTTCTCGGCCGGCACGCCTTCGGTGCGCTGCCGGTTGAGGGCGAAGTCGATCATCATGATGGCGTTCTTCTTGACGATGCCGATCAGCATGATCATGCCGACAAAGGCATAGAGCGTCAGCGGCATGCGGCAGATGAACAGGGTCAGCAGCGCGCCCATCGCCGCCGAAGGCAGTCCCGACAGAATGGTGAAGGGATGAATGAAGCTCTCATACAGGATGCCCAGAATGATATAGACCACCAGCATGGCGACGAAGAGCAACAGGCCCATATTCTGGGTGGATTGCTGGAAGGCCGCGGCGGTGCCCTGGAAGCTGCCGGAAATGTCCGCCGGGAGGTTGGCCTGGGCCGTGGCCTCGCGGACGCCGCTCACCGCATCCGACAGCGCATAACCCGTCGCCATGTCGAATGACACGGTGATTGCGGGGATCTGTCCGGAATGGTTGATGCTGACCGGCATGGTGCCGTTGACGATCTTGGTCACGGCGGTCAGCGGCACCAGGGTGCCGGCGGCGACGCCCGTGCCGGCGCCGCCGGCCGTGACGTAAATCTGCGCCAGCGAAGTCACGGAGCTCTGATATTTCGGCAACAGTTCCAGGATCACCTGGTACTGGTTGGACGGCATGTTGATCTGGGAGACCTGGCTCTGGGAAAAGGCCGAACCCAGGGCGTTCTCGATTTGCTGCACCGTCACGCCGAAGGCGGCAGCGCGGTCGCGGTCGATTTCCACGTGCACGGACGGCATCACCGAATCATAATCGCTGTTGATGCCCACGAAGGCCGGATTCTTCCGCATCTCATCCATCAGCCGGTTGGAGGCGACGGCCAACTCGTCCAAATCCAAGCCCTGCAGCGTGTACTGGTAATTGGAGCGCCCGCCGCGCCCGCCCAACCTGACCGGCGGCGGATTGGAAAGAAACACATTGGCGCCCGTAATGCGGTTCAATTTCGGCCGGAGCTCCGCGATCACCTGATCGGCGGACAAATGGCATGGGATAAGGTTAAAACCGCGGCAGCTTTGGCGTTGGTCCATCGGCTTGAGCACGACCAGGTTCAAGCCGGCGAAATTGGTGCCCGCCGAACCGTTACCGCCGCCCATTTGGGAATTGACGCTTTCGACGTTGGGATCGGCCTCGACGATGTCCCGGGCCTGAATGAGAATTCTCTCCATCTGGTTGAATGAGGTGCCGTTGGCGGCCTGGATTTGACCATTGATGCGGCCGACGTCGTCGCTGGGTAAAAAATCCTGGGGCATGACCAAGAACAGCACCACCGAAGCGGCGATGCTGCCTGCGAACACGCACATAATGGTCTTCTTGTGATGCAGGGCCCAGGTCAGCGAGCGGTCATAGGTGGAAAGCATCCAGTTGAAGGCAGCTTCGCTGGCCCGGTAGACAGCGTTGTGCGATTCGCCATGCTCGCCCCTGAGGATGCGCGCGCACAGCATTGGAGTCAGCGTGATCGAGATGACGCCCGAACAGACGATAGCGATAACGATGGTGATGGCGAATTCGTGCAGCAGCCGTCCCACCACGCCGCCCATGAAAACTATGGGAATGAACACCGCCGCCAAGCTGGTGGTCATGGACAGGATGGTGAAGGCAATTTCGCTCGCGCCCTTCAGGGCCGCGTCGTAAGGCTTCATGCCCGCTTCGATATGCCGGACGATATTTTCCAGCATCACGATGGCGTCGTCGACCACGAAACCGACCGACAGGGTTAGCGCCATCAGCGAAAGATTGTCGAGATTGAAGCCGAATATCGACATGCCCGCGAAAGTGCCGATCACCGCGATGGGCAGGGCCAGGGAAGGGATGAGGGTGGCGGAAATCCGGCGCAGGAAGGCGAAGATCACCAGCACCACCAGCGCGGCGGCGATCACCAGGGTGAGTTCCACGTCGTCAATCGACGCCTTGATGTTTTCGCTGCGGTCATAGGCGATTTCAAGATGGACGCTGGGCGGCAGGCTGAGCTGGAACTGGGGCAACACGTCACGGACGCGCTGGATCGTCTCCACTGTGTTGGAACCGGGCTGGCGCAGGATGTCGATCACGATGGCAGACTTGCCCTTGTACCAGCTGCGGTTGTTGGGAACCTGCAATCCATCCAGCACAGTGGCGACATCGCCGATGCGCACCGGCTCGCCGCTCCGATAGGCGAAGATCTGCCGGGAAAATTCCTGTGCGCTGTTGAGCTGGCCGTCGGTATGAATGATTTGGGACTGCGTATTGCCGTTCAGGGCGCCGGTCGCCTGGTTGACGTTGGCAGTGGCGACCGCGTTTTGCAGGACATCGAAGCCGATACTGCGCGCCGCCAGGGCGGAAGGGTCGGCCTGGATGCGCACGGCATATTTGGCCGCGCCGCCCACTTCCACCTGGGCCACGCCGTCAATTGTGGAAAGCTGCCGGGACAGCATGGTTTCGGCATATTCGTCAAGCTGCGAGGGCTTCATCGTGTCCGACCACATGGCGATGAAGATGATAGGCTGGTCCGCCGGATTGACTTTGCGGAAGGTGGGCGGCACCGGCAGGTTACGGGGCAGCGCGCGCAAGGCGCCGCTGATCGCGGCTTGCACGTCCTGGGCGGCGGCGTCGATGTTGCGGTCCAGGTTGAACTGAATCGAGATGTTGGTCATGCCCTGGCGCGATGACGAAGTCATCGAGTCGATGCCGTTGATGGTGGAAAAGGCGTTTTCCAGCGGCGCGGCGAGGGCCGAGGCGACGGTTTCAGGGTCGGCGCCTGGCAAATTTGCGCCCACATTGATGGTGGGGAAGTCCATTTTGGGCAGGTCGGAGACCGGCAGGTTCAGATAGCCGAACACGCCAAAGATGATGAATGCCGCCATGACCAAGGTGGTCATCACCGGTCGCTCGATGAAGATTTTTGAAGGATTCATGGCTTAACCCGCGTTCTGCGGCCCGCCCGCCTGGCTGGGTCCGCCGCCGCCGCCGGCGCCCTTGCCGCGCGCGCCGCCCTTGTTGCCAGAGCCATTGCCGCCGGCGCCGGGGATCGCCACCTTGCCGCCGGGGATCACCCGGAGCTGGCCGTCCACGATCACCTGGTCGTTGTCATGGACGTTGCCGACAATGGCGGCGTTGACACCGTCATCGAAGGCGATCTTGATGGGGCGCATCTGCGCGACATGCTCGTCCGGATCCACGACATAGACGTAAGGCCCGGTAGGCCCCAGATTGACCGCCTCGCGCGGTACCACAACGGCATTGGGAATGCTGGCTAGCTGGACCACCACATCCACCAGTTGGCCGGGCACCAAGGCCAGGTCGGCATTGGGGAAACTGGCGCGCAATTCGATGGTGCCGCTGGCGGCAGCCACTTGATTGCTGATGAAATCCACCGGAGCGGCCAAATCCTGGTCGCCTCCGGCATCGTGCAGGGCGACCACGGCCTTCAGGCCGTCGGCGGTGTGCGCGCGCGCCTGGATGCGCGGCAGGTCGACCTGGGGCAGGGCAAAGGAGACCTTGATCGGCTGAACCTGGGTGATGCTGACCAGGGGCGCGGTCAGCCCGTTGACAGAAACCAAGTTGCCCGGCTGCAGCAGGATTGGCCCGGTCTTGCCGGTGATCGGCGAGCGGATCTGGGTGAATTGCAAATTCAGGCGCGCGGCTTCCGCATTGGCCTTGGCCTGATCATAGACAGCCTGGTTGTTGTCGTTGGTCTGCGGAGCGATGGCGTTCTGTTTCAAAAGGGCCGCGGAACGATCGGCATTGGTCTTGGCGCCCTCCAGCGTTGCGAGGGTGGCGTCATAGGCGGCCTGAAAAGGCGACGGATCGATCTGGAACAGCAGATCGCCCTCCTTGACCATCTGGCCTTCCTTGAAATAGGCCTTGGTGAGCTGGCCCTGGACGCGCGCCGTCACCGAAACCGTGGAATTGGCCACCACGGTGCCGATGGTTTTCTCGATCACCGGCATCTCGCGCTGGTGGGCAAGGGCGACCTTGACGGGCGGGGCGGTCTGGAAACGGCCGCGATTGGCGTTGCCGCCGCCGGCGGCATCGTGGCTGAAATACCAATAGCCGCCCAGGATGAGCGCCAGCGCTCCGCTGCCGATCAAGATTGGGCGCAACCGCGCCAGCAGACCGGGTTCGTCTTCCTCCTGGAAGTCTTGTTTTGCCTGTTTCGGAGGCATTTGCACATTCATTGACTTATTTCCTGCCCTCAACTGTTACGCTAGGCCCGGTTGCCTGATCCGGGCATGGTGCAATCGATTTTGCCGCGGACACGCATGCGCTCTCCTCGCGTCATCGACATTTACACTGCCTACACTATTGGCAATGCATGGCAAAATCGCGCAAAGGCTGCGGATTTTGTCGTGACGCGACGAAAAAGCGCCTGGCATTTCCGACAAAATATTCAGTCATTGCGGGCCGTTACCGCCATGTCCATGCCCGATCGAGGGTTCTATACGCCAAAAGTTTCTCACAAATGTCCCAGATTCCGCGCATCTTCCCGTCATGTAACCACCGCTATTTTTCATTAACATATTGAAAATGAAAGGAAATATTTCCCGCCGAAAACCTGGTCGCGCTTCCTTGGCTTTGGCGTCCCGGCTGTCTATGAAGCCCCCGCCAATGAAAGACTCTTGATTCCATGGAAATCCGCAATATCGCGATCATCGCGCATGTCGACCACGGCAAGACGACCTTGGTGGACCAGCTCCTCAAACAGTCGGGCTCGGTGCGCGAGAACCAACATATGGCCGAGCGCGCGATGGACTCCAACGACCAGGAGCGCGAGCGCGGCATCACCATCTTGGCCAAATGCACCTCGGTGGAATGGCAGGGGGTGCGCCTGAACATCGTGGACACGCCGGGCCATGCCGATTTTGGCGGAGAGGTGGAGCGCATCCTGTCCATGGTGGACGGCGTGGTACTCCTGGTGGACGCGGCCGAATCCGTGATGCCCCAAACCAAATTCGTTCTATCCAAGGCACTCAAGCTGGGACTCAAGCCGATCGTGATCGTCAACAAGATCGACCGTTCCGACGCCCAGCCCAAAGAGACTCTGGAATCCATCTTCGATCTCTTCCTGGCGCTGGAGGCCAGCGATTATCAGCTCGATTTCCACCATCTCTTCGCGTCGGGCCGCAATGGCTGGGCGGTGAATGAACTGGAAGACGAGCGCAAGGACCTGTCGCCGCTGTTCCGCCGGATCGTCGAAGACGTGCCCGCCCCCAAGCCTCAGGCGCTGGCCGGCGATGCGCATCCCTTCAAGATGCTGGTGACCACTCTGGAGGCGGACAATTTCCTGGGCCGCGTCCTGACCGGACGCATCGAATCCGGTGCCATCACCGTCAATCGCCAGATCAAGGCGCTCAATCGAGATGGCGACGTCATTGAGCGTGCCCGCGCCACCAAGCTGCTGGCTTTCCGGGGCCTGGCGCGCGTGCCCGTGGAGCGGGCCGAAGCCGGCGACATCGTCGCCATCGCGGGCCTCGAAGAAGCCACTGTTGCCGACACACTGTGCGATTTGAGCGTGGAGGAAGCGATTCCGGCCAATCCCATCGATCCGCCGACCCTGGCGATGACAATTTCGGTGAATGACTCGCCCCTGGCCGGCCGCGAAGGCGACAAGGTGCAGTCGCGGGTCATCCGCGACCGCCTGCTGCGTGAAGCCGAAGGCAATGTCGCGCTGCACGTCACGGAAACCGGCGAGGGCGCCTTTGAAGTGGCGGGTCGCGGCGAACTTCAGCTCGGCGTGCTGATCGAATCCATGCGCCGCGAAGGTTTCGAGCTGTCGATCAGCCGTCCCCGCGTTCTTTACAAAATCGAAAATGGCGAAAAGCTGGAGCCGATCGAGGAAGTCACGGTGGACGTGGACGATCCCTATACCGGCGTGGTGATCGAGAAAATATCAAACCGCAAGGGCGAAATGGTGGACATGCGTCCCACCGGCGCGGGCAAGACCCGCATCGTTTTTCATGGACCGGCGCGCGGGTTGATCGGCTATCACGGCGAATTTCTCACCGACACCCGCGGCACCGGGGTAATGAACCGCATGTTCCTCAAATATGCGCCGCACAAGGGCAATGTGGGCGGCCGTGTCAACGGCGTCTTGATCTCGACCGAGGCAGGCGAAGCGGTGGCCTATGGCCTCTGGTATCTGGAAGAGCGCGGCAAGCTGTTCGTGATCCCCGGCACCAAGGTTTATGAGGGCATGGTGATCGGCCAGAACGCCAAGGATAACGACCTGGACGTCAATCCGGTCAAGACCAAGCAGCTCACCAACATCCGCACCACATCAAAGGACGAAGCGGTGCGGCTGACGCCGATCGTGCCGATGACCCTGGAACAGGCCATGGCCTATATCGAGGACGATGAGCTGGTCGAAGTGACGCCGCAGAGCATTCGCATCAGAAAGCGCATGCTGAAACCGCATCTGCGCAAGCGGGCCAAAGCCGACGCCTAAGGCGCAAAATCCCTCGCGCCTAACTGCGTTTCATGGCATTACCAGCGGCGATGAGCGCTGTTGATACGGACCTGATCGCTTTCTCGCATCGCCTGGCCGATGCCAGCGGGGCGGCGATACGCCCCTTTTTCCGTCAGCATATTGAAGTCGCCCACAAACAGGGCAAGCATGCCTTCGATCCGGTCACCGAGGCCGATCGCGGCGCGGAAAAAGTCCTGCGCGATCTGATCGCACGGACACGGCCCGGCGACGCAATTCTGGGCGAGGAATTCGGCGAGACGCCCGGAAGCAGCGGATATCGCTGGGTGCTCGATCCGGTAGACGGCACACGCGCCTTCATAACCGGGCGGCATGAATGGGGATCTCTGATCGCCCTGCAGAAAAACGGAAGGCCGGTTCTGGGGATACTGGACCAGCCGGTGCTGGGCGAACGCTTCATCGGCGTCAATGGCGAAAGCCATCTTGTTCACGCCGGGGCCAGCACGCAGCTGCGGACACGAGAATGCGCATCTCTCCATGACGCCATTCTCTGCGCCACCGATCCGCCGGATTATTTCTCGGCTTCTGAGTTCGAGCAGTTCGCACGAGTCAAAAACAAGGTGCGCATGACACGCTATGGCGGCGATTGCTATCTCTTCGCGGTTCTGGCTTTGGGCTTTGTCGATCTCATTATCGAGGCGGGATTTAACGAATGGGATGCCGCCGCGCTGATTCCGATTGTCGAAGGCGCGGGCGGGGTGATGACCGGCTGGGATGGCGGCTCCTGCGCGTCGGGAAAAACCATTCTGGCGGCGGGCGACAAGCGCGTGCATGCCGAAGCGATGAAGCTTCTCGCCGGCTGAGACCAGGCGAAACATGGCCGGAAAAAGACTTGACCATGCGTTTTGGCGTTTGCTGCCGCAATTTGGCCCTTGTTTCCTAAGGCGGAAACTTTCCCGCTCCTAACTTCGTTTCCGTCCTGCAAATTATCGCAGGAAGAACCCCATGAGAGATTTCAATTTCAAGGATGACAATATCGCGGTCGGGCAGCCGCTGAACGAACTGCCGCAAACGCCGCGGGTTGACGAGACGATCCTCCAGAATGAATCCGAACCCATGCGTCCCTTTCATGTCGCGGCGAGCGACGAGGATTCCAGCAATAACACCGCCAAAATCGTGGGCGGAATCGTTGCGGGAGCTCTGCTCATCGGCGGCAGCCTCTATGCCTATGAGACATTCTCCACCAGAGCGCCGGCGCCGCAGACTGTGGCAATGAATGCGCCAACGCCCAATAATGCTGCAATGGCACCACCCGCCAATCCGCCGGCGATTGCGCCGCCGGCGACCGCGACGGATACCACCGCCGCGCCGTCCCAGACTTCGCCGGATGGCATTTCTCCAACACCCAGCCGCAGGGCACACAGCTCGAACGGAACTTCCGCGCCGCCGGCTGCCTCTTCAGCCGACGCAGCGGTCAACGCGCCTATGACTTTGACGCCGCAAACCGCGCCTCCTCCAGAGCAATCCGGGTCGTCAGGCCAGACGGCATTGCAGCAGCCCGTGAGCGCGCCGGCCGTCGCCGGTGAGACAACCCAACCCACGCCAGAAGTCGCCAACAATGCGGCTGCCGGCGATAATACGCCGTCCGACGCTGCGCAGGCGCCCACGGCTCCCGCGCAGGCGGAGGATTCACAAAACGGGCTGACCACGCAGCCTGCCATGCCTGCCCAGTAACGATTGCAAATAAAAAGCCCCGGCGGTTACCGCCGGGGCTTTTTCTATCGTGCATGACGTTGGTGTGTGGGCAGGCTGGGATCGCGCCAACATATGGAACTTCTCGCAGGGCGAGACGCAGGATTGCCGGAAAAACAAGCAACAGAAAAATTGTTCCACCACTATGATCGCGTTGTCACAGTTTTATCCCATCGGCGCAGTTGGAAATCTTTCCGGAATGATGCACTTTATCCTCCATGCCCGGTATTCCATTCCTGCAGGAAGGAAACAGGATGCGCGAATTTTCTAATCGCGCCACCACGGCAAATGGCGCCATAACGGCACGGCAACCGGAACAATTTCTGGAAATTGCGAAGTGGCCGGAACAGGCGGAACAAGTTTGGGACATTTCAAGGTGGGATGAAGTCCAGCGCAACGAACCTCCATTACCCGCCCTCCCTGCCGGCGAAGAAGAACCGAAACAAGAGCGCGACATTGTCTCATGGGGCATATTCGATCCCGGCAATTTCCCATCGCCTGATATTCATGCCCAGCGCGGGGATGGCGAAAGCCAGCGCCTTGATCGTGCAGATGGCGGCAAAGAGTCCGGCAACATGACGGCCAGGATCGTGGCCGGAATTGTGATGGGGCTTTTGATTATAGGCGGCAGCATTTTTGCCTATAAGAGCGCGTCAACCAGCTCGCCGTTGCTGCCAGCTATGACGGCAAAGGCGACAACGCCCGTCAATTCGCCAGTGGCGCCGCTCAGCACCGCCCCGGATGCCGCCGCTCTGTCATCGCAGACGTCGCCGGACGGTATTTCACCAACCAGTCCGCCGGTGGAAGCGCCGCCCGCGACCGCCCCGGAAACCGCTGACTCGCCCTCGCAGACATCACCAACCGGTATTTTACCAACGCCAAGCCGCACCGCGAACAGCGCGAATACCGCTTCCCGGCGACAGAGGTCCCGCGTTGCCGATGATCCGATAAATGCGCCAATGACCTTGACGCCCGAAACCGCGCTGCGTCCGCACCAGTCTGCCAGGGCGGGCCGGACCAGCTTTGCCGACGATCCGATCAACGCGCCAATGACCTTGACGCCGGAAACCGCGCCGCCTCCGCAACAGCCTGTGGCGCCGCCGGCTGTACCGGGACTGACTTCCCAACCCGTGCCCGCCCGATAGCGCCGCGCGACGTCTTAAATGAATTCGCGCATGAATTTGTCGAAGGCGTTCCAGAAGCGGGCGCGAAAAGCGTCACGCTCCATCAGAATTTCATGTTCGGCTCCCGCGATCTCCACATAGACGCATCCGGGCATGCGACCGGCAAAGCGTTCTGTGTCCGCGGTGACGCAGATCCGATCATGCCCCGCGCTGCAGATGAGCGATGGCGTCGAGATCTGTTCGGCATAGTCCGTCTTATTCATGCAAGTGATGGAGCGAAAACCCGCCTCGACCCAGCCCCATGTCGGACCCGCCAGTCTTAGCTGCGGGTGAGACTTCAGAAAATCCTGTGTGCGCTGGAACCGTGCGCGATCAGAAGTCGCGATCTGGCCATGAAAATCCATTGTCAGCGGATCGCGTCGTCCCATACCCCAAACAAAGTCTGTGGCATGGCCGCAGCGTGTCATCCAGCTGGACAACAGCCGCACCGGCCAGCGGGGCAGGCCGCGTGTCGAGAACATCAGCATCGGCGCGCTGAAAGCAGCGGCGGCGAAACGGCCCGGCTGACGATTAAGATGCCTGAGCAGGATATGACCGCCCATGGAATGGGCGAGAGCGATCGGCCGCCTGCCGGCCAGCATCGGCTCGACGAGCTGGTCCATCAGGGCGTCCAGATCGGTGTCATACTCCGTGAAATCATGGATATGCGCCTTGAGCGGCGCCCCAGGGACAAGCCGGCCGGAGCCGCCCTGGCCGCGCCAGTCCATCGCCACCACGGCAAAGCCGCGGCCGCGCAGTTCGTCGATCACCTCGAAATATTTCTCGATAAACTCCGTCTGGCCGTTGAGCAGGACACAGACTCCCCTTTGGCTCCGCGACGGATCGGGCGCGAAGGTGGCGGCCCGAAGGCGCGCCTTCGGCACCGCAATCGCCACAGGATCAAAACTTTCGCGCGCCGGCATCATGGGCGCAACTTAGGCTTTATGACGGGCGCATTGAAGCGGGCGTCGTAACAGGCCAAACTTCGGCGGCGAGGACTCATGGCCGCATCGACCGGCCCCCGGCGCGATGCCCTGGGCTATTTCTGTTTTTATCTGCACCTGGCGATCCTGGCTTTCATCACTCTGGGCTGGGCCGTCCCCTTGCGCGGCGTACTGATCGGCTACCTTATCTTTGTGCCCGGCACGGTTCTGCACTGGAAGCTCAACGCCGGCGCCTGTGTCCTCAACAATCTGGAAAGCTGGCTGCGCTATCGCCGCTGGCGCGCACCCGAGCGCAATCAGGAGGAGGGCGCCTGGCTGCGCACCCTGATCCGATCGCTGAGCGGAATTGCTCTCACCCGAGCCAGGATGGATCTCATTATATATGGCGCCATGGCCCTGTTCTGGGCCCTGGCGTGGCATCATTTCCTGAATCTTTGAACCGCCATGGCAATAGCTATTCGAGGGTGGTTTTCAAGGGTCTTGAAGCGGCTTTTTTTGACCTTACCTAGGGTCTGTTCCGGGGGCGACCCGCACCGGAACTTGTGTCAACGCTTCAAGGAGGTTGCAATCATGCGTCTGGATTATTCCCCGTTTTTCCGTACCACCGTCGGCTTCGATCGTCTGCTTGATCTTCTGGATCAGTCCGAAGGAGTTCCCGGCTATCCGCCCTACAACATCGAACGCAGCGACGAAAATCATTATCGCGTGACCCTTGCGGTCGCAGGCTTCGCCGAGAAGGATCTCGGCATTGAAGTGCGCGACGGGGTCTTGACGGTCACAGGCAAACGCCAGGGCGAGGCGAACGTCAAGCCGTCCTATCTGCATCAAGGCATCGCCGGGCGGACTTTCGAACGTCAGTTCCAGCTCGCCGAACATGTCGAGGTGAGGGGTGCGCGTCTTGAGAATGGCCTGCTTCATGTTGAACTGGAGCGGGTGGTGCCGGAGGAAAAGAAACCCCGGAAAATCACCATCAACGCGCCCGAATTAAAGACCATCGAAAGCGCAAGGGCCGCTTAACGCCCCGAACAGAGCATTGAGGCGGGGCCGTCATCGCGGCCTCGCCTTTTTGCTGTCCGACATATTTGGCAGCCTGATGCGCAAACAGCTTTGGCATTGCGCATGGCGTTGTCGCCCGCAGCGGCGCAGGCTTGAGATAGTTCGAGAGGCGGAAAAATCAGGCCGGAATTTGCGCCGCTTCGGCGAACTGCATCGGCAGCTTGGCGCCCGTCAGTTCCGCGCCGGCTATGTCAACATCCCGCAAATCCGTATCGCTGAGATTGGCGTAGGCAAAGTCGCTGCCATTGATGCGTGCGCGCCTAAGATCCGCGCCGCGGAAATCGGCATAACGCGCCTCGGCATTGTCGAGGCGGGCGGGCAGCAGCCGCGCGTCGGAAATCATCAGCGGCCCCAGTTTGGTGTCGCGCATGTCGGCATGGTTCAGCTTGGCGCCCGAAAAATTGACGCCGCGCAGATCCGCGCCGGTCAACTTGGCCGAACGCAAATCGGCGCCTGCCAGATTGCTGCCCTGAAGCGAGGCACCCTCGAAATTGACCCCATACAATATGGCGTTGGGCGCGATCAGGGCCGTCAGCATACGGTGGGAAAGACGGTTGACGCGGCGCAGGTCCAATCCGGTGAGATCGGCGGGCGCGCCCTCGCGTCCATCACTCTCGGCCCAGCTTGCATGCGATTCCACCAGCGCTTCGACGCGCTGGGATTCGGCGGCGTCGGGTTTGCCGTGTTCCATCAATGCCTTGGAGAGATCGGCGCCATGGGTGGTGGCAAGGTCAAGGCGCGCGCCCACCAGGATGGCGCCGTTCAGGTCGGCGCCGGTGAGGTTGCAACCCGACAGATCGGCATTTTCCAGATTGGCGCCGGTCATTTTGGCCTGGCGCAGATTGGCGCGGGTAAGGCGGCAGCCTTTCATGATCGCATCGGTGAAGTCAGCTTGCACGGCCATCACGCCGGTCATCTTGGCGCGTTCCAGATTGGCGGAATTGAGCATCGCGGCGGGAAGTTCGGAAACGCCGATATCGTGCTGCATAAGGCGCAGATTGCCGGAGCGCTCCTTTGCGGCAATGGTGCCTTCGCGCAAATCCGCTTCGTAAAGATCGGCCCCAATCAGGTTGGCGCCGCGCAAGGAGGCGCCGCGCATGTCGGCGCGCCTGAGACTGGCGCCGTTCATATTGGAACGGCGCAGGTCGCCGCCGAAAAAGCTGGCCGAATCCAGCCGCGTCCCCGCCAGGTTGATTTCTTCCATCACCGCGCCGGTAAAATCGGCATCCGCCAAGTTGCGGCCGGACAGGTCCAGGCCTGAAAGGTCGCAGAAGGCGAAAGACGCCCGCGCCCCTCCGACCCGGCCGGAATAGAGCAGCTCATGCCTGGTAGCGGCCTGGCTGACGTCTTTCTGGGTCATCCGGGCAAAACCGGTATACCGGGCCTGGGTCATGGAAAAACGCGCCGCCTAAACGTTATTTCACCCCATATCCTGGTTCAGGGGGGGCTAACACCTGATTAAAACGTGAAAATTTGCTGTTGAACCGGGGCTGCTAGTGGGTACAAAGGGGGCTCTGGAGGAGCGTCCGGACCGGCAGGTGGCCGGCTGACCCCTAAGGATCGGGACGGATTAAGCGAAAGCGCCTTGGAAAGCCCCTGAAACGGGCCAAAAAGGCGAGAGCCAGAACCGGGGTTGGACGCGGACGACCCCGCTTCGCCCCTTGGCCGGCGACAAAAGGAATCGGGCTTTGATCAAGCAGCGTTTGATGCTTTCCGCCGCCATGGCCGTGCTTATGGCCGCGGCCGCCCATGAGGTGGCGCGCGCCGATACCACCGTCAGCTCCACAGCCACCAACAAGGCGGCGCTCTCCACCTCCAGCGCCGGCAGCATCACCATCGAGCAGGGCGGGCAGATCGACATCAAAGCCTCCACGCCGGTGGTGACAATCAATTCCAACAACTTCCTGAGCAATTCCGGCAGCATCAGCAATATCGATACCAGCAACGCCACCGGAATTCTGATTGATACCACCAGCGGCAATTTGGTGAACTCGTCCGGCATATTCAATATCGGTTCGATCAATGTGACTGGCACCGGCTCGACCAAGGCGGCGCTGGTCGTCGCTGGCGGCAACACCTTCTTTGGTCCGATACAGTTTACCGAGGTTATACAAACCTCCACCGTCGGCAGCACTTCGACCAGCTCTGCGCTGGAAAGCTCCGCGATCAACGTGCAGGGCGACCAAAGCTTCGCACTCTATTTCGCGCAGGGCACTACCATAGACGGCAATATCGGCCTGGGCGGCACCGTGGCCATGTCGCCGAGCAAGAATTCGTCCGCCACCAACGCCACGCTGATCGAGCTGGACGGCAATCTTCAGGGCAATCTGGTATTCGACAACACCACCAACGCCCAGAATATCGGCACCCTGGCGCGCGGCGTCGCGATCCTGGGGCCGATAAGCGCCTGCCTGAACAATGCCAGTCTCGGCTATACCTGCGCCGCCGCCAGCACCGCCACGGTCGGCGGCACCACACTGGGCAATGTCGGCGCCTTCGTGAACGGCGGCGCCATCACCGTGGTGGGCACCGCGACGCCCAGCACCAGGGCCCCCAACCCCGAGGGCGGCTCGGCGGTCATCATCGCCAATTCGATCGCCGGCGGCTTTCTCAACAACGGCCCCGCCACCGCCAATGGCAACACGACTTCCGCCACGATTACCGGCAATGGCGCCACCGTGAGCGGCGTTGCCTATCCCGCGGTTCTGATTGATCCGTCGCAGAGCATCACTGCGCTCAATGCCGCTATTCGCGGGCCTGTCGTACTCGGTGCCGTTCCCTTTTCCGTGGATTCCGTGGATGGCGCCGTCGGCTCCAACCCGGGCTACGGCTTCATCAACCGCGGCACCATTCGCGTAACACCGGAGAATTTCAATACCAACTCCACCACCCTGATCATAAACGGCTCGTCGGCGATCAACAACACAACCATCCAGGGAGGCCTGCTCAACACCGGCACGATCACGGCAACCGCCATAACTTCGGTAAACACCAATTCCGGTACATCGGCCAACACCGTCACGATCGGCAATTACGTCACGATTCCGCGATTCGTGGTGTCCGGCGAGGAAACATCGTCCGTGACTTCGACTGCCGGGTCCATCGGCGCGGCCGTGACCGGCCCCGGCGGCGGCAGCGCCACGGCCCTGGGCATCCTGGACCTGGCCAGCGTACCCGAGATCGACGTGCTGCAGCATGGCTCGATCGTCGCCCAGATTTCGACCTCGACCGTCGCGCCGACCGCCGATATAGCGAACAGCAAGACGCCCTTTTCCCAGCAGAGCATCGCGATCGTAGACGCCTCCAGCTCCGTCAAGACCATCAACAATGCCGGCAGCATCTCGGCGCTGACCACGACGTTAAACCCCGGAGCGGGCGCGGTGACGATTTCCAGCGCCCACGCCATTGATCTTCTCGCCGGCACCGGCGGCCACACCACCATCAACAATAGCGGCCAGATTCAGGGTGATATCTTTTTCAACTCCGGCGGCAACAACAATGTCCTGAATGTAGGCAATACCGGGACTGGCTTCGGCGATGGCTCAGGCAATGCCAATGCGGCGGTCGCCGCGGCACAAGGCACCGCCGTCACCAACACCCCATTCGTCTATGCCACGGTCTCGGAGCGGATTCTGTCGTCCACCGCCGGCTTTGCCCCCACCACCGATCCGGACTTGCTGAGTTTCGGCCCGGGTACCGGCAACGTCCTGCATGTCGGCGGCTATGGCTATGTCAACAGCGTGATTCTCGCCGCCGCCGGCGGCCTGGATGTCCAGGTGGACAATAACGGCCAGCTCTTTATCGCCAACACCCAGCAAACCGGTTCGCTCAACGCCCGTAAATTCGATATCAATGGCGGCACGCTGGGCCTGACGATCACCCAGAACAGTTCCAGCACCACGCCGGTGGTGCTGGCGAGCCAGGAGGCGACGATTTCCTCCTCTGCCTCGATCGGCCTGCAATTCGGCAGTTTCATTTCCGCCGGCGCCAGCGCGGCCCACCCCACCGCGCAGACCATCACCTTGATCAGCGCGCCAACCGTCACGGACGCGGGACTCACCAGCCAGAACAGCAGTCTTTCCCAGGCCATACCGTTCCTGTTTGAATCACCCGTCGAAAGCTCCGCCGTCCCCACGCCTCTGGCGCTCAATCAGCCGGCCCTCGGCAACCAGACCCTGACCATAACCCTGTTGCCGCGTTCGACCGGCAAGACCAATGCCGACGGCACCGCGGGCCTTAATTTGTCGGGCGCGGCGCTCAATCTGTTTCCCAGGACCGCTGCGGCTCTCGCCAATGATCCCGATCTTGGGACGGCGATCGCCACCAGCCTCACCGTCTATAACAACAACAACGGCATATCGAGCGGCATCAATATTCCCGCTTCGCAAGCCAAAACGCAGGAGATATTCTCGCAATTCGCGCCTGACGTTTCGGGCGGGGCGCGCCAGGTGGCAATCATGATCACCGATCAGGCGACCGGTCCGGTCGCCGCCCGCCAGCGCCTGCTGCGCTCCTATGCCAATCGCGATGGCGAAATGACCCTGTGGGGCGAGGAATTCGCCGGCATGATCAACAACAAGGGGCGCTTCGACGCCGAGGGCGACCTGACCGATTACAAGGATCACGGCTTCGGCTTCTCTCTTGGCATGGATGCGGGTTCGGCGCGCGGCGGCTGGTATGGCGGGGCGCTGACATTCTATTCCAGCGATGTGATCGAAACCCTGCCGCGTCAGAGCAAAACCAATCTCGAATGGTACATGCTGACGGGATATACCGACTGGCGCGGCAGCCATGTCTTCCTCGATACCAAACTCGATGTCGGCTACGGCAATCTCGACGGCAAGCGCACCCTTGCCATCGGCAACCAGTTCCGTATCGCGGAAGGCAAGCGCGCCAGCCTGCTGGGATCTCTGGGCGGCACCACCGGCCTGTTCTTCAACTATGGAGGCTTTCAGATCCTTCCGCATATCGGCCTGGACGCCCTGACTATGCGCGAAGAAGGCTATACCGAATCCGGCGGCGGCGCCGGCCTGGATCTCGATGTCGCGCCTTACTACGCCAACTCCGCGCGTACCTTTCTGGGCATTGACACGACAAAGAGTTTCGACTTGTGGGGAGCGAGCATTTCGCCCGAAGCGCGCCTGGGCTATCGCTATGACCTCATCACCGCGCCCGTGAAACTGAAGGCGGCGTTTGATTCGACAGGCGGCCTTAACGGCCCCGGCAACAGCTTCACCTTTATCGGGCCGGATCCGGACACCGGCAATGTGCTGGCCGGCTTCAGCCTTGGCGCAGGCACCGACACCTGGCACCTTGGCATCAATTACGACTGGATTCGGGGCAATAATGCGTCGACCACCCAGATCGGCACTCTCACTTTGTTGGGTCGCATTTGATGGGGCGCGGTTATTTTTGTCCCTGAGTTCGTCGCTCGTCGCTCATGGGACTATTCGCCCACATCGCTCCTGCTCAGGAACAAAAATTCCTCGTGCCGTGTCTCTACGCTGAGCTACCAAACTCCCGTGTTTGGCATGGACGCCCAGGGCTCCTGCTGTGGCAGCGCGCCGCCCTGCTGCAAGAGTTCGATCGAGATGCCATCCGGCGAACGAATGAATGCCATATGCCCATCACGCGGCGGCCGGTTGATGGTGACGCCGGCCGCCATCAGGCGCGCGCATAGCGCGTAAATGTCCTTAACGGCATAGGCAATGTGGCCGAAATTTCGCCCGCCGGAATAATTTTTCTCGTCCCAGTTGTATGTCAGTTCGATCATTGGGCGCATGTCGCTGGGTGTTTCGCCTGTGACATTCCCGGCGTCTTCTGGCGTGGCGAGGAATACCAGGGTGAATCGCCCTTTCGCGTTTTCCTGGCGGCGTACTTCTTTCAGTCCGAGCTTGGCGCAGTAAAAATCCAGCGCCGCATCCAGATCGCCGACGCGCACCATAGTGTGCAGATATCGCATGCTTGCCTTTCGCGGGGTGATGACCGGGCGGGCCACCCATAACCGCATGATAACAGCGTCACGCGCGGCCGCGGAACTGGCGGGGCGCCAAAAAAGTCTTCGGCGGCGGTCCATTTCAGGGCCGAAAAACGCAGTGGAACCCCTGGCCGTCGCGGGCGCATGAATATTGCCCGGCATCCCGACAATTGTGGCAGAGGCCGCGCGCTCTTGGTCGGTAACTGCTGGTTTTTTGCTTCTTTGAGTCTGACCCATGAGTCTCGCCCATTAACTTATGCTGCATTGCAAAATATCGCTCTGGAATACCTCCAACCAGCCATGCAAAGAGACGTGCGGCTTTTCACGCCAGGCAAACAGCGCGTCCCCTCTTGCCAAGCGCAGTCGCGGTTGCTTTAAGGGCAGCCATAATAAGAAGCGTCGGACAAACGACGCCAGGGTTGGGAGACTTGGTCTCGACATTTTTGCTAGGGCCAGCCCGGCGCCTCATGCGCCGGGCCTGTTGGTCTGACGGCCGCGAACGCAATTGATGTTGCGCTTGCTGCCAGCCATTTATGCCGCGACTGCCGATATGAGGTGCACGATCTGTTTGATACACTGGACCCCCTTGCAAAGCGTGGCGACGCCTGATTAAAAGGTGGAAACGAGCGCTTAATACAAGGGCGCCAGTGGGAGTTTTTTGATCTTTCCTTTCGGATTGGCGTCGGGTCGCCTCGAAAGGTCTGTCTAATTAAATGAGCGAGAACACATGGAACGTCCGCAGCACCAATTGGCAGCCATCGCTGCCCAGGGAAAAAAGAACAAGACCGTAAGTCTGGGTCTTGTTATCGGTATTCATGTGGTGATCATCGGCGGCCTCATCGTGGGTCTGTCCAACGATCAGCTGCGCAAAGAGGTGCTCGACATCAGCGCCTCGGTCGTCGCCAAGAAAGAAGCGCCCAAGGAATTGCCGCCGCCGCCGCCCGCGATGGTGCGTCCGCCGCCGCAGGCCGTTGCGCCGCCGCCGCAAATCGTGATCCAGGCCGCGCCGCCCCCGCCGGTTGTGGTGCCCAAGGCCGCGCCGCCGCCGCCGCCGCCGCCGACCGAATTGAAGGAAATCACGCGCACCCACACTCTTCCGCCTTATCCGGCGTTGTCGCAGCGTATGGGCGAGCAGGGCACCACCAGCCTGTCCTGTGAGATCAATGTCACGGGCAAACCGGATTCCTGCAAGGTTGAGAAGAGCAGCGGTTCGGCACGGCTTGACGATGCCGCGTCTTCCTATGTGAAAGACCACTATACTTGGCAGCCGCCGACCCAGCTCGGCAAACCGGTTGCCGCCACGGCCCATCTGAATGTCATCTGGGATCTGAAGAACGCCCAGTAACGCAACGCCAACAGTTTCAGTTACAACTTTTATAAACGGAGTGTAAAAAATGGTTTCGAAGCATCTGACGATTGCAGCCGCTATCGTCCTTATTACGGGTCTTGGCCTCGGTTCGGCTTTCGCGCAAACCGCACCTGCCGCACCCGACGCGCCGGCTGCTGCTGCACCCGCCTCGCCGGATGCCACTGCTGCACCGGCTGAAGCGACCAAGAGTGCCGCCGCCGCCGCCATTGCCCAGGGCGAACAGGCTACGCCCTATGGTCTTGCCCACATCTGGGAGACGGGCACGCTGGTGTCGAAGTTCATCATTATCGTGCTGGCCATCATGTCGGCCGGTACCTGGTACATCTTCATCACAAAATTCATTGAACAGCAGCGCATCATGAACCACTCCAAGATCATGGAGAAGAAGTTCTGGGCCGCTGCCACGCTCAATGAGGGCATCGATGCCATGCCGAAGACCTCGCTGTTCCGCGCCATTGCGGAAAGCGGCGTCAAGGCGTCCACCAACACCAACTCCCTTGTGGGCGTGAGTGATTGGATCAGCATGCAGATTTCCCACCAGCTCGAGGACGCCAATGCCAACCTGCAGGGCGGTGTCGCCTTCCTGGGTTCGGTCGGTTCGGTCTCGCCCTTCGTCGGTCTGTTCGGCACGGTGTGGGGCATTCTGCAAGCCCTTATCGCCATCGGTGTTGCCGGTCAGGCGTCGATCGACAAGGTCGCCGGCCCGGTCGGCGAGGCGCTCATCATGACCGCTCTCGGTCTGGCGGTCGCGGTGCCCGCGGTGTTGCTCTACAACTATCTGGTTCGCCGCAACAAGGTCATCGTCGAGAAGCTGCGCAGCTTCGCGGGCGACCTGCAAACCTACCTTGTCTCGACCAAGAAATAGGCCTGTCGCGAGCAAGGGCGGAGAGTAAAAAATGACCAAGAACGTAGGCGCAGCTCTCGGGGACAACGAAGAAGCGATGAATACCACCATCAACACGACCCCGTTGGTCGATGTGATGCTGGTGCTCCTGATTATCTTCCTGGTCACCATTCCAGTGGTCTCGAAGCTGGTGCCTCTGACCCTTCCGCCCTACCGCAATATTGTCACGGCGACGAAGCCGGAAAATATTGTGATCGCGGTTGCCCAGGATGAGAGCATCTACTGGAACAACGAAACGACCACGCCGATAGACATGCCGAACCTGAAGTACCGGCTGATCCAGGCGGAAATCGCGGCGAATGCCGCGGGCAAGTTGTTTCCGGAAGTGCATATTCGCGGCGACAAGGGCGTGCGTTTCGAAGCCGTCGGCAAGGTGATCGCGATCTGCCAGCAGGTGGGTATCCTGAAGGTGGGCTTCCTCACCCAGCCGCCGCCGACCGAACTGAAGCCCTAGGTCTTTTCGAGACCACAGAAAGCGTATGTTTTAGCAAGAAGGTAACTTTCCCATGGCAATGGCTGCAACTACCGCTGACGGCGAGGTGCTGGTGGACATCAACACCACGCCGCTCATCGACGTGATGCTGGTGCTTCTTACCCTGCTCATTCTGACCCTTCCGATCCAGACCCATGCGGTGAAGCTGGACATGCCGCGGCCCAACACGCCGCCGCCTGACACCACGCCGGTGGTGGTCGATCTGGTTATTGATTTCGATGGTTCCATTACCTGGGATGGCCAGAAACTGGATCGCGAGGGGCTGGATACCAAATTGCTGGACGCCGCAAATACCAAACCCACCCCGCCGGAAATCCAGATCAACCCCAACCGTTTGGCCCGATATGATACTGTGGCCATGGTGTTGGCGGATGCCCAACATCTGGGGGTGACCCATATTGGTTTTACCGGAATTGACCAGTATAATTAGCCCCATGTGATGGGCGTTTTCTGAGCGGGAGGCCCGGGCCGGATGGTCCGGGTCTCCCGCGTTAAATGAGATGAGGTTCCTGTGATGATGAAAATGAAACTCCACGCCGTAGCGGCGGCATTCCTGCTCGGTACCGCTACGCTTGGCGGCGGCATGATGCTGATGACCGCGCCGGCCTATGCCGCCGTGCGCGCCGTCGTGGGCGAGCCGCTTCAGCAAGCCATGGCGTTGGCTAACAAGGGCGACTACAAGGGCGCCATGGCGCTGGTCGACAAGGCCGGTACAGCCTCGGAAAAGACGGCCGAGGAAGTATCTCTCATTGCCCAGGTAAAAAACTATATCGGCTCCAAGTCGGGTGATATCAGCCTGGGTGGCGCGGCCGCGGGCAAGAACAAGCTCGCCAGCGATTACACGGCCCGGAACTATGCCGGGGTTATCGCCGATGGCGATGCGCTGAAGAAGGCGGGAGCGCTCGACTCCACCACCGCGGCGGTGGTTGCCCAGGCCTATTACCTGTCGGGCAACAAGGCCGGCTGCATCAAATATATCCAAACCGATGTCGGCAGCGCGGCCGACGAGCCGACTCTCCAGTTGCTGATGAAATGCGCCTTCGACACCAATGACAGCGCCACCCAGCGCAATGCGCTCGAGCAATTGGTGGCCAAGACCGGTAAGGGTGAATATTGGACCCAGCTGATCAAAATGCAGGAAACGGCCAAGGGCCTGACCGATACCCAGTCGCTTCAACTTTATCGCCTGAAGTTCCTGACCGGCACGCTGGCGGGCAAGGACGACTATATCAACATGGCCCAGCTGGATCTTCAGCTCGGCCTGCCCGCGGAAGCTTCGACAGTGCTGGATAAGGGCATGGCGGCGGGCCTGCTCAACGACGACCGCTCCAAGAAGCTTCAGGCCCTTGCCAAGCAGCAATCGGCCCAGGTGGTCTCCGGCATGGCGGCGGCGCAGGCCGCAGCCGACAAGGATCCCAGCGGGGACGCTCAAGTCAAGGTCGCCCTGCAGCAATACAGCACCGGCGCCTTTAAGGATGCCGTCGCCACGGCCAAGTCTGCCGTGGCCAAGAACCTCAAGGACAAGGACAGCGGCGTCATCGCTCTGGGTCTGGCGCAGGTCGGCGCCGGTCAGACCGCCGACGCCATCAAGACGCTCAATGCCGACAAGGGTGATGGCAACGGACCCCAGATCGCGCACCTCTATTCCTTGTATGCGTCCCATCCGAAGGCCGCCGCCGCCGCCACTCCGGACGTCGCGCCCGCCAAAAAGAAATAAGGCGCTTATCGTTCCATCCCAAGCCGGGCGTCCGAGATTCGGGCGTCCGGTTTTTCTTTTTGCGCCAGCGGGAAGGCGCACATGGATCCTGTTTTTAGATGGGAGGCGTTGGCGATTTGAATACCAACATGCGCGATAGCGTAAAATTGAACACCAGCCCCGCCAGCACACCCACCACCAGCGCAAGATAGATATTGCCGAAAGGCGGCGGTGCATAGCGAACCAGGGTGGCATAAAGCCCCACATTGACCAGGCCGCCCACGGCGTTGGCGGCCAGAAAGCGCAGCCACTCCTTGCCCGCGCCCTGCAGCCCGCGCGCGCGCCGGTGCCGGAAGGTGAAATAGCGGTTGCCGATCCAGGTGAACGTCGCGGCGCACAGCCATGACACCACCCGTCCGGAATAAGGATCAAAGCCCGCTTCATGCGTCATCAGCCACAGCACCCCCGCATCCACCGGAAGACCAAGGGTGCCGATCACCGCGAAGCGCAGGATCGAAAGCCGGGAAAAGGACCGGATTAGACCCATTTATCGCCTCATGGGGGCGTCAGGTCTTGGGGTCCGGGAATGGACAGATAAGCCATGCGCTTCTGTTCCCAGCGGCCGCGCGTCACCGTGTCCAGAATCAGGCCTGCGGTCAGCGACAGGAAGGCGAGCAGCATCAGTCCGGTGGCCAGCACCGCAGTGGGCAGGCGCGGCACCAGCCCGGTTCTCAGATATTCCGTCACCACCGGGGCGCCGATCAAAAGCGACATCAGCGACAGAATCGCGAAGAAGCAGGTGAAGAACACCAGCGGCCGTTCCTCGCGCACCAGATAGCCGATAGTCCAGAGAATGCGGAGGCCGTCGCGCCAGGTATTGAGTTTGGAGACCGATCCCTGCGGCCGTTCCTTATAGCGCGCGTCCATTTCGACCATCGGCATCATCAGCCGCACCGCATGCACGGTGAGTTCCGTCTCGATGCCGAAGCCCTCGGCGGTGAAGGGAAAGCTTTTCACGAAGCGGCGCGAAAAGACGCGATAGCCGGACAGCATATCGGTCAGGCGCACATTGAACAGCATGGCGGTCAGGCCCGTCAGCATCCGGTTGCCCAGCAGGTGCCCTGTGCGATAGGCGCCTGCGTCGGTATGCACGCGGCGTGCCGTCAGGAGATCGGAGCCGCTTTCGATGGCCTGGCGCACCATGCGGCCGGCGGCGCTGGCATCATAGGTGTCGTCGCCGTCGACCAGCAGGTAGATGTCGGCTTCGATATCGGCGAACATGCGGCGCACCACATTGCCCTTGCCCTGGCGCTCCTCCAGCCGCACCACCGCGCCGGCTTCGCGCGCCCGCGCCACGGTCTGGTCCCCGGAATTGTTGTCATAGACATAGATCACCGCACCGGGCAGCACGCCGCGGAAGTCGCGCACCACCTTGGCGATGGCGGCTTCCTCGTTATAGCAGGGCACCAGCACGGCGATGCGCGGCGTCATCATTTCCTCGCGAGCGGACACCATTGATAAGTGCCGACCAGATTGGTGTCGAATTGCTGGCATTCCGTCCAGCGTATGGCAAGGCCATAGTCGGAAAGCGCATCGCGCGCCTGCGGCATCTCGGTGGCGTCGGCGATCAGGTAAAGATCGCCACCGGCTTTGAGATGCCCCCCGACCCGGGCCCTCATGTCTCTCGTGATTTCGATGCCGTCGCGGGGCCGCGACATCCAGCCGTCAATCCGCAACACCGGTACCTGCGGCGGCAATTGGGTGGCGATGAAGCCCATGGGGGCGTCGCCGGTCATCACCACCATGGTCTGATCGGGGCGCGCAATGGGCGGCAAGGCCACCTGGATATAGGGATCGTCCAGCGGCGCGCGCTCCAGAAAGTCGCTGCGCGCCGTCACCAGCACGGCGAAGGCAATCCCCGCCAGCACCAGATAACGGGTTCGTCTTCCGGCCGGCAAAAGCCCGATAGCCGCCACGATCAGAAGCGGACTCAGTATCTCCAGCGCCAAAATGTAGCGATAGATGGCGAAGATTTTCAGCCAGACGAAATAGCTGGCGGCGCTGAAGGCGAATAGCGGCAGCGCGACCCTGGTATCGACCAGCGGATCCTTGCTCTGGCGCCGCGCCGCCCACACGAGCAGCGCGCCGATCACCGCGAAATAGGCGACGCAGACTCGAAAATCCTGAAAGCCCAGATCGTCGGCGACATGCCAGTCCACCGAGAACAGCACCGGAAAGAACAGTTCGCGCCAGAAATGGTTGGGCACAAAGCGCAGGTCCCGGTACGAGGTGGTGAGCGCCAGCGTCGAATGAAAATACTGGTTGAAATAGGGAAAGAGCGGATTGCCGGTCAGCGCCAGCATCTTCGCCATCCACCAGCCGCTGAACAGGACAAAGCCCAGCACCCCGCCGATGCTTCCGCCGGCCAGCCGCAGCGCCGTTTGCTTCAGGCTTCCGCCCAGCGCCAGCAGGGCTGCGGCAAAGCCGATGCAGAACGGCATTTCCGGCAGCTTCAGGCCCATCGCCATGCCGGTGACAAATCCGCCCAATCCCGCGATCATCGCGGCGCGCCCAGGCGGCCCGGCGCGCAGCGTGTCGCGATGAATGATCAACAGCGCCAGCCCGCTGAACACCAGCGCACTCATCACATTGTCATAATAGGTGCTGCCGAATTCGGTCAGGGTCAGGGCGCCGAATTGGCTGAGCAGCGCCAAGGCGCCGGCCGCAAGCCGCCGGTCGGCCAGCATCAGCCCTTCGCGCATGATCAGGTAGAGCGGCACAATATTGGCGCCCTGTGCCGCGCCCAGCAGCGCCAGCGCCAGCCAGGAATGGGTGTGCGTCGCCAGCCAATAATAGGGAAGATCGAGCGTGGGATTGTAGTAACTCGCCTGGTGGGCGACCGCGACGTCAAAACCCAGCCGGTTGTTCAGGAAGGCATAAGGCGCGTACCAGTGATAATTGCGGAAGTCCCAACTGGTGTCCTTGCCCAGCACCACCACAAAGCCCGCCCAGAACAGGATGGTGAGCCCCAGGAACAGCCATTCTTGTGTGTTGAGCTGGGCCCGGGGGCGGGACGCGGACGCCATTGGGGCGGGAACCTCTGATTTGTGCTGGTTCTAGCCTGTGAGGCCGACCTGCGGAAGGTCCGGTGGACCTTCCATCGGCCGAACGCCGACCTGCGGAAGGTCCGGTGGACCTTCCATCGGCCGAACGCCAATCTGCGGAAGGACCGGCCCCGACGCCCGCGAAGCGGGCTGTGGCAGCGGCCGCGCCTATTCTGGATCAGGCTCGACCACGATATTTCGCAGAAACTGCAACGTGCAGGCCCGCCAGGAATGGCCCAGGGCGAATTCCCGCGGGCTGGGATGGCCGGGATTGCGGGCGATCTCCAGCGCCTTGAGACAGGCCTGCCCGAGGTCATCGTCCAGGGCCCCGACCGGAGCCCCGCCCAGCACATCCAGCGGCCCCGGGACGGGATAGGCCGCCACGGGGATGCCGCAGGCCATGGCCTCCAGCAGCACCAGACCGAACGTGTCGGTGCGGCTTGGAAAGACGAACACGGTGCTGGCGCAATAGGCCCTGACCAGCGCCTCGCCGGTCAGCGCCCCCAGGAACCGGACAGAAGGATATTTTATCGCCAGCAGCCTGCGCGCCGGCCCATCGCCCACCACCAGCTTGGTGCCCGGCAAATCGAGCTTCAGGAACGCTTCGATGTTCTTTTCAACCGCCACCCGGCCCACATAAAGCCAGATCGGTTCCTGATATGGCAGGCGGGCGCCCGGATCGGGCCGGAAATGCTCCACGTCCACGCCGCGCGACCAGATGCGCAGCTGATGAAAGCCGTGACGCGCCATCTCCTGTTTCAGGCTTTGCGTCGCCACCATGATGGCGGTGGCCGGACCGTGAAACCAGCGCAGCCAGCGATAAACCAGTTCCATCGGCACAAAGGGAAAACGCGCTTTCACATATTCGGGAAAACGCGTGTGGAACGAGGTGGAAAAAGCGATGCCGTATTTAAGGCAGATGGCGCGGGCCGAAAGCCCCAGCGTGCCTTCGGTGGCGATATGCACCGCATCGGGCGCGAAGTCGCGGATTTGCCGTTCCAGCATGCGGCGTGGAAAAAGCGCCAGGCGGATTTCGGGATAGGTCGGCATCGGCACGGTGAAGCGGCCTTCGGGCGTGGCGTAACGCACCTGATGGCCCAGCGCGGCGAGATCCTCGCCCAGGATTTCCATGGTGCGCACCACGCCATTGACCTGTGGCTTCCAGGCGTCCGTGACGATCAGGATTTTCAAATGCGCGGCCACGCCGGGGATGGACCCCGGCTCGAGCCGGCGTGACCTACGCGGGAATAAGCGCTGGAACGGGCGCGGCCGTGGTGCCTGCCAGTCCGGCGCTTCTCTGAGGAGTGAGTGCCCAGCGCAGAATCTCCATATTGCCGCGGGCATCTTCGACAAGGGCGCTGCAGCTTTCAACCCAGTCTCCGTCGTTGAGGTAAAGGATGTCGCCGATCATGCGGATTTCGGCATGGTGGATATGGCCGCAAACCACCCCGTCCACGCCCCGGTTTTTGGCCTCCGCCGCCACCGTTTCCTCATAGGCCGAGATATATTCGACCGCATTCTTGACCTTGTGCTTCAGCCAGGCCGACAGCGACCAATAGGGAAGGCCCAGCGCCTTCCTGGCCGCGAACAACACGTCGTTCCAGGAGAGCGCCACGCCATAGGCCCAGTCGCCGAAATGGGCCAGCCATTTGGCGCAGGCGATCACGCCGTCGAAGCGGTCGCCATGCAGCACCAGAAGCCGCATGCCGCCGGCCGTGACATGCACCGTCTCATGGACGATCTCGATGCCGCCGAACAGCCTCCCGGCATAGTCGCGGGCGAATTCGTCGTGATTGCCGGGCACGAAGATCACCCGCGTGCCATTGTCCACCTTGCGCAGTATTTCGGCCACGACATGGCCATGCGCCTCATTCCAGAACCAGCGGCGCTTCAGCTGCCAGCCATCGACGATGTCGCCCACCAGGAACAGCGTTTCGCAGTCATTGTGGGCAAGGAAGTCCGCCAGCACCTCGGCCTTGCAGCCCTTGGTGCCCAGATGCGTATCCGAGATAAAGATCGTGCGGTGGCGGCGCGCGGGCCGGTTCTCCGGATGCGGCCGGCCAGACCGGCCTGTGGATAAGGGCATAAAGCTGCCGCCGAAGTTGCCTGGGGCATTTTCAAAGCAAAAAGTGTCGCCCCGTAAGGGTGCATGGAAAAAAGCATCCGCCATGGCGCGCTCCTCGTAACCCCCGGAAAGCGCCTCCTGAATTTTGGCCTTCGGGATTGGCCGCTGACTAAACGCTTCGCGCGAATCTTTTGTATCGGCGGGGCGACAGTCCCGTGAATCACGTTATCTCTAGTGGGGAACTAGGCTTTTACCGCGATGCACCAAGCAAGAAAAATCGCCGCAGGCGGCCTTATCCACGGTAAAATATCCCTATATTCCCTGGGGAACCCTGGGGAAAATTTATTTTGAGGGACTTGCACGCAACTCGGCTTTTGGGCATATTGCTGCAGCGCGGTATTACGGTCTTCGGGCTGTGAAGCCGCCGCCCTTCCTGGGCGTTTCCTCCCTGAACTTGGCCGCTCCTCGGAGCGGCCATTTTTTTTTGCGCGGTCCTTTTGGGTCCTGGCGGTGTTGCTCGTCGCTCATGGGCGAAGCCCACATCGCTCCTCGCGCCTGGCCAGCCCGCAAAATCTCTGGGCCAAAATTGCGAAGATTTTTTTAAACGCTATTCGGCGGCGACGGGAAGAGTGCCGCGGCGGGCGATGGAGGAAAGCGGCAGGGCGGCAAGTTTGGTCAGCGCGTCCATCAGCTTTTTCCGCAACGCGTCGAATATCGGCTTACGTGTCATGCTATCTTCATCCAGGTACAGGCTGCGATTGATTTCGATCTGCAGCGCATGGCACCCCGCAGCGCCGCGGCCGTAAAGCGACGTGGTATAGCCGCCGGCGTAAGGCGAATTGCGGGCGATGCTGAAACCCGCCGTCGCAAAGGCGTTTTCGGCCCATCCGGTCAATGACGCGGGCGCCGAGGCGCCATAACGGTCGCCCAGCACGATATCGGGCACCGCCAGCGCCGATGGCATGGAATGACAATCCACCACGATCGCGGTGCCGAAACGCGCCAGGGTTTCCTCCACCAGGCGCATCAGGCCGGCATGATAGGGCCGATGCAACCGCTCCAGCCGTGTCGCCGCGTCATCAGGCGAAAGCTTGCCGCGATAAATCTCCGCCCCGTCGCGCACGATGCGCGGGATCACGCCCAGCCCGGCCAGCACCCGGGGGCTGGGCGCATCCACCGCCATCGCCAGCGGGCCTGAGAACATGCCCGGATCGAGCTCGGCCGGCCCCCGGTTGGCGTCGCAATAGGCGCGGGGGAAACGGGCGGCGATCAGGGGCGCGCCCAGGGCGGGAACCCCGGCGAACAGCTCGTCCACGAACGCATCTTCCGACCGGCGCAGGGTCAACGCATCCAGCCGGCTTTTGCCCATCAGCCCGGCGGGATAGACCCGGCCGGAATGGGGCGAGGCGAACACAAAGGGCAGGGTCTGGCGCGCCGGCTGCCAAACCCGGAACGGCTCGGCATAAAGCAGGGCCAAGGCGGCGTCGGGTGGCAGCGGCGGGGGCGACATGGGAAAACTCGTGAACGGCCCCAACAGGGAAGCCCAAGCGGGGTTTGGGTTCAAGCGGCTTCTTGACACGTTAACCGCAGTTTACGCTTTACCCGTTATAGGTTTTATTGACTGTCCGGGCATGGTGGCTCAATGGCGCATATCCTTTTGGCCGAAGATGACGAATCGCTGCGCAAGTTCCTTGCCGCGGCGCTGGTCAAGGCCGGCCATGCCGTCACCGATTTCGGCGATGGCGGCGACGCCTGGGAATGCGTCAAGGCTTTCACCTTCGACCTGCTGCTCACCGATATCGTGATGCCCGGCATGGACGGGATCGAGCTGGCCAAGCGCGCGGTCGAACTCAACGGCGCCCTCAAGATCATGTTCATCACCGGCTTTGCCGCCGTGGCGCTGCACCCCGCCTCCGGCGCCCCCAAACAGGCCAAGGTGCTGTCCAAGCCCTTTCACCTGCGCGAAATCGTGGCGGAAGTGGACCGGATGCTGGCTGCGGCATAAGTCGCCAATTCTGCCTTTTTGGAATGGTGGGCGCGACAGGGATCGAACCTGTGACCCCTTCCATGTCAAGGAAGTGCTCTCCCGCTGAGCTACGCGCCCCACCTGGGGAAAGAGGAGGGTTTGTAGCGGGGCAGCCCGGCAAAGAAAAGGCGGGGATTTTGAGGCCGGCCCGGATGGGGCGCGAGGCTGCCCCTCCGGGGCTGGCCCCGACAGGGGACTAGGCGCCGACTCCATATACTGAGTCCGGCCAGCCCTAAGCAGGAAAATCAAGATTCGGGAACTAGCCGTGCCATCTCTGCTTCGAAGGCGAGCCGAAGTTGTGCGCCCTCGTCCTCGGGCAGGAATAACGACATCTGGGGAACGATGGTGCGATACAGGGACACAGTCGCTGGTTCCCAGGTGAGGGTACGGCAAGCCCGAGCTTCGGTCAGGATTTTATGGAGCCGGGCGCGCACCTTGTCCAGGTTGGGCCTGTAAACAGGCGCGGACTTCTGCCCGAATATGTCAGGCTGGTCCTCCGTCGCGAAAAGATTGGCTTGGTTGCCGCGGGCCATAAGTTCAAAACCGAATCACCGCGCCATAATGCGATGTCCGGGCGCATAGGGCGAGGCGCAGACGGGTTTTATCCACGGCCTGGAAAGGCAACAACATAGGCTTCGTCAATCTTGTCCATCTGCTTGATAGTAAAGGCCAAGCTATCGGCCACGGCGCTGACATGGTTGATCTCGTCCAGCGAAAGGGCGCGGGTCTTGCGTGACTTGAGATATTTCTCAAGCACCTGATAACCGCCGATGTGGAAGTTCCAGACATTGTCCGGCACTGGCTTGAAGAACTGGGTCTTATTGATCCAAAGAGCCTTGTCGGCCAAAACATAGCGCACCGCCTCAACCGCATGGTCGCCTTTGCCCTGATACTGAGCCAGCTTCTTCGATGGCACCTGGCGCAGCAGATGGGCCTCGACTAGCGCCCAGCCCAGCCGGGAAAGCGACTCGAAATCCTCTGCCGATTTAGGGAAAGGAATGCGGGGAAAATCGCTACGGAGGAACTCCGCATAGTGCGCGCGATAGGTAGGGGCGTGCAGTACAGCATAGATGTAGCCAAGGATTTCTTCCGGCGAATAGTGCTGGTCAAAGCAGTCGTCTAGGAAAACGCGGAAGGAAGGAGAGAAGTTTTCTTGGCGAGGTATTCCTTCCGAATAAAGCCAGAGCGGAAACACATAGTTACCCTCTTTCATAGAAAGGGCGTGATGAACCATTAAACCGGCGGTTACAAAGGCGAAATCCCAGTCGCCGGCTACATCCGCCTTTCGTATTGAGGTAACGGCGATATTCTCCTGCAGCATATGCTTGAGGACATCGTAAACTGGATAAGCAAGAAATCCTCTCGATCTATTTGTGTAGTACGTCTGCCGCTCGTCAAATGGTGCGTACAGTACCGAGCGTATCAACTTCTTGTCTTGTCCAAAATCGGCAAGATTTTTTTGATCCCTGCGAGGTTCCAATCTCGGGAATCCTCAATCCCATTGTACTTCCTCTCTAAATCTTGCCGAGGTAATTTGGAAAAGTCAGAAAGAATCTGCTCAATATCGCTTTTCGAAAATTGAATGGCGATCTTGTCTCGTTTTGTCATAATGCCCATGGAAGTTGTCTTGAAAATTTCAAGGAAACTCCATCCTGCCGAATACATTTCCGCACTGTCTTCATTGCGCGTTACGAACAGATAGTTTTGTGGACTTGGGTTAAGCTTTTTCCACACGATGCTTCCCATTGTCCCTTCTGCCGAGCTTTGATATTTCGCAAGACGCTTACCCCACAGATCGCCGCGCCAAACGCCACGTTCCAGCCCTTGTCGTTTCACGAACAAGCTGATAGCTACCCCCTGTTCAATATCAAAAACATTCTCGTCCTTTGACCCATCAGGTGCCCGTTCCTTCTTCTTGGCATTGCCGTGCAGATCCAAAACATAAATTTGCTCGAAACTGCGCATCAGCGACTGACGCATCCCACGAAAAGTCGGATTATCCAGCCAGGAATGGTTGGTGATGATGCCAACGACGCCTTCCTCCACCGCATCCATCTTGAGTTGTGCAAAGCGAATGAACTTCACATAATCGTCGTTGAGCCATTTAGGGTTGCGTTCACCAAGCGGTCGTTTCGTCGCGCGCCCCGCCTCGTCCTTTTCAATAGTGTATTTGTAGCCGTCGATCGCTCGGCTGATCCATTCCCCCTTATTCTTGGAATGACCGGAATATGGCGGATTTCCAGTGACAACTAGAATCGGTTTGTCTTTCACATCCTGCGCGGCTTTCACCTCCTGCGTGATGGCCGGAAGAAGGAAAGTTGGCTGCGGTTCAATCGGCTCCAACGTGTTGGTGAGGAAAACCTGCAGACGATCTTTGTCCTTAAGCGGATGGCCGCGATCTTTCAGAAACTGCGAAAGCTTCAGATGCGCGATGGTATAGGGCGCGATAAGATATTCGAAGCCGTAGATGTTCTTAAGAATGTGGTCGCGAACAACGAGTCCAGCCCGGGCTGAATCCGCACCACCGATATTCTCAAATATCCTCTGGAAGGCTTCCAACAGGAAGGTGCCCGTCCCGCAAGCAAAGTCCAGCACCGTAACGCGTTTGTGGTCGGCAAGACCGTTCTTGATACCAAAGCTGTCCTTCAGAATATCATCCACCGCGCGCACGATGAAATTGACTATGGGCGGCGGAGTATAATAGACACCGCGCGCCTTGCGCATGTCCTTATCATAGGCTTTGAGGTAGTCCTCGTAGAAATAGACAAAGGGGTCACGCTCGAACAGGCGATGCTCTTCCTCGTCGCCGGCGCGCACCTTGCGGCTGATCGCCTTACGCTGGCGGAACGATAAATCTTCGTGAATGGCGGGAAGATCGAGACCGTTGACGATGGACAGTACCTCTTCCACCACCCAGCGGACTTCACCGTATTCCGGTTTATTCAACTCATTCAGGAAGTCCACCAGTTCGCGGATAAGCCGGAAGGACCCGGGCACATGTTCGCGGGCGTTGTGAAGAGTGATTTTTTCCTTTGCACCCGCATTCAGTCGCGCCAGGAACAGGCCATAGGCCAGCATCTGGGCGAAGGCGTCGGCAAATTCCGCCAGGGTCAGTTCGTGGAAAACCTGGTCCCGGAAGGTCTGGAAAAGGCCATAGAGCCGCCCCTCCTGATGCACCTTCTCCTGCCGGATCAACTCCTCACCGAGATAGTCGCGCAGCAACTTGCTACGAGTGGCCAGCGCCAGAGCCAGTTGTTGGGAACGGCCTATACCTTCTGGCGCGGAGGAGAAAAAGCCCTGCAACAATTTCGAGACGGCGGCGACGCGGTCATCACGCAGCCTGACCTTGCGATCTTCTAGGTCGCTTTCATGGCAGAGGGTTTCCCGCTGGATACCGTCTTTTCCTATCCAGACGAATTCCAGATAGTCGGTAAGAAGAATGTTACGCGACAGGCTTTTGTATTTTTCAATCTGTTCAGACTTCAGAACTTTATTGAGGTTTTCGCCAATAGCCTTGTTTTCGACATAGCCCAGGATGAGGCCTGCCTTGGTGACCTTGAAATCCGGGGCGCCCTTGCCCGCTATGCGCTTGGGTTCATGCTGGACCTGGGGCTTCCCCTCTGCCTCATCAGCAAAGGCGTTGAGCAGCGCTTCAAGGGCGCTTCGGTCCGTATGCTCTGTCTTTTCGGCAACGAGCCGCTTGCGCAGCGTCACAAGGTAGTGGTCGAAAATCTCTTTGATCGGCATTCCCCACCCCTTGTTGACCTCAGACTAAGATGGTTTTCGCCTTTGGCAAGAGTCCAACTGTCTGCAGATATCTCTAGTCTACCAACCGCACGCTCCCCACAACCTCTCTCTCTCTCTCCGCCACCGGCCCCACAAGAATCTCAACTTCTCCAGCCTCAAACACCGGTTTCAGGTCCAGCCCGGGGAAGCGCAAATCCGCGCCTTTGAGCGGCAAGGTGACCGTGCCGCGCGCGCCGGGCTCCAGCGCGATTTTGGCAAAGCCTTTCAGCTCCAGCAGCGGCCTTGTGACCAAGGCGACTTTGTCGTGGACGAACAGGAAGACCGTTTCTTCTGCCGCCCGCGCGCCGTCATTCGTCACATCAATGCTGATGGTCAGTGTGCCGCTTTGCGTCAACGTCGTGCCCGAAAGCCTGAGATTGGAAAAGCTGAACCGGCCGTAACTCAGGCCATGGCCAAACGCGAACAGCGGCGTATTCGGGGTGTCGAGATATTTGCTGGTGTAATGCTCCTCGGCGATGAACGGCCTGCCGCCCTTGCGCTCCCCGAAAAAAATCGGAATTTGCCCCGTGGCGCGGGGCCAACTGACCGGGGTGCGGCCGGAAGGCGCGCGTGCCCCGATGAGAAGATCGGCTAGCGCGTTGCCGGCCTCCGCGCCGGGAAACCAGGCGGCCAGCAGGGCGGTGGATTGTTCCGCCAGCGCCGGCACCACCAGCGGCCGGCCTGAAAACAGAATGGTGATCACCGGCTTGCCGCCCGCCTTGGCGAACACTGCATCGCATAAAATCTGCTGCGCGCCGGGCAGATGGGGATGGGCGCGGCTGGCCGCCTCGCCGCTCATATTCGCGGCCTCGCCCACACAAAGGATGATTGCATCCGCGCCGTCGCATAGGGCCGCGGCCTCGGCAATGCCGCCCTGGTCTTCTCCGTCGATTGTCACGCCCAGCGCATATTGAATGTCCGCCTCCGGCAGCGCGGCGCGCAGCCCTTCCAGCACAGTGACACAACTCTCCTTTGGCGCGGCCGCCGCCCAGGCCCCGCGCATCTCCGCCGCCGCATACGCCAATGGCCCAATCACGGCCACGCGGCGCACATCCGAAAACGGCAGCACGTCATTTTCATTTTTCAGCAGCACCACGCTCTTGGCCGCCGCCTCGCGCGCCAGCGCCCGCCGCCGCGCCAGTACCTCGGCGCTCTCGGCGCTCGCGCCGCGATAGGGATCATCGAACAGGCCCAACTGTTCTTTCAGGGTCAGCACCCGGCGCACCGCCGTGTCGATCTGGTCCATCGTCACCAGCCGGCGCTCCAGCGCCAGCGGCAAGCCGCCGGCATAGGCGCCCGCCATCATGTCGATGTCGACGCCCGCATTCAGGGCCAGCGCCGCGGCCTCGGCGATATCCGCCGCCACGCCATGATTCATCAACTCCGCGATGGCGTTGTAGTCGCTGATGATCACACCCTTGAAACCCAACTCGCCGCGCAGATAATCCGTCAGCAGTTTTTTGTGCGCCGTCATCGGCACGCCGCCAATCTCGGTAAAGGCCGGCATCACACTGGCGACACCCGCTTCCACCGCCGCCGCAAAGGCCGGCAGATGCACTTCCTGCAAAGTGCGTTCGGAAATATCGGTGCTGGCATATTCGCGCCCCGCCATCACCGCGCCATAAGCGGCGAAATGCTTGGCGCAGGCGGCCAACGTACTTGACTCATCAAGCGTTCCGGTATCGCCAAGTCCCCCGCCTTGAAATCCTGTAACCTTGGCCCGGGCAATGGCCGCGCCTACAAAAGGGTCTTCGCCCGGCCCCTCCACCATCCGGCCCCAGCGCGGATCGCGGGCGACATCGCACATGGGCGCGAAGGTCATGGCCACGCCGTCGGCGGCGGCCTCCCGCGCCGCCTCTCGCGCCGTCTTCTCCCACAGCGCGGGGTCGAACATCGCCGCCTCGCCCAGCGGCACGGGAAACAAGGTGCGGTGGCCATGGATCACATCCAGCCCGATCAGAAGGGGAATGCGCAGCCTGCTCTCTTCCACCGCCAGGCGCTGGGTTCTGGCCACCACAGCGGGGCCATACAGATTAAGCAGATTGCCCACCGCCCCCGATTTGATGCCCTCGCTCAGGTCCCCCGCCACAAAAGGCCCGGTCACGGCATAGGGGGCCGCGGTCATGGTCAGCTGGCCCAGCTTTTCGCTTAAGCTCATGGCGCCGATCAGCTGTTCGATACGGGCCATGGCGCGGCTTCCTAAATCCCGCCGCACCATATTTAATTGCCGCCGTCCACGCCACTTGGTTTGTTCCCATGGGTTCCGCCCAATGTTCATAGACAGGCCGACCGAACCGCCGCCCGATCCCGGTGCGGGGCTGGTGCCCCAGCTGGTCATGATGACCCGCGCCCTTCTGTCCTCGCCGGTGCGGGGGCAGCTTTTCCTGTTGGGCGGGGGCGTGTCGCTGGTCATCATCGCCACCGCCTATGAACAGATCCGGCTTAATCGCTGGAACCAGCCTTTTTATGACGCCCTGGCCCGGCACGATTTTCGCCAGTTCATGATGCAGCTGGGCGTGTTCGCCATCATCGCCGCCATCCTTCTGATCCTGAATGTGGCGCAGCGCTGGCTGGCCGAAATGCTCAAGCTGAAGCTGCGCGAAGGCCTGGTGCGCGACCTGGTGGGCGAATGGCTGAAACCCGGGCGCGGCGCCCGCCTTGCCGGCGAAGGGGCCATCGGGGTCAATCCCGACCAGCGCATGCATGAGGATGCGCGCCACCTCAGCGAACTTTCCGGCGACCTGGGGGTGCAGCTGCTGCAATCCTCCGTCCTGCTGGTCACTTTTGTCGAAGTGCTGTGGGTGCTCTCCCGCGGGTTCATCTTTCACTGGCAGGGGCACACATTTTCGATCCCGGGCTATATGGTATGGGCGGCGATCCTTTACGCCATGACCGGCTCGCTTTTGTCCTATTGGGTGGGCGGCAGCCTGATTCCCAAGAATGCCGAGCGCTATCAGCGCGAATCGGAACTGCGCTATTCGCTGATGCAGGTGAACCAGCATCTGCCCGCGCTGGCGGACGACCGGGATGAGGAGGAAGCCGAGCGGCGCATCGCCAATGACCTGCACACGGTGCTGCTGGCCATGCGCAAGCTGGTCACCGGCCTCACCGAACTCACCTGGGTCACCGCTGGCTATGGCTGGCTGACGCTGGTGGCGCCCATACTGGCGGCGGCGCCGGCCTATTTCGCCGGCGATCTCAGCTTTGGCGGCATGATGATGGCGGCGGGCGCCTTTATCCAGGTGCAATCCTCGCTGCGCTGGTTCGTGGACAATTTTTCCACCATCGCCGACTGGCGCGCCACGCTGTTGCGCGTCGCCAGCTTCCGCCGCGCCCTGATCACCGAACCGCCAGCCGAAATTGTATCGTCGTGACGGCGGCGCTGGCAAAACTCTCCGACGACGCATTGCTGGAGGCCGTTCAGCGCCAGAGTTTTCGTTTCTTCTGGGAGGGGGCGGAAAAAGCCAGCTTCCTGGCGCGCGACCGTTGCACGGTCAAGGGCGCGCCGGGCAACGATTTGGTGGCGGTGGGCGGCTCGGGCTTTGGCGTGATGGCAATAGTGGCGGCGGTGGAGCGCGGCTGGGTTACCCGCAAGGCGGCGCTGGCGCGCCTTGACCGGATGCTCGATTGCCTGGTTCGCGCCACCTGTTATCACGGCGCCTTGCCGCATTTCCTGCATGGCCAGACGGGCCTGACCATTCCCTTCGGCCGCAAGGATGACGGCGGCGATCTGGTGGAGACGTCGTTCCTGATGATGGGCCTGCTGACGGCGCGGCAATATTTCGATCGCGCCGGGGAAACGGGCTTGCGCGGCCGCATCACTCAATTATGGGAAGAGGTGGAATGGAGCTGGTACGCGCAAGGGCAGGATGTGCTCACCTGGCACTGGAGCCCCAACAACGGTTTCGCCATGAACCATCACATAAGGGGCTGGAACGAAACGCTGGTGACTTATGTGCTGGCGGCGGGCAGCCCGCGCTACGGCATTAAGGCGGATGTGTATGACAAGGGCTTCTGCGCTGGGCCGGATTATCGCAATGGCAAGATTTTTCATGGCGTGACGCTGCCGCTGGGGCCGGACCTGGGTGGGCCTTTGTTCTTCGCGCATTATTCCTTTTGCGGCCTTGATCCGCATGACCTGAAGGACCGCCATGCCAATTACTGGCAGCAGAATGTGGCGCAGGTGAAGATCAATCTCGCCCATTGCCGCGCCAATCCCGGCGGCTTCAAGGGTTACGGTCCGGATTGCTGGGGCCTCACCGCCAGCGATGATCCCGCCGGCTATGACGCGCATGCGCCGGGTCATGACAATGGCACCATCTCGCCCACCGCGGCGCTGTCCAGCTTTCCTTATGCGCCGGAAGCGGCGTTGCGGGCGCTGCGCCACTTTCTCAAGAAACCGAAACTCTGGGGCCGCTATGGTTTCACCGATGCCTTCAATGACACCAAGGCCTGGCGCGCCGATACCTATCTGGCGATCGACCAGGGACCGATCGTGGTGATGATCGAGAATTACCGCAGCGGGCTGTTGTGGAAGCTGTTCATGGCGGTGCCCGAGGTACGGCGGGGCCTCACCAGGCTGGGTTTCACCAGTCCCCATTTATGAGTCTGGACGACTGGATCACCAGACAGCGCCGTCACGCCGCGGCGATGATGCGCCAAAGCATCTCTCCCGCCATCGTGAAAACCCGGCCGCGTTTTTATCAAACCATTGTGCCCTTAGCGGGCTCTGTTGTGGCCTCGCCGGTGCTGGCGTCCTACGACCCGGAGCCGGATTATTTTTTCCACTGGTACCGCGACAGCGCCCTGGTGATGGACGCGCTGCGCCTGGTTCAGGACCTGGTGCCGGAGGCAAGAACGTTGTTTGACGATTTCGTGCGGTTCAGTCTGGTGCAGGCGGACCAGGATGGCCGCCTGATGCCGCCGCCACGGGCGGAGGCCGCATTCGCGCAATTCCTGCGGCGTGACCTGGAGGCGGCGCATGGCGAGGCGATCGGCGCGGAAACACGGGTCAATCCCGACGGCACGCTCGACATCACCGATTGGCCGCGGCCCCAGCATGACGGCCCGGCGCT